>NZ_CP015520.1:642933-1285866 GCF_001647085.1 Thermococcus piezophilus
TGGAACCCTGCTGAGCGCAGGTGGAGAGGCCGAGGTTGAGGGCGGCGGAGTTATAATGATAGGCCCGATTCCGATAGTCTTCGGTACTAGTAGGGGGGCAACACTTGTGATGGTTCTCTCAGTAGTCCTGATGGTTCTCTGGATAATAGGCGCTCTGATTGCAAGGAGGGGATGATGTGGACTTTCTGGCGGCCCTTGCCATTCTACTCGTCACAGCAAAGAGCATCGAGTGGCTCGTTGAGAGGGTAGAGATACATCCCATCATAGCCCACGTCCTGACCGGAATAACGCTGGGGCCATTCGTCCTCGGACTCATAGAGCCGACTTCCGAGCTCAGCGTTCTGGCGGAGTTCGGCCTGATAATGATGATGCTTTACATGGGTCTCACCAGCAACTTCTCGGCAATAGCCCAGAACACCAAAAAAGCTGTAATGGTTGCAGTCCTTGGCGTGGCTTTCTCCTTTATCCTTGGTTTCGCTACAGTAGAGTTCTTCGGGAAGAGCACCTCAGCGGCAATTTTTGTTGGGGTAACTCTCGGAAACACTGCTATAGAAGTCACGAGCAGTATCCTCGTCAAAGAGCGCGTTAAACGGGAGATCTCGTCCATCCTCATGGGTGCAGCCTTCGTCGATGACATACTCGCGGTTTACCTCATAGGCATCATCACAGCAATGACTAAGGGTAGCTTGGATGCCCGTTCCCTTGGGATACTGACCATCAAGATATTCCTGTTCATAGCAATAATACTCCTAATCTCCGAACTCGTTTTCAAACGCTCCCACTGGTTCTACTCGATAGTCAAGAACCTCAACGTATTTTTCACATTCACACTCATACTGACGTTCTCTCTGGCGATAATAGCTGAGAAGGTCGGTCTTAACCAAATAATAGGAGCATACCTGGCAGGACTCACGATAAGCAGACTTCGCGAGAGGAAGGACCCCCTTGTCGTTACGAGGATAAAGCTCAATGAGCTGATAGAGGACCTGCAAGTTGTCCTCACGGAGTTTTTCATACCGCTGTTCTTTATCTACGTCGGACTGATGTTCAACCCGCCGTTAGCGAGCATCAGCCTGGCCTTGATAGGAACGCTTTACCTGGCGGCGGTTCTTGGAAAACTCATCGGCTGTGGGCTGGGGAGCAGGCTCTTCGGCCTGAGCTGGAAGGACTCAATCCTCGTTGGCATAGGCATGGGGGGCAGGGGAAGCCTGGATCTGGCGATACTCACCTTCGGCCTCAACACAGGGCTCATCGATCAGACCATTTTTGCGAGCGTCATAGTCGTCTCCATGATGACAGCCTTAACAACACCCTTGTTCTTTAAGACCTACATCAAAAGGGCAAAAGCTTAAATTGAGGAGTGTGGAGTAGTGCCAGGCTGGTGAGACCATGTTCTCGAGGAAAGGCGCGAGCGAGGAAGAAGTTTTAGCAGAGCTGGAGGAGAAAACGGCAGAGGATTTAACCTTTGGTTCTGGGCGGATTCTCGGCTCAATGTGCACGTATCCCCATCCCTTCGCTCAGAAAATTGTCATGAAGTACATCGACAGGAACCTCGGCGACCCGGGCCTTCACGTCGGAAGCCAGAAAATAGAAGAAGAAGCCGTGGAGATGCTCTCTAGTCTCCTGGGGCTCGAGAAGGGCTACGGGAACATCGTCTCTGGAGGAACAGAGGCAAACATCCTGGCCGTGAGGGCCTTCCGCAACCTAGCCGACGTTGAAAAGCCGGAGCTTATCCTCCCAAAGAGCGCCCACTTCTCCTTCCTCAAGGCAAGCGAGATGCTCGGCGTCAAGCTTGTCTGGGCCGAGTTGAAGGATGATTACTCGGTTGATGTTAAGGACGTCGAAGCTAAAATAACCGAGGGCACTATCGGGATAGTCGGGATAGCAGGAACCACCGGACTGGGTGTTGTTGATGACATCCCAGCTTTGAGCGACCTGGCCCTCGATTACGGAATCCCCCTCCACGTTGATGCTGCCTTCGGAGGCTTCGTGATTCCCTTCGCCAAGGCCCTGGGTTATGATCTCCCCGACTTCGACTTCAGGCTTAAAGGTGTGCAGAGCATAACCATAGATCCCCACAAGATGGGAATGGCCCCGATTCCCGCAGGTGGAATAATCTTCAGAAAAAAGAAGTTCCTAGAGGCGATAAGCGTGCCCGCGCCCTATCTGGCCGGGGGAAAGGTGTGGCAGGCGACGATAACAGGGACACGGCCTGGAGCAAATGCTCTGGCAGTGTGGGCCCTGATAAAGCACCTCGGCTTTGAGGGCTACAAGGAGGTAGTGAAGCGCGCAATGGAGCTGAGCAGGTGGTTTGCAAAGCAGATAAAGAAGATACCAGGGGTTTACCTGATAAGGGAACCTATGCTCAACATAGTCTCCTTCGGAACGAAGAACCTCGAAGATGTCGAGAAGGAGCTGAAGAGACGTGGCTGGGGAATCAGCGCCCATCGCGGTTACATAAGAATAGTCATGATGCCCCACGTCAAGAGGGAGCATTTGGAGAAGTTCTTGGGAGATTTGAGGGAGGTAACGGTTCATTCTATCAAGCTATGATTTAGTGTAAACATTAATCTTAGACACAAGGATACAAGAAGACCACAAGAGGATTGACGTTGTAGTGGAAGTACTAAAATCGGAAGTTATTGTTTTCGTATTAGGCACTTCTCTTTTTATAGTATCAAAAAGTTTTTAAGAACGATTCCGAATTGTAATATTGAGAGGGTGTTATGAAAAAAACTATTATAGTACTGATAGTAGTTTTATTCTTGGGAAGCATAGCCTCGGGAGCTGCAGTATATAACATCCCAATAGACTCCAAGGAGTATCTTGGAGCAAAGGTTGAATACAAGCGGAACTTCATACTCAACCCCAGCCTTGAGATTGAGCTTCCGGAGAAGGGATACGGGATAGTTACGGCGTCAATCCTTCTTCCAAATGGTTCTCTGATGGAACTTGGAACTTTCTCAGGACAGGATAAGATAAAAATAAGCTACAGCCAGCTCACTAAAGCAATGAAACTCTGGGGTTCTTACTTGAAAAGTGCCAAGCTCGATTCCAGAGCGGTGTCGGCATCACTTCTGCTCTTGGGAACCCTCCGAGATGAAAACAACAACGTGCAATACTTCATAAAAGCGGTGCCGATTAATGTGGGGGAAGTACTTGACAAGAGGAGCATTCAGGTGAAGCTACCCAGAGGGAGCTCTAAAATTCTCTACACCAAAAATCAGATAGAGGGGAAGCTAAAATCAATAGAACTCCAAAAGATTAAGGGCAACAGTATTTCAGCAACCACAGAAAACTGGCCGCCAAGCTTTGACTATGATCAGTGCTACTGGAAATGTGATCGGTGGACTGGGTCATGCTACCAAGTTTGCCTTGTATGGAAACTAGAGCAGGTCATAGTCTCAAAATCCAACACGATAATACCCCTGGTTGCCCTCCAAGTCACTGGTGACACAAGCAAGATAAACGGGATTACCGTAACTACAATGTATCGGCAGAGGACCACCCAGAGTCTGGAACTGATCTTCTCTGCAGCCGCGGCCGTACAAAAAGGAGGTAGCAGCTCCTCTACAGAAGCGGAGATAATAGGAACTTCTTATAGTATCAACACAGAAGACCTCACGATTCCGGAATCCCACATCACAATTTGGGGCTCGGAGATTTCCAACCCCTCTGTAATAGGGGCGGGCATCAAGGGCACCGTCGTGCTGGCAAAATACAGGCTTTACTGGTGGGACGGTCTCGTTTATCAAAAACTCAACGACGTTGCCTACGTAATCCTTGGGAAGCCCGATGAAGAGGACATGAGCCTACAGAAGTTCGTGGAGCATGGGTGGCCAAGCCAATATGGGGGTATTGGAGAGAGGACAATGTGGTTCATCCACAGCTATTGGGAGCCAACTATCCACGAGAGCCAGCAGGGGGGATTGACAAAACTCGACGTGGATTTCGTGTCGTCCACCAACACGATTCCCCTCTTCTCAGCGTCGGCGGCGGTACTCGGAACCCTTGACTACAACAACATTGAAATTGCACCGTTCATCATGGCGATGGGAGTAGGATTCAACACGGACAGCACACAGTTCTCGTTAATTCATCTTAACTTGCAACTAAAAGAGGAGTACAAAAACCAGTATGTGGACGGAACTTTCTATTCAAGTAAAGTCAAGTTCCCATATAAGGACAACAAGTACAGTCTGGCAGGTATGTACGGAGATGTTTATATCCATAGCAGTGGAAGCCTTCCACCATGCGACCCAAGAACGGGGATATGCCCCACTTCAGACGATTTAACAGGGCAATAATCCACTAATCCTTTTCTCTTTCTTATTTGTCAGCTATTTTGTAACCCCCTTTATGTCCACATGCACGAAGACCCTATCCACCTCGGGAATTTCCTCTATGCGCCTCTTCACATCTTCACTTATGTCGTGGGCTTCCTTTAGTGTCAACTCGGGTG
Organism: Thermococcus piezophilus; assembly: GCF_001647085.1. Taxonomy (NCBI): domain Archaea; kingdom Methanobacteriati; phylum Methanobacteriota; class Thermococci; order Thermococcales; family Thermococcaceae; genus Thermococcus; species Thermococcus piezophilus. Next base: position 647,396 of record NZ_CP015520.1, read on the forward strand.
GAACTTCTATGTGCAGCTCGACGTGGAGCCTGCTCCCAACGTAGTGCGCCCTCAAATCGTGAACACCAAGGACATTAGGAACGCTCAGAGCTCTGCGCTTTATCTCTTCGCAGAGCTCGAAGGGAGGCGCCTGACCGGTGAGGTAGCCAATATTCTCAAGGATGATATCAAAGGAAACCTTAACCAGGAAAACCGCAACCACCAGACCAGCCAGGGCATCACCATATTCAAAGCCCAGCTTTTGAGTTCCCAGCCCAATGAAGACTGCGACGCTGCTCAGCGCGTCGCTCCTGTGGTGGTAGGCATCGGCTATTAAAATCTGGCTGTTGAGCTTCTTGCCGACGTGGATGGAATAGCGCGCCATGGCCTCCTTCGCAAGGATTGAAAGAATCGTGATGGCAAGCATAATAGAATTTACCTCCACAATGCTTCCGTAAAGCATTCTAAAAAAAGCCTCCCTACCAATCTCATAGGCAACTATAACAAGGCCTTCACCGATGAGAAACGCCACCAAGGGTTCAAAGCGGGAATGACCAAAAGGGTGATCTTTATCTGGTGGCTTGGAGGCGAGCTTTATGCCGAAGTAGCCAATAACGCTCGTCACAACATCCGAGAGCGAGTGAACGCCGTCCGAGATGATTGCTATGCTCGAGTACCAGAGACCCACGATAATTTTGATAAGCGCTAACAGGACGTTGCCGACGATGCTAACCCAGATGGGCTTATAGACATCCCTCATCATATCACCTATTTTTGTGCATATGCACACAATACTTAAACGTTACCATGCATAGAATTTTCGCCAAACTTTATTAGGTTTTCCAATTTTATTTGAGCCTCCTAATTAAACTGCCATAAAAATAAGGTCAAAGGTCAGTCCGTCACTCCCTCATCACAGCTCGGACAAGGCTGAAATCATCATCCCAGAAAAAGTGGGAGAATGGGCCTTAAAAAGGTATGCTCAGCGATCACCTTTCCTTCCTCACAACTCGGTTCGCCCATCAATCATCATCGCAGCATAACATACGTCCGGAGGGTTTTAAAGATACCCCCTCACCGAAAGCCTTATACGCATTAATGAAATTTAATTAAATGTCATTAAATATCATTAAAGACTGGAGGTGTATCGGATGGCTGACGAAAAGAAGTACACAACCGTTTCCATACCAAAACCCCTCTACGACAAGATTAAGAAGAGGATAGAGGGCACTGGATTCACTTCCGTCTCAGACTACGTTACCTACGTCCTCCGCGAGGTTCTTGCGAGCCTCGAAGAGGAGGAGAAAGAGGAAGTCTTCACCGAAGAGGAAGAGGAAAAGGTCAAGGAGCGCCTCAGGGCCCTTGGCTACCTCGACTGATTCCCCAAATTTTTGAGGTGGTAACATGGTCTCGAAGCCCCATGGAGGCAAGTTAGTTAGAAGGCTCGTCGCAGAGAGAACCCGCGAGAGAATTCTGAGCGAGCAGAAGGAGTATCCCTCCGTTAAGATCGACCACGGAAGGGCGATAGACCTCGAGAACATCGCCCATGGTGTCTATTCTCCCCTGAAAGGCTTTCTCACAAGTGATGATTTCCAAAGTGTACTCAACCACATGCGTCTGAGCGATGATACCCCCTGGACTATTCCGATAGTGATCGACATTGTGGAAAAGACCTTTGATGTGGGAGACGCGGTTCTGCTCTACTACGAGGATATACCCATTGCAAGGATGCACGTTGAGGAGATATATACCTATGATAAGAAAGAGTTCGCCCAGAAAGTCTTCAAAACCACTGATCCAAATCATCCGGGCGTTGCCAAGGTTTATTCCCTAGGTAAATACCTAGTCGGCGGCGAGATTGAGCTCCTCAATGAAGTTCCAAATCCCTTCGCCAAATACACCCTCAGACCCGTCGAGACGAGGATCCTCTTCAAGGAGCGCGGCTGGAGGACCATCGTTGCCTTCCAGACGAGGAACGCCCCCCACGTCGGGCACGAGTACGTCCAGAAGGCGGCGCTAACCTTTGTAGACGGCATCTTCATCAACCCCGTCCTCGGTAAAAAGAAGAAGGGCGATTATAAAGATGATGTCATAATCAAGGCCTACGAGACGCTATTTGAGCACTACTACCCAAAGAACGCCGCGACCTTAGCGACCGTCCGCTATGAAATGAGGTATGCTGGCCCGAGGGAAGCCATCCACCACGCCATCATGAGGAAGAACTTTGGAGCAACGCACTTCATCGTGGGAAGAGACCACGCTGGAGTCAGCGACTACTACGGGCCCTACGAGGCCTGGGATATGTTCGAGAACTTCCCTGACCTCGGCATAACACCGATGTTCATCAGAGAGGCCTTCTACTGCAGGAAGTGCGGCGGCATGGTCAACGCCAAGATATGCCCTCATCCAAAGGAGTTCCACGTCCACATAAGCGGCACCAAGCTCAGGAAGATGATAATGGCCGGCGAGCAGCCGCCGGAATACATGATGAGGCCCGAGGTTTACAAAGTCATAAGGAGCTTTGAGAAGCCCTTCGTGGAGTGAGCCCCTTTTATTTTTGCGGGGTGAGTTAGGTGCATCTAATAGTTCATCACTGGGACACGGACGGAATAACTTCAGCGGCTTTGCTCGTCAGAGCACTCTGTTTAGAAGACTTCACAAATATGACAGCACAAATAGGCGAGTTCCGCTTCGATGAGAGGATCCGGAAAGCAATAGAAGGGGCTGAAAAGCTCTACGTGATGGACTTCAACGTTCCGGGTGAGGTGGAGAATGTAGATATCGAAACACTCTTCATAGACCATCACACGCAGCCGAGGATAAGGAACCCAAAGGTCAAACAGATTAACCCCTCACTCGACGGTGAATATTATCCATCGGCCTCGCTGGTAGTTTCCGAGTACTTCGGCCTCTGGAACGCCTGGAGCGCCCTTGGCGTAGTCGGCGACATCGGGGAGAGGGCTTTTGAGGTTCCTCGCGTTAATGAGCTCCTCGATAGGGAAGGCCTATCAAGGGAGGAGGCTTTAAGGCTCGTCGAGCTGATGGACTCGAACTACATAGCCGTGGACAGAGAAGCCGTTGAAGATGCCGTTGCAGTTCTGCTCAGTCAAGAAACTAAAGAGCTCCTTGAATATGAGCCGTGGGTGAAGCGAGCAGATGAGATAAGACGCATAATAGAGGAAGCCCTCTCAAGCGTGGCTGAGAGGAATGGCTTCGCGATAGTCGAGTTCGAGAGTCCGTTCAACATAATCTCCAAGGTTGCAAGGAGGCTCGTCTGGGAAATGGGCTTTAGAGGTGCCGTCGTTGTCAATAAAAACTTCCACGGAAAGGCTCAGCTCTACTTCAGGGTCTCGAAGGAGGAAGCCGAAAGGATAAACATGGCAGAGGTCATTGAGAGGCTCCGCATCCTCGGAACAAACACAGGCGGCAAGAGGGAAGTTTTGGGATGCGTCTGTAATAGGAAGAAGGTTGAGGAGGCATTCAAGATTGTTGAGAAATACCTGGGGTGATGTTATGAGCTTTGATGAGAAGGTTAAGAGAGGGTTGGAGAACGTTAAGAAGGTCTTTGTCATTGGCCTCGACTCCGCTCCACCCGAGCTTTTGTTCAGTCGCTTTTTGGATGACCAGCCAAACATAAAGTGGCTCGTAGAGCGCTCCATTTATGGTCCAATGCAGAGCACCATTCCAGCCATTACCATTCCAGCCTGGATGGTGATGGCGACTGGAAAAACGCCAGGAGAGCTGGGTCTGTACGGCTTCAGGCACAGGAAGAAGGGCACCTACAATGACATCTGGATTGCTCACAGCCTTATGGTAAAAGAGAAGGCTGTGTGGCATCACATAGCCGAGAAGGGCAAGAAGTCGGTTCTCGTTGGAATTCCACCGAGCTACCCGCCAAAGCCGATAAACGGCTGGCTCGTGTCGTGTTTCATAACCCCCGACGCGAGCGTAGACTACACCTATCCAAAGGAGCTCAAGGGCGAGATTGAGAGTCTCGTCGGTGAATACATCTTCGACGTTGTCTTCAGAAAGGAGAACCGCGACGAAGTCAAAGAGCAACTCTGGGAGATGACAGAGAAGAGGTTCGAAGTGATAAGGTACCTAATCGAGGAGAAGAATTGGGACTACTTCCAGTTCGTGGAGATAGGCCTCGACAGGGTTCACCATGCATTCTGGAAGTACTTCGACGAGAATCACCACCTTTATCCTGGCGACGACAACCCCTACCGGAACGTCATCCCCGATTACTATAAGCTCCTAGATAAAGAGATAGGCAAGACCCTGAAGCTCCTCGACCTCGACGAGACGGCTGTGCTCATAGTTTCAGACCACGGAATAAAGGCCATGAAGGGAGCTTTCGCCATAAACCAGTGGCTCATCGAGGAGGGCCTTCTCAAGATCAAGAACCCTGAGATACTGAAAGAAGGCAGACAGGTTAGATTCAACGAGCTCAAGGTTGACTGGAGCAAAACTACGGCCTGGGCCTGGGGCGGCTACTACTCGAGGATCTTTCTCAACGTGAAGGGAAGGGAGCCCCAGGGAATAATCCCGCCCGAAAAGTTCCACCAGGTTAGAGACGATGTCGCGGAGCTTATAAAGAACATACGCGGCCCGAACGGCGAGAAGTGGAACACCAAGGTGTTCTATCCAGAGGACATCTATCCCACCGCCAAGGGAGACAAGCCGGACATGATGGTTTATCTGGATGACTTGAACTGGAGAGCAGCGGGAACCCTTGGATACAAGACACCATACCTCCTCGAGAACGACTTGGGCCCAGACGATGCAGTTCACGCAGAATACGGCGTGTTCTCGCTGTATCTCCCAGGCATGGACGAGTCGAAACAGACCCAGCTCACAATCTACGACTTTGCCCCAACCGTGCTCAGGCTCTTCGGGATGATAAAGTTGCTCAACGGAAAGAGCATCGTTTGACGGGTGGTGAGCATGGAGCAGAGAAACCTTGAGAAGGGCTTTACGGTGTGGCTTACAGGGCCGAGCGGTGCCGGAAAGACTACTCTAGCTGTCAAACTTGCCAAGAAACTCAGAGAAATGGGCTACCGCGTGGAGATACTCGACGGCGATACGATAAGGAAGACGCTCTATCCTGAGCTCGGCTTTTCTAAGGAAGCGAGGGAAATGCATAACAGAATCGTCATCCATATGGCCAAACTCCTCAGCAAGAACGGGGTTATAGCCATAGTCTCGCTGATTTCCCCCTACAGGGCAGTCAGGGAGTACGCTAGGAAAGAAATAGGGGACTTCATCGAGGTCTACGTCTACGCCCCCCTCGAAGTGAGGATTCAGCGCGACCCGAAGGGGCTCTACAAGAAGGCCATGCGCGGAGAGATAAAGGGCCTCACCGGCTACGATGGCGTTTACGAAGAGCCAGAAAATCCGGAGGTTAAAGTGGACAGCTCGAAGATGACGCCTGAGGAAGAAGCTGAACTCGTCATTCAGAAAGCCAAGGAGCTTGGGTACCTACCGTAACGATAACGGAGGAGGTGGTCAATGGAAGAAGCATTGGTTTTTATCAGTCTTGGCTTCTTCGTGGGGTTCCTCGTCGGTCTTACCGGTGTGGGTGGAGGAGCCCTAATGACCCCCTCCCTTATCTTCCTCGGCGTCGAGCCACTGATAGCGGTCGGAACCGATCTGCTCTACGCCACTATAACGAGGGTTTTTGGGGTGTTCTTCCACCGCAGGAAGGGTAGAATACGCTATGACCTCGCCCTCAGGCTCTTTGCAGGCAGCCTGCCGGCGATAGTCCTCGGTGGACTGATCCTAAGGGAAATAAACAGGGAGGTACTCAACGACTACCTGACCCTCCTCCTCGGGCTCATTCTGGTGCTCAGTGCAGCCCTTGGCCTCCTGAAGGGGGAGTTCCATGTCCCAATAAAACCGCGGATGGCCTACGTGTACCTCCTCGGCTTCGAGCCAGATGATGAGCTTACTATCTTCATTATTTCTTTTTAGCAATTACAAATATTAAAGACGAATTTTCAGGCTTTTGATTTAGCTTATATGTGTCTAATTTTTTCAACAAATAACTGCTGTAATTAGTTTGTTTTAGTATTGAGAGGTAAAACTCACTGGGCTCAAATATTGTGCGTAATAATTTTCTTAAAAATTTCTTATATCTGGGCATCGACACTTTCTTGTTCTTCTGTCTCGCAACAAGACCAAGGTTCCAAAATAGAGAAATCATCAATTTGGGATGTAAATCGGAACCATACACCTCAAGAATATTAAAATACTCTCTGAGAGCATCAAGAAATTTATCTAATGTAACCTCGTTAATATGGTCTTTAGTGAAGGCAAATACATCGTACACAACCTGATTTGGTGTGGATATAAAAAGAAATCCTGAATCCTTAAGAAGGAGGTTGAGATTTTTAAGCAGCATTCTGGACTTATTTGGGAGTATATGTTCAAAAACTTCAAAACATGTTATTGCGTCAAATTTCCCGTATTTTTTGATAAATTGCAAAACTTGTTTCGTGTCTACCATATCCACAACCTCAAAGCTTGTATTTTCTGATTTTAAGACATCCGTAGCCACAGAAACTGCTGTTTTACTGATATCTACACCAGTGAGGATACAGCTCGGACATAATTTAGACATGGTGTAGACACCATATCCATAAGAACTTCCAACATCCAATACTCTAACTTTAGTTCTATCTAAAGAAAAAGAGTTGAGATACTCAGCTGCTACTGAGTAAAACACAATACTAGGCAATATATATTCAATAGTCGTATATTTTCCAAATTTCTGTTCTAGTTCTTGGAGCAGAACTTGTAGATTCATCTTGAATCACCATTAATGTTATTGGCTCTAGTGTTTAATAAATCATAGATTTTTAGGAGCTTTTGTTCCTCTAACTCCCAATTATACTTTCTTCCAATTGAATAAGCTCTTTTTCCAAATTTTACTATATACTTCGGATTCTCAATGAGGTACTCTAAAGCCCTTTTTATCTCTTCTTCAGCACATGTAACAACAATTCCAATTTTGTACTCTTCAACAAATCTCCCACTATCTGTGTTCTTTCCAGCGATAGATGCTCTTCCAGTTGTTATTGCTTCAAACAGTTTATTGGGCATACCTATCTGGTATAATGGGGATTTGGGATTAAACACGTAATAAACCACGCTGGAATTTAGGGTTAAAGAAATGACTTGGGACTTTGGGACATACCCGATATACTTTACTCCACATTCCTTAGTCCGCTCAAAGAGTACTTTGTAATCTGCATATTCAGGCCCTGCAATAATCGCAACTACAGGATATTTAATTTTACATAAGGATCTCGCCAGTTCTTTTATACATCTGAAATTATTAAAACCTCCAATATATACAATAACTAGGGGAAAGATTTTAGGACGTTTCCACGAACTCACTGGATGTTTGGCATTCATAATGATTTTAACATCATCTACATATCTGAGAAAGTATTTTTTATAACCTCTACCTACGGTTATAAGAACATCTACACTTTTTAACATGCTTCTTTCTCTCCACAACACTTCTCCTATAAATTCTGGAAATTTGTTGGTGAAAACCATGTAATTCCACACCTCATGGGAATCATAAATTAAAATCCCTTTGATTTTCTGTTTCAGTTTAACACCTATTAGGAGATCGGGGCAGTCATGGACATGGATAATTTTAAATTTCCAGTTTTTGTATATATCAAGCGCCTTTTTATATGCCAATGTCTGCCATATTGGTAACTTCAGTATTTCAAAAGGCAGAATTTTATCCAAAAGATAGGGTATTCTAATTCGAATTACCTCAACCCCATTGATAATATCATGAGAGGAATACTGCCTTTTCCTATCCCATGCTATGACCCTAACTTTGTAACCATGCCTGACTAAACTCTCGGCTTCGGCGGTAACTCTGGGATCATTGATATATCCATTGTTAAGTATCATAAGTACTCTTCGTTCCATCAAACCACCCCCTGAGCCAAAGTTCTAAAGATTATAACTTTCCACAGTTCTTGAGAATGATCTTCCTTTCCCCTATAATGTTCCTCCAGCATTTTCTTTATTACATCGGCTTTCCAATATTTTCGCTTTTTAAATCTATCAGATTCAATTATAGATTTGGCAAATCTATAACCCCGTTCTGTTCGGAGTAAGCCCTTGTCAGGAGTAGCAAATCCTATCTTACTGATCCTATTTCTTATATCTTCCGGTAGTATATCTTTTAAGGCCTCTCTGAGGACTCTCTTAGTAATTCCTTTTTTTAGTATTTCCTGAGACGGAAGGGAAAGAACGTATTCAACTAACTCATAATCGCAGAAGGGGACTCTACTCTCTATACTCCATCTCATAGAGTTCTTATCCTCAAATCTTAGAAGGTGGGGAAGGGAATAGTATGTCTCCGCAAGTATTAACGCCTCTCTTAGAGTTTTAATGCTCCACACAAGATCTTTAGAGTTTCTGTGTTTATACCTTTCAACAAAACTCTCAGAAATATATTTAAATCTCCTTTTCCACAGTAGATGTTTAATAAATTTAGGAAAAAGATGGAAAATCATGCTTATAAGGGGACTAGTTGATTTATGAACAGTGTAATATGCAATTATTTCTCTGAATAACTCTCTCCACTGGAGTTTCCTGAATAGTTCTGCAAAATAATAACCAAAGAAATAATGATAACCAGCGAGTATTTCATCACTCCCCTGACCATCAAGGAGAACCTTTATACCTTTTTCATGTGCAAGTTTCATTACCATATATTGTCCATAAATGCTGAGGGTAGGGAAGGGTTCTTCCTGAATGTATATTAGGTCATCAATATCCCTAATGATATCATCTACTGTAAAAGTTGTAGTGAATCTTTTAACCGAGCACTTTTGAACGACACTACTTTGGTATTTGCTCTCATCGAATTTTGATCGAGGAAAAACCAGGGAAAAAGTCATTATTTCAGATTCTGGATTTAAATGTCTCATAGCACATACTATACTCGAACTATCGAGCCCTCCACTGAGGCAAGACCCAACTGGGACATCGGCTATAAGTCTTCGTTTTACAGCCTTAAAGAATATTTCTCTAAACCTCTCTGGAATATTGTCTTTGATAACTTTACTCGTGGAAATTCTCGTCTTCAGGTCGTAATAGCGCCATATCCTCAGGTTCCTCGATTCTAAATCAAATACGCAATTATGACCTGGCATCAACTTTTTTATACCATCAAAAAAAGTATCCTCCGTATGGTCAAGCAGATTGTAGTATAGAAAATCAAAAACAATCGCATCGTTTGGTTTCCTTTCAATGTTGTGGGTCAATATGGCTTTAATTTCAGAGCTGAAGATTATATTCTGACCATTATAATAGTAATATAATGGTTTTATTCCAAACCTGTCCCTGCTTAAGAACAGTATGTTCCTACTTTTATCGTAGATTGCAAAGGCCCACATACCGTTAAATTTTTTAACACAGTCAAAACCCCATTCCAGATAAGCGGCGAGAATAACTTCTGTATCAGTATTTGAATTGAAGGTGTAACCTTTTTTCTTCAGTTCCTTACGAAGCTCCATGAAATTATAGATCTCACCATTGTAAACGATCCACACTTCTTTCCCATCTTTTTCATATCTCATAGGCTGATGGCCTCTTGGTGAGAGATCAATAATGGCGAGCCTAACATGACCAAGGCTAACATTATCATCCACATAAACACCCTCATCATCAGGTCCACGATGACGAATTGAGGCATTCATCTTATTAATAAGAGACTCATCACTCCAAGAAAATCCGTTAATTCCACACATCAATCCACCTCCAGCCTACTTGTTAGCAAAGGTTGAGCCAGCTTTTCAATGAGGAGATTATTACTTCTCGTTGGTTTTAAGCAGCGCCACAATTTCTTCTTTGATTATTTTGCTATCCTTTTTCTTGCCTTTCCGTTGCCGAATTTGTATGAGCATGTTTCTCCGTTTGATTTAATTCTTTAATGGCTTTTAATATTTTTTCTTTGTTGGCTCCGACCAGGACGTTCCAGCCGTCTTCAATCGTCTCAACCCACTCCGTCCTATCTCTTAATGTAATACAGGGAACTTTTAGGAAATTATGTCAACTCTCACCTTTTCACTTCTTTTGCGTATCCCTAACAATTGATTCGTATATTTTTATAAGTTTCCTCTCTTCTCTTTGCCAGTTCCATCTTTTCCGAATGATCTCTGGATTGAACTTAATTTTTTTGATTTTGACTATGTTCTCTCTAAGATTCTCAATTTCTTCTTTGATGGCTATCCCACATCGATATTCTTTTACAAAATCTTCCATCAAGGTTCCAGCAGGTACTATGCAAGGTATACCCAAAACTGCGGATTCAAAAACCTTTATTGCTATTGCCCTGCTTACATTTTCTTGCGGGGGATACAGTGCAAGTATAAGGTCGCAGAGTTTGTAATAGTTTGGTATCAACCTATAACTAATATGGCCGATAAACTCTACGTCGAGCTGGGAGTAGTTATTTTCAACAATCTTTCTTAGTTTTTTTAAATATTTACCATTACCTACAAAAATAACCTTATACAAGTGTGGATCATGTTTGATAGCTTCAAACAGTGAGACAAAATTTGTGAGTGTTCTAATGGATCCAATAAATCCTATTGTAATTTTTTTGGATTTTTTGAGATCTAATTTCTCATAGTTAAGGAATTCTTTAAGACAGGGAACGTTCCAGATTGTCACTATTTTTTCAGAGTGAATACCATTCTCGATATAAAATTCTCTAAGTCCTTGATATCGCTTTCCTAAGGATTGAGTTGCTACCAAGACAATATCAGAATATCCAGCAAACAAAATATCAAAAGTTTTTATAATCCTTCTAAGTGCCTTATTTGAAAAATATGTAAAGTACAGATCATGTACATCGTATATCCATCTCCTTCCTTTTAGAATCTTCATAAAGAGCCCTAAAAGAGCGGTGTCAAAATCATGAGTATGAATCACGTCAAAGTCCTCCTCTAGGAGAATCACTAAAGCCTTAATGTAAAACAGTGGAAGTTTAAGGCCAAAATCTAAAAAGTTCCCATATCTTGATTTTAGTTTGATCCTCTTTATTTTAATTCCTTCAAATAATTCCTCCTTGGAATACTTTCCTTCCCTATCCCACGCTATTATGGTGACTTCATACCCATGTTTAACCAAGCTTCTGGCCTCTTTGTAGACTCTGGGATCGGGCTTGAAAGGATTGCTCACTGTCATCACCACTTTCATTACCCTCACCGAAATGATTTCTTTCCAAGTACCAGCCCAGAAACAAAACCAATTGAGATTAGATTGTGAAAAATGAACATCATGAGCGGCATGATAACAGCATTCCAATTTCTCATTTTAACTCCTAACCTTATAGCTTCCTCCAAGAGAGCTAGCCAATAAAGCATAAAAATCCAAATTAAGGAACGCAAGACAATCATACTTATCTCAAAGCCCAAAAACGCTAGAGGAAACAGCCACATTGGTGAGAAATAACCCTTTTTGATAGCCACAGCTTTAACGGCCCCGTAGTTGAACGTCTGCTTTAAGAAGCCCTTCCATGTAGATCTAGCATAATAGTAGCTCTTGATTTCTGGATTAAAGAACAACTTATATCCCTGCTTGTTTATCCTAAGGTTGAACTCAAAGTCGTTTCCGGTGAGCATATCTTCATCAAACCCCCCAATCTCTTCTACTATCTTTTTATCATACAACGCAAACGCAATGGTTTTAGCAAAGTGGGGCCCCTCCTCATACCAAAATGTACTTGCTCCAGAAAGAGGAGAGGAATAGATTAATGCCACAAGTTTTGCCAAACGATTCTCAAAGAGCTTTATTATCTTCCCTCCAACTCCAGCCAGCTTAGGTTCACTTTTTTTAACTTCCAAGAATGTTTCAACACTCTTTTTCAAAAAATCCCTCTCAGGGTATGCATGTGCACCAAAGATTATAAAAAACTCCCCTCTCGCTTCCCGTATTCCCATGTTAAAAGCAAACACCTGCTTTCGCTTTGGATTAAGTTTATAGTACACAAGTCTAGAATAATGCTCTTCAAAATTCTTCACTATCTTCGCTGTTCTATCCGTGCTCATCCCATCATAGACCAGTATCTCATAGCGATCCTTTGGATAGTTCTGATTAACCCACTCCTCTAGACATTTAGCTATGTATCTCTCTTCATTATATGCTGGGATGATTACAGTGACAAAGGGAAACCTATCGTTTTCAACCATCAAGTCCACCGGGATAACGTTTATATTCAGCCTTGGGAAATCTCTGCCGGGTGTTCCTAATGCCAGAGGAAGTTAAAAAATATTTCGTTCACCCTCTCGCTGTTGTCGAGGAAGGGGTAAAGATCGGAGAAGGAACGAGGATCTGGCACTTCGCCCATATCAGGAAGGGTTCCAAGATAGGAAAGAACTGCAACATAGGAAAGGACGTTTACATCGACGTGGATGTTGAGATAGGCAACAACGTAAAAATCCAGAATGGAGTAAGCGTTTATCACGGCGTCAAGGTTGAAAACGACGTTTTTCTCGGTCCGCACATGACATTCACCAACGATCTCTACCCGAGAGCATTCAATGAGGACTGGGAGGTAGTCCCCACCCTCGTCAAGAAGGGCGCGAGCATAGGGGCCCACGCCACGATAGTCTGCGGTGTCACCATAGGTGAGTACGCGATGGTGGGAGCTGGGGCAGTCGTTACAAAGGACGTTCCACCCTTCGGACTCGTCTACGGGAATCCCGCTCGTTTGAAGGGCTTCGTCTGCTACTGCGGAAGGAAGCTGGGGGAAAAAATCGGCGAGGGGGGGGAGCACGTGATATTCAGATGCTCCCACTGCGGAAGGGAGGTTAAAATCAGGAGGGAGGATTATGAGCTCTATCTCAAAGAAAAAGATCTGTGAGGCGGTGAAAATGAGAAATATACCCATTGCCAAGCCCCTGATAGGGGATGAGGAGATAAACGCCGTCGTTGCAGTTTTGAGGAGTGGAATGCTGGCCCACGGAAAGGAGGTCGAAGCCTTCGAGAGGGAGTTTGCCGATTACCTCGGCGCCAAGCACGGAATAGCAGTCGCCAATGGAACCGCTGCATTGGACGTTGCCCTCAAGGCTCTCAGAATAGGACCTGGAGATGAAGTCATAACGACGCCCTTCACCTTCATAGCCTCTGCCACTTCGATCCTCTTCCAGAACGCAAAACCGGTTTTTGCTGATATCGATCCGAAAACCTACAACCTCGATCCAAATGAAGTTCTTGAGAGGATAACGGACAAAACCAAAGCCATCCTCGTCGTCCACCTCTACGGTCAGCCTGCGGACATTAAGGCCTTCCAAGAAATAGCCGAGGATCATAACCTCTACCTCATCGAAGACTGTGCCCAGGCACATGGTGCAGAATTCAACAGCCAGAAGGTTGGAACCTTCGGCCACGTTGCAGCCTTCAGCTTCTACCCAACGAAGAACATGACCACCGGTGAGGGCGGGATGGTTGTTACGAACGACGACGAGCTCGCAAAAAGGGCAAAGCTCATTAGAAGCCACGGGCAGGCCGAGAAGTATCTCCACGTTGAGCTCGGCTACAACCTAAGGATGACAAACATCGGCGGAGCACTCGGTAGGGTTCAGCTCAAGAAGCTCGATAAATGGAACGAAATTAGGAACGAGAACGCAAGAAGGCTTAGTGCTGGTATTGAGAAAATCCCCGGACTTACGCCACCGTACGTCGATCCAAGGGTTTATCACGTTTTCCACCAGTACGTGATCAGGGTTGAAGAGGACTTTCCGCTTAGCAGGGACGAGCTTATGGCAAAACTGAGGGAGAGAGGTGTAGGCACTGCCGTCCACTATCCCATGCCCGTCCACTGGCAGCCTCTCTTCCAGAAGCTCGGCTATGAAAAAGATTGTTGTCCGAAGGCGATAGAGGCAAGTAAGAGAGTCCTCAGCCTGCCAATTCATCCCGCGGTGAGCGAAGAGGACATCGAATACATTGTGAAAACGCTGGAAGGGCTCTCAGGGTGATGGTTTTTGGGGAGGGTTGGAGTGGGTTACAGAAACGGCGTGTTCGTGCTGCTGAGGAAACTTCACATTAGGGAAGGAACCAGGGGAATAGTAATTCTAACTGCTGGTAGGAAACTCGTGGAATTCGCCAGAAAGCACAGGAAGAAGGTTCAAGAGGATGTCCGGGCGGCGTTCCTGGAGGAGAGACGATGATCGTGGTTGATATCCCGGTTTTCGTTGATTTATTTTTTGAATACGACAGGAACAGAACGAGATTATCAGAGCAGTTTTTTGAGAATGTAAACAGTGTTTCCCCCTTTGAACCCGAACTTTTTAATATGAAGTCAACTTTTAAAGTTCTGAATTTCATAGAAACCCGGGAGCTCTTTGAGCTGGTATTTCCCATCGCCCTTGAAACGGGATGTAAAGTAGCATCTCCTGGAAGGTGAAAAGGTTATTGAGGAGGTAACAAAATTGCTTGGGAGATGATGACAATGCTCCGCGTTGGTGTTGTTGGCGTTGGAATGATGGGCCAGCACCATGCGAGGGTTTACTCGGAGCTGGCCAAAGAGGAAAAAGTCGAGCTCGTTGGGGTTGCTGATGCCAACTTCGAGAGAGCCAGGGGGATAGCGAGGAAGTTTGGCACGATTCCATACGCAGACTATCGGGAGCTCGCAAGGGAAAACCTGGACGCAGTTAGCGTTGCTGTTCCAACTTCTCTCCACAAAGACGTCGCTCTGGAATTTATAAAGGGGGGGGCGAGCGTTCTCGTTGAGAAGCCGATAGCGGACACCATAGAAAACGCCAAAGCAATCATTATTGCTGCGGAGGAGATGGGGGTTACTCTGATGGTGGGCCACATCGAGAGATTCAACCCCGCTGTAATGAGGCTCAAGGAGCTGATATCTCAGGGAGAGCTGGGTAAATTGGTAACGATTAGCGCCAAACGGGTTGGCCCAATGGCGGCCCGTATACGCGACGTCGGGATAATAATAGACCTCGGAGTCCACGACATAGACGTGATAAGCTACCTCTTCGGCGAGCCGGTTAGAACGGTCTATGCGAGGGCCGGGAACGTTGTTCACCCAGCGGGAGTTGAAGACCACGCCCTAATAACGCTCGGCTTTGACGAGGGCACCGGAATAGTGGAAACCAACTGGCTCACACCTCACAAAACCAGAACGCTCACTGTCGTCGGAACAGTGGGGATAGCGTACCTCGACTACATTGAGCAGAACCTCAAGCTCTACAATAGCGACTGGGTCAAGGAGGCTAAGATACGGAGGAGGGAGCCTCTTAGAAACGAAATCGAACACTTTCTCGAGTGTGTGGAAGAAGGGAAAAATCCGATAGTTGACGGGAAAGGTGGCCTCCATGCCCTCAAGGTAGCACTCCTCGCCCAGCAGAGCGCCAGAACTGGGGAAGTTACGGAGGTGGAGGTATGAGGCTAATCGGGTTGAATAGAGAAGAGATTAAGACAGCAATCAAAGAAGGAAAGGTCACCATAGCAGTCTACGGGATAGGGAAGATGGGCCTTCCTCTCGCGGCGGTTTTCGCGGATCACGGTGCCAAGGTTATAGGTGTTGACATCAACGAAAAAGTCGTTGAGATGATAAACAGGGGCGAGAACCATGTAAAGGAAGAGCTCGGCCTTGATGAACTCGTCAGAAGAAACGTTGAAGCTGGAAGGCTGAAGGCAACGACTGACGGAGTTTGGGCCGCAAAGCAGGCTGACGTTATGATAATCCTAGTCCCAACGCTCACCGATGAGAGGGGCAACCTCAAGTTCGGCCCGGTCTATGACGTCGCTGAAAAGATTTCCCAAGGGCTGGAAAAGGGGAACATCGTGATAACCGAAGCAACAATGCCGCCAGGAACCACAGAGAGCTTAGCCCAGACCCTTGAGAAAAGTGGCCTCAAGCTCGGAGAATTTGGCCTTGCTCACGCCCCAGAGAGAACAATGACGGGAACCGCCATCAGAGATATAACCGGCCAGTATCCCAAGGTAGTTGGGGCAAGCGATGAAAGAACCCTTGAGGCCGTCATCGGGATCTACGAGACGATAAACAGGAAGGGCGTTATTCCAATGAGCTCCATAAAGGCGGCCGAGGCAGTCAAGGTCTTTGAAGGAGTATACAGGGATGTTAACATTGCTCTCGCAAACGAACTGGCAATGTGGTGTGAGGAGTACGGTTTAGATGCCCTCGAAGTGTTCCAGGCGGCCAACACCCAACCTTACTGTCACCTCCACATGCCTGGGGCGGGTGTGGGGGGTCACTGTATTCCGGTGTACCCCTGGTTCGTGATAAATCTCGCCAAAAAGACCAACCCTCGCCTGATCAAGACTGCAAGGGAAATAAACGATTCAATGCCCCACCACGTTGTTGGGCTCGCCGTAAAGGCCCTCAATGAAATCGGTAGACCTCTAAAGGGAAGCAACATTCTCGTGCTCGGTCTAACTTTCAGGGGCGGCGTCAGGGGATTCATAAAGGCCGCGGCGAAGCCGATCATTGATGAGCTCAAAGAGTGGGGAGCCAACGTCTACGCCTACGACCCACTCTGCACTCCAAAGGATGCAGAACGCTTTGGGGCAGAATGGAAGGAGGACTTCAAGAATATCGATGCTATTATCATAACCGCTGACCATAGGGAGTTTGAGGACCTTGACCTGAAGGAGCTCGCTAGAGAAATGAGAAGTAAGGTTATAATCGACGGGAGAAACGTCCTAGATCTTCAGAAAGCTGAGGAGCATGGTTTTGTATACCTAAGGGTGGGTACGCTCAATCTCCGCCAGCCATAAGTCGGCTGTCCTCTCCCATCCGCAACTGACCGAGACCCCTTTGTCCTTTTTCCCATCTTTCGTCTTAAAGCCTCTCCAACAAGAAGGGACATCAAAGCCCTCCCAAACTTATTTTCCTCCACAACAACCCCGCCCCTCCCGTTCTCTACCAAAAACCTCGCGGCATTCATGGGGGTATTGAGCGTAACCACCGGCAGGCCAGAAGCCATGGCCTCCAAAACAACCATCCCAAAACCCTCCCTCCTCGATGGAAGGACGAAGACCTTCGAGGCCTTCATAAGGGCTATCACGCGCTCATAGGGAAGGAACCCCGTAAAGACCACGTTTTTCTTAAGGTTCAGGGCCTTTGCCATCATCATTAATCTCTCACGTTCGGGCCCGTCTCCAACTACAATGGCCCTAACGTCTGGGATTTCCTTTTTTACCCCCACCAGCGCCCTTAATAGCAAGTCAACGCCCTTTTAAGGAATAAGTCTGCCAACGAATATAACATCGGACTCAAGCTCAGCGGGAGGAATTGACCTTATCAGTTCAACGTCAATGCCGTTAGGTACTACTGTGATAGGTTTTCTCAGGCTAGCTTCCAGAAGGTCGAGTTTTGTCTTCCAAGAGACCGCAATGTGTCGATCAAAGGAAAAGAGGGTCCTCTCAACGGCTTTTCCCACCATTCCCGCAGGGCCCCAGTACCTCAACCAGTAATCCCCCCAGAACTCGTGCCACGTGATGATGGCGTTCGAAAGATCCCTCAGCGCAAAGGCACCGGGATAGAAGAGGTTCTGGACGTCAACGACATCGTATCGCCGGAGCTCATCAATGCGCCTGCGGAGAAGAGCGGCAAGGCGTAGCATCGGCAGAGGATTCCGCTTTCCAAAAACATAGATCTTCTCCCGATTCCCGAGCCCATGATAATAAACCCCATTTCGCTCCATGTCCTTCGGCCCCTTCCAGTGCTTGTAACCGTAAACGTGAACTTCGTGACTCCTAGCCAACCTGATGACCAACTCGTAAATCCTCTTCTCAACGCCGCCCTTCACCCCGGGATAGATAACGTCGTAGACGAAGGCTATCTTTAGGATCTCCATAACAGATAAAGATAAAAGATGCGAGGCTAAAAGAGTTCCCTCACTCGCCTCTTTGTATCTTGGCGTGTCCGCCAACAAGGCTCTTCCAGAGCTCAAGTTCATTATCTCACATTTTTCATCGATTATGGAACGCCATATCGTCGAGTTCCTTATCACAGTCCTCCTAAAGATTATCGAGTGTTTATGGTGATGCTTTGCTTATTCCGACTTCAGAGGACTATGCTCCACTCGAGCCGATAAGCGTCTACGGGGGAGCGAAGCTCGCGGCTGAAGCCCTGATAAGCGGCTACGCCCACACCTTCGACTTCAGAGCTCTCGTCTTCAGGCTGGCCAACATAATAGGCGAGCGCTCCAACCACGGCGTCATCTACGACTTCATCAACAAGCTCAGGAAGAACCCCGATGAGATGGAAATCCTGGGCGACGGAACCCAGAGGAAGAGCTACTTCTTCCGGCTGAGGATTAACTTTTATAAAGTACCGCCGAGTAGTTAGGATAGCGGGGAGGAGGTGTTGATAATGGTCAGCACACTCATTATGGTCATCGTTGGGATAATAGCCTTCTGGGCGCTCGTGTATGCCGCATTTGGCAGGAAAGAGGAGGAAACAGAAGAGGGCCTGGCAGTTGATCTTTTTATTGCAATGTGGCGGACAAAAAAGCTGCTGGGCCTCATCGACAATCTCGCCCATAGATGGAAGCGCTTCTGGAGGATTTATGGAGACGTTGGTATAGTTCTCGGATTCCTTGGTATGGCATATGTCTTCTATGCCCTTCTAAGGACCGCGATGAATACGATACAGAACGGAGGCGAGCAGGCCGGAGTCCAGCTTGTGATACCAGGCATCACAATCCCTCTCTCATATGGCCTGATAGCCCTTGTAGTTGTTATGGTCGTCCACGAGCTGAGCCATGGTATAGTTGCGAGAGCCGACGGATTGCCCCTCAAGTCTGTCGGCCTAGTCCTTCTTGCAGTAATCCCCGGTGCCTTCGTTGAACCCGACGAAGAAGCCCTCAAGAAAGCTTCCTTACGTTCGAGACTGAGAGTCTACGGCGCCGGTTCGCTCGCCAACATAGTGACGGCGCTGATAGCGGTTCTCATAATCAACTTCGCCATAACGCCAGTTCTCCAGTCCTCTGGAATACTCGTGACAGGGGTTCTAGATGACGGCCCAGCCTACGGCGTCCTCCACCAAGGAGACGTAATAATCGCGATGGACGGCCAGCAGATAAAGGACATGGAGAAGTTCATCAGCTTCATGAACACCACCAAGCCCGGCCAAGTCGTAACGCTGACGATACTGAGGGACGGGAATAAGATGAACGTCCAGCTGAAGCTCGGAGCGCATCCAGAGAACCCAGAGAAGGGATACATCGGAATCTACCCAGCCCCATACTACGTCTCAAAGGTAGGACACAACAACATAATCTTTCCGCTGTTCTTCACGTTCTACTGGATATACGCTCTCAACCTCGGAATAGGTTTGATGAACCTTTTCCCATTGATCCCCCTCGATGGCGGCAGAATGCTTGATGACATAGTTAATGCCTACCTGCCGGAGAATGTTGCTAAACCTGTAAGGCATTTCACAATCGGAGTAGGGCTGTTCCTGCTGGCTTTGAACCTGTGGCCAGCTTTGAGGAGCCTTGTTGGATGACCAGTTTAACCTCACACGCTCCCAATATTATCTTTTCTCCCCCCACGAAAGTCTAGACAGCCCAAACTTTGAAAGCCGTCAATAACCTTCGGAGCTGAAGGGAGGTTAAAAAAATGAGATACCAGACCAACTTCAAAACTTCATGACCCTGTCGTGAACTAATCTTTTTAAATGGTATTACATTTGCTCCACCGGTGAGGACATGAAGTGCTCCAAGTGCAACCGCGAGGCGGTCTATCATGCACGCTACACTGGGAGATACTACTGTAGGAAACACTTCAACGAGATTGTGGAGAAGAAGTTCAAGGAGACCGTTAAGAAGTACAGGCTCATAGAAAAGGGTGAGAGGGTAGCCGTTGGTGTGAGCGGCGGAAAGGACAGCGTCGTTCTGCTCCACCTCCTTGCTAAGCTCCAGAAAAAGTTTCCCTTCGAGCTGGTGGCGGTAACGATAGACGAAGGAATAGCCGGCTACCGTCCACCGAGCGTGGAGATAGCCAAGAGAAACGCCAAAGAGCTCGGCATAGAGCACAGAATCTATTCCTTCAAAGAGTACATAGGCTTCACCCTCGATGAGACCGTTGAGATAATGGGAAGCTTTGAGAAAGGTGAAAGAGTAGGTGCCTGCTCCTACTGCGGCGTCTGGAGAAGATGGCTCCTCAACTACGCGGCCAAAGATGTGGAGGCCGATAAGCTGGCTGTAGGCCACAACCTCGACGATGAGGTTCAGATGTTCATAATGAACATATTGAGGGGAGACATTGCCCGCTTGGGCAGGACCGGGCCTTACTACGAGGAGATTCACCCCGAACTGGTTCCAAGGATAAAGCCCCTCCGCGAGATTCCCGAGAAGGAGATAATACTCTACGCGGTGCTGAACCATATTGAAGTCGATTTGAGCGAGTGCCCCTACGCCGTCGAAGCCTTCCGCGCCGAGATAAGGGACTGGCTTAACGAGATGGAGGAAAAGCATCCGGGAACGAAGTACCAGATTCTCAGGAGCTACGACAAGCTCTTCCCGCTCATAGCGAAGACCTACACGAAGAAGACGAGCGAGCTTAACCGCTGCAAGATATGTGGCCAACCGACGACGGGCGAGATATGCAAGGCCTGCCAGTTCAGGTTACAGGTGGAGAAGAAAGATAGGGAGAGGGGCTTAACCTTTAGGGTGGGATGAAAGCTCATCACCACAGCCACTTCTCAAGGGACTGGAGTAACTTCTACGGCATCCCCCGAGGGAGGTATCGAAATATAGAAGTCGAGAAGTTCATTGAGAGGCCCAGACTCACGAGAGCCGGCAACTGAAATTTTTTCTGCATTCCAGAATTTCACACGGGTTATAAATAGCTTTACCGCGTATATTTAATTGAGGTGAAAGCATGGAGGAAGTTAGGGAGCTTAAGAGCGTGTTGAGAGAAAACTTATCGCTGCCGGCAAGCTCTATGAGGCCTTGAACTTCGCGATATGGCTGGCAATAATTTTCCTCTACTACGACACCCCGGCACTCCTTAATATACCGTGGCAGTTCAATCTCGTCTACTGGCCGATTGCCTTTATCGTGGCGATAACGTTCGCAGGAAGGGTGTGGAAGAGGTTCGTCGAGATAGCAAAGGCAACTGGCAGAAAGGTGGAGTCCTCAAAAAGGGAAGGAATGCTCATTGCTCTCTCGTGGATTCTCGGAATCGTGATAGGAGGAGTGATCCTCCAGACCTCAATAGCAGTTAACGCAGAAGCGAAGCTCGCGGTCGGCTCCCTGAGCTTCATAACGCTCTCCATACTCGGCATGTTCCTAGTCATAGCCAAGTTCAGCGGAACTGGGAAGGAGATAATTCCCGCGTTCCTCATTCCAGGAATACACATTCCTGTAGTCTGGAACATGGAGAATGGAGCCATGATTCTGGCCGGCTTCGTCGTGGCCTTGGGCTTCGCGGTCACGATACTCCTCTACATCCACAACGCCTTCAAGGCCATCGAGTAGGGTGATAGAATGGAGCCCCTGAGGGAGCTGACGAAGAACCACGTCCTCGGAAATCCGATTCGGTTGGGCATTATGCTCTTTCTTCTGCCCAGAGAAAAGGTCCTGTTCTGAGATCTGCTCGAAGTCCTCGAGGTAACGCCCGGAAACCTTGACTCCCATTTAAAGGCCCTTGAAAAAGCCAGCTACGTTGAGATCTACAAGGTAATCGCCTACAGACTAGGACTGCAGTTAAAATAACGGAGAGAGGAGCAAAGGAAATGGCAGAGTACCTGGCGACGCTGAAGAAGATCCTCAGTGAGATTTAGACTCGTCCTCAGCTTTTCTCATCAGCTCCTTAACACGCTCGATGCGGTACTCCTCGATAAGGCGGAGGAACTTTTCAGTTTCCCTCTCGCGGTCTTCCTCCGCCCACTTCGCCAAGAGTTCCCCGATGGCCTTCTCCAGTGTTTCCCTCTCCACAACGGCAAACTCGTCAACCCTCTTGACGTCGAGCTCCTGAGAGGTGAAGAAGGGCACGTGAGCCTCCTTGAGAACCTCGACAACGGCTAAAGGCAGGGGCTTCTCAGTTATCAGCGCTCGGATTTTCTTTTCGACTAGAGACTCCGCTATGGCTTTTCCGGCGCCGGCCGGGTTGATCACGAAGAGGACGTCACCCTTCCTGATTCCTATCTCCCGCTCAAGCCTCTCAAGCTCGCGCCAGCTGAGAACCTCCATGACCTTGAGAGGAACTGCACTTCCCCGTATCTCAATGACGTTCATCCGCTTAACTTGAGCCAGATCTCTGCTCAAACGCTCGATTATCGCCTTCGCCTCTCTAAGTTCTCTCTCAAGCCTCTCTATGCGCTTGACCTTGGCCTCAAGCTCCCTCTCGCGGAGAATCTTCTTCCTGACCTCCTCGTCGTAATCCACGAGCCTCCTCTCAAACCTTCCTATCGTCTTCCTCTGCTCCCTTATGATTCCCCTCAGCTCTTCGTTTTCCCTCTCGAGGAGCTCAATCCTCTTCTCAAGCTCACGGATTCTCCTGAGATATGGCCCAAGATCAACGCTCGGCTTTTCCTCAGGCTTCTCCTCTTCCCTCTTTGGCCTCTCACGGAGGGTTACACGCTGCATGGCCTCGCCGAGGTTGTAGCCCTGAATCACAAGGGCCTTGACCTCATCTGCCCTTTTGGTCAGCCCTGCCTCCCGGAGCTTCGCCTCCACGTGATCCAGCTTCGGCTTTAGCCTCAAGTAGGCCTTGTAGGCTGCAGCCAAGGCGTCGCGCTGGTGATCGTCCTCAACGCTTACACCAAGGTTTCTCAAAAGCTCGTTTTTCTCCTCCACGCGGAGGCTCTCCCTCGGGACGAAGAGCTGGGCCTTGAAGGAACGGGCTATCTTCTCGACGAAACCAGGGGCGGGATTAACGTCGGTTGCCACCATTACCGGATGACCGACGTCGCTTATGAAGCGGAAGACCTCACCGACGGGCATGTTCCTCTCACTGTGGAGCGCCACTATGTTTCCGCTTAAATCAATAGCCGCTATTCCAACGGTTATTCCCGGATCTATGCCGACTATTATGCTCCTGCGCTCCTTTATGGCCCTCTCGCTTTTCAGCGGAGCAAAACCCATCTCGGCCCTCTCGACTGGGTAAATCCTGACCTCAACGTCGCCGCCGCGCATGGGTCTTATTAAGCCAGCCAGCTCTTCCCTGCTCGCGTAGACCTTAAACTCGCCCTTCGCCAGGCCGTAGTCCTTTTCTTCAACTTCTAAATCGAAGGGAACGTCGGCCCTCTTCAGCCTGTCCTCTATCTCCCTAACCTTGTCTCTAACCAGGTTGTGGACGCGCTTCCTATAGCGGTCCTGGCTCCAGCCACCTTTCCCATGGCTCCTACCGCGTGTTACCTTGATTACGACCTCATCCTCGAAGGCCAGAACTTCATAACCAACTCCCCTGGCAGCGAGGAGGGCGCATACCTTGGCCTCCTCGTAGGGATCGAACTTATCGCCAGCCCTTATCCCATGCTCTTTAGCCAAGCTCCAGAGGGAGCGCTGCTCGCCAGGTCTTCCGGTTACCTGAACGAGCTTTGTCTCATTGGGTAGCGCCCGGAGGAACTTTCTCAGATCATCACCCAGCTCGGTTACGCTGTCCATGGCGACTATATCCGGCCTCTTGCTCTGGATGAAACGGATTAAGCGGTATAGAGTGAACTCACCCTTTCTCTCGAGTTTGCCGTTGAACCAGCTCACGACGGCAAACCTCTTAGGGTGCTCGCTTATTATGTCAATTCCGAGGATTAGAATAGGCATCACCCTCAGGGGGATTTATAAAAAGTTGGGAAAGAGCTTTAAAAAGGTTTTAGTCCTTCAGCGAGGTTCTAATAGCAACCTCGTAGGCCCTCACTATCGTTTCTAAGGCCATTGAGGGCCCAGGTTTGTCGAGGGCCTGCTCGTAGACGAAAGGAACATGGATGAAGCCGGCTTTGGTTTCCATTCCGGCGACGGCTATCGTATGGAGGGCAGTGTACATAGCCGTGTTGCAGACGTAGGTTCCGGCGGTGTTTGAAACGGCCGCGGGTATCTTTGCTTCCCTCAATGCCTTAACGATGGATTTTACCGGCAAGGTGGCGAAGTATGCATCCGGTGCCCTCTCGAAAATCGGCTCGTCCTCCGGAACAAAACCCTCATTATCGGGCATCGTTGAGTCCATTACGTTTATGGCAACACGCTCCACTGTGATGTTCGGTCTCCCGCCGGCCTGCCCAGTCAGAATGACCAGATCCGGCTTTGTCTCCACTATGAGCCTCGGCAAGAGCTCTCTAACGCCCCTGAAAGTAACTGGAAGCTGGCGCTTTATCAGCTCTGCACCGGCGATCTCGTCCGGCAACCTCCTGACTGCCTCCCACGAGGGATTTATCTTCTCCCCACCGAAGGGCTCGAAACCAGTAATCAGCACCTTCATGATGACCACCAAAAAGGTTAGGTTTTTAGGTTTAAAAACGCACCCAGTGTGAGGGATGAGGATGAAGTACGACGTTCTTATAATCGGTGGTGGACCCGTTGGCAATTATCTCGCTAACCTGCTCGCGAGGGACTTCAGCGTCGCGGTGGTGGAGAAGAAGGGCTCCTTCGGAGGAAAAGCCTGCACTGGCATAATAGGAGCCGAGAACTTCGAGAGGCTCGGTCTTCCGGAGGAGGCCATCCTCAACAAGCTTAGGGGAGCAGTCTTCTACTCCAGAATACAGAGCTTCGAGATTGAGAGAAAATCACCGCAAGCTTACCTTGTCGACAGAAAAATCCTTGAGAAAAGCCTCGCTGAGAAGGCCGCTAAGCGTGGAGTGGACTATTACATGGGCACGACTTTCCTAGGCTTCAAGAACGGAAGGGCCGTTCTTCAGAGGTTCGGCGAGAGGTTTGAGATTGAAGCTGGCTTCTATGTCGGCGCCGACGGCGTGAGCAGCACCGTGGCGAAGGCCATTGGAGCTCAGACAAACGCCGAGTTCCTGAGTGGCTACGAGGTTGAAGTAGTCGGTGACTTCCCGAGGAAGGACTTCGTTGAGGTGTGGGTGAACAAGGACATAAACAAGGAGTTCTTCTTCTGGGTTGCGCCGGTTAACGAAGGTCTAGCAAGGGTCGGAACCTTCGGAAGCCTCGATGCACTCTACAGGTTCCTCAAGATCAGGATGCTCAAGCCGAACGCTGTGGTCGAGTTCAAGGCAGGAAGCGTCGGTTTTGGTGTGAGAAAGCCCTGGATAAGGGGGAATGTGGCGCTTATAGGCGATGCGGCACTTCAGATAAAGCCCACCACGGCGGGGGGAATAGTGTACGGGATGATCTGCGCCCACGCCCTCAGAAGCGCCCTTATCGAAGGCAGGCCCAAGGAATACGAAAAGCTGTGCAAGAGCATAAAAAGACAGATATCCTTTGGGCTCCGCTTCAGGAAAGTCTTCAAAGGCCTGAGTCAGGATGACATCGAAAAGGTTTTTGAGGTTCTCGGAAGTGAGGAGGCAAAGGAAGTAATAGAGAGCCAGGCCGACTTCGACGACCATGTTAAGACCGCCAAAGCCATAATTAGAAGGCCGAAGCTCCTCGCGAAGCTCCTGAGGATAAGCCCGAGCATCGTCAGGTACCTTGTGTGAGGCGATAGTATGGCAACGTGGAGAATGGGTCTTCAGGAGGAGTACCTCAAGGCGATAGCCGAGGGCAGGAAGAAGGTCGAGGGAAGACTCTACGACGAGAAGAGGCAGGGAATAAAGCCAGGCGATACGATAATCTTCGAGAACAAGCTCATGGTGGTCGTGAAGGACATCAGAGTTTACTCCTCCTTCAGAGAGATGCTTGAGAAAGAGGGCCTTGAGAACGTCCTGCCTGGAGTAGATAGCATCGAAGGAGGCGTGAAGGTTTACAGAAAGTTCTACAGCGAGGATAAGGAGAAGAAGTACGGTGTCGCGGCCCTGGAGGTAGAGCCTATTGGGTGGGTTGGGGAGCCGCTGGAGTGAGCTCCGGACTACCAAAAAGTTAAAATCATTCCCTTCCTTTTTAACACGGTGTGGTGTATGAAAAGACCGTCCACGATTCTCGTGATACTCCTGATGCTTTCTTCCCCAGTCCTCGCGCCATTAATATCGGCGGGACTTCCAGTCCCGGAGCATTACATTGAGGAGTATCAACTCAGAACGCTCCACTCCTACACCTGGGACAGCATCGAGAGCGTCTCAGGATGGGGAGCCTTCCGGGAGAACGAGTCCTTCTACCTGACCTGTCTCAAGTAATAGCCCTCGCGAGGAGCGGTTATCCAAGGAACTCGACGGAGTTATTGAGGCTGGTTGAGGAGATAAAATCGAAGCAAAACTCCGACGGATCTTTTCCGGCGATAATCATCGACGACTATCCTAAGCAGGAGGGGGAGCTGTTCTACTGGGAATTTTCAAAGGCAGCCGAAACCGGGCTTGCAATAATCGCTCTCCTCGAAGCTGGTGAGAGCCCGGACTCAGATGTCATAGCTAAAGCCACAGAATTCCTCCGGAAGAACGAGACTGAAGACCACTGGACGAGCACCGTCTATCTTTACTGGGAGGAAACGAGAATCAACTTGGTCAAGGAGTCGCCGAGCATTGTGGCGACGGCTTACGCCGTTGTGGCGCTCTCAAGGCTGGATACGACGTCTCCCGGGAATAGGAATGGATAGGGGGAGACTCACCCCGGAGAATCTTGTAACTCCCTACCTGAACAACTTTTTCACGGGCTTTCTATTTCTGATGCCCTACCGCGACATAAGGGCTCCATACGAGAGCCTGGTTCTGCCCCTGTTCTTTCTGAGGGAGAAGAACATGACGCCGCCCAGGGAGACACTTGAGTTCATGGCTTCCCTCCTCAAAAGGACTCAGTACCGCGGAAACGCGACGCTGAGACTGAGCTTTACAGGAGTTACGAACTACACTGTGGAGAAGATGATGTACACCATACCGGGCTGGACGGCGGTAGAAACCCGGAACGGGACCAGAAGAAAGGCTGCAATAAACGTCAGCCTGGGAATCTCGGAGTGGGGGAACAAATTTTTGATACGCTCAAACAAAGCCCTCCTGAGCAACGAATCCGGCTTCTTCAGAGGGAGCATAAGGCTATTTCCAGAGCTTCCAGAGAACTACATCAGCTTCATCGGGTGCGGATACGCCGAAAGGAGCGTTTTCCAGTTCAGGGACGAAAAGACCTACGCGGTAATAGAAGACCCCCACCTCGACGGCTCTTGGAACCACGATGTTTATTCAACGGCGATAGCGCCGATATGGCTTCATCTTGCCGGCAGGAACGATGGAAGTACGGAAGATGTCCTGAGGTTCCTTAAACTTGTGAGTTCCAGGGAGGGCATGGCCTTTGACGGCGAGGCCTACGCGCTGATGGCACTGAGCCTATACGAAGGAAAATGTGAGAGCAACAAACCAGGCCAGTGGAAGAGAAACCAAGCTCTCAATCCGGACTTTCATGGAAGCTGCCGGCGATTTTCGCTGCTGGACTCCTACTCGGTGTGCTCATCGGCGCCAAAGTGAGTAGAAAATGAAGGTGTAGAGGGAAAAGAAATCACAGATACCTCTCCTTCACCCAGCGGACGAAGTAGTCCGGGTTCAGCTCCTCGCCGATGGCCTTCTTTAAGAGCTCCTTCGGTGGGTAGATACTACCCCAGCGGTGTATCTTCTCCCTCAGCCAGGCATTGATGGGCTCGAACTCGGCTCTAGCAACCTTCTCCTCGAAGTCCGGAATGTCCCTCTTCATGTGGTAGTATATCTGCGCTGAAAGGAGCGTTCCGATGCTGTAGGTCGGGAAGTAGCCGACAGTACCATGGGCCCAGTGGATGTCCTGGAGTATTCCCTCGGTGTAATTCTTGGGCCTTATGCCGAGGAGCCTCTCCATCTCCTCGTTCCAGAGCTCGGGGAGGTCTTTCGCCTTGACACCCTCGTTGAGCATCATCCTCTCGAGCTTGAAGCGAAGGAGTATGTGGAAGTTGTAGGTTACAACGTCGGACTCGGTCCTGATGAAGTCCGGCCTGACCATGTTGAAGTAGAGGTAAACATCCTTGGGCGTGTAGTTGGCCATGAAGGGCAGGTTCTCCTTGAGCACGGGATGAATCAGCTCGGCAAACTCCCTGCTCCTTCCGATTATGTTCTCCCAGAACCTGCTCTGGCTCTCGTGGATTCCAAGGGAGACGCCTCCAGCGATTGGGCTGAACATGAAGCGCTCATCCTGCTGGAGCTCGTAGAGGGCATGACCGAACTCGTGGACGGTGCTCAGTATGGTCCTCCTGAAGTCGTAGCCCTCGTATCTGGTCGTTATCCTGACGTCCCTTATGCCAAACTCTGTGGTAAACGGATGGGCCGAGACGTCAAGCCTCGAGCGGACGCCGAGCGGGAAGCCGAACTTCTCCAGAATCCAGAGGTTAACGCGCTCCATCTGCTCCCTCTCGTACTTTTCCTTTTCGAGCGGATGGCTCTGCGGGACCTTTCCCTCCTCCATTATTTTTTCGAGGAGCGGCTTGAGCTCCTTCTCCAGCTTTTTGAACATCCTTTCGACGTCTCTGGTGGTTGTCCCCTCCTCAAAGAGGTCGAGCAGGGCATCGTAGGGCTCGTCCTCGTAGCCGAGGTAGTCAGCAGCCCTCTTGGCGAGGTCTATGATTCTGTCGAGCCAGGACTCGAACTTGGAGTAGTCGTTGGTTCTTTTAGCATTTTCCCATGCTTTTGTTGCCTGGCTCGTTACCTCACTCATCTCCCGGAGGAACTCGGGTGGGAAAGACTTGCTTATCCTGATTGAGCGGTCGAGGACGCGAACGACGCCGCGCTCGTACTCGTTGAGGTCTTCGATTCCCTTCGCCTTCTCGACGAGCTCGACAAAGTCAGGCCTTAGAAGGAACTCCTGGCTAAGGACGGAAAGCTCGCCCTGGGCAACAGAGCGCTCTAGTATGCCCTCTCTAGGCATGTTAACCTCCATGTCCCAGCCGAGAACGCTCTGGGCGTGGCTAATGGCCCAGATGCGCCTGTACTTGGCGAGAATCTGCTTGATGGTTTCGTTCTGGAAGACTTCCTCCATGGCAACCACCCCACTGTCTTTAATTCAGCATTGGAATTAGGCTCTTTTAATCTTTTCGATGAGCATCTGAACGGAGGGTAGAAATCGATTACTCAACCGGAAATCGCTTAAAGATCGGTTCATAATGATGGCCAAAATAAAACAGAGAAAATGGTGATGAGGATGGATCTCGTCGTGCTCGGTCATGTCTCAATAGACCACCTCAGGTTTCCAGGCAGGGAGGAGATACTCCTTTCGGGAGGAGCTGCAGCGGCAGTAGCGACTTCCGCGGCCCTAGCAGGGGCTAAGGTGGGCCTCGTTACCAAGGTGGGGGAGGATTTCCCGAAGGAGTGGCTGGAGAAGCTCTCATTGGTCCTCGACGTTAGAGGCGTTCAGGTTCTCCCGGGAAGGACGATACACATCTACATGATATACCACGAGGACGGAAGCGTGGATGCACCCGTTGACATGGGAGTTGCCCAGGCCATGGGGGAAACGCCCATTCCCGAGGAATACCTCAAAGCCGAACTCTTCCACATAGCCCCAATTCCCCCAGAGGAGCAGCTGAAAGCCATCAAAAGGCTCGAAGGGAAAAGGATAAGCCTCGACTTCAACCCGACCTACATGGAAGACTACGAGAGGAAAACCGAACTTATGAAGGAGATAGTCTCGCGCGTTGAGGTTATCTTCCCCAACGAGAAGGAGGCGTTAACGATAACGAAAGCCGAGACCGTGGAGGAAGCCGCGAGGATTCTCCACGACTGGAGCGCAAAGCTGGTGGTCATCACAAGGAGCGAGAGGGGAGTTTTAATCTACGATGGAACCTTTAAAGAGTTCCCGGCACTCCCAATAAACCCCGAGGAGATCGTGGATCCGACCGGGGCTGGAGATGCATTCGCGGGCGGCTTCCTGGCGGGATACTCGAAGGGAGCACCTCTTGAGGAATGCGTTAGAACGGGTCTTGAAAGAGCCCGCGAGATCCTCAAAAAGATGGGGAGCTGGAGCATAGAGGTTTAGCTCTCAGCAACGGCCTTCGCAAAGACGTACAGGGCTATGAGCAGGAAAGAGGCTAAGGTAGTAACCTCGAGCCTCGGAAGAGCAGGGGAGATACTCTCCATAAGGAGGTAAATTGGAAAAGCCAGCACTACCACAGCTAAGACGACGAAGTAGTGCTCCTTTGGAGCCCTCTCCCTGTCGAGGTAGCCCATCTCGATGGCCAGAAGAGTTAGGACTATTATCGCGAGGCCGTAAAGTCCTCCGGTGCGTGTGTAGATGAGGAAAGCGCCCACAGTAACGAGGAAGAGGGAGCCAATGAAGTACCACTGGATTCCCATAAGTCCAAGGGGGATTAGGAAGAGGGTCCTACCGTCAATCCTCACCAGCAGCGCAAAGAGGAGAGCCAATGGAATCACTGAAAAGAGCCGTCTCTTTATCCTCATATCCCAATCACCTCGGCGATGGCGGATTTAAGGGGCTTCCTGACATCCCAGTCGATTATTATTCCATAAGCTGCCATCTTCCTCAGTATGGCCTTTCTCTGAAGGCTGAGAAGCTTCAATGCGAGCTCCTCTTCCCTGCTCTTCGGCTCGAGGGCCGTGTATGAGTTGGGACTTATGACAACGACGTTGTAGCCGTACCTCGCCATGGTTTTAAGCGCCTCCCTGCTCTCTTCCGTCAGAAGGGGCGAGAAGTACAGCAGCTGAGCCCTCGCTGGGAAGCGGGACTTTATGAGGTGCTCAACCTGATAGCCAATCAGGTTGTTCTTGTCCGGCTTTGCGGTGCTGAGAAAGTCAACGCACTTGAAGAAGTGCCTCTTTCCGTAGTCCACCCTGATCCAGAGGGGGACTTCTTCAGCCAGTAGCAAACCGAAGCTCGTGCCGTTGTTAAGGGCGTCGAGCATGAGCGAGGCAGCAGCGCGGACAAGATAGTCAAAGACGAGCTCTCCCGTATAGGAGGAATCGACGATGAAGACGACGTCCACCTTCCTCTCGCTCTCGTACTCGTTGGCCATTATCTTCCCAGTCCTCGCGGTGGCCTTCCAGTTGATTATCTTGAGCGGGTCACCGGGCTGGTAATCCCTTATCGCGTGGAACTCGACACCTTCGCCGACCCTTGGCGACGGCAGTGGACCGACGGTTATCTTTGTTCCTCTTGTGGAGTATGGGGTGGGGACGCCCTCGATTATGGGAACGCCCACGATTTCCGTGTAGAGCTCAATCTTCTTATCAACCTTGAAGAAGCCAAAGGGGTCACGGTAGCTGAGCTCGACCCAGTTGAACTCGTGGATTCCACGCTTTATACGGACCTTATATCTAAGCGTCCTCTCCTCGCCCGTCTTCAGGGAGAGCACGTGTTCCCTGCTCCCTTCGACGAGCTCAAGGCCGGGCGGTATGTCCTCCACAAGCTTAAGGCTCGGGATCCTCTCATGGGACTTTATCCTGAGCCGGATCTCGACTTCGGTGTCCTCTAGAAAGCGATCATGGGGAATGATACGCTCTATCTCAACGTTCAAGCTGGGCTTGAAGAAGAAAACGGCTATGAAGAGCAGCCAGAGAACTGGAAGAACGAGGTAAACCATCTCCCAGCGGAGCAAGAGAAAGGCAAAGAGGACGATAAGCCACAGGGCTATCAGTATCTGCTCGGCCTTCTCGGTGATCATCATTCTCCCAGCTAGTCCTGCAGGCTCTTCCCTGCCCTCGACGTCCGTTGGGGTCCGGAGTATGACCTCACTGCTCTCGGCCACTCTTCCACCTCACTCAAATTTGGGAACGGGAACGCGCTCAATGAGCTTCTCCATGATGCTCTCCTGGCTGACCTTGGTGTACCAGAGCTCGCGCTTGAGGATGAACCTGTGGCTCAGGGCAGGAACGGCTATCTCTTTAACATCGTCGGGAATCACGTAGTCCCTGCCCCCGAGTGCGGCATAGGCGCGGGAGAGCTTGAGGAGAGCAAGGCTTCCCCTCGGAGAGGCACCGACCTCTATCTCCTTTCTGTCCTCTCGGGTGGCGATGACGATGTCCGTTATGTACTCAAGGATGGCGTCGCTGACGTAGACATCCTCGATTGCCCTCTGCATCTCCACGACTTCCTCAGGAGTAAGGATGGAGTTTATATCCACCTCCTCCTTCTTTCTGGCCATCCTCCTGCGGAGTATCTCTATCTCCTCACCCTTGCTAGGGTAACCGACGCGGAGCCTGACCAGAAACCTGTCGAGCTGGGCCTCTGGCAGGGGATAGGTTCCCTCCTGCTCTATTGGGTTCTGGGTGGCTATAACTATGAAGGGCTTGGGCAGCTCGTAGGTCTTACCCTCCACTGTGACCTGTCTCTCCTGCATTGCCTCGAGGAGAGCGCTCTGGGTCTTCGGAGGGGCACGGTTTATCTCGTCAGCGAGGAGGATGTTGGTGAATATCGGCCCCTTCTTGAACTCGAACTCGAGCGTTTTCTGGTTGAAGACGCTCACGCCAAGAATGTCACTCGGAAGCAGGTCTGGAGTGAACTGAACGCGCTTGAAGTCAACACCCAAAGCCTTGGCGAAGCTCTTCGCCATCAGGGTCTTTGCGAGACCCGGAAGATCCTCGAGCAGTATGTGACCGTCGGCTAATATGGTCGTCAGGATTAGCTTGAGCACCTCGTCCTTTCCTACTATGGCCTTTTTGACCTCTTCCAAGACCAGATTACCCTTCAGGCTTACCTCTTCTACCTTCATTTAGATCCGCCTCCACAATAGTTAGGGCCTTCTCAAGATTATCAAGAAAGTCACCCTCAGAGCGGAGAACCCTAAGAGCCTCGTTGGGGTCAGAGTTAAGATTCAGATAGGTCTGATTGTATTCCTCTGAGAGGGTGGCGTATATCTCGATTATCTTCTCCTCTATGAGGGTTCGCGCCACCTTCCCGCTCCTGGCCTTCTCTATCAGGGCAACGGTTCTCTCGACGTCCGTTTTCCTCTCAACTTTCTTGGCCCTCTTGAACTCCGGTCTTACAACCTGAAGCTCAACGCCAAAGAGGAAAAGCGCCAGCAATACCCCAAGGAAAAGCACAGATAGCCATCTTACCATATAAGAGCCAGCAGTTACTGCCACAAGCGCTGGAACCGCCGCGAGGAGAAGAAGGTATTTATTGAGCCTCACTCAGCCCGCCCCTCATCTTCCTGTAAACATCAAGCGCCCTTTTTGCATCGTCCCAGGTTACCTTCTCCGGAGCGTACTTGGCCTTTTCGAAGAGTCTCGTGAGATCGACGAAGGCGTCGTGCATGTACCTAACGCGCTCGGCGTGCTCCCAGTGAGTCCAGCTCTCCCTGTAGGGAATACCCAGAACCTCAAGCCAGAGAACGGCGTTCTTGTATATACCAACAACAGCCTCTCTAGGGTCGCTGAACATGTCAAGGCCGAGCTCGTCGAGCTTTTTATCGAACAGCTCCGCTCTGAGCTTCATCTCTTTCCTTTTCCTCTTCTTGAGAGCCTCACGGTAGTAAACCAGGGTGAAGTAGAGAAAGCCAGCGAGGGCAGCCAGCAGTGCAAGATAGAGAGCAAACGTAGTGGGAAACATCTCGTTTCCGGGGGTAAGGGTTGAGTTGTGGTAAACCGGTGTCGGAGCGGTGACTGTTCCTACTGAGGAGGTGTTGTTGGATGCGTTGATTGGAAGGGGCTGAATCCTCATGTTTTTGATGCCGTAGGATATAAAGACGACCCCAACCGCGCTCAGTGCCCAGAGGATATAATAAAGAGCTTCATTAAAGCGGTACAGGTTCTTTCTCTTCTGGGGAATATCCCTCCAGCTCAGGAAAACCTCAATGATAATTATAAGACCCACCAGTGCAAGAAGAACGAGGAGAATGCCTGTAAATTTGGCCTCATTTCCCTTAGAAACCTCAGAGGTTGTAGCGCCGTAGTTGAGCATAAGGGTCATCAATGAAAACAGCAGTCCAAAGAAAGCTAGAAATTTTACCCTGGTGGACATTTTTATCGGGGGCAGTATGGAAGGCAGGTTTAAAAACTTTTACCCCTAGGTAAAGGTCAGGTGATATGTATGGAGAGGATGCCAAAGCTTTACGTTGAAGTCCCCAAGGAGGGGTGTATCGAAAACAACAAGGCTTCGAGGGACTGCCTCATCATCATGGACAATGTTGAGGTCTGGCTGAGGAAGGGTGAGAGCGTTCCAGAGTTCGTCGACATCGAGAAGGCCAAGTTCCTCGCCAAGGAAGTCTACGACAGGTTCTACCTTTACGTGGACAGGCTCGAGGGCAGGATGGAGGTGGATGCCGTTCTCGCCCTTCCCGATGGCAGGACGAGGATATATCTGAAGAAAGGTGACGAGCTACTTCTACTTCCCGTTGAGGGGTTCAGCAAAACGCTGATAGCCAACGTGGGCAATCGTGTTAGAACGGGAGATGCCTTCGCAGCGGTAACGACAAAGAAGGGCGAAGTCCACTACCTCAAGCCTCCTAAGACAGGGACGGTCGTCTTTATCGATGAGATAACCAATAGACCGCACTACGTCTACTACATTCTGCCCGAGGAGTAGCCCCTATTTGTCTAAATTTTTAGACGTTGATAGAGGTTCACTCTTTCATCCCAGCTATCATGGCGTCTATGCTCGACTTAAGGGCAAGTTTTATGCCGTCCGTTGGATCCAGACCTTTAATGGTTCTCGTATTGTTTGCGCTTGTTATTATGAGAGACCACTGGAAGATACCATCTTTGAGAAGTCGGCTCTGAAACATAGCTATAAACTTCTGCTCATCCTTCGAGACCTCAAGGATCTCAATGTCTGTGCCTCCAAGCTTTGTGGCGTAAACCTCCTTGATCTGGAGATCCCTATACTCCTCCTGGAGTCTATCTGAGAGATGTCCCATTTCCTATACCTCATTAGAATTAACTCGCTTATTCCATATATACATTATCTCGCTTCTTTACTAAAATTACAACCAAAACCATTATAAAGGATGTAAGTCCACTCCCCCTGAAGGCACTTTTGGAGTTGAAAGAAATGAAAGTAGAAGTTGGAGATTTTGTAGTGTTTAATTATATCGGAAGGTTTGAGGCTGGAGAGATTTTTGACACGAGTTACGAGGACGTTGCAAAGGAAAATGGAATATATGTCGAGGATAGGGAATATGGACCCCTCGGCGTTAATGTCGGCGTCGGTGAGATAATTCCCGGCCTCGATGAGGCCCTTATTGGAATGGAAATCGGAGAAAAGAAAACCATCACGATACCGCCTGAGAAGGGCTACGGGATGCCGAACCCTGAACTTATCATAGAGGTGCCGATAACCGAGTTCTCAAACGTGGGCATAGAACCAATTCAGGGAATGTATGTTATGACCGACTCGGGGATCGCCAAGATAACAAAGGTCAGCGAAGAAAACGTTACACTCGACTTCAACCACCCGCTCGCGGGCAAAACCCTCATCTTTGAGGTCAAGATCGTGGACATACAAAAGGCAGAGGAATCAGAAACCTCCGAGCTGGAAGCTTGAAGCTCCCTTGAAGACCACAACACCCATGACCACGAGCAGCAGGCTGTACTTCAGGCCTGCTGAAAACGTTCCTTCTCGTATGACGCCTATTCCCAGGCCGGAAACTATCGCCTGAAGGATAACAAATCCAAGCAGTATCGTTTGTATAGTATCTATCGGAAATGTGACCTCCCCAATGCTCATGGCTTTCATTACCTGCGAGACTATTCCGAGGATCAGCGGGCCTATCGCTCCGCTGGTAATTATGAAAAACATCACCTGCATGCCAGTTGATGCCTTGCGCTCTTGCTTGATTCTGAGTATTTCCCTGACGTCGTTTCCAACAAAGACCAAGACATCGCTCATCGGGGCACCCCTTTCAAGGGCCTCAATTATAATCATTATGGATCTGTATATAACCGTGGACTTCCTGTTCCTTACGGCAAAGGCCCTGAGGGCGTCGGCCGTGGAGCGGCCCTTCTTTATTTCTGCCACTGTCTTTTTGAATTCCTCAGTTAGTGCCCCGAGTTTGGTAGTAGTAAGCTCTTCAAGGGCCTCAGAGAAGGATATACCAGCCTTCAGAGAGCTGGCAAGATAGAAGAAGGCATCTGGAAGCATCCTCTCCATTTCTTCAATGCGCTTGTTTATCTTCCAGTGGGGATAGCCAAACGCCATTCCAAAAAACAGCGCCAAAAACGCAACGGCCGCGTATGCTGCGGTGAAGAACATGTCAACTATGAGGGCAACGATTATCCCAACAAGAAACGAAACAACGAGGTACTCAGCAGCTAGGAAGTTTATTCCAGCGGAGTATACGAGCACCTCATAACGCTTCAGCCACTTCTCTGGAAGAAGCTTTTCAACGAGTTTAGTTGAAATTGAAGATATACCTCGGGGCATTGCTTTCACCTCGGCTCGCCCTTCTTAATCATGTTGACTATTATGAAAGACAGTGTTGGGAAGGCGAACAGCAGAATCACCGCAAGGGTTTCTATCGGCATTATGAGAGCCTGAGCCATCACCGAACCCGCCAGTATTCCAACAACGAACATCGTCGGCATAACTATCGTCATGAACATGTAAATGAACGCTATACCATTGACCTTCTGGACGTACTCTACCAGCTTCATTCTGTACTCAAAGGCAAAATCTTCGGCCAGCTTGTATAGGATCTCCGAGAGGTTTCCACCGAACTTTACAGCCCTAAGTATCTGCTTAACAACTCTACTAACGGTTTCCGAACCCATCTTCTCATCGAACTTGGAAAGTGCCTCCTCAAAAGAGGAGCCGGTTCTCATATCCCTGATTATAAGCTCAAATTCTTCAGAGATAACACCGTAATTAGCACGAGCAACGGAGAGTATCGCTTCGGAGATGCCAACACCAGCACTCAGGAGGGAAGCCATGTGCCTGAGCGCGTACGGCATTGCCCTCTCAACCTCAATTACCCTACGCTTCCAGACCATTTTTGGATACTGCCTCATGTATATGAATCCACCGACAAAACCCAAGAGACCCACCAGTAGGGAAGTATCTACCGGTATGTACAAGAGATACGCGAAGAGAAATCCGAATATTCCCGCGAATACCGCAACACTGAGCATGAGGGCGACATACTTATCCTTGGGCATAAGAATGTTGGCACGGTAGAGATCCTGATCCAGGCCCTTGAGGGAGTTGGTGAGAGATTCAACTGGACCCGTGAAATAGCGGAGCACAGCCTCTGCGAGCCTCTCCGAGAAGGGATTCCGAATTTCCTGCTTTCTCCACTCGAGGATTTCTTCTATTTCTTCCTCTGTCTCTACGAATTCTCTCTCCATTTTAAGTTCTTTTTGAAGCTGTTTGAGTACCCTCAATCGTTCCTGAACGCTCTTTCCCTCGGGAACCCTTCTAATGGGCTTCTCCGCAACCTCTATGGTCTTTCCACCCAGTCTTTCCAGAAAGTCAGCGAAAGCCCTA
The DNA here is from genome assembly GCF_001647085.1 of Thermococcus piezophilus. Lineage (NCBI taxonomy): Archaea > Methanobacteriati > Methanobacteriota > Thermococci > Thermococcales > Thermococcaceae > Thermococcus > Thermococcus piezophilus. The sequence continues at coordinate 684,835 of NZ_CP015520.1, forward strand.
ACAATGCCCACGATCATCACCCTAAATCAGATTCCTAATCTGCCTGCTAGTTTCGACGTTACTATCGGATTCAATCTTCTTGAACAGAGCTTCTTCGTCAATGTAAAACTGCCTTAGGTAGTACCCTACCTTCTCAATGCTCCTGATGCCTTTTTCAATCATCCAGTCAAGGATTATCTTCCTCTTCTCTTTCTCCAACTCAAGCTCAGATATGCTCATTCCAGTATGGTGGGCCAAGTCGTTCAGAGTCCTGCTCGGAACCCCAGTTGGGACGAGGTCGTCCTTTGCGGGGTCGTACTTGTAGAGCTTGTTGAGCTGAACGTTTTCTCCTTCGATACCAGTGACCTCGGCTATCTCAGTAATTCTCCTGAGGGTTCCCTTCTTCCTGCTGTGAAACCTAACCTGCATTAGGATGATGTCAAGGGCTGGAATCATGATCCTCGGAACGTTCATCGGAGGACTTTCCAGACGTATTATGGTTTCCCTCGCGGAGTTGGAGTGGATAGTTCCCATACATCCATCATGACCCGTGTTCATTGCAGTAAACATAGTTCTCGCTTCGGGACCACGAACCTCACCGACGATAATCCTGTCCGGACGCATACGGAGGGTGTTCTTGACGAGGTCATCCATTGTTACCTCTCCCCTGCCCTCGAGGTTCGGTGGTCTGGTCTCAAGCCTGACCCAGTGCTCAACCGGGAGCTGAAGTTCCGCGGTATCCTCAATCGTGATGACGCGCTCGCTCGGCGGGATGAACATTCCAATGGCGTTCAGGGTAGTGGTCTTACCCGAGCCAGTTCCACCGGCGACGAGTACGTTGGCCGGCTTGACCCCAAGGCCATCAACGAATATCCATAGCAGAGCTGCTATGTCAGTGTTCATAGTTCCGTACTTGATGAGGTCTATAATCGTGAGTGGATCTTTCTTAAACTTACGGATGGTTATGGTGGGTCCATCGAGACTTATGGGGGGTATGGTAGCGTTCACACGGCTTCCATCAGGCAGGCGGGCATCTAGAAGCGGGCTCTGCTGGTCTATCCTCCTACCAACCTCTCTAGCAATGCGCTCGATTATGTTGAGTATCTCCTTGTCTGTGGGGAACACTATGTTGGTCTTACACATGTTAAAACGTCTGTGCCAGACGTAAACGGGTCTGTTGGTTCCGATTACCATTATCTCCTCAAGATTGTCGTCGCGGACAAGCGGATCGAGTTTATCATAGCCTATCATCGACTGGACGATCATCTCAGTGAGTATCTCGATCTTACCCTCAGAGAAGTGAGGTGCCACCTCCCTTATTATCTTCCTAACGGCGTTCATGAATACCCGCCGGCGCTCTTCGAGGTCTGGGAATGCGTGGGGTCTATCTGAAGCTCCGTTATTGCCCTTTCCCTTACCTGCCTGAGAAGCTCTTCCTCCTCACGACTTAGTTTGGGCAGCTTTATCTCATATATTGGGACAGCTTCACCCTTAACCTTGAGGATACGAACGTTACCGTAGGCGTCAAGGACTTTAGCCCTTCCTGCATAGGTGTTCTCTTCAATACGGGCCGATGTCCCCAGTATATCCTGAAGGGTCGACGGAACCTTAGGTTTTGCTTTCTCTAGGGACTTGGGTTTCTCTGGTGGAGTCTCTTTAGCCAGTATCTCACCCAAAACTTCGGCGCCGGTTGGTCTATTTTCTACTGCTTCCTCCGGAGTGGGGGTACTGAGAATCTCCCCTAAGTCTACTCCTCCCCCTTCCTTAATAAAGGGGGGAGATTCTTTCTCATCTTCTTTCTTATTTCCCCCAAGAACGTGTTCTAGGAGATCATCCTCCTCGTTAAGTATCTCATCTATCCATGAGAGGCCTTTCTTCTTTTTCTCCCCCAGCACCAACTCTCACCGTCCCTCGTTCTTCCAGCTAACGTGATAGGTTATATCAATATTACTGCTCATGAAGATTATCCACACAGGGAAGTCAAACTCCTCGGACTGTGGAACGGTGACCTGGGGAGCCCAAACTGAGACTCCACTTATGAGAGTGTTTGAGAGCTGGAACATTCCTGGCATAGGAGGAAGGGGCTGTGGCTGTGAAGTCCTCTGGGGAGGATTAAGACCCCTGTACTCCCAGATAAACTTCTCCAAGTATTCCTTGTAGGTCATGGTATAGTTAGGAACAAAATCGTACATTTCAGCACCATCAAAGATAACTGGTATCGATGCGGCAAAGAACGTGTTAAACAGCCCCGCCTGATTCGGAACGTTGGTGAGGCGGAAAGTGACCGTTCCATCGTACTTAAGGATCCTGATATGTCCATCAACCATTGGGAACATGCTCCTCAGGTATAAGACCTTGGGAGTGTTTATGAGTTGCGGGTACATGACACCACAGCTCAACACCGAGATGTCATCCAAGTCCTCTATGACCCCGGTAACCTGGCTTCCATTGTACTCAACGGATGTTATTTTAGCCCGATCTCCGCAGATAGTCTGATAGTCTGTGGTGGGAACAATGTAGGGATAGTGAGAGGTTATCCTAAAATTCACGACGACCGTCTCATAGGGGAGTATCCAGAAGCCGGTATAGTAGTTGAGGGTTGTCTTTTGGATGTTTGATAGGTTGTGAACCACATTACCCCCCAGGAGGAACGCGTTCATCGTTTCGGTATTGTCGAGCCTGTAGACCGTGAATTCATAGCGCGGGTTGAGTATAATGAACTTCGGGAAGGGAGCAGTGTTGACAATAGTAACGTTCAGATTTATCGTGACTTCGCCCATTATGCCGATGTTATTGTAGTTGTCCCCGGGAAGATCGTAGGTCGCTGCACTGACTAGAGACGAAGCTAACAAAAGAATAAAGAGAGGCACTGCGAGGCGCTTCATGTTCCTCACCTCAGGTCGCGACCTTCGCGATGTAGATATACTGCTGGTTGGAGAGGATGTCGGGCACGAAGATGGATGGGACCCTCACGATGACGAGGAACTGGGTGTTTGGATCGAGCACGAGCATGCCCGATTCTTTCTCGAGGTCTACTATCTCCCACCCATAGTTCCTCAGCTGCTCCTTGACGTCCTCGCTGGCCTGTATCTTTCCTGCCGCTATTGCCTTGAGGATCTCAGTGAGGTCAACGGTATAGCTGTAGCTGGCTGAAGCACTCTGGCTAGCGGTCTGAGTGTTGCTGTAAACGTCGCTGATGGCCTGTCCATTGGTTATAGAGGTGTCTCCTGGAGTGTAAGTAGTGGTGTGGTCCTCAGTGTACTGGGTAGACGAGGAAGTGCTCGAGGAGCTGGTCTGGGTCTGGGCCTCGTTGACGGATATGGCTCCAGCCTCTGTTGGCAAGAGGACGAGTTCGACATAACCCTCGTCTACAATCTCCTGGAACAGTGTGCTGGTGCTGTTCTTGGCGAATATCATTATTTTGTCGCCCGGAGCTAGGAAGGCACCGTTTATCCTATCCCTCGAGAGGACAAGAGCGATATCAACGAACTCAACCTTGTAAATTTTGTACTGAATGAGCTCCTTGTAATCCCGTATTCCACCAAGAATGGACTTGGCCTCGGCCTTTGTAACGATTTTCTTTGTAGTACCTTTCTCCAGTATGACACTCTGGGTCGGTATAGTGTCGATTATGTAGTAGTAATAATCTTTCCATAGTTCAAGGAGATACGGAGCCACTGTGATAGAATCAACCTGCTCTATCGTGGTGGAGATCGCAACCTGCTCTTCGAGGCTCTTCATGGAATCCACAACTTTCTTTTTGAGGTCATCCGGAAGAGGCATCGAAAGAAGTGGCTGGAACTCGAGCTCTATCTGCCTTATTTTCTCTTGCTTGGTCTGGTTGAGTTGCATCTCATACTCCAAGCGCCGCTGCTCCTCCAGGTAGGCTTGATATCCCTGCCAAGCTTTCTGATAGGCAGCTGCAACGTCTATAGCATTTACTTCATCAACCGACTGGGCAGAATTAATCTCGTTTATCAGCTGTTGCTTGGTCTGCTGACCAATAGTGCTGTTCATTATTTCCCCCTGGAAGTACTGGTTGACCTCCGCCAGTTTCTCATTCTTCGCCTGAGCAAGCTTCTCCGCGGCACGGTTTTGAATATAGACGTAAGCTCCCACAGAGAGTACAAGAATAACAATTATAACAATAGCCGCACCAGTGAGAATTTTTTTCCTCTTCTCCCTTTCTCTAATGCTCCCGATGGAGCGGGGCTTTTTAGGGGGTTTTTTGATTGGGGGTTTAGCTACCTTTGGAGCATCGGGCTCTGCACTGGCCTTGCCCAGCTCTCTCAAACGGCGAATCTTCGCCTCAATATCCTCGGACACGTTGAGCACCACCATCAACCGTTATCATAAGCTTCTCCTATCAGATAGTTTTTTGAACCCCAAGCTTTATTTAGATTTCGGTGGTAGTATGGAGCAGTTAGGGATTCTAGTAGTGGAAATTCGGGGAAATGTCCCGTTTTTAGTTCCGGAGACAAAATCGTGATTGACGGCCCAACCATCAACCTAGAGGAGACCGATGCTGTGTGCACGCATGCTCTTGCCTCGCTACTGCCGTACATAGTTGTACTACGAAAGGGCATTAAGCCCAAGGAACTTGGCCTCGGTAAGGGGGAGAAAGCCTACGTGCAGTGCCCTGACCCCGGCCGCCGTACACGATGGTGGAACCGTGATTTTCGAGATGACGGTGGTGCGAGATGAAACAGAGGAAAGCGTGGAGGGTTGTGAGAGAAGTAATAGGTGAGGCCGACATAATCATCGAGGTAGTAGATGCCCGAGACCCGATAGGAACGAGGAACAGAAAGCTGGAAAAGCTCGTCCAGGAGGAAGGCAAAAAGCTCCTCATCGTTATGAACAAGGCTGATTTGGTTCCCAAAGAATGGGCCGAAGAATATAAGCGGAAGAGCGAGCTTCCGATGGTCTTTATATCAGCCCGCGATAGGAAAGGAACTGGGATACTCAGGAGAGAGATCAAAAAACTTGCGAAAGAGCTTTTGGACGAGCAGGAAAGGGTAAAGGTGGCCCTAATAGGTTACCCAAACGTCGGGAAGAGCACGATAATCAACACACTAAAGGGAAAGAAAGCTGTAGGAACCGCGCCCATTCCCGGCTACACGAAGGGGAAGCAGCTGATAAGGCTCAGCAAGAAAATATGGCTCCTAGATTCTCCGGGCGTCGTGCCGATAGACGACTTCGACGAGCTAGTCATCAAAGGAGGCTTTCCGGCAGATAAGATAGAGGAACCCGTTAAGCCGGCACTGAAGCTCATCGGCAGAATCCTGGAGACGAGAAAGGAGGCGCTAACGGAGAAGTTTGGCATTGAAGACTTTTCCAGCGAAGAAGACATCCTTAGGGCGGTAGGAAAGCGCAAGGGTATAATCAGGAAGGGTGGCGAGATTGACCTTGAGGAAACTGCCCGCTGGCTCCTCCGCGAGTGGCAGACAGGAAGGTTCACCCTCTTTGGAAAGGAGGAAGAGAAAGGCCAAGAGTTCGTCTGGGACTTCAAGGATGTCCTTGACGGCATCGAGAAGGATTTGCTCCTCGACCCAAGGAGGATACTCTGGAAATACGGCGAAGAGCTGAGGGAAAAGCTCGACAACACGAAGCGCGTTGGGGTAAAGGAGATAGAGGGCTTCACCGTTGGAATAGCGACGGGCTTCAAGAAGTGCGACGTCGGAATAAAGCTCCTTGAAAAGCTCACAGGAAATCAAGTCATAGCGAGCGAGTGCTTCGGAAAGAAGTGGAAGGGTGTTGTTGTGATAATGGAGTGATGAAAGATGAGGCTGTTACTCACGACCTCCCAGGGGATTGAGTATCTGACAAAGGCCGAAGTGGAGAACCTTCTCAGCCAGCTTGGAGCTCAGTTTCGAGTGGAGGAGAAGCCGCTGGGTGTAGAGGGTAGAGTCCTGGCCGAGGTAGGCGAGGCCTTCTACACCGACGAAAAGGGCAGAAAGAGGGAGCTGAGCGTTGCGACGTATTTAAACGAACGCTCAAGACTGCTCCACCGCGTCATAGTTGAGATAGCGAGCGAGAGGTTCGAAGGAATAAGTGAGGAAGAATCAGAGAGCGCGCTGAAGAGAATCAAAGACTTCGTGGCTTCCCTTCCGGTGGAAAAATACATCAAGGTCAGTGAGAGCTTCGCGGTTCGCTCCTTCAGGAAAGGAGAACACAAGATAACCAGTGTCGATATAGCAAAAACCGTCGGAAAGGCAATTTTTGACAGGCTGAGCAGATACGGAACGCCAAAGGTTAACCTCGACCATCCAGCGGTTATCTTCCGAGCGGAACTGGTTGGTGAAGTATTCTTCCTCGGGATAGACACCACCGGCGATTCTTCCCTCCACAAGAGGCCTTGGAGAGTTTACGACCACCCAGCACACCTCAAGGCCAGCATAGCCAGCGCGCTCATAGAGCTTGCAGAACCCGACGGCGGACCGTTCATTGATCCATTCTGCGGAAGTGGAACGATTCCGATAGAGCTGGCTTTGGGAGGCTACGGAGGCAAAATAATTGGCCTTGAGAAGTACAGAAAGCACCTCCATGGGGCCGAGATGAACGCACTGGCCGCTGGAGTTTACGACAGGATAGAATTTATACTCGGCGATGCGACGAAGCTGAGCGAATACGTTGAGAGCGTTGACTTTGCGGTGAGCAACTTGCCCTACGGCCTCAAAATCGGGAGGAAAAGCATGATACCACGGCTCTACAGGGAGTTCTTTGCTGAGCTGGCCAAGGTTCTTGAAAAGCGCGGCGTTTTCATAACGACGGAGAAGAGGGCCATAGAAAAGGCGATAGGGGAGAACGGCTTCAAGATTGTCCACCGCAGGCTCATCGGGCACGGTGGATTAATGGTGCACACCTACGTTGTTGAATAACTATCCCCAATCTTTCTAAAGAGCCAAAACCACCCACAGCTTTTTGCTCCCAAAAAGGACATAAATAACAGCTAAGAAGAAGAGGAAAGAGAGTCAGACCCTCAGGCTCTTGATAGCCTGAAGGGTCCCCTTCAGATCCTCGTAGCCAAAGCGCAGGTACTTCCTTCCCTCCTCATAGCCGTCGGCGAAGGCGCTCCAGGCTCTGTTGAGGGCCCTCTCACCCCTGCTGAAGACCGTCATTATGGTTCCATAGGTCATGAGGCCCTCTATCCTGAGAGGCTGGGCCTTCTCCGCGAACTCTTCGAGTTCCTCCAGTATGGCGGTGAGTTCACTGAGAACCTTCTCCCTTGGGCCGTCTATTATGGCCTCGAGCCTTGAGAGACTCTCGGTGAGGAGTCTTTCAAGCTCCTTGACGCCGCCAGTTCCGCTCTGGGCAGCTCTGTGGAGCTCCTCTTTGGCACCCTGCCTTCTCAGGACTATGCCAATGGCCATGACGCCGAGCGAAACCGCCAGGCTACTCAACATTGGCGGTATCCTGGCAGCCGTGATAGCTCCCCAACGAGACCAATGATGAGTATGACGTTGCCTATGAGCTTCTTCATTTCCATCACCTCATGGGTGAAGGACCCCAGCACGGTGAGGACCGCGAACAGGAGGGTCATCGCGGCCTCTCCCACCATCAGACCTGCTGCAACTGGGAGGACCTTCTCCGTAATGAACTCGTGTCCCTTCTTCCTCTTGGCGACCTCGTGGACTATACAGCCGATTCCGTAGGGGATGATGTAAAGCATCAGCAGGTACATCGAGAGTCCAACGAGGACTCCAAGTCCTAGAATGCCGCTCATCGAAAGGGCGAAGCCGAGGATTCCACCGGCGATGAACTTGTCCACCGGAACGTTTCCTCCGAGGATGGCCTCGACCATCGACTTGAGGGCCATTGCCTGTGGCGCCGGAACCATCTCGTTTCCTATTCCGTAAGCCTTCCAGATGAGACCAACGACGGTCAGGGCTATTATCGGCCCTATCCCTGCTGTGAGGAGCTCGACCTTCTGCTGCTTTGATGGAATGCCTCCGAAGAGGTGGCCCGTCTTGAGGTCCTGCATCATGTCAGCTGCTCCGGAGATGGCAACTCCGACGGTGGCGCCAAGGAGTATTGTGAGCGGGACGTTCTTGTTAGTCAGGTAGAGGAGTATCATGACCAACACGAGCGAGAGGCCGGAAACCGGGCTCCAGTCGGTCATTCCAGTAGACATTACAACGAGGAGCGAAGCGACGAAAATCCACGCGACGCCGACGAGTGCTGTGAGCAGGCTCCTGCCCAAGCCGAGGTCTCCAAGCTGGTAGGTCGTCACCAGCAGGAGGGGGAACGCCAGGACAATCCCAGCGTAGAGGTAGCTTATCGGAAGCTCCTCGTTCCTAGCCCTTGAGCCCAGCTTGCTGCTCCAGCAATGCTCTTGATGGCGACGACTATGATTGGAAGCGAGAGTATGAGGCCAGCTATGGAGCCTCCAAGGAGCATTCCGATACCGAGGGGCCTTGTCATGTTGGCGTAGACGAAGGAGCTTATCGCACCGTCGGTGACATCACTTGGAATCCATCCAAGGGCCTTGACGAGTGGGGTGATGATGTAGTAGGAGAGCACTCCACCGGCAAGGACTATGATACCATTCCTTCCGGTTATGAGTCCCATTCCGAGGACCATAAGGGAGAGCGCTATTGTGAAGTTGACCCAGGAGGGCAGGTGAAGGATAGAGCCGAGGTCGACGTACTCCGGGATTATCTCCGGAAGGCCGAGGATGGGAAACTGCTGGACGAGAACTGCAGTTCCCGTCGGGAACCTGAGGCGGTCTATCTCGATCGTCTGCTTCCTCAGTGGGATTATGAAGGTGATTCCCAGTATCGCTCCGGCAGCCGCCGCGATGAAAAAGTAGGGCATATTGATTTCCTCGTTGAGACCCATTATGTAGAGCGCCGGTATGGTGAATATGACTCCGGAGACAGAGAAGTTGACTGCGAAGGCTATTGTCTGGACAATGTTGTTCTCGACGATGGTTCCCTTCTTGAGCAGTCCTTTGAGGTTCCCCAGCCGACTATAGCGGCTATTGCAGAGCCGCCGGAGGTGAATCCCATAATCATTCCGGCGTAGGTGAAGCTCGCAGCCATGAATGCGCCCCAGATCACGCCGAGTACTATCGCAGCGGGCGTGACTTCGCGATAGGTTCCCTTTTCTCCACCCATTTCCCAACCTCCTGCACAGTTATGAACATCCATGTTCACATTGGTACGAAGAGTTTAAGGAAAAGATATTGCTTTTTTTGAAATATAAAGTTTGTCAGAACGCTAAAATTCAAAGACGAGAATTTAAAAACAATAAACAGCTATATTAAGCCTTCATGGCAGTTTTTGGTATTTTAGAAATAAGGATTCACCAGTGGCATGTTCAAATAGACACCGGCGCACATTGCGTCATGGAGTATCGAATAACATTTGAGCAATGAAGAAAACAAACGAATGATAGTCAGTTGGAGGGACAGAACCGAAATAAAATCGGGCGGAATTCAAAAAGTCACGAAGGAAGTTCGATACATACCTCCTATTTTATCACCATGTCGAGGAAGTCGTCTTATCTCCCGGGTTATGAATCACCACGAACCACTTTCTCCCGAGGAGTTCCACAACGGTATCGACGTGGTTCGGGTTCCAAAGTCCTTTAGAAACCTGCCGTTTTCCGAAACTAACCTCAACTGGGGCTGGAGTATAGATTCATGCTCAGATTCAGGGAGCCAGAGAAGACGTACTTTTTGGTGCCCTCTGGCGAGGGTCTTTCCCTTGACGTAGACGAAGTTTCTGCCCTTGAGGCATCCAGATGCCAGAACAGTGAGGATGAACAGAAAGGCAAGGCGCGCTTCATTCACACCATCAGAAAGGTAAGAAAAAACAAAAAGTTTCTCAGCACAGTACCGAGCCCTCGCTTATCACATCTTCCTCCAGTGTTCCGATGCCCTCTATCCAGGCCTCGACTTTATCCCCGTGCCTCAGGGGGCCAACGCCAGCTGGGGTCCCCGTGGCTATTATGTCGCCCGGTTCGAGTGTCATCACGCTTGAAATGTACTCTATCAGCTCTGGGATCTTGAAAACCATCTCGCTCGTCCTTCCGAGCTGCCTAACTTCGCCGTTGACCTTCAGGCCTATTTCCAGGTCGCTCGGGTCGAGCTCTCTCTTATCGACCACACTTGGCCCTACCGGGGCGAAGGTGTCAAAGCCCTTAGCTATTGTCCATGGAAGGCCCTTCTTCCTCGCTTCGGCCTGAATGTCGCGAGCGGTTATGTCGAGCAGTACCGTGTAGCCGAGGACGTAGTCCATGGCTTTCTTAGCTGGAACGTTCTTCGCCCTCTTGCCGATGATCACCGCCAGTTCTACCTCGTGGTCAACGCGCTTGCTCATCCGAGGGAGGAGTATCATCGAGTTCGGACCGATGAGCGCGGAGGGCGGTTTTAGGAAGAAGACTGGCTTCTCTGGGACGTCGCTCCCCATTTCCTTGGCGTGCTCGGCGTAGTTTTTGGCCAGAGCAACTATCTTAGTAGGATTTACCTCGTAAAACCCGTCTCGGAATGGAAGGCGAAGCACTGTGGTCCACCGGCGGGAGTTATACGAAGGGAATTTAAGGCTTCCCAAGGAATTCACCAGCACACCGTGATATGACTCCAAGTCATCAAAGTCATGCCCGCAAAAGCCACATCCCCCGTATCGGGATTCCAGGCTAGAAGCTCACGGTAGGGCTTGAAAAAAGAGAATGGAGTTTGAAAGTATTTTAGCCGTATCTAGCCTCCGCTTCTCTCTCGATTGACGCCAGACCAAGCCTGTCGGCTATGTATATGGCCATAGGCAGCACGATGAAGGCCATCAGGTCACCAGTGTCTCCGGCGATTCCAAGAACGCTCACGAAGTCACCAACGCCCGAAAGGTAAACCGCCAGCGGCGGAATAACCGTCAGGGCCCAGGCAAGCTTCCTGTCCATCCTCAGGTACTCCTCAACGTTGCTCAGCTGGGCGAGTCCTATTCCAATGTAGCTGGTCGTTATTGCGAAGAGAGGTATAAGGTTGCCGATTATAAGCCCAGTTCTCCCGTAGATGCTCTCAAGAGCCTGCGTGGCTATCTGGGGCGTTTCGGTGCCAAAGACCAGCAGGAAAGATGCCATGAAGAGTGCGTAGATAGCCGTTGGGATCACGAAGGCCCAGTTAAGGAGCTTCTTCGTCTCTTCGTAGCTCCCGAGACCCTTGTAGACATCGGGGATGACGGTATGGCAGCCAAGGGCGAAGATTGAAACACCCACAATCGCCCACAGACCGCTGTCGCTCATGTATAGGGCGTTCTCAAGCCTTCCACGGGGCAGGAGCATAACCGCGACCGCGAGAAAGAGGAAGAGCATGACGAGACTCATGACAAGCTCGCTCTTTCCACTCGCCTCGAGACCAAGGTATATTACCAGGGAGGCAAGAACCCAGAATATTAGTGCTCCCAGAGTCTCACTAACCCCGAAGAGGCTCGCGAAGACGCTACCCATGCCGGCGATGTATGCCAAGAGCGCGCCGAAGCTCATCACCGTGACGCTCACAAACATGAGCAGACCGCCGCCACGCCCGAGGGTTCTTTTGGCTATCGTGCTAAGCTGGGCACCCTTCATCCTAGCCGAGAAGTCGAGAACGACCCTCGCGGTGAAAAGCATGAGCACCATTACCGAGATGAGCACAACTACAGCGGGAATCAAACCAACGCTCTTGGCGGCATATGGCAGGCCGAGGACGCCGGCACCTATCTGAGTACCGATAAGCACGGCGAGGGCTTCACTTTTCTTCATCTCACACCACCTCCGTTAGATGATAGATCTTCGGACCTAATACGTTTTGTCGTTAGAAAAATCAAGACTCGGATGAATTTTATCCCAGCGTTCAACTGCACACATGAACACGAATGGACAGAGAAATGCATTTCTTTGTGAAAAAATTTTCATGAAATGCCAAAAGTCCCGAAAATATGCGGCTCTTTGATGGAAGAAAAAGACAAAAGGAGAGAATAGCGCCTACTAAATCATAGCTTCAGAGGCTCGGAAATAGTCGGTCTGGATGTGCCGTATTCGGCAACGAAGTCTTCTATGTGGTCAAATATGGTAATGTAGCTCGCAAGCGCGTAGTGGGTGGTGGCAAGCATCTGGAAGTAAGTGGCGAAGCTCTCGTCGAGGTAGCCGAGCTTTACGTAGCCGGCGAACCACATGTGGGCAATCGTAGAACACAAATGCCAGGTTGCAGTGGACAAGGTCGCCAAAACCCTCTCTGACACCCAGAACAACCGAATTGACCTCCGGCATCTCCATGCCGTGCCCGATGTTGTAGTAGGGCTCAAACACCACAGATAAATTCTCAAGCGGTGCAACGCCGGTGACGTTGATGTACAGTCCGAGGGAGAGTGCTATTAAGCGCTTCATCTTCCGCCAGATAACCGGGTCGTACTTCTCATGCGGAATGTAGGCCGTAACTTCGATGCCTGCCGTTGTGAAGTTCTCGGTAACGATGTCCCAGCGGTAGATAAACGCCTCACCGAAGGCATACAGGAGCTTAGGGCCGCTGAGCCGGCCGGTGGAGTTGAAGAAGCCGTAGCCAGGTAAGACAAGGGTGTATCCATCGGGCAGAGAGTATGAGAGGTTCAGACCGGTGGAAACCGCGTTTATCTCCCACCAAGTAAGCGGCGAGCCGGTGTAGTGGTAGGTTAATTCCACGAAGGCGCTATAGTTCAGCACGTAGGTGAGCTCCCCGCGAAGGGTTTCCTCCGAGGAGTTGAACCTCACCGCGTAGATGGACAGATAGCCATGCTTCTCAACTATCCTGTGCTCGTCAAGCCGTGAGAAGTCAATGGAGATGCCTTCAATCGTGAGGTTGACCCTCAGGAAGCCCGGGTTGTCATTGAGGTGGGAGAGCATGAAATAAATCACCTTCTCCGAGAGATTGCTCAGCACGAACTCGTAGTGCCCGCGTATCAGTTCCCCATCGTACTCAATGCTCAGGTTGCCGCGCTGAACCAAGTTGATGAGATGAGCTCATCCCACAGGGGATCGTCGCTCACGGGTGTCAGGTTTTCGATCCTAGGATTTTCCGGATATAGCACCGCGAAATTGGAGGCTCTACTGGAAGGGGTAAGGCTGGAAGTGCTCGTTGACGTGCCGCTTTCCCCGAGACAGCCGCTCACTATGACCATGAAGACTACAAGAGGGACCAAAAGCGATGCCCTCTGCATTTTACCCACTAGTAAAATTCAAACCCAAAGAAGTACAAAAAACTTTAGAAAAGGAAGTAAAAACTGGGGCCTCAACCCTTCAGCGGCTCCGGGATGCTCCTCTCCCACTGCTCCCTAGCAAGCTCACCGGTGTACTTGAACTTCTCTACCTGCTTTTCGGCCTCCTTGCGCTTTTTTTGGTGGTCAATGAGGAACTCCTGCACCTTCTTGATGAGGTAGCGCTTGCACTCCCCACAAGTCAGCTCTCCGGCCTTACAGGCGTGGTAGCGCTCCATTAGCTTTTTGTCGTCCTCCTCGAAGAATATCTCCAGCCATTTGAAGACGACGCACTTCTCGGGGTTTCCTCCCTTTTCGCGTTGCTCTTTGAGCGTCGGCTGACCACCGGTCAGGGTGTACTTCCAGATTTTTTTGCCGGCCTCCTCCGGATCGTCGGTGAGGTAAACCGCTGTTTCAGGCTTGCTGGCGCTCATCTTGCCTTCGAGACCCATCAGACCGGGCACGAACTTGCTGTGCAAAGCTGCCGTCTTGTAGTAGCCAAGGCTTTCAGCGAAGTCTCTCTGCAGTCTCCAGTAGGGGTCCTGGTCTATTGCCGCTGGAATCAGACAGCGCTTCTTCTCGAAGAAGGTCGGAGCGGCTTGTATTGCAGGATAAAAAATCATTCCAATCTTGCTCTGCTCGGTAAAGCCGAACACTGCCCTCGCCATCGAGAAGTTTATCTTCTTGGCTATCGGAATGGCCATCTCGTAAATCTGGGTGAACTCACTGTCCTGAAAGATGAAGGTCCTGTCCGGATCGAAGCCGACCGCTATTATATCAAGGATGTTCTGGTAGGCCCAGTACCTGGTGTCCTCAAAGGTGAGCTTGTCCTTGAACAGAAACTTCTCGTCGTCGGTTATCTGGATGTAGAGGTTCACCTTGAACTTCTCCTGGAGCCACTTCGTCGCGAAGAAGGGTATGATGTGGCCTATGTGCATCGGCCCGCTCGGACCCCTCCCGGTGTAGAGGAAGAAGCCCTTTCCGCTCTCATAGTCCTGGAGAACCTTATCGTAGTCCCTGTGGGAGAAGAAGAACCTCCTCCTGAAGTAGAGCGGTAGCTCGCTCTTGGTCAGCTGGGCGGTCTTCTCAAGCAGCTCGTCCGTCAAAGGACTCGTTCCAAACTCCTCTATCAGCTTGTTGTAGTCCACCAAACCCTCAACGTCCCATGGGGTAACCTTAAACTCGTCCATTCAAAGCACCTCCAGTTCCAGTGGAAACGAAACTCAGGGCTAAGCTCAACCAGAAGAGGAAGGCTTCACCAAGGCCAAAAACAATCACCGGGCATGGGAATGGAAAGGGAAGAAGAGAATTTAAAGTTTTCCATTCTCCCTCAGCCACTCGCCGTACCTGACAAGGGCATAGACGGCATCAACTCCGTCCTCAACGGTCTCGTAGACCGGGACGCCCTTCTGCTCGATGTTCCTTGCCATCTTGTGCGGGTAGTCTCCTCCCGGAGCGACGAAGACTATAGGCTTGCCGTATTCCTGCATCTTTGCAACAGCATCAACAATTCCCTCGTCGAGAGCGGGACTCTGGAAGAGTGCGATAACGACAAGAACGTCAACGTTCGGGTCCTCAAGGGCGTAGCGCATGGCCCTCTCGTACCTGCTGGACGGGGCGTCGCCAATGACGTCTATCGGGTTCTTGTAGCTCATGTGGTGCGGGAGCTTGCCCTCTTCTATGTCCTTCCTAAAGCGCTCATTAGTCTGCTCGGTGAACTCGGCAAGCTCCATTCCACGCTCAAGCAGGCCATCGCTCATCATGACTCCGGCACCGCCGCCGTTTGTGACTATAGCGACGCGGTTGCCTTTAGCGGGCTTCTGCATGGCTAAAGCTTTGGCGTAGTTGAAAAGCTGCCTCATGCTCTTGGCCGAGAGAACCCCGGTCTGCTCAAAGACAGCCTCGTATATCTTGTATGAACCTGCGAGCGAGCCGGTGTGGGAAGCCGCCGCCTTAGCGCCGGCCTCGGTCCTTCCGGCCTTAAGGATTATGACGGGCTTCCTGAGAGTAACCTCCTTAGCCGTCTCGAAGAACTTCCTTCCGTCTTTGACGCCCTCGATGTAACCGGTGATAACTCCGGTCTTGGGGTCCTCGCCGAGATAAGCCATGAAGTCGCTCTCATCTAAGTCAGCCATGTTTCCAAGGCTGATGAACTTGCTCATACCTATCCTGTGGTTGGCAGCCCAGTCGAGAATAGCGGCTCCAAAGGCACCGCTCTGGCTCATGAAGGCGATTTTTCCGAAGGGTGGCCTCGCCTGCCTCTCCGGCGGGTTAAAGTTGCAATCGAAGCCGTTCTCAAGGTTGGTAACACCAAGACAGTTGGGGCCAACCAAGCGAATGTCCCACTTCTTAGCCCTCTTAACGAGCTCTTCTTCAAGCTCTATGTTTCCAGCCTCTTTGAAGCCGGCGGAAATAACAACCACACCCTTGACGCCCTTCTCGCCACACTCATCGAGGACATCAGGAGCAAACTTGGCCGGAACGGCTATGACCGCGACGTCAACCTCGTCGGGAATTTCTTTAATGCTCCTGTAAACGGGGAACTTCCTCCCGTTGACCTCAACCTCACCACCTTTGACGTTGACGGCGTAGACATTACCATCGAAGTTGAGGGTTATCGAGCGCATTATCGAGTTTCCAACCTTTCCTGGAACATTTGAAGCGCCTATAACAGCCACGCTTTTCGGGTAAAACATGAAGTCCAGTTTTGGTGCTCCCATCTCATTCACCTCCGAAATTTTTTCGGTCAGTTCTATTTAAGTTTTCCCTCTCTAAAAATCAAATGGATAGAGGAAGATTATCATGAGGTAGAGCGCTATGAAGAGAGGAATTTCTATTATTGCTCCCGCCCTTATGTAGTCCATGAAGCTATATTCCCCAGGGCCGAAGACTATTGTGTTGGGTGGCGTTGAAACCGGCGTCCAGAACCCTATTGATGAGGTCATTGCTATCGCCATTAGGAGCGGGTAGGGGCTTATACCAGCAGACTGGGAAATGCTCACAGCTAAAGGTGATAGTATGGCTGTTGTAGCCGTGTGGGACATGCTGTTGCCGAGAAGGAAGGCTATAACCATTATCGCCAGCAGGAGAATATAATGAGAGTGAATATAGCCGGTGACGGCCTTTCCTACCATCTCCGCTGCCCCAGTTACTTCCATCGCCTTACTCAGTGGGAGCATTCCAGCGAAGAGGAAGACAGTTGTCCAACTGACGGAGTTGAAGGCCTCTTTAGCAGAGATTATACCAAAGGCCACCATAAGGACGGCCCCAAGTGCTGCAGCCGTCTGATACGGAAGGAGCTTGAGCATCATGGCAAGTATGGTCAGTACGAAGATGACTATCGCCATCCACATTCTGTCCTCCCGGACCTCTTCGAGTTCTGAGATAGCTCTCCCACTGAATGACGCTTCTGAACTCGGCAGAAACCTCCTTCCAACTGTTACCGCCAGGGCTATACCGAGTATCGTCAGAGGAAGTCCTATTTTTCCAAACTCAAAGAAGCCAAAAGGCTGAAGGCTCATCTCTTCTAAAACGCTATTGACTATTCCATTGGGTGGTGTTCCAATGACCGTGAGAGTTCCGCCTAGCGAAGCAGCCCAGGCCAGCGGAAGAAGCATTCGCTTGGGACTTATTCCAGCCGAGCGAGAGGCAGCAACGACAATTGGCAGTAAGGCGACGGTGGTTGCGGTGTTGCTGAGAAAACCGCTGAGGATTGCCGTAACTATCATAATGAAGAGCATAAGACGAACCTCGCTTGTTCCGGAGATTCTGACGACAAGCTCACCGATTTTTTGAGCCGCGCCTGTCCTGAAGAGGCCTTCCCCTACCATGAACATAAAGAGGAACACTATGACCCATTTGTAACCGAAATAGGAGAAGGCCGTATTTGCGTCAAGAATTCCTGTTACGGAGAGCACCACAGGGACGAGGACGGCGGTAAATGCAATAGGGATTATCTCAGTGAAGAACAGAACAAAAGCCACACCAAGTAGAAGGAGAGACATTTGAGCAGACATTAAAACCCTCGAGAGAACATAAAAACCCAAAACAACCGCCGAAATTATGATCCCATGGACAAGTTCCTTGCGCTCCATGCCACTCACCCATTGGATATTTTATCCGCAAATCTTTCAAGTGGAGGGCAGCCTTGACATATATAAACCTACCGCCGAAAGCAAAAGGGTTATATGCCAGAACGTTCAAAGAACCGTTAGAACGTTTAAATTGGGTGGGAGCGATGGCAAAGATTAAAGTCATAACTGACCCAGAGATAATAAAATTGATGCTTGAAGATACTCGGAGGAAGATATTAGGACTGTTAAGGAACAGGGAAATGACGATTTCCCAGCTCAGCGAGATTCTGGGAAAGACACCCCAGACAATTTACCATCATATCGAGAAGCTCAAAGAGGCTGGCCTCGTTGAGGTCAAGAGGACCGAAATGAAGGGAAACCTTGTGGAGAAGTACTACGGCAGGACGGCGGATGCCTTCTACATAAACCTCTACCTCGGCGACGAGGAGCTCCGCTACTTAGCCAGGTCACGGCTCAAAACGAAGCTTGAGATATTCAAGACCCTTGGTTATGAGTTCAACGACGAGGAGCTGCTGGATGTAATGGACCAACTCCTCAGGAAGGAGCACGAATACAAGACAGATATATCCAACGAAATAGAAGCCAACGAAGAGAGGCTGAAGGAGTTCTCCAACGAGGACATAATCCACGCTATAGAGTGGCTGGCAATGTCCAAGATGGGTAGGGACGAGGAAGCCATTGAGCTTCTCAAGAAACTCGGGAAAATACTTAAAAAGTAAGAGTGAAACTGGAAGCGATGAACTATGGCAAGGGGAATAAGGCTTCTCGTTTTGGACGTGCTTAAACCACACCAGCCGATAGTGACTGAGCTAGCCCTGGGACTCAGTGAACTTGAGGGAGTCGATGGGGTCAACATAACCCTCGTGGAAATAGACAAAGAGACCGAAAACGTCAAGATAACAATGGTCGGTGACAACCTGGACTACGAGGAGATAGTCAGAACCATCGAGGAATTCGGCGGGGTCGTACACAGCATAGACATGGTCGCGGCCGGAAAGAAAATTGTCGAAGAAGGCGAAACGCCTCAGGACAAGCTGGAGGAGTATTAAGTGAGGGAAGTCCTCATTATCACGGAACCTGAAAAGGTCAAAGTACTCTCGGAGGAAACCCGATTCAGGATTCTGCAACTCCTCAAGGAGCACCCAATGACGATTAACGAACTCAGCGAGGCCCTTGGAAAGGACAGGACAACCGTCTATCGACATGTGAAGATGCTCGAGAACGCAGGACTCATCGAGGAGCTCAACAGTGACGGAAACGAGAGGATTTACACTAGGGTGGCGAGGCTGTTCCTCATAAAGTCAGACCTGGACGAGAGTGTGGAGGAGTTCAGAGAGGCCTATCTCCAGGTGGAGGCCGAGAAGCTCGTCCAGATCCTCGAGAAGGCAGGAGTCAGAATAAAGGATCGAGAAAAGCTGAAGCGCCTCATCAAAGTAGTACTCAACGAAATCGAACTCAACTCCCAGCCCATAATCAAGAGGGTATCTCAAGCTGGGGTGGATCTGACGGAAATAGAGCTCTTCCACCTTCTCAACATGCTCGTCTTCCTTCAAAGCTGCGAGCTCTGCGAGAAAGCCAAGGAAGTAAAGAAGCTCGTGGAGTTCTGAAGCTTCTTTTTATCCTCCCGATAAAACATGAAGTTTCATTGTCATCGTCAGTGAGTGAGCAATTACGTTCACTAATGCACATTGGTGGCAAAGCTTAAATATTTCACCATCAGTGATATATTGTGACCAGTCTTACTTGGGGTGATATCATGGCCAGAAAAGCAGCCGTTGCAGTTTTGATAGCTGTTCTGATTTCCATGAGCCTGTTTGAAGTCCAGCCAGGGGGAAACACTGGAAAACGGCAGAGTCATAATGCAGGCCTTCTACTGAGATGTGCCCATGGGTGGAATCTAGTGGGATACAATAAGGGCTAAAGTGCCTGAGTGGTCTCAAGCAGGCATAGCCGCAATATGGCTGCCGCCGGCGAGTAAAGACATGAGCGGCAGCTATTCCGTGGACTATGGTCCATACGACCACTTCGACCTCGGCGAATATGGCCAAAAGGAGACGGTAGAAACGAGGTTCGGCTCAAAGCAGGAGCTCATAGCTCTAATCAATAACCCCCGCCAACGGCAGGAATGTTTGAGGGACCTCATTAAAACCCGCTAAAAAGTTGGCGCAGAAAGGGCAGGATTGCGAAGTGAAAACTACAAGATGGATGAGGCTTTTGATAACAATAATCAAGCAAAACCGGCAGGTGGGTCTACGTTCCGAAGTTTGCTGGCTCATGCATACACGAGTACACAGGCAATCAGGGGGATTGGGTGGACAGGCACGTTCAGTACGACGGATGGGTTGAGCTTACTGCTCTACCTCATGACTCTGCCAATGGCTACTACGGCTACTCCGTCTAGAGCTACTGTGGGGTTAGGTAAATTTTTCCTCATCTCATTATTCTCTCGGCCTCTTCAGGCCGAGCGTTTCTTCGGATCCTAATGCCAACCCGGCCCTGAACAGTAGAAACGTCCGGATCAAAAATACTGAAAGTCCTCCCAAAGCGCAAGGTGAACAGGACTTCTTCCCGATGCTCAATCCTCTACCCAGCAGTGGCATAGCGGGGATTAACCCTATCATTAGAGCTATCTGCTCCACGATTATCCTAAAAGGCACCTAACCATTGTAGAAAAGCCTTAGTATTGATCCAGTCATGCCAGCTAATGCGAGTGGCATAGTTGATTCAAAGTAGGTTTCCAAACTCGGTAGAGCCTTTAGGATTAGTTTAAGAGGATAACAATTTACTGACCGTCCTCATTGGTATCCCTCCGAGTTTCTTTGTATTTTTGAAAACCCGCCCTCGGTATCCCAATCACAGATGCCCCGAATAACAACGCTGGAATCCACAATTTTATGCCAATCAACATGGTAGTTAATCTCCTGAAGAAGTCCACCAAGCCAAAAATTTGTCACCCAGTAGAAGATATCCGAAAGGTGCTCCAAATACTCTCCAAGCAAAAAGGCCACGCTTGTACTCAAAGCTGAAGAATATGGGTACTTAATTTTATTGACATGTACCACTATTCCAACCAGCAGGACAGTCCAGGGGGTTACGGCGGCCATAGCCCCAAAAAATAAAAAGATATCGTTCATCCCAACTTCCACACCCAATACTGAAATATCCAGTAGCTGCCAAAGCACTTTCACTACCCCAACCATCAGCAGTCCAATGAGAACTGCCATCAATGGTTTCCATTTCATGAAGTTCACCCCTAGGGAGTTTTGTATTGAATATTGAGGTAATCATACTGAATGGTCGTATGTTCATTGTCATGAGGCTTTATCACAGAACAGGAGGAAAAATAAATAGCATTAACACACCAGACAAAGCAACATTAATGTGCAGTCCCAGTGGCAATTTCTCTACAAGCCTGTTAGATATGCTCCTAGCTAACAAAAAATATGAGCAAATCCATCCAATTAGCATTACAATTTCTCTTAAAAGAAATGAAGCTTCCATAAAGTATAAGACAAAGTTTAAAAGGCCCGCAATACCCAGGGGGTAAAAAGAAACAACATGTTCAGTCCATGAAGTGATTTTTATCCTGTACAAGACCACTAATCCTATTGATATTAAAATCATCGAACCTCCATACACAATAAACAATTTCAAGAGAGCACCGATTATTGCGGCAAATACTAGAACAGCAGAAGTCAGCCAGTCATTATTAGCCATGCTCCAAGTAGCAATAACAAATATGTTCTTAAGTGAGAAAGCGCTTCCCAAAATAAAGGAATGAAATTTATAAACTTCCGGAAAGTTTCCACATTAACACCCCCACAATCTAAGATGACCCCAAGTACCACCCCACTAAACTCGCTGTGGAGATCAGCAGGATATCGATAAACAAAGATTTTAATTCAGATTTAGGGGATGTACATTTTAGATAGAGCCAATATACAAAAAGTGGAACAACAACATTCGGCATAATAAAGCCACCAAAAGATGCACCTACAATAAAATTGAACAAAAAAGAAAATGAGACGATAATGACTTTTCCAAGCTTCACCCCTATACCTCCTCGTATATTAAGGCATCCAAGGACGCTCCCGATGCCAATGTTAAAATTATACCTATTGCCTCAGAGAGAAGTGCGGTAGTTCCGGTTGCCATGAACCCTCCAATGATACCACCGGCACTAGCTAAACTCATTATATAGCTCTGAAGAACGGAAGCGCTCATATGCCCGATAACGAGTATCCCATGTTTTCCATATCCCGAATTGAAAGTTATTCCCATCCGGATATTGGAAGTAAATCTACTGTTTGTTTCGACAGTTATAACCTTATATCTGCCTTTATCCTCCACATTAATCAGATGGGCCCCATTCAATGAAGAAGTCCACACTTTGAGATTGGATGGTACATAAAAAGCTACAGCATATTTTGTCAGGGGAATAATGCGGTATATTTTCACAGCAATGCCACCAAGTTCATTATGCCTCACTTTATAGTATCGCACCTTGGTAATGAAAGTTATAGGAGGTAATGGGATTGTTATTTCCGAAACAACTGCATGATAGCCATGTAAAGTGCTTTTTATATATGCACCAATACCTATTGTATCATCTGGCTTTATTGGCTCCTTCTGGATTGGTACTGCCAAAGCACTCCCGGCAGTCACTCCAACCATCAGCAGTCCCAAGAGGACTGCCGACAAAGGCTTACACTTCAAGTGGTTCGCCTCCGATAGTTTTCACTTGATTATTGAGGCTAAGTTTTTAAAAAGTTTTTTCTTCAATGGTAAATTACAAACCAATATAAAAAATAATTTTTACGGACAAATACAACATAACTCAGCTAAAACAAGTTAAGTAAAAGAGATTTCCAGATAAATATTAAGAAATCAAACTTAGAACTCCATCACTCTCTTCACAGCGTGCGGCACCTTGTTGGCCACCTCCAATGCCGTGAAGTTCTCGCCGAGCTCGTCCTTCACCATGTCTCCAGCGAGGCCGTTGAGAAAAGCACCAACTGAAGCGGCCCTTAGAGGCTCGTTGCCCAGAGCCAGCAATGCACCGACAAGGCCTGCAAGGACATCTCCGGTTCCCCCTGTTGTCATCCCCCTGTTGCCGGTTTTGTTGTACTTCCAAGTTTTCCCGTCGCTTATGACGTCGTAAGCACCTTTGAGCAAAATAACACCATCAATTTCCCTCGCTTTTTTCATAACGAGTTTAACTTTCCCCTGGAGGGAATCTCCGGGCTTAATGCCAAAGAGAGCCTTGAACTCACCGCCGTGGGGAGTTAGGACGAAGGTCTTGCCCTTGAGAACGCTCAAGTCCTCAGCTATGGCTTTTAGTCCGTCAGCATCTACCACCAAAGGCTTTTCGCAGTGCTTTACAAATTCTCTAACAAACTCCTTGGTTTCTTCCTTCACTCCCATACCGGGTCCTATGAGGACGGCATCAGCCTTTTCTGCCAGTGCCAAGACTCCTTCAAGATGCACTTTTGTGAAGTTCTTTCCTTCGACTGGCCTTAGAATAATATCTGGATCGGTTATGCGCTTCGCAGGATATTCCGGCATCACCAGATACACTAAATCAACGATATAGCTGGCAGCTTTTGCCGCCAAGTAAGGAGCACCGAAGTAGTCCTCACTTCCACCGATTATTAACAGCTTTCCGTTCTGACGCCCCTCTTCCTTAAAGCGAACTTCGCATCACCGGGGCCAACTAGGTGATTGGATAACCAATTTTGGCAACGATTCTTTCAAAACCCTCAAACTCCTCCTGAATGTTACAGCAAAGTTGCACTTAACTTGAACTCTTGAGGGATAGCCACAACACTGACAATCCTAGCTTTTCCAGAATATTCGTTGATTTTCTCAATTGCGGCTCGCGCGGCTCGCCCTTTGTGCCGGCTCCAAGAAGGGCATCAACGAATCCTCAAGATTGAGAGCCTTTATCTGGCTTGAGTCCTTAAGGATTTTAAGTCAAGCTTCCTAAGGATTTCCCAGTTGTGCCTGGCTTCCTCACTTCTTTCATCACCCACCAAAAAGACCGTCACATCATTCTCGAAGCTTAAATGTCAAAGCCATCCCCACCGTTGTTTCCCGTCCCGCAGAATATTGCCACGTTACAAACTTTTCTTCTATTGCTCTTGCCACTCCAGCGCCGGCATTTTCCATGGTGAGATGCCAAGCCACTTGGCGTTGATATCCCAGATGTAAACGTCTTCAGCATCACCATGGGAAAATCGGAAAAAGAGGGTTAAGACCTTTTCCATTCTTACTGCTGAAAAACAGAAAGTAATCCCCGCTTGTCCTAGTCAGTTTGAGATTTATCACCTCTGCTCGGGAGTCTCCTCATGTAGAAATTCTCCCCCCTATATTCCAGTTTCATGAGCTTGCCTTCTTTTAAAAGTCCCTCGATGATACTCCAATTTGCATTGGCCTTATTTAGGAATTCTCTGACCGCGCTTTCCCTCATGGGATGAACGGCCGTGACGCTGAGCAGGTCCTCCACCACGTCCCCCGTTAATGCAAAAGCGTTCCCCTCATAGCCTATGAGGTACTCCACCCTGTCCTCGCCAAGGACTTTGGCAAAGGTCTGGAACACCCGGTTTATCGTCTCTTCTCTTGCTGGTTTAACCCATCTCTCACAAGGGGGTCTGGTCGGAACCGCTATGTATGCCTTATCCGGCCTAAGCTCCCCAAGAAACTCGGCTACCCTCTCAAACTCTTTCCCGTAGCCATCCCAGTCGATGAGCATCGTCTCAGTAACAAGTCTGCCTTTGAATTCCTTCCTGAGCTCAAGCATCCCTTCAAGTATCCGTTCGAGTTTTAACCTTCTATGGGGCCTGTTTATTCTCCTCCAAACTTCGTCGGTGACGGCATCAACTTTTAGTGATATAAAATCGAACCCGAGAAGGTCTTCCCTAACCTCCTCCATCCACACCAGCGAGGAGTTGGTGAGAATCGCGAGGGGAATGTCGAGGCTTTTCAGAAGTTCTACTTCCTTCCCAAGGTTTACGTCCAGTGTTGGCTCTCCATCGGGGACGAACGTGAGGTAATCAATTGTTTCGTTTCGTATTTTTGCTTCTTCCACTTTTTTCTTGACTTCCTCAAAGATGAACTCGGTAGGATAAAACGGTCTTCTCTCGACATACATTTTAAGGGTTCTCCCTATCTGGCAGTAGACACAGGCGTAGGAGCAAACCTTGTCGGGGATATTGTTTATTCCCAGACTCCTGCCCAGCCGTCTTGAAGGAACCGGTCCAAAGGCAATCATAACTACACCAGGAATTAGATTCACCTAATCAGCCTTAAATCTTTCGGTTCACTATTCAGCCCCAAGAAGTTGAAGGCAGTCTTGTATTAGCTTTTTCATCAACTGCGATGAGATTTCTTTGTTTTTTAACTGCGAGGAGTTTTGGCGGGTAACTCAACAATTTTTGTACTGTTGTGTGGCTGATCCCGAGGATTCTGGCGAGTTAGCGGGTAAGGCCTTTCAGGTATAATTCAACTGCCCTACTTTTCTTTTCTGCTGGTATTTTATTTCCGCGAAAGGGTTTTAAGGCTGAAATTACTTATTATTAAACGCAATGCGAATGATTGTAACTCTAGTAATAGGTATACTAATGGTAGCTATAACAGTAGCAATACTAATAAAGACAATCAGCCCTATATTTGAAATGTCTGAAAGAACGCTTGAAACTATAGAATCTGAAATAAATGAAACTATAAAATGTTCCATCTCAACGCCTACACCAGCGCCCAAAGTCATATTTGAAGATGACTTTAATGACGGACCGGAAGATGGATGACAATACCCCTCCAAATTCTGCTCGGGCTGGAAGTTCACGGATGGCTATGTGGAGAGCACGGCCAATGCAGTTGGTGCGAAGGCGGTTATTTACAGAACTGTTACACTACGTTCGGATGGTTGGATAGAATTCGATTGGCTTTGCAGTGGTTCTGGAACTTGGTTCCACTTCTACGTTGATGGAAAATTAAAGAAAATCTGTACGAAAGATGGGGAATGGCACCATGCAAAGGTTTCGCTAACAGCAGGCACTCACGAAATAAAATGGATTCATGAAGTAGGAGGAATGATGGCCTACAATGAGAAAGCTTTGCTAGATAACGTTGTCGTCTATGAGGAAGGGTGAGAGCTGTTTTTGGAATTTCATTAAGAACATTAAAGCTCAAATCTAACACCTAAATCAAAAGAGCATTGTAGTTAAATGTTTCAGGTAATACCCTTCGTTCTAATATGCTATACCTCATCTTCATACTAAATAATATCTGGATCGGTTATGCGCTTCGCAGGATATTCCGGCATCACCAGATACACTAAATCAACGATATAGCTGGCAGCTTTTGCCGCCAAGTAAGGAGCACCGAAGTAGTCCTCACTTCCACCGATTATTAACAGCTTTCCGTTCTGACCCTTGTGCTCGCCCCTCTTCCTTAAAGCGAACTTCGCATCACCGGGGCCAACTAGGTGATAAAGCTCCTTTGGATAACCAATTTTGGCAACGATTCTTTCAAAACCCTCAAACTCCTCCTTGTCCCACTGGAATGTTACAGCAAAGTTGCACTTAACTTGAACTCTTGAGGGATAGCCACTTGGCAGGTCAACACTCACAATCCTAGCTTTTCCAGAATATTCGTTGATTTTCTCAATTGCGGAACGTATCGGCTCGCGCGGCTCGCCCTTTGTGCCGGCTCCAAGAAGGGCATCAACGATAACATCATAATCCTCAAGATTGAGAGCCTTTATCTGGCTTGAGTCCTTAAGGATTTTGATCCTTACAAAGTCAAGCTTCCTAAGGATTTCCCAGTTGTGCCTGGCTTCCTCACTTCTAGATTTTTATTTCATCACCCACCAAAAAGACCGTCACATCATTCTCGAAGCTTAAATGTCTAGCAACAACAAAGCCATCCCCACCGTTGTTTCCCGTCCCGCAGAATATTGCCACGTTAAGGCCTTTTCCAAACTTTTCTTCTATTGCTCTTGCCACTCCAGCGCCGGCATTTTCCATGAGCTGAAAGGGTGAGATGCCAAGCCACTTGGCGTTGATATCCCAGATGTAAACGACTTCAATGATCACCATTTTCAAACATCGCTCTGGTCTTATCACAGTCCCTATTCGGAATAGAGCACAAGATAAACCTCTTTAATACTCTTAGTCTCCTCTGAAAAGTCTTTCGCCGTTTCAAGGAACGTTCCCATAAGAAGCGCCGAAGGCTTCTAACTTTTAATTCATCGGCTTTTCTCAAAGCTCCGAGAATTCATACTGCCCCAGCGCCAAAGCTGGTGTTACAACGACTTCACCATGCCCACTTTGCTCTCTCATAGCTTCCTTACCTATCCTTATAGTTGGGCTGTATTGACTATCGCCTCAGCAGGAAAGCGGATGATATTCCCTATAACAACCCCAAAGGAAACCATACTCCTCTCAGTCGAAAAGTTTCCTAAGAATCTGCCTCTCCCTCTCATCAAGAAAAGAGTCGTCACCAATCAATATTACCGTTGCCCCATTCAGAAGTGAGTAATCCCTCAGCGCGGACAAAAACTTCATCACCGGAACAAAACCATTCTCTAAGATCAGGTACTCAAGCCCGTCTATGACTATGACAGCATTCTTTCCCAGATCAGATGCACTTTTCATGAACTTAACGGCCATATCAAGCATCCTGGCCAGGTTCGTAGGGCTTATTGCACGCTCTTCTGACAACTTGGTTATCCAGAACCAGTTCGATCTGTCCTTACGTACCCTAGAAAATACGAGTGCTCCTTCCAAGATGTCATCGGGAACA
Source organism: Thermococcus piezophilus (assembly GCF_001647085.1). Taxonomy (NCBI): domain Archaea; kingdom Methanobacteriati; phylum Methanobacteriota; class Thermococci; order Thermococcales; family Thermococcaceae; genus Thermococcus; species Thermococcus piezophilus. The sequence goes on from NZ_CP015520.1 coordinate 711,914, forward strand.
GAAGGCATCATTGTAAGGCCGTGTTTGAGCTCGAGTTTAACATCAGAGAGCTCAAATTCACCTATAAAAGAACTATCGAGGAACGTCTTTATTGAAACGTATGCTAGAACAACAGCAAAGACAGCAGTAACGAGACCTATGTACTGGTTAGTAAAGTAGTAGCCCCTCAAAAAGACGATGACGGCAAAAGCCATCTCCAAGATACCCATTAGTCTGAGAGATTCGTTTCTGGTAAGGAGGAGGTAAATCCCTGAAAAAGCCACACTTCCTGCCAAAACAACCATGGAGTACGTCATATGCTCAGGAAACAGGAATATCAGCCCTGCGAGAGGGACAGCAGAAAAATATCTTAGCTCACGGACATAGGAGATATTACAGAGGAGCTCTTCCGAGGCGCGGAGATTCCCAAGCCAAACGAGGAACGCAAAAAATGCCAGACCTACGATGTACACAGATTTCTCCGGGACAAAGAAGTGAACAGAAAGGCTGAACCATGCGAGCGCGTAGTAAGCTAATGCCTTCCGCCCAGTAGCGTGGTAATTATAGAAAAGGAGAACATATGAAACGATAAGGGCAACCCCAAAGACGAACTCAATCATGTTAGCTCACCGATCACCCGTTCGGTATCATTAAGGATTTTCTCCTCATCCAAAGTGAGTAATTCCCGATCCAGCATTAAAACTTTTCCATCCACTATAGTTGTCTCGACATCATTGCCGTTTGCCGAATAAACGAGGTGGCTGATGACGTTATTAATTGGCCTCAGGTGAGGCTTGTTGAAGTCGATTATCGCGATGTCGGCCAAGTAGCTCTCCCTGATCATGCCTGCCTTGAGCCCGAGTGCCCTCGCACCGTTCTGAGTTGCCATTTTAAACACCGTCCTTGCATCTGCAACCGTTGGATTGAGGTTGTGAACCTTATGGAGGAGAGCCGCAAGCTTCATCTCCTCAAGCATGTCGAGGTTGTTGTTGCTCGCTGAACCGTCAGTACCAAGGCCGACGTTAACGCCCGCATTAAGAAGCCTCTGAAGGGGCATAACGCCGCTGGCGAGCTTCATGTTGCTCGCAGGGTTGTGGGCGACGGTAACGCCGTGTCTCGCCAGAATCTGTATGTCTCTGCTGTCAAGCCATACGCCGTGAGCTATTATAACATCATCAGCTAGGAATCCGATATCATCAAGCAAAACAACTGGGCTCTTTCCATAGCGTTCAGCTATCTGACCTATCTCGGCCATTGTTTCGCTGACGTGGATGGTTATGAGCTTGCCGTGTTCGTTCGCGAGTCTCCTGACCTCTTTAAGGAGGGCTATCGAGCAGGTATATGGGGCGTGGGGCCCGAATACGAAGTGAACCCTGTCTGAGTCAAGTTCATCTATGAATTTCATTATCCTGAGAGCTTCATTTACCTCCTTCTCCGTCTTCTCGGGGTCGCCCAGGTCGATCATGCCGTAGCTCAGATAACCCCTCAGACCGCTTTCGAGGGTTACCTCTGCAACGGCATCCATGAAGAAGTACATATCCACAAACGTCGTCGTCCCGCTTTTTATCATCTCCAGCGCGCCAAGATAAGCGCCGACTTTGGTGTACTCCCTTGTCAGCTTAGCCTCTTTCGGCCAGATGTGCTCTCGAAGCCAGTCCATCAATGGCAGATCGTCGGCCAAGCCCCTAAAGAGTCCCATTGGAGAGTGGGTGTGCAAATTTACGAATCCCGGAGAAACAACTTTTCCCTTGGCGTCTATGACAGTGTCGGCGCTCTTGTTGATGTTTTTGGCAACCTCCACTATTTTATTACTCTCGATGAGGACGTCCGCTTTGATAACTTCAAGGTTCTCGCCGTAAACCACGTAGCCGTTCTTGATTAGAATGCTCATAACTACCACCCTCTTTTTTAAGAGGAGGTATTTAGAAGATAAGTTAAAAAGATGTCGGGAAAGAGAGAAAAGTCAAAGGGGAACCCAGAGAGCCCATTCGTATGGGTTGAACTCGTTATAGTGATCCCAAATGTAGGCGTAGCCGTTCTCAACCAGCCACTCATTGACGTTGAGAGCATAACCGTCGTCCCAGTAGGGAAGATAAACGACAGCGACAACACGGTCGTATGGGTCGGTTTCGTATATATCATCGACATCGATGTAAACGTACTCTCCAAGTATCAACCGGGTAAGGGCACGCCATGCCTTTTTGCCATCGCTTGTGTAAATTTCCGGCGCGTTTATGTCCGCAAGGCGTATCTTGAACAGCTCTCCAGCATGATAGCCTCTATAAGACTAAAACCAGACAGTATTGCTGTCAACAACATCAATCACCCCCCATAGGCCTCAAACTCGCAGGCACGGTAAAGCCCGAAGAGTCAAAAACTGTTTAAAATTGATTGGATAGCCATAAACTGGAAGTTCACCGTCAACAGTTTACGGGCTAACTAGTCTTCACCTCTACATCCATGTACTCCACCATAAAACCTGTTTAATTGTGATGCTCTTCGGAAGTTTTCCTTTTAGCTTAACTTCATAGACAGGTTTTTCAGTATCGTTGGGCTTGAGAATCAAGGTGTCACCTTCCATTGTAACGTTGAATCGTTCAGTTCAGTATGGCCGCAAATGGGTCAAGGGCACTGACATCATCAACCGTGGTGTTAAGCACGAAAGTGTCGTTTGAGGATATCACTTTCTGTGTGCCGTTTTCTATGATGATTTTCTTGGCCAAGGAGCCGTTGATGTAATCTTCCCTAATTATTTTGTCCGGTTTCATAAAAATCACGTGGCTCTCAAAAGACTTAACGGATAGCCATGTGTTTTCTGATACCCATCAAATACGTAAAAATAATGAAAAGCATCCAGAGATAAATGGGGCCACAATCATGGGGACGTACAGATTGAATAATTCTCATACCCACGTATCCATCTACAATAACTGATAAGGTATATTCAGCTATTGATTTAATTTTGTTATTCTTTAAATAATAAGAAATGACCCCCGATATTGTGACATATAAAACCAATAGTATTAAAATTTCAGTGATAGACAAAAAATGCTTCCATACCAAACCAATCGCTAAGAGGAAATGTAAAAAAACAAGAGATAGGACAACATATCTATTTCTTTCCAATTCCGCTCAACCCCCATTATGTTATGGTTTCTGATACTTGTTCCCAAAAATACCAGCAAACAATAACATATTTAGTTCCACAGCCACCACCCAAAATGTTAATCCAACGTACAAATGATTATCTCTTGAGAATTAAATGTCTAAGTTTATAATACCTACTAAAATACTCGGAGAGTATATCTGTATTTTTTAATTGGGAGTACTCGTAAATGCTACCCACCACAAGTACCAATACAATCAAAAACTTTCCCTTTAACGTATAAACTTTCTCAATTCCGTACACAAATAATGCAAAGAGGACAAAATAAAGGGCAAAATCCTGAAACTTCGATCCAATCTTCATATTGCATCACCCACATATCTCTACTACCCCACATATTCTGTGAGCCCCATATGATTAGACATATTTCCAGAGTATCAGGAGCATCCTGGTGTTCTGGGAGCCTTTGTTTCCAACATTGAAACAGCATCTACGCTTGCCAAGGCCGGGCTGACTGCCAAACCCATCACCAGCACCAGCATCACAAGGTCCAGCAACTTCTTCATGAATGCCCCCTTGAAAGCTAAGGGGTGTTATTCATATTTAAGTTTTACTCTTTAATGACGTTTTTATATTTCTCCTATATGTCAGATTAAAAAATTAAAAGAGTAGAACATCAAAACTATAAAAACAAAAACTTGTCCAAAACTATTCTGCAGAACCTTTTCTGAAGGAAGAATCAGCCCCCCTTACAATCCCCAACAAAAAACCTGCACTCTCTCCGCTTGTACTCTTTGGCTTATCCCCCAGGCTTTTTTAAATTCCGCTCACACATCTTTTCTGCTGTAGAGAGTCAAAAGGCCGCGAGTAGAACGCCCCAATAGCTCAAAAAAGGAACCTGTGTTCCTCTGGAAGGAGGACAGTGTAACCCGCAAAAATGAATATGGCGAGCACATCAAACCCTCGTCTTATACCCACTTCACTCATGAGGCAGATTCCAACATTCTTAAATCCTTCGGCCATGCCACAGGCATAAAGAAAGAAACAGGGAAGGTTACTCATACAAACATGCTCTTCAACACATCAGCACAGCCACACTTCCTCTCCTTCGGTATGCGCGGAATTCCCTTCTTGAGAAGCTCCTGAACCTTATAGTTGTTCTCAGCCATGACTTTGAGAACCTCTTGGGCATCGACGGGCTTGTCAGCCCAGACGTCGTAGTCGGTAACGGTTGCAATGTTCACGTAGCACATTCCGAGTTCTCTCGCTAAAACTACTTCAGGAACGAGAGTCATGCCGATTATGTGAGCGTACTGTCTGAACATGAAGCTCTCGGCCCTCGTTGAAAACCTTGGACCCTCTATACAAACATAGGTGCCCTTCTCATGGACAGGGAAGCCGAGCTCTTTAGCCGTCTCGTAGAAAATTTTCCTCATTTCCGGACAGAAGGGGTCGGCCATGCTGACGTGGGCTACCCTTGGCCCGTTGTAGAAGGTGTATTCCCTCTTCTTCGTGAAGTCAATGAACTGGTCAGTAATTACAATGTCCCCGGGCTTATACTCTTCTCTAAGGGAGCCAACAGCCGTTACGCCGATGACGCGCTCGACGCCAAGCTCCTTGAGAGCCCAGATGTTCGCCCTATATGGAACCTCGTGCGGCGGGAACTCGTGGTGCTTGCCGTGGCGCGGTATGAAGGCGACCTCGACGCCCCCAATCTTCCCGATTTCCACTGGAGCCGAAGGCCTGCCATAGGGAGTGTGAACCTTGACGGTCTCTTCTGGATCAAAAACGCCGTAAACACCGGAACCGCCTATGATACCTATCCTCGGCATTTGGACATCACCCTGTAAAAATCAGGCTTGAGTTATTTAAGACTTGCCTTTCCAGTGGAAATAGAGCTCCGAAACTTTAATAACCTTTAGAAACTAAAAATTTCCTTGGGTGAGAACATGGAGAACGGGAAGCCAGTCAAGATAGTTCTACCAGAGATAAAGGACCCCATTCTCATCGAGGGATATCCCGGAATAGGCCTAGTAGGTCATATAGCGGCCAACTTCTTAGCAAAGGAACTCGGAATGGAGATGGTAGGCTACGTGGAGAGTCCATTCATTCCGCCGATGGCGCTCATCCTTGAGGGGAAGCCCAATCCACCACTAAGGTTCTACGGAAAAGACAACATAATCCTCGCCGTTGCCGATATCTACGTGCCTCCAACCCTGGTAAGCGAAATAGCTAATGAACTAGTGAGGTATCTGAAAGATATGAACGCAGCGAAGGTAATTTCTCTTGGAGGCATTGGTATTGGCCTATTCAAGGAGAAAATGGACGTCTGGGGCGTCGGTGCGCGCGAAGAGCTCAACAAGGAGCTGGAAAACTTCGGCGTCAAGATACTCCAGTACGGCTCAATAATGGGCATGAGTGGCAAGCTCCTATGGGAGGCAAGCAAAGAAGGTTTGGACGCCTACGTTCTCCTCGGCGAGACCTTTGGGGACAGACCAGACCCGAGGGCAGCAGCCAACGTTGTTGAGGTTCTCAAGAAGCTGACGCCCATAGAGGTCCCCACGGAGCCTCTTATCAAGGAGGCAGAGATGATAGAGGAACAGCTCAGAAAAATGCATGAGCAGATGGAGCAGGCGAGGAGAAAGACCGAGAAGCAGTACGAGAGCATCTACCTGTGAGGTGAGAGCATGGAGGCAGTGACCTTAGCTGGAATCGCAAGACGCGTTCTGGATGAACTCCTAAGAAGCCCCTACAAGACGCTGGAAATCAGAAGCGCGAGGAATGTCGTAGCCCTCGAAAGGGCGCGCGAGCTGGGAAGGGTCTTTCTCACATACGAAACCTACCAGGATATAACCATCGGAACGGAAGGACTCCTCGCCGAGTTGCTAAAACTCGAGAGCATGGAGCAGCGCATTCCATGGGAGGAGAGCGACGAAAGAGAAATCACAGTCTGCAGGGCGCAGGTGAGGCTGCTGGGACTGGGAAGAATCGTAGAGATAAGGAAGAAGAATACACTTCTGCTCGTCAGGGTCAGGGAGATGCTCCCGCAGGAGATGGACATTGGCTAAAACAGCGTCGTTTGCCTGCCCTTAGCTACGCTTTCCCTCTTGGGCGGCTGAACCCGTCTGAATTCCAGACCTTCTTTTTCAAGGAGCTTCTTAGCGCCAGAGGTAAGCGAAGGTGCGACGAGAATTCCCCTGACGGCTGGGTGCTCAGCCCTCAAAGCCTCAACGTAGCGCTTGAGCTGACTCACCGCGTGGAGGTCTGCCCTCCTGCGCTTGAGCTCCAGAACCACGAGGTTGCCCTCCCTATCCCTTCCAAGGATGTCCACTATGCCGTGGCCAATGGACTTCTCGCGGAAGAGGGGCCTGAAGCCAGGCTCAATTAGCTCGGGGTTTTTGAATATCATCTCCGCCATCTCAGCCTCGCTGCCGGTTAATGCCAGCTCCTCGTAGTCCTCGGCCTTAAAGAGAGAGGCGAGGTAAACCTCCTCCAGCTCGACTTCAAGGATTTCTTTGGGCTTCCTTCTTACGGATCGGAGGACGATAATCCCATCGCGCTCCTCGACGGTTACGAAGCTTCCGGGCGGTTGCCAGTTGACAGGCTCACGCTTCTTGCTCTGGTGAATGAGAAAAGCACCGTCGGGCTTGACAAGTATAACCCTGTCGCCAGAACCGAGCTCGCTCTTAGCCCTGCCGTCGTAGTGAACCTTACACCGGGCAAAAATCGTCAGCATGGCCTCCTTTGATAGCGCGGAATCGATTATCCCTAGAAGCTCCTCGCGGGAGGGGTTCGTCACTGCCTTAACTTTTGACATGGGAAGAGGTAAAGAAGAGGGGTTAAAAAGCTAACTCAGTCCTCGACGCCCTTGTCGGTGATGCGGAATATAGCCTCTCCCTCGGGCAGGTGCGGGCTGTCTATAAGCCTGGCGACGCGCTTTCCAGCCTTGCCCTTCCTGAGGTATATCCTCAGCGTCGCGGAGTGTGCGAGTATATGACCTCCAACGGGCCTCGTCGGATCGCCGAAAAAGGCGTCAGGTTTCGCCTGGACCTGGTTGGTGACGAAGACTGCTATGTCGTAGAGGTCAGCGATGCGGTGAAGGTCTGCTAAGTGCTTTGCCAGCTTCTGCTGCCTCTCGGCAAGAGTTCCCCTTCCAATGTACTCACTTCTGAAGTGGGCCATAAGCGAATCTATGACGATCAGCTTGACGGGCCTCTCAGTCTCGGCTTTCTCCTTGATTATCTCCTCTGCCCTCTCGACAAGAAGCATCTGGTGGTTGCTGTTGAATGCCCTTGCAACATAGATGTTCTTGAGGACCTCCTCCGGATCGAGACCGCGGTTTTCAGCAATCTGCCGTATTCTCTCGGGCCTGAAAGTGTTCTCCGTGTCTATCCAGATGACTGAACCTTGAAGTCCACCTTCCTCTGGCGGAAGCTGAACCATTACTGCCAGAGTGTGGGCCAGCTGGGTCTTACCGCTTCCAAACTCACCGAAGACCTCGGTTATGGCCTGGGTTTCTATACCACCTCCGACCAGCTTATCGAGGCTCTTGCTTCCGGTGGATATCTTGCCTATGGTCCTCCGCTTTTCCATGTACTCGTCAGCGCGCATGAAGGTTCCTATGTTAGCTGCCTCTCTGGCAGCTTGGATTATCTTAAGTGCCGCCCCCTCGCTTATACCGGCTATCTCCTTAAGCTCCATCGGAGATGCAACGGCTATAGCCTCAATGCTGTCGTAGCCAGCCTCGCGGAGCTTCTCGGCAGTAGCGGGACCAACGCCAGGAAGATCCTCTAACGTTTTAATCTCTTTCTGCTTCTTCTTGGTTGAGCTTGATGATGACTCTCCAACAACGTCGAGCTCCTCAAACTCCTCGAGCTCTTTTATTTCATCCTCAGCCTTCTTTTTCTTCGGCATCCCACTCACCCGCTACGACTACCTTCCATAGGGGTAAAAACTAGAGGGTTATATACTTTTCTCAGGGAAATGAACTTTTAAGATTTTGGTTCTAAAGCCAAAAGACCATCAAATTAGCCAAATTTAGCGGAGTAAGCACAGGACAATAAAGTAAAAGCCCAGAAATCCCAGGAGTTCAGCCTTTTCCAGTGGAAACAACACTCCTTATCACGAGCAGTTTTGCCCCTTCCGGGATGGGTTCATTGAGATTCGGTCCGAGGATAGCCCTATCAGTGTAGTAACCGACGAGGAAGTAGCCCTCCGAATAAAGCTTCTGAAACGCCTCGATGTATGGAACACCCCAGAGGTTCTTCCTTACAATAGTGGATATGTCATAGCCCCTGGAGGTGGTCGTCAGGTCATCTATGACATCAACGACTTCTGGTTCGAAGACTGAACTCGCTAAAAGTCTGCCCGCGAGGCTCCTGCTTGTTATAACCCTGTCGGCACCTGCCTGCTTAAGCAGCTCGACGCTCTCTGGCTTCAGTGCTTCCACGAAGACTTTTGCATCAGATATGCGCTTTATCATTAGGGTTGTGAAGACAGACTTCGAGTCGTCCTCGAGGGAAAGTATCACATAGGACGCATCCCCTACCTTGGCCCTCTCAAGAGTCTCTCTATTCGTGGGATCCCCGATGAGAACCTCCACCTCTTCCGGAAGTTCCAGTTTTTTGCGCTCCTCTTCACAGGGGAGAACAACGACTATTGGTCTTGCATCAGCATCTCCAGAGGAAATCGCCGACATGAGCTCACTCACACAGCTGGGAACGCTACTTCCCTGACCTATGATAACGTAATGTCCAGAATACCTTACGCGATGCATGCCCGTCATCCTCCTCAAAGACGATGAAATGAAATATTCAGCTAGAATGGAAACCAGGGCGGTGAAAGTCGAGATTCCAGCGACAGCGGCTATCATAGCTACTATCCGGCCGGCTTCGGTTTGGGGGATTATGTCCCCATAGCCGATCGTGGCCATGGTTATTATTGCCCAGTAGAACGCAGTAAAGAAGTCCACACCCTCCAAATACATGAACAGACCCGCAAAAGCTAACGCCAGTCCCAGAACCACAGTAGCAATTAGGAGAAGCTTGTTCCTGCTCACCCGAATCTTGAGCTTCAAGAGTCTTCTAACGAGGGGTACTGGAATCATGTTGTACACTATCGTTGGCAGGTTTAAAAAAGTATCATTAATGCTTTGTGGTGTCCAGTAATGGAGTTAGATTTCCACTGGAAACAAAGGTCTTTTTCGATGATTATTTGAAAGACCCCCCAGAGTTTCATTTCCACTGGAACCCAATTTTGGAGAATGGATGGATTACATGCCCGAAAAAACAGAAAGCTCCATTTATAAAGAACATTACAAACATAAAATCAACAGATTTTAAATCTGCTCTTTGAATATTTAGACTAATTTTCATGATCTTTATGAGTTTGAGATTTTTTTATGAACATTGTTCATGAAAAAATATAAATATTGGTAATTGTAAAAAGAACGGGAGAGTTTCACCAAAGATCAAGGGATAATATGGGAGTAGCCAAAGTCCGCCTCCACTGGAAACAGAACTCTGGGGGACTACGAAACCGTTTAATGTTCTGTCTTGTGTTTAGTATATATGTTTACCAAAATAGTACGATTTGGAGCATTAGTGTACATTATTTTCTGCCCAAAAATGTTCATTCTGCTTTCAGTGGAAATGCCCACTTGGATGCTATTGTTCATTTTCGAATGTAAATGTTTGATGCACTATTATGTTCTTTGACTCCTTCAGTTTCCGCTGGAACGATACCGTTATTAAGTTTCGAATCGAAAGTTCCCTTGGTGATTCCAGTGGAAGATATTGAGAATCAAGTTCTCAGCTGGCTTAGGGATGGTGACGACAACGCTAAGGACATTGTGGATCTTCCCTGGGTCATAAAAAACGTCGGTCAGAACGCTTACGTTGCTGAGCATCCCCATATGCCATTTGGCCTTATCGTGATGTTCTCTAATGACTTTGTCCATCTGATAGTTCCTCTTCGTCTTGAGACCATTTCCATGACGAAAGACGAGCGCTTGAAGATTTACCACACACTTCTCCTGCTCAATGATAGAGTCAACCTAATGAAATTCACACTCTCCGGGATGAACGATGAGATATACCTCCGTGTGGACCTCGACAAGAAATCCCTGGGTAAGGCCGAGTTCAATGATGCCTTGACGTCACTTCTGGTAGGTCTTCAATCGGCCGTCGAGGCCCTTGGCTTAGAGGAGGCCTTTGCCAGGGATGTGTTTGATCGCATTGTCTGGATGATCTTCGAGAGGCTTCAGAAAGGGGCTACACGGGAAGAACTTCTCCGCTTCCTGGTGGTTAAAGTCGGAATGCCTGAAGCCGATGCCAAACGGCTGCTCAAAGAGATATTCGAGGCCCAGGAAGAGGCTAACTCTCGTGAACTGGACAACACAATATATCTCTGACGATTTTTCTGTTGGCCCTCTATTCTTTTTACATCCCTCTGTTCAACAAGGCATATAAACCCCTGAAGCTCACTACCTACGCTTTCCTCTGTATCCGGTGCTTCCTGTGGAGCACATGTTTAGCGTTCATGATCACAATGATGAAGTCGTATGATTTACAGTTATTGTCTTTAAAATTGTCATATGTTCCAACTGTGATTCGGAGCTCTGTACAATAATCACGGCTGGAGCTGGATTTCCAGTGGAATGGGTGGTGCTGATGGACGACAATTACCTTGATTCAATCTTCGAGAAGTATCTTCATGCCAAGAAGATTTTCAAAAATAAGGAGGTTTTAAGGCATAGCTATACGCCCAGAGAGCTTCCTCACAGGCGTGAACAGATTGAGAACCTTGCGCACATTCTCGTTCCGGTTCTTAGAGGTGAAACTCCTTCCAACGTTTTCGTCTACGGCAAAACCGGTACTGGTAAGACCGTCACCATAAAGTTCGTCACAGAGGAGCTGAAGAAGATATCCCAAAAGTACAACGTTCCCGTTGATGTTATCTATGTCAACTGTGAGATAGTCGACACACAGTACCGTGTTCTTGCCAACATAGTGAACCACTTCCGCGAGGAGAGTGGCGTTGAAGTTCCGCTCGTAGGATGGCCGACCGATGAGGTGTACTCCAAGCTCAAGGTGGTCATAGATGCCAAAGAGCGCTTCGTCATCATAGTCCTCGATGAGATTGACAAACTCATCAAAAAGAGCGGTGACGATATTCTTTACTCTCTCACGAGGATAAACACCGAACTTCACCGGGCGAAGGTTAGCATAATTGGCATATCCAACGACCTCAAGTTCAAGGACTACCTGGACCCGCGCGTTCTTTCAAGTCTAAGCGAGGAGGAGGTTGTCTTCCCACCTTACGACGCCAATCAGCTGCGGGATATACTCATGCAGCGTGCTAAGGATGCCTTTAACGAAGGTGTTCTCGATGACAGTGTAGTTCCCCTCTGTGCTGCCTTGGCAGCCCGCGAGCACGGTGATGCAAGGCGCGCCCTTGACCTGCTCCGCGTCGCTGGAGAAATAGCCGAGCGCGAAGGGGCGAGCAAGGTAACCGAGCGCCACGTCTGGAAGGCCCAAGAGAAGATAGAGCAGGACACCATGGAGGAGGTCATAAAGACCCTTCCGCTCCACTCAAAGGTTCTCCTCTATGCTATCGTTCTCCTGGACGAGAACGGCGAGCTGCCCGCAAACACTGGCGACGTCTATTCTGTCTACAAGTCCCTCTGCGACCACATAGACCTTGAACCGCTAACTCAGAGGCGCGTGAGTGATTTAATAAATGAACTAGATATGCTCGGCATCATAAACGCCAAGGTCGTCAGCAAGGGCCGCTATGGTAGAACCAAGGAGATAAGGCTCAACGTAACTCCTTATAAGGTCAAGAACATATACCGTCATGATCACCAGCTCCAGACGGTGCTCACTATAAGCATGTCCCGCCAGAGGAGGTTGCTCTGATGGGTCTGATTGAGGATTTAATGGCTAACAACTATCTAATCACTCCGTCGGCCTATTACCTCCTTGTTGATGGCTATAAGAAGGACTTTACTCTCGCTGAGCTCATCAAGTTCGCCAAGACAAGGGGTACCTTTGTAATAGACTCCACCGTCGCCAGGGAGTTTCTCATGGAGAAGGGCATGGCTCCATTGGAAAGTTCGATCTCTTCTTCTGCAGAATTCCACCCCCATGTTGAAGAGCAAACTTCAGAAGATATGGCTTCTGAAGCTGAAATGCTTGTTGAAACGCCTGGAACTATCGACTCGTCTGCTGTGGATGGAGAAATACTCGAACTGACAACTGTGGCTGCTGTTCATAGTGCTGACGAAGGAACGTCTATTTCCACTGGAACCTCCTCTGAAAGCGGGGGTGATATGTCTGAAATGGGCCTGTTGGGGCAAGAAGAGCCCAACTTTTCTGGGGGGGAGAGTTATATTTCCACTGGAACTCTGGGGGAATCCCCCTTTATAGGTGACTCTGAATCTGAAACCGAAGTCATGGAGGCCTCCATTTCTGAGGTTGCTGATGAAACCCTTCCAGTGGAAGGGGGGCTTTCAGTCGAAGAGGCTCCGACTGGAAACGACAATGGCAATGTCCCCAGCTACGTGAGCAGTGAGGAGGCCGATAACGGCGTCAAGCCGGGGATAGTCTACGGTGACTATGGTGTTCCGATAGCCTACGTCGAGGAGGTTCCTGAAGAAGAGAAGAGCTATTCAGTCTATTCTGCCTTTAGGATATCTCCAAAGGAAGGCTTCTACTACAGGGCCAAAGAGATTCCAGAGGATTATGAAATTGCCTTCGATGTCAAGGACGCCAAGTTCACCATTCCGAAGGCCAAGGACGCCCGGGGCAAGGAGGGGGAGATAATAATCAAGGTCTATGCGGACTACTTCAGGAGCAGGCTCAAGAAGATGCGCCGTATTCTTCGCGAGAATCCGGAGATAGGCAGTGTAATAGACATAGCCAAGCTAAGTTACGTTAGAACCGATGATGACGTCACGATAATCGGCCTCGTGAACTCTAAAAGGGAGACTGCTAAGGGTTTCATGTTCGAGGTTGAGGACAACACGGGAATAATCAAGGTCTTCATAAACCGCAACAACGAGGACTCGAAGAAGTTCTTCGAGATAATGCCCGACGCTGTGGTGGCCTTCAAGGGTCGCTACTCTGGAATGGGCATCTTCTTCGCGGATAAGATTTACCTGCCGGACGTTCCAAAGTTCAAGCGCGAAAAGCCTCCCCTTGAGGAAAAGGTCTACGCTGTTCTGCTCAGTGACGTCCACGTCGGAAGCAATAAGTTCTGCGAGAAAGCCTTTATGCGCTTCCTCGAGTGGCTCAACGGAGATGTCAACAACAGGGCCGAGGAGGAGCTCGTGAGCCGGATTAAGTACATGATAATCGCTGGCGACGTCGTTGATGGCATAGGCATCTATCCCGGCCAGTACAACGAGCTTGCTATTCCTGACATTTTCGATCAGTACGAGGCTTTGGCGAACCTCCTCTCCAACGTGCCGGACCATATAACAATGTTTATTGGCCCGGGCAACCACGATGCGGCCAGAACGGCCCTTCCTCAGCCGGGCTTTTACGAAGAATATGCCAGACCTCTCCTTAAGCTCAAGAACGCGGTCATAATAAGCAATCCTGCGGTGGTAAGGCTTCATGGCAGGGACTTTCTCATAGCTCACGGAAGGGGGATAGAGGACGTCGTCAGCTTTATCCCGAACAGAACCCATCACAGGCCTGCGGAGGCAATGCTCGACCTCCTCAAGCTCCGCCACCTTGCACCAACCTTCGGTGAGAAGGTGCCAATAGCTCCGGATCCGGAAGATACCCTTGTCATAGAGAGCGTTCCAGACCTCTTCCAGGCTGGCCACGTCCATGTTATGCAGTATAAGATTTACAACGGCGTCTTTTTGATAAACACCGGCACATGGCAGGCCCAGACGGAGTTCCAGAAGATGGTGAACATCGTTCCTACCCCGGCAAGGGTTCCAATAATCGATGTGGAAACCGCCCGTTTGAGGGCCGTTGTGAACTTTGACCAGTACTGTGAGGGTGTTTGACAATGGCCGAGCTGTATTCTGAAGAAATGAAAGCTTACTTTGAATCTCTCCAGCGCGAGATTGACAGGGCCTACGAGATAGCGAGAAAGGCCCGCGCTCAGGGTAAGGACCCGAGCACCGATGTTGAGGTTCCTCAAGCTACTGACATGGCCGGTCGTGTCGAAAGCCTTGTTGGCCCTCCAGGCGTTGCCGAGAGGATTAGGGCGCTCGTCAAAGAGTATGGAAAGGAACTGGCCGCCCTTAAGGTCGTTGACGAGATAATAGACGGCAAATTCGGTGACCTTGGGGGCAAGGAGAAATACGCAGAGCAGGCGGTAAGGACGGCCCTTGCTATTCTCACTGAGGGCATCGTCTCCGCCCCGCTGGAAGGAATAGCCGACGTTAAAATCAAGCGCAACGAGTGGGCTGATAGGAGTGAGTACTTGGCCCTCTACTATGCCGGGCCAATAAGAAGCTCTGGTGGAACGGCCCAGGCTTTGAGTGTTCTCGTTGGCGATTACGTGAGAAAAAAGCTCGGCCTCGACAGGTTCAAGCCGAGCGAGAAACACATTGAGAGAATGGTTGAGGAGATAGACCTCTACCACCGGGCAGTTACGAGGCTCCAGTATCATCCGGAGGCAGACGAAGTAAGACTTGCCATGAAGAACATCCCCATAGAGATAACCGGCGAAGAGACCGACAAGGTTGAAGTTTCCCACCGCGATGTTCCTGGAGTGGAGACCAACCACCTGCGCGGCGGTGCAATCCTCGTTCTTGCTGAAGGTGTCCTCCAGAAGGCCAAGAAGCTCGTCAAGTACATTGACAAGATGGGCATAGAGGGCTGGGACTGGATAAAGGAGTTCGTCGAGGCGAAGGAGAAAGGCAAAGCTGAGGTCAAGGAAGAGACGGTCGAGAGCGCCGGTGAAGAAGCTCCCACTGAGAAAGTTGAGGAGAAAATTGAGAAGGGCTTCTACTACGAACTCTACGAGAAGTTCAGGGCCAATATCGCTCCCAACAAGAAGTACACGAAGGAGATAATCGGTGGCAGGCCGCTCTTCGCCGAACCCTCCACTAACGGTGGCTTCAGGCTTAGATACGGCCGTTCGAGGGTTAGTGGCTTCGCAACCTGGAGCGTCAATCCTGCAACCATGCTCATCCTCGACGAGTTCATAGCCATAGGCACGCAGATGAAGACTGAACGCCCCGGAAAGGGCTGTATCGTAACCCCCGCAACCACCGTCGAAGGCCCGATAGTCAAGCTCAAGGATGGCTCGGTTATCCGAGTTGACGACTATCAAACCGCCCTCAAAATCCGCGACAAAATCGAGGAGATACTCTACGTCGGCGACGCCCTTGTCAACTTTGGCGACTTTGTTGAGAACAATCAGACTCTCTTGCCTGCCAACTACGCTGAAGAATGGTGGATTCAGGAGTTTGCTAAAGCTATCGCGGATATCTACGAGGTCGAGCTGAAGCCCTTCGAGGACAACCCACGCGAGGCGGTAGAAGAGGCCGCTGAATACGTCGAGCTTGATCCTGACTTCCTTGAAAGGCTCCTTAAAGACCCTCTCCGCGTCAGGCCGAGCATTGAAGAAGCCATACACATCTCCAAGGTTCTCGACATTCCCTTCCACCCCAACTACACCCTCTACTGGAACACACTAAAGCCGGAGGAAGTTGAGGATCTCCAGAGGGCCCTTCTCGGCGCTCAAATCGAGTGGGACGAGCACATGAAAAACAAGTTCGCGAGAAAAGTCGTCCTCGACAACGACTCGAAGATAAAGCGCTACCTCGAGCTTTTGGGCCTTCCGCACCGATTGGAGCGGACGGAAGATCGGAAGAAGGTTATCGTAATCGAATATCCCTGGAGTGCCGCATTACTGACTCCCCTCGGCAACCTCGAGTGGGAATTCAAGGCCAAGCCCTTTCACACAGTAATTGACATCATCAACAAGGGCAATAGGATTAAGCTCCGCGATCGGGGTATAAGCTGGATCGGCGCGAGAATGGGCAGGCCCGAGAAGGCCAAAGAGAGGAAGATGAAGCCACCCGTTCAGGTGCTTTTCCCGATCGGTCTCGCCGGTGGAAGCTCCCGTGACATAAAGAAGGCCGCCGAAGAAGGTAAGACTACGGAGGTGGAGATAGCCTTCTTCAAGTGTCCAAAATGCGGTCACGTTGGGTTAGAACATATATGTCCGAGCTGCGGAACGAGGAAAGAGCTTCTCTGGCACTGCCCGAAGTGCAGCACTGATTATCGTGAGGGTGAGGCCGATAACTTCGACTTCCGGTGTCCGAGGTGTGGGATCGAGCTCAAGCCCTACGCCAGGCGGAGGATAAAACCCTCTGCGCTTCTCCGCGCTGCCATGGAGAACGTTAAGGTCTACGGCATAGACAAGCTCAAGGGTGTCCAGGGAATGACCTCCGGCTACAAGATGGCCGAGCCTTTAGAGAAAGGCCTCCTCCGGACCAAGAACGACGTCTACGTCTTTAAAGATGGTACAATCCGTTTCGACGCCACCGATGCCCCAATAACCCACTTCAAGCCGCGGGAGATAGGCGTAAGCGTTGAGAAGCTCCGCGAGCTCGGCTACACCCACGACTTCGAGGGTAAACCGTTAGAGCGGGACGATCAGATAGTCGAGCTCAAGGTGCAGGACGTAATCCTTTCCTACGAGGCTGGCAGATATCTCCTCAAAGTCGCACGCTTCATAGATGACCTGCTTGAGAAGTTCTACGGACTGCCGAGGTTCTACAACGCCGAGAAGATGGAGGATTTGATAGGCCACCTCGTCATCGGTCTTGCCCCCCACACGTCTGCCGGAATCATTGGCAGGATAATAGGCTTTTCCGACGTGCTGGTTGGTTATGCCCACCCGTATTATCATGCCGCGAAGAGAAGGAACTGCTTCCCGGGTGACACAAGGATACTTGTCCAGATTGATGGAATGCCAATGAGAATAACGCTTAGAGAGCTCTACGAGCTCTTCGAGGATGAACACTACGAGAACATGGTTTACGTCAGGAAGAGACCGAAGGTTGACGTTAATGTCTACTCCTTCGATCCGGAGAGCGGAAAGGTCGTTCTGACAGATATCGAGGATGTCATCAAAGCTCCAAGCACTGACCACACCATTCGCTTCGAGCTTGAGTTGGGAAGGTCCTTTGAGACAACCGTCGACCATCCGGTTCTTGTCTACGAAAACGGGAAATTCATAGAGAAGAGGGCATTTGAGGTCAAGGAGGGCGACAGGATACTCGTTCCCCGGTTTGAATTTGAAGAGTATGACATTGAAAGCTTTGACTTGCTTAGGGCATTTTCAGATGAGCGGTTTAAGAGTCTGTGGGACGTCATCATGGTTCGTGGGCTCTCAAGCTGGCTCTCCTCACTTGGTACTGATGTTAAAGGGGATTATATACGCAGGGACTCCATACCATTGGGAGAACTTTTGAGAATTCTAAAAGAAAATGGGCTTTCGATTGAAGATGTTCCAGACTGCTGGATGGCTTTCAAGCGCGATAGGGTTCGGATAAAGAGGTTCGTACCGATAAGACCCCTTATGAGGGTTCTTGGCTATTACTTGGCCGAGGGTTACGCTAGGAAGAGCAACAGCGTTTATCAGATAAGCTTCTCGATAGCGGACGAAGAGGCTAGGGAAGACCTCAAGAAAGCTTTAAGGGAGGCCTTCGGCGAGGGCTTTGGAATTCATGAGAGGGGCGAGAAGGTTACTGTCGGCTCACGCATCCTGTACCTTCTCTTCACGGAGGTGCTGAAAGCTGGAAGAAACGCACACACGAAGAGAGTTCCTGCCTTTGTTTTCACGTTAACTCCAGAACTTGTGGCCGAGATGCTGAGGGCCTACTTTGAGGGAGATGGAACTGTAATAGGTTCAAAGCCAATGGTTGTCGTGTATAGTGTGAATAAGGCACTTCTTGAGGATATTGACACTCTGCTGATTTCCAAGTTCGGTCTCTACGCAAGCTGGAGGGTTGATAAGAACGCAAACTCCCACTCTGGAAACGTGGTTCAGGAGTATCACAGGAGAAATGGCAGTGAAATCCCAATTTCAAAGGTCTACCTCCTAAACCTCTACGGTATCCAGGCTAGAAAGTTCATGGAGCTCGTAGGTTTCATAAGTGGAAGGAAGAACTCTGTTAAGAAGGAATGGGAGGGTCACAAGTTCCAGCCCTACAGAAGGGCCACTGAGATGGGAGTTCTTGCCAAGGTGCGCTCTGTGGAGTACATTGACCCATCAGATGAATTCGTTTATTCGCTCAGTGCCTCGAAGTATCATACTATAATAATTAGTAATAATATTACTACAGCAAATTGTGATGGTGACGAAGATGCAGTAATGCTCCTCCTCGATGCCCTCCTGAACTTCAGCAAGTACTACCTCCCTGAGAAGCGCGGTGGGAAGATGGACGCGCCGCTGGTTGTTACCACCCGCCTTGACCCGCGCGAGGTAGACAGTGAGGTCCACAACATGGACGTTGTCAGGTATTATCCGCTCGAGTTCTACGCGGCGACTTACGAGATGAAATCGCCTAAGGAGGTAAAGTTCATCGAGCGCGTTGAGGACCGCCTAGGAAAGCCCGAGATGTACGAGGGCATAAAGTTCACCCACGACACTGATGACATCGGCCTCGGCCCGAAGATGAGCCTGTACAAACAACTCAGCGACATGGAGGAGAAGGTCGCCCGTCAGCTGGCTTTGGCGGAGCGTATTCGCGCGGTTGACGAGCACCACGTTGCCGAGACGATAATCAACTCCCACCTCGTTCCAGACCTGAGGGGCAACCTCAGGAGCTTCACCAGACAGGAGTTCCGCTGCGTCAAGTGCAATACGAAGTACCGGAGACCACCGCTCACCGGCAAGTGCCCCAAGTGTGGCGGCAAAATCGTCCTGACCGTCAGTAAAGGTGCAATTGAGAAGTACCTGCCGACGGCCAAGATGTTGGTTACGCGGTACAACGTGCTGGACTACACGAGGCAGAGGATATGCATGACAGAAAAGGACATCAAGAGCCTCTTTGAGAAAGTCTTCCCAGAGAGGCAGAGGACTTTGATGGGCTTCTCCGCCGACATCTGCGAGAAGATGATAAAGGCCAGAACAGGCAAGTCCAACGGCAGGAACGGCTACCTTGACGAGCTTAAGGCCAACGGGAAGCTCAAGAAAAAGGCTGAGAGGTCAAAGGCCGAGACGAAAGCTGAAAAGAAGTCTAAAAAAGCTGAGAAAAAGACCAAGCCTTCTGAAGGTCTTGAGAATAACATTAGGAAGGAGAAGTCCAAGATGAAGAAGCCCAAGAAGGGCATAAGTCTGGACGAGTTTTTTGGTTCCTAACGTTAATCATATATATTATTATGTCGCCCTTTTTTTGATGTACGACCAGTTCAAACTGCTCCCCAGCGTCGCCTACCTCCGCGTGCAGAAGCAGGTCTTCCTCGGCTATTCCATGCCCCTGGCCGGATGGGTGGGGGAGTATCTGATAAACTACCAGAAGCTCCCGCGGCCGAACTTCCTAAACCGTGCAATGGCCAAGCTGGGCTTTTCTCTGGCGGGTGAAGAAAGGGACGACGGTTATATCACTCAATTCTTTACGAAGGGTAGCGTCTCGATAAGCGCGAGCTGGGACGTCGAGCGGGAAAATCTCTTCCTTCAGATTATTCCCCTCCGCTCAAGGCTCTCCCGCGGCTTAACGATCCGCGCGGAGCACATCGAGTTCTACGATCAGTACGTGGTCAGTATAGAACCGACAGGAAAGCTCCCGCCTGGTGTTAAGAGCATTGGAATAAACGCCCTGATTTTGGAGGACTTTTATCCCATCGAAACGCCCTACTGGGGCATGCTCCACGAGGACTGGGGGACAGAACTCAACCTCCTTGTGATGAAGGATGAGGTCTATGATTCCCTCCAGCGCGAGGAGTACCGCTGTCCGGTCTGCTTCTCTCCGCTGAGTGAGGAGAACGGCGTTCTTAAGTGCACCCGTTGCGGCTTCGTTTACGCTCCTGAAAACGACTTCGAGCGTGTCATGGAGAGCTTCAGCGTGGACGAGTTTGCCTTCTAGCAAATTTTCTGGCGAAAAGAATGCCCTCCTCATCAAACTGGTAGAAAAATTAGTCGTGCACTATTCAAGGGCAACTTTGGCTGGGGTTTAACACTAAATGAAGCCTTCTACGTAGTTTCAATTTGTTACTGGTGTCCACCGGACGCCGTTTGTAGAGTGAAACACTCGCAGAAGGGCAATTTGAGCGTAAACCCTTTTCAAAATCAAACCTTTAGAAAAGGCCCTAATACAGGATTTTCTATCCGAGAGTGCTCATTTTCTAAGCGAGAATTCCCTGAAAAAGCTTTTAAAGGATTTAACCCTCCCTTGACGCCCTCGGGGCGTTGATTTTTAGTTAAACCGGAGCCAATGGGGATAATTTGGGGAGTTCTCACTTTAAAAACGACTACTCAAAAAGAAAATCACGCAGAATTAGCCTTTTAAATGGACTACAAACTTTGATGAAACTTTGCGAAGGCAAATTTCTATGGTAGCCCCGCCGGGATTCGAACCCGGTCGCGGGATCCAAAGTCCCGCATGCTTGGCCGCTACACCACGGGGCTGCCCGATAAAAAGAGTTCCCCAGGACTTATAAATCTTAAGCTGGTCGATGTCAGAAATAGTTGAAGAAGGAAAACTCAAACAATCAGCGATACCAGATCCCTTATCGCCTTCTCCGGGTCTTTTGCCTTGGTAACGCCGCTCGCGAGGAGAACGCCAACGCTTCCGAGCTCCAAAGCCTTCTTGACGTCCTCTCCAGTGGAAATGCCCGCGCCGGTAAGAACTTTGACCTCTGGGTTTACCCTCTTGACGAGCTCGACGGTGTCGGTTATGACTTCCGGTTTGGCCTTGCTGACTGGAATGCCCGTTCCTATCAGCTCAGGCGGTTCAACTGCGACGTAATCTGGCCCCAGAGCGGCGACAGCGGCACTGACTGCTGGATTGTTGGAGCAGACTATTGTCATCAATCCAACTTCCTCGGCGCGCCTTATGGCAGCTTCGAGGTCCGCTAAAATCATTCTGTTCTCCGAATGATTGAGGAGAGTTCCGACGGCCCCGGCTTCTTTAACTGCCTCCGGGAGGACGTGACCGGTGTGGCTTCCAGGTTTAATCGGGTCTATATGCTGAGCAAAGACCGGAATCTCGACCTCCTGGGCAATTCTGTAAAGGTCAGCCAGCTGCGGCGCGACCACTATGGTTATTCCAGTCTCCTTCCAGACCTTCTCGGCGGCCTTGGCGATCTCAAGGGCTCTCTCGCCCGTGGCCTCGATGTACGTCTTGAAGTTTATCGCTATTATCGGCTCCTTCAGCTTCATCATAGATACCACCAGGAGTGAATTAACGCTTAACTCTTAAATTCTTTCCTGGTGAGGAACTTTTCCTCGGACCCGGTTGGGACTTTTAATATTTTGAAAAAAAGGTTGCTGGAAAGATGCTCCTGAATCCGGAGGGATTATTCTATTTCAGGTTGGAGGTAATAGGGAAGACTCTCCTGAGAGTCAAGATGCCACTCCTAAGAGGCCTTATTGAAGCCCACCCCCCTTCCTGCCCGCCGGATATGGGGTTCCTCATTGGAGCCCTCACCCTCAGGAGGGGAAGGAGGTCAGATGGAGTATGTATCAATAACATGGGGAGCATTACGGTGAATCTCTCTTCCTAGGGTTTCCGAGCGGGTCGATGAGACCTGCCCTGATCAGGGAGGAGCTTATCTTCGCCCCGAGGCTGCTCCTTACGATCCCGATGGTCACTATCTCGAGGGGCTTCAGGCCCCTCTCTTCTCTGGCTCTGTTCACTATGAGTGCCCCTTTGTAGGTCTCCTCACTGACGACTATGGCGTCAAGGCTTTTCATCTTATCCGCGAAGCCTATGGCTGTGTGTATCTTGATGACCCGGTAGTTGGAGTAGCCGTTAACCTCGAAGAACTTGAGCAGATCCCTCAGGCGGAGCTCGTAGGGAAGGATTTTATCTGCGTGGGGCTTGTTTCTCACCATCTCGTCGGCAGTCAGTCCAACATAGACGTACTTTCCCACCTCGAAGGCCTTCCTCAGCAACGCTTTATGTCCGAGGTGGAGCCTGTCAAAGGTTCCTCCGACGACCACTTTGAGGTACTTTTTCCTCATGGGCTGAAATTAGGCTGAGGGACCAATAAGCTTTTTTATCAACTTCCGGAGATTTTTCCCGGAGGTGGTAGAATGAGAAGGCTCATCGTACTCATCTTGACTCTTCTCCTGATTGGCTCACCCCTTGCTCACATGGCAGCGGCCGAAAAGCCCCAGCCCCTTTTCAATATAGACATGATGATTCAGGTGTCCCCCGACGGGGTGGCCCAGTTCAGGATATACGCCACGCTCAAGGATCCGTTTTACAGGGCGTACTTTAATAAACTCGCTGTTAACAACACCACCTTGGCTGAGGAGCAGTTCCAGTCCTTCGTGAAGGGCTTGATCTACGACAACCTGAAGGACAACTTCGAGAAGAGATTTGAGGCAAAGGGGCTCAACAGTACAATATACTGGCCTGAAGGGGGCCCGGTTAAGGTTCTTGACAACTGGTCTGCTGTGGTAACCTTTGCCATTGCCAACTTCCTCGTCAGCGATGGGAAAGTCCTTAGCTGTCCACTCAGTAGCCCCATGGAATTCGTCTTTAGAGGCCATGTTTTCGCCTACAGCTGGGATAAGCTGACCCTCCTCCTTCCCAAGGATTACGAAGTAAGGAACCTTGCCCCGACTCCAGACGCTTTCAGCAACAACGTCGCGGTCTGGACCAACGGAGACTTCATCCCCATAGTAGAGCTCTACACTCCGCAGTATTCCTATTGGAAGTTCCTGAACGCAACCTGGAGGGAAATCTCCATCAGGTACGACCCCCAGGAAGGTTACGTCCAGTTCAATGCCACCTTCAGCGGGGCGAATGCCACGCCTCTGATTATTAATCAGATAATCTCGAGCTTTAAGGCCAGGATGGAAGTAATTAGCATCGACGCCCGCCAGAAGAATGGCAGTTTGGTAGTCATCGGCGTCGCCAAGCCGGAGGTGTCCCATAGCGAGACCTCTTCAGAGGAGATGTGGAACGCCCTCGTCAAGCTACCTATGCCCTTCAACAAGGTGCTCGTTAAAGGCGGCTCCTATCAAGTTGGGCCCAACAATACAATAATTATCACGGTAGTGGAGAAGAAGCCAAACTATTTCACCTACCTCTGGATTGGCCTTATTTTGGTGGTGGTCGTTGGGATAGCCTGGCTCAAGAAGCGCAGAACCGCTTCGAAGGAGGTGGAAGAGCCAGCCGAAGAAGAGAAGGAAAGCTCTATCGAGAAAAGTGAGAGCCTCGATGGCGAGACCTCCGAATTCGGGGGTGAGTGAATGGACTTCTTCTTTTATCCCCGGAGCGTTGCCATCTTTGGCTCCTTCAAAGAAGGCGCCATAGCCTATGAAATCCTGCGCAACATAGTGGATGGTGGTTTTGAGGGCAGGATAATCCCCGTGAACCCGAAAGGGGGAACGGTCCAGGTTAGTGGAAAAACCTTTGAAATCCGGCCAAAGCTTGAGGAGCCGGTTGATACTGCCATAATAGTCATTCCAGCCAAGTTCGTGCCTTCCCTCATAGACGAAATCGGTGACTTAATCGAGGGTGCCGTCGTTATAAGCGCTGGCTTTTCAGAGGTCGGAAACGTCGAGCTGGAGCGCGAGCTGGTAGAAAAAGCCAAGAGACACGGTGTCAGGCTCATTGGGCCCAACTGTGCAGGCATCTTCGGTGTTCACCGGAAGTTCTTTGGCTCCTTCGAAGTCCGCGTTAAGCCCGGGGGGCTTGCTCTGATAAGCCAGAGCGGGGCCTTTGGCGGCGCAGCTTTGGCAATGGGCAACGAGGAAGGAATCGGATTTTCGGCCTTCGTTTCCTATGGAAACGCCGCCGATCTGAACGAGAGCGACTTCCTGAGATACTTCGCTGATGATGAAAACACTAAGGCCATAGCCCTTTACATCGAGGGCGTTAAAGACGGCCGACGCTTCATGGAGGCACTGCATTACGCCGCGAGCAGGAAGCCAGTTATAGTCCTCAAAGCCGGAAAGAGTGCGAGCGGCGCCAAAGCCGCGGCATCTCACACAGGTTCTCTCGCGGGAAGCTACGAGATTTACAGGGCCGCCTTCAAACAGACTATGGCCATAGAGGTCGAGGAAATGGAGGAGCTGTTTGATGCTGCTAAGGCCTTTGAGATGTACCCTAAGGCTGGAAGGCGCGTCGCAGTAATCACGAACTCTGGAGGGCCTGGTGTTCTCGCGACAGACAAGCTCGAAAAGCTAGGCCTCGAAATTGCCAAACTGGGCGATGAAACCGTTGAAGAGCTCCGCTCCTTCCTTCCGCCTCAGTGCTCCGTCAAGAATCCCATAGACCTCATAGCAGATGCCGACTACAAGCGCTATAAGCGGACCATCGAGGTCGTTTGCAGGGACGAGAACGTTGATTCTCTCCTCGTAATCTGCGTTCCGCCGATATTCATCTCGAGCGAGGAGGTAGCGAGGGCGGTAATCGAGGCTGACTGCCCCAAACCCATCATCGTGAACTTCATGGCTGGGGAGCTTGTCAGGGATGGCGTCAATTTACTCGAGAAGCGCGGCCTGAAGAACTTTCCGACGCCGGAGAGAGCTGCTAAGGCTTTGGCTTGGCTTTCCCTTCGCTGACACTTTTTTAAGATGAAGTTCAATTTATATCTGGTGATGCTCATGAAGCCGTACAGACTCCTCTATCCGATGAGGACTTACCTCGTGGTGGCTGGAAAGGGTGAGGAAACCAACATCATGGCCGCCGATTGGGTTACCGTCGTGTCCTTTGAGCCCTTTATGGTCGGCGTCGCGGTTTCTCCAAAGAGACACACGTGGGGGCTGATAAAGAAGTACCGCGAGTTCGTCATTAGTGTGCCGAGTCTCGATATGCTCCCTGATGTTTGGATAGCCGGCACCAGACACGGTCCTGAGAAGCTGAAAGAGATGAAAATAACCATCGTTCCATCGAAGACTGTTAAAACCCCCAGTATAAAAGAAGCCCTGGCGAACGTGGAGTGCAAACTGGTGGATGAGCGGGACTACGGGGATCACACGTGGTTCGTCGGAGAGGTCGTGGGAAGTTCATACAGGAATGATGCCTTTGAAGGTGGGAAGCCAAACCTTGAGGCTGAGTTTCTTGCGCATGCCGCTTGGACGGATTTTGTGACCTTTGAAAAGCGTGTTCATCACCCGCCGGGAATTTGACCCAGATAATCTTTTTATACCCTTTTTACCCTCCCCTCCTGATGATAACGTTAGGTATAGAGGGGACGGCACATACCCTTGGCATAGGTATAGTTACCGAGGATAAAGTCTTAGCAAACATATTTGATACTTTGACCACCGAAAAGGGGGGTATCCATCCAAAGGAAGCCGCCGAGCACCACGCGAGGCTTTTGAGGCCCCTCCTGAGAAAGGCCCTGAACGAGGCTGGAATAGCCATCGAGGACGTTGACATTATAACCTTCTCCCAGGGGCCCGGTCTCGGTCCTGCCCTTCGTGTTGTTGCCACCGCCGCACGGGCCCTGGCCATAAAGCACCGCAAGCCAATAATCGGAGTGAACCACTGCATAGCCCACGTTGAGATCACGAAAATGTTCGGCGTTAAAGACCCCGTCGGCCTCTACGTGAGCGGTGGAAACACCCAGGTTTTGGCGTTGGAGGGAGGTCGTTACAGGGTTTTCGGTGAGACTCTTGACATAGGCATCGGGAACGCCATCGATACCTTCGCTCGCGAGCTGGGCATAGGCTTCCCCGGAGGGCCGAAGATTGAGAGGCTCGCCTTAAAGGGCGAGAAGTATATCGAGCTTCCATACGCGGTCAAGGGTATGGATTTGAGCTTTTCTGGAATTCTTACCGAGGCCGTCAGGAAGTACAGGACTAGAAAGTACCGCGTTGAGGACCTGGCATACTCCTTCCAGGAGACGGCCTTTGCCGCGCTCGTTGAGGTTACCGAGAGGGCCGTTGCCCACACAGGCAAGGATGAGGTTGTTCTCGTTGGCGGCGTCGCGGCCAACAACCGCCTTAGGGAGATGCTCAAAACGATGACAGAGGACAGGGGGATAGAGTTCTTCGTTCCCCCGTACGACCTGTGCAGGGACAACGGGGCCATGATAGCTTATACTGGATTGAGAATGTACCTCGGAGGCGTCAGGTTCGGCCTCGAGGACACGGTCGTAAAGCAGAAGTTCAGAACCGATGAGGTGGAGGTTGTATGGAGCTGAATGTTTCGATCTGGGTCTTTTTTATTGATGTTGTGCTGTTCATTATCCTCGGGTATTCTACGCTCTATGTCGCCAAGAGGATGTCACGTTACGGTGAACCCCTCAACAGGTTCATTGTGGTTGTGGCAGTTTCCCTGTTTACAGCGACAATAGGCCGAGCCCTTGATATCGTTGACGATTTTACTGAGAATGTGGCTCCCATTGTGTCTGTGGAGTGGGTTCTCTACTTCCTGTCGATAATTGGCATAGCCTATGGCATGTTAAGTTACATAAGTCACATTGAAAGAATCATCTTACCAGTCCCTTCAAAAGCTCCCGGGAGCGCGAAGCTCTCTTCTGGAGGTTATCTCTACATGGGGGGAAGCACAAGGGAACTTGTGGAGTTCATTTCTTCAATTGACGCTCCGGTGCTTGTCATCACTAGGAGCCCCTGGAAGTATGAAAACCTCGGAGAGCACGTTCAAATCCTGTGGGTGACCCAAGTCACTGACAAGGGAATCGGCCTGACCAAGCTTCACGTCGTCATTGAGAGTGCAGTAAAGTTCCTTCGGGGCGGGGGCAGGTTGATAGTGGTGGACTGCCTTGAAACTCTTATTCTGTACAACGACTTTACGGCCATCTTTAGATTCCTCACAGCACTGAAAGACCACGCTGTTGAAACAAAGTCTGCCGTGCTCGTGGTTGTTGATAAGGAAACACTGAAAGAAAGGGAGCTGAACGTTCTCCTTAGGGAGTTCATCCCCGTGAGGAACTTGAAGAGCCTTCTCAAAACTTCCGCTTGATCTTCATTGTGTACTTTGGGTACACCTCGTTCGAGAACCTCACAAACTTTGCCCTCCGTGGGGAGAGTTTTATGGTTATCTCAGTCTCTGGCTCTAGGTAGGTGTAGAACTGCCCATCGATCGCCAGTATTATCTCCCTGGTGAGGGCCATGTTCCTCACGTCTATCTTGCTGTACGACGGCACTATCATTGGCCTCGAGCTTAGCGCTATCGGTGCGAGGGGTGCTATGACGATTACATCAAGCCTCGGATCCACGAAGGGCCCTCCCGAGGACATGGCGTAGCCCGTTGATCCTGTCGGTGTTGAGACTATCAGCCCGTCGGCTCTGATTTCATCGGCGAGGCCTTCGTCTATGTAATACCTCAGATGGATTATCTTTCCGGGTATGCCCGTTAGAATGGCCACTTCGTTGAGGGCATCAGGGACTACATTCTCGCCATTTAGGTATGTTCTCAGCTTTATGCGTTCGTCTATATGATAATCACCCTCAATTAGCTTGCTCAGGGCAAAAAAAGCCTCGTGGGGTTCAACCTCTGTGAGAAAACCGAGCGTCCCCATGTTGATGCCCAACAAAGGTATCTCCTTCTTGGTTTTGTGTTCTACTCTGAGAATCGTCCCATCTCCCCCGATAACGATAATAAAATCGACGTCGAAGTCCTCCAGCGGGAGGACATCTTCCTCCTGAAATTCGGCCAGGTATCTGTGTGTGTCGGTATCCACATACACCTCGTAACCGCTGACCTTGAGGAAGTCGTAGACCTTATATGCGAGCTTGAGGGCTGCCTCTTTATCTCTCCTAGCCACTATCCCAAACTTCATGGTTGTCAATTCTCCCTTCTTCAGTTAAACCTTTCTTTTTCTTATCTTCCCTGAGCTTAACGCCAAAGTGGGTTGTGAGGAAGCCGCCGAGAACCGTTGGTATCCAGTAAGATATCAGCCTATCTATGAGCGTTGCGGTAACGGCGAAGTTCTTATCTATGCCTAGGAGGATGTAGACACCCGAGTTTATGGCCTCTATAAATCCTGCACCGCCTGGAATAATGCTTATCAAACCTGCGACAACGCCTATCATCTGCACGACCATGATCTCCTCAAGGCCAACTGGGTATTTAATGCTCAGGAAGATGAAGTAGGAGCGGAGAAGGGTAAGGAACCAGAAAGCGAAGGAATACGCTAGGGCCAGTAAGAAGGCTTTTTTGTCTTTCAGGAGGAGTTTAAAGCCCTTCTGGAACTTGGGGACGTTTACCTCGATGTTGTGGATGAACTTCTCCTCGTACTTTTTTGCCTTCTTTGGCATCAGCCGGGAGATCAGCCCAAAGAACCAGTAGAGAATCCTCTTGGTTCTCCTCTCGTTCAGGAGTATAACAAGCGTTATTACGATCAAGGCGGCAAGGATTGCGTTGAGGACGAGCAGGGTTATCATCAGCGTCGTTGAGCCTAAGCGATAGACGTAAACCATAGAAAGGAACAGCATAACGATGACCGGAATGAGGTCGAGGATTCTGTCGGCCATTATTGTGGCAAAAACTGGGCCGTATGTCTCATTGGAGCGCTTTGAGAGGTAGTACATCCTCATAGGCTCACCGCCGCCGCGGGCCCCAGGTGTGACGTTGTTCACAAAAACGCCCACGAATATCGCGCCCAGAATCGTCCTAAAGGAGGCGTTTATGTTGAGGCTCTTGAGGAGCACCCCCCAGCGAAGGGCCCAGAGAACAACACCCGCAATGTAAACGAGCACGGCGAGTATGAAGTAGTCAAGCCTCGCTTTTTTTAGAACGCCTATTACATCCTCTACTCCCGCCCACCAGATGAGCAGGATTATTATGAGGATTCCAAAGGTGAGGAAGCCGACCTTCTTCCAGTCCATGCCTACACCTTCCTCAGTTTTGCTATGAAGAAGCCCTGGGTAAGGTGTTTGTGGGGATAAAACCTCTGGACCTCGTCCATACCAATACCAGACGAGCCTATAAAGAGACCCTGCTCTTCAAGCTTTAAACCTTTGTGCACCATGTAGCGCACGTTGGCCTCGTTCTCCTCGTAGCTCAGCGTGCAGGTGGAGTAAACGAGAATGCCTCCCTTCTTGAGGGACTTTATCGCTGCGTTGATGAAGTGCCTCTGATAGCGGGCGGTGGCTTCAATATCTTTAGGCGTCCTACCCTCCCAGAGCTTGGGTCTTATGCCGAGGGCTGTGCATGGAGCGTCGAGGAGTATCTTATCCGCCTCTATTCCAAGCTCGGGTAGTTTTCGGGAGTCCATGTGGAGAAGCTTGACGTTCTTGACGCCGAGCCTCTTTAGCTCTTCTTCCATCTTCCTCAGTCTGTTCTTGGACTTGTCGATGGCAATTATCTCTCCGCGGTTTTCCATCAACTGGGCTATGTGGCTCGTCTTCCCGCCTGGAGCGGCGGCCATATCGACTATCAGCTCCTCCTCGCTCGGCTCAAGAACCCTCGCCACCACCATTGAGGGCAGGCTCTGGGCATAGAAGAAGCCCTCTTTAAAGCTCTCCAGCTCGCTCAGGCTCGGTAACTTGAACTTCGGCAGGGTTACCTCCACGGCTATGCCTCTGGTCGAGGTTATCATCTCTTTGGCGCTCATCTTTGCTATGCCAATCCCAACGAGAAGGCCTTTCGGATCGCGAATCTCGACCTCGTCACCGGGCTTTATCTTCTTGTCCGCCTGAAGGACTCCAGGGGCGTAGAGCATTGCTCCTTGATAAACGCTTTCCGCCGCGAACTTGTTGGCCCTTACGACGGGTAAGTCCGGCTCGTAATCATCTGGAAAGTTAGGGCCTTCCCTCTCGAAGTATATACCCTCCTTGAGGTAGGGGCTTCGTTTTGGCTTCAGTCCCTCTTTCCTCAGGGTGGACATCAGCTTGGAGCGGCTCGTCTTGAGGGTATTGACTCTAATGTAGTACTTCTCCACGGGCCTCCTGAGGGAGGCCATTATCTCCTTGGCTTCACTCCCGAAGAGCTTTTGGTAGTACTCCCTGAGCTTGGGAGGAAACGCCTCCTCGTACACGACTAAACCTCCAGGGCGCCGAGGGATTTGGCGAAGGCTATGAACTCCATAAGGCCCTTCTTGAGCTCATCAACACTCTTAAAATCGGCCTCGAACTGGAAAACCTCCTCGTCACTCTGGGCTATCCGCTCTATAATCTCATCGACGCTCGCCCTTTTAGTTGGTCCGTAGATGTCGTCGAGGAAGTTGGTTCCCCCGTAGATGAAGGCCTCGTCAAAGCTCTCCACGAACCTCTCAACGAGCTCCCTTCCCACTTTTTCCTTTGGGATCGCAAAGACGAAGTAGTATCCCTGAAGGGTAACGCCCACCTCTCCCTGCGGCTTTATCTCGAAGGCCGGGTGGGGATACTTCATCAGCTTCCATTCGCCGTCGAGGTAGATGTAGGCGCCAAAGACCTCCTCGACGTCCTCGACCTTGAAGCCAAGTCCGGGAAGTTCGGCCTTTAGCTCTTCGTTGAGCCTGAAGATGCTCTCCCACATCCCATTGAGGAACTCGTGAACTTCTCTCACGTCCATTTCTCTCACCAGAAAAGGGAAAGGTGGGGGGCTTAAAAACTTTCATCCGTTCATTTAATCAGATTCTGGAGCATGTTGTTCAGCTCTCCCATTATATCGGTCTGGATGGTTTCGTCAACGGTCGCCAGCTCCATCTTGTAGTTCATATTCAGCACGGTGATGTCAAGGTATATCTCGGCCCTTACCCTGCTGACCTCGCCGTTCTTTATGTGTTCAGCCCAGACTCTAGGAAGGACCTTAATGTCAATTAACGTCTCAACGTCAACCGTTCCGTACCCCCTGGCCGGGAGAACCACGCTCTTGACTATGGTACCCTGGCCTATTTTGATGTCGTTGGCGTATATCGTGTATCCGACGCCACTTATGGGCAGCGGGAACGGGTTGGGGTTGTAGAGCTTCAGGTGGTTAATTATCACGGCGTTGTCTCCCCGAGTTCCCGCCCAGTCTGTTGTCGTCTCGAGTAGTGCCGGGGTCTTGGCGATGCCTACGTCTCTGCTCTCGGCGGTTATGTTGAGATACTGAAGTATGTCCTCGCTTATCTGGGTGGTCACGTTCTCGTCTATCGGCACCACTCCAAAGAGCTTGCCCCGCAGGTGAAAGACGACGTAGCCCTTCTGTCCGTTGTCCATGTATCTCACGAGGGCATCGACGAGGTTTCTGTTGTCTATGGCTATGGCAAGGGTGATGTCCCTTTTCGTGGCCCCGTAGTCGAACTTCTCCACGCTCGCCACAGGGATACCTAGGAAGTCAAGGCTGGTGTTCTCCACCGACGCTGGAACGAGCAGGGGCTTGTCGAGGTGCGCCGTTATCCATATCTCGGTCGTGTTCTGATCGACATAGCCCCATTGGGCCTGGATGCTGGGCTGGATCGTGAGCACCGCGTAGGCGACGTAACCGAGCCACAGAATGATAGCGAGGAATATGCCTGCCATGGCTATTTTCCAGTTCATTTCTCTCACCGTTTTTTGTTATGGTATTTGTGAGTTTAAATGTTTTCAGGCCATCAGGAGGCCCTGCCTTTCCGGTATGTGTAGATCACCGTCAGCACTACGAGGATTCCCACGACCACTGCAAGGTTCCTGAGGTTGGTGGAGGTCTTGGTGTTTTCCTGAACCGTTACGTCAATCGTCTTCTCAAAGATGTAGACGTTGTCATCTCCCTGGTTCGGGTCTCCAACGGCCCTGATCCTTAGCTGGATCTTGTAATCCTTCGGGATGGCGTCACTGTCGACCCTCAGGATTATGACCCCTTCTCCCGTCGCCCCCGGTGCAAGGTCACCGACGTAGTCCGTTCTCTTGTCGAGGGTGAAGGGCTGATCAGCCTTCACAACACCCTCCATGAGCACGCTCGTGGCCTTCTCTCCTCCCGTGTTCTTCAGGGTAATGTAGACCTTGACGCTCTCCCCCTGGAGGGGCTCGGGTTCAAATCTAACGTTTACGACCTCTATATTCGGCTTGGCGGCGATTATAACGGGGACCCTTAGCGTAACGTTCTTCTCCATCCCGAGGTCGTTGGTATACGTTACTAAGAGCGGGATTTCGTAGATTCCCGAGGTGGCGTTCTCTGCAACGTCGACCCTGAAGGAGGCCTTTGCCGAGTCGCCCTTGCCGAGCGTTCCGAGGTTTATGAGCTGCTGGCTCGTTTCACTCAGCTTGAACGGCCACGACGGCTGGGGCTTCAGGATCACCGTCCTCGCGGTTCCGGTTCCAACGTTGTCCACCTGGAGGTCGATTTCCACGTTGCCCGTTCCAGGGAGGACCTTGCCAGGTGATGTTAAGACTTTCGACAGGAGAAGCTCCGCCTTTCCGGTGATGTCTATGCCGACCAACCTCTCGTCGCTTATCTCCTTATCGTCGGGTGCGCTCAGGTACTTCAGCTCCACCCGAAGGGGGTATATCCCGTTCTCGAGCTTGTCGTTGACCTTAATCCTGAACTCCAGCGTCGCTTCCTGGCCCGGTTCGAGCTCGGCAATGTACTTTACGTTGTCCTCCCCAACCGGCAGGAATGCCTCGACGTTCTGTCTGGCGAGCTCCCCCATTATCTGGTTAAGCGCCGTCTGAATGCTCTCGCTCAGCCCTTCACTCCCTTGAATGGGGATCTGGGAAAGGGCCGAGAGGTCGACGTTCTTGACCTCCCCCTGTATCGGCACCTGGTAGGGGATTATCTTGAGGCTCAGGGCTTTGACGGATTGGGCCCCGGTGTTCTTTATCGTGAATCTTACCGTGAACGTATCGCCGGGGCTTATCTCTTTCGGAATCGTCTTGACATTTGTTATCTCGATGAAGCCTTCCCTATTCCTGCTGACAGTCAGGGCAACGAAGTTGTAGCTCTGGACCATCTTCATGTTGGAGCCCAGCCCAGTGAAGTACACGACGCCGACGTAGAGGGGATACGTTCCCACATCCGCGTTGGGGTTTATCTTTATCCGGAAGGTAAGCGTGGCGTTCTCCTTCCCTTCCAAGTATTCGATGTACTGAACCGCGCTTCCTTCGGGGTAGAAGACGCTCTGGGAAACTCCGCTCTGGCTCAGGGCCATCGATATGGCACTCGCTATCGAGGAACTCTCGTTGAAGCTCATTGGTGTCGGGGAGACGAAGACGTTGAGGTAGCGGACCTTTAATGCGCCCTCGTTCTTGAGGTGGACCTTAATAGTTATCGTATCGCCGGGCTGAACTGTATCGGGCATTTCAACGCTCGGGATCACAACTCCCGGGGCAGTGGCGGCCCTCCACTCCGGCGGCCCGCTTATACTTACCTTGATTCCATTGGGATAAACCTCCAGTACCGTTACGTAGACCTTCTCGTCGTCCACATCAACTTCTACCGTCTCGCCTTCCCTGACTGGAGTTATGTCGGGATAGGTTATCTGCATCAGAACGTCTTCCTTCCTGATTCCGAGTTCTGGATGCTCCTCAATGGTCCGCATCACGGCATCGGCGATTTCCGTCGGAGATGCGCTCTGGAGCCACTGGTAGAATCCAAAGGCATTGGCTATCAGGCAGGCGTTGAAAGCGGTGCTGTCATTGACGTACTGGGAACACGCCTCCACGTCGTAGCCCTGAGTTTCGGCGAGGGCCAGCAGGAACTCCGGATTGAGGAGGAGCCTCTGAATCTTCTCGGGGTCGGGCACGTATATCGTCTTGTACTCGGCGTTGAGTATCTTCCCGTTCTTTAGTATCACAAGGAAGGCGTAGTACTCCCCGTTTCCGTAGTCCTTCTGTGTGTCCACCAGTGAGATCACGAGCGGTCCCACGAGTATGGCCTCCCCCTTGCTCAGGTAGCCCTCGAAGAGAGGGCTTCCCTGCGAGGCGCTTACGCCCGATGCGAACAGGCTTGTGATGAGGAGCAGGATAAGAGTTCCGGCTACTTTTTTCATCTCGAACCACCTCCAGGATCTTTACCATAAAATATCTGCAGTAATGCGGGTGTGACGAGGTAAGATGCCAACACCGAGGCGAATATTCCAAACGCCAGTGTAAGCCCAAAGTCATGTATGGTTGGCAGTTCCCCCGCGAGGAGCGCTAAGAAGCCCCCGGCCGTTGTCAGCGCCCCCACGAGGATTCCCGGCCCGACGTTCTCGACGGACGTTACTATCGGGCGCGGGTTTCCTTTTTCCCTTTCCTCGAGGAAGCGGTGGCTCAGGTGCATTCCATAATCGACGCCAAGGCCGACTATCATCGAGATGACACCTGCCAGGGTCTGGGTGAAGGGAATGCCGACCAGGCCCATGAATCCGACAGTCCAGAGGGCACCGAGGAACATTGGGGTTATCATCGCGATGGAAACCTTCGGGCGCTTGAAGAGAATCAGGACTATCAAGATGACAAAGATCGTTCCATAGGCCGAGATGCGGTTGATTTCCTCGTTCGTTAGGCTGTCGAGGACGTAGTTGAGGTAGATGTCGCCGGTCAAAGAGAGGCTCACTCCTGGCGGAAAGTCCGCGGTTTTAATTGCATCTTCGAAGTAGCTCATTATCCTCCTGAAATCGTTGATGCTCACACCGCCGAAGTCGCCCGTGAACTTAATCAGTGTCATGGAGTAGTCGGGGGACACCAGGTTCTGCCCCTCGTAGTCCTTCAGTGCTTCTCTGATTTTTTCTTCATCGTTCGGGATGTAGCCGTATTTTTCGACGACAATGTCTGCTATGCTCTCCGAGTCAAAGACGTTGTTGTAGTAGGAGTCTGCCGTTATTTCGTTCTCAAAGCGGTAGATGCTCCTCACAAGGGTAGGATCTCTGACGTCGTCTGCCTTGACGAGAACGTAGAGCTCGTCCTGCCCGCCGAAATCACTGCGCACGTCCTTCAGTGCCTCTATCTCGGGCATGCCCTTGGGAACGAACTTCTCAAGCCTAACCTCCGTGGTCACCTGCGTTACTCCATAGCCGAAGACCAAGGTTATCAAGAAGACCGCACCGAGGAACGTGAAGGGTCTCCTTCTGATACCCTCTCCCAGGGAGCGGAACGCTTCTCTTAAGATGCCCGAGTGGGAGCGTATCTCGGGCACCTCGTAGTGCCCCTTCAGCCTCTTCATCACGTCCTCCTCGAGGATTATCACCGCAGGCGTTATCACGACCGCGTTTAGGGCCGCTAATCCAAGGCCGAGGATCAAGGTGGTCGCGAGGTTGTGGAGCATCGGGAGGCTGGAGAGATACATCGCGGCAAAGCCTGCAACGGTCGTCAGCGCCGCTCCCAAGAGTGCCTTTCCAGTCTCGGCTATTGCCTCCTCCGCGGCCTCCTCTATGCTCTTTCCCCTCTTCCTCTCCTCATAGCAGCGGTTGGTCACATGGACTCCGTAGTCTATGCCCATTCCTATGAGCATCGCGCCTATCGTGGTCGTCGCAATGTCGAGGGGTATTCCAAGGAGCCCCATCGCCCCAAGAGTCATGGTAACGCCAAACACTAAGGGAGTGAGCGGAATCAGTGCTTTAACTGGCGAACGGTAGAAGTAGAGCAGCAATCCTAGAACGAGGACGAAGGATATTGCCATGGTCTTGTTCAGGTCGCTCTGGAGAAGCTCCAGTATCCTGTAGGTTATGCCTATGTTGCCAGTCTGGACTACTTCTACGTTTTTCGGAAACTTGACGTCGTTTATGTCAGCTTGAATTTCCTTGTAAACTCTTGTGAGCGTTTTCGAGTTCTTCTCTCTGCTCACGGTTACCACTATTATCGTCGTCGTGTAGTCCCTGCTCACGAGCTGGCTTCTTGTCTCTGCAGGAAGCATATTGAGTACGAACTTAGCCTCTTCCTCCGTTTCTGGAAGACGGCCGAGAACCTGCATGTAAACGTCCGCTATGCTTATGGTGTCGGTTACGTACTCCCTCTGGCGGAGCCTCTGCTCGAGCTCGTAGATGGCCTGGATTACTTGGGGGTCCCTAATATCATACACCCCTCTTGGCTCTATAGAATCCACCTTGACCACTATCAGCGCGCTGTCGCTGCTCTGAAACTCGTTTTGGAATGTGTTGTAGTCCTCTATCGCTGGGTGCCCCTCGGGGAGCATGCTCCTTAAGTCGCTCTCGAAGCGCAGGTTTTGGATTCCATAGATGGAAACAACCAGCATGAATATTGATATGAGTGCAAATGCCACCCGGTACTTCACTATTATCTTTGCGACCTTACGCAGCACTGCCATCAGGTTCCCTCCGAACTTTTGGAAATTTCCGAAAGTTTTAAATATCTGAAACTTTAAAAACCTTTTGCTGATTGACCTTTGTCATTTTCATGTCGAATTCACTCGCTGGAATCGGGGGTGTTGGCTGTGGGAGTTGAAGAAGCACGTCGAATAGTCATGGAGCACTTCGCGAATGCCGCCAGGAGATTTGGCTTCAGCGAGCTTTACGGCTACATTTACGGAGTCCTATTTCTCGCGAGGGAGCCAATGAGCCTTGGCGAGATAGCGGAGCTCACAGGATATTCACTCTCCCATGTGAGCACGGCCCTCAAGTCCATGGAAAGCCTCGGCCTAGTTGTTAGGATCAAGAAGCCGGGCGACAAGAAGGCCTACTACAAAGCCACCAAGCTCCTGAAGGACTGGAGACAGGCTGCTTATTACAACAGAATACTCGAAGACGTTGAACAGATGAAGGACAACCTTCGAAAGGCTTTGGAGGCCCTTGGAGATGAAACCGGTCCAGAGGCTGATTTCGTCAGGGAGAGCATAGAGGTCGCCATGAAGAGGAACGAGCTGGCGGGAAGGATATTCCACTTCATCATGAGCCACGACGACGAGGAAGTCCTTGAGAGGCTCATTACCTGCCTTGAGGGTGGGGAAAAGCGGTAGCTTTAAAACCAACCTCTGGGAGTTCAATCGGGGTGAGGAAATGTCGCTTTCATCACTACTCTGGGCCTTCTGGTACATAGTTCCAGCTTACATCGCCAACGCTTCCCCAGTTCTCGTGGGTGGTGGCAGGCCTATTGATGGTGGTAGGACCTGGGGTGATGGCAGGAGGATCTTCGGCGACGGGAAGACGTGGCGCGGCTTCATTGGCGGCGTTGCCATAGGAACGGCCTCCGGAGTCATCCAGTACTTCCTCACGCCCGACTTCTATTGCTCCCTCGAGACGGCCATTCTCCTGGCTTTTCTGTTGTCATTTGGCGCGCTTTTTGGCGACCTCGTGGGCAGCTTCTTCAAGAGACGCGCCAACCTGCCGAGGGGCTATCCAGCCATCGGCCTCGATCAGCTGGGCTTTTTAATCTCTGCTCTGGCCTTTGCCTATCCCGTTAAGACGCTCGATTCTGGCCAGATAATTTTCCTCCTTATTGTCTCGCCATTCGTCCACTGGGGGGCCAACTACTTTGCCTACAGGATGGGCTGGAAGAGCGTGCCGTGGTGATGAGTGCTCTTTCAGATTTTCCGTTTTTTGCTAACTATTTTAGATGGTGTTCAAAATTTGAATAGAAAATTCTTTTAAGCTTCAACTGATTTTAGTAGTTTGGTGAAGCTCCCATAAGGAAGTTGATAGGGTCGTGGTTAATAATATTGATTTTGGGCATGACAGTAAGTGCTGGAATGTCAAACAACTACGCGGCAGCAGTAACGACTAGCGATTCCTATGAGGCA
This sequence comes from Thermococcus piezophilus, assembly GCF_001647085.1. Lineage (NCBI taxonomy): Archaea > Methanobacteriati > Methanobacteriota > Thermococci > Thermococcales > Thermococcaceae > Thermococcus > Thermococcus piezophilus. Next base: position 749,683 of record NZ_CP015520.1, read on the forward strand.
TTCTGGGACATCCTAAACAGGGAGGCAGAGCTTGTGGTTGGCATTGAAAACGGCAACCTCAGTCTTGCTCCAGAGTTAATTCAGAATTCTCGCCTTGATGCGGATAATGCTGCGAATATTTCAGCCTTAATCTGGCAGGCTTTGGAAGATCTGAAAGCCTCTGGAGTAAAAACTTATTACACTGCGGAGGAACTCCGCGAAATGGCTCAGAACATTAGCGAAAACGGTCTGCCACAGGAGAATGTTGATGCTCTTAAGGAGCAGGGCTGGACTGACGAGCAGATTCAGGCTTTGGAAGAGTACATTGTTCAGAACGGGACAAAATTACAGAAGACTTTAACATGACTGCTTTCCTCAAAGACTTCTCAATGGCGTTCGTTGAAGTTGACTTTAAGTACAATCATTATGAAGCGTAGCGGTCAAGTGACGGTGAGCGGGACTGTTAAGATAACCTACACTCCCAGTTCTGGCCAACACCGAACAGTGTGGAGCCAGCAAGTGAGGAGAGGGAGATAATAGCGAGCTACTCAAAGACGATAGCGCTGGAGGATGGCGTTATCCTGGTAAGGTTTATGTAAGCGTTTTGACTCAGGATGAGAACGGCGATGGGACCGTCAAGACTGGAGAAGACGTTACTTTCAAGGTTGTAGTGAAGAATGACAATGATGTTAACATTGCTGGAACTTGCACTATCAGGATTGTCTATCCAACAAGCAGCAGCGACACGAGCACGAGGAGTTTTAGCGTTAGCGTTAATGCTCCTGCAGGTGGGAGTGCAACGGAAACTTTTGGTAGTGTCCATTATGCCTGGTCTGGAACCTTCACGTACCCTGGAGAGTGCAGTTTCGACCAGTACACAAAAAGCTTCAGCGGAAGCGTGACGGTGATAAAGGATACTTCACCAATAAATCCTAGTAACTCCCTATTTAGTGTTGAGTTAATAGCTTACCCGACCGAACTAGAGGGTGGTGGGGAAGTGTATTTACAAGTGAAGGCCTGGAATTACGATGGTTCATTGATTCCTGTTATGGGATACATTGAAATTGATGGGGACAGGATTAGGGGCATTTGGTGAACCAAACGGGGCAGGGGAAGAACACTGGAGTGAAGCGACGGTGGAAGTGGAGCCAATGAAAGAATGAGAATTAAAGCAAGTGGCATTTGAGTGTGATCCAATGTAATTCAAGTACAATATGGGCACCTGTAAGAGAACTTCCACTTGCCGATTACAATGGACAACGAGTTCCCTTGACAGGATATGAAGATTTGTCCAGCAATCCTTTTTAACTTCCGTTTCCCAACTCCTTCGGTGGTGTAAAGATGAAGGTAAAGGTCAGGTACTTTGCCCGCTTCCGCTCCCTCGTTGGCACTGGCGAGGAGGAGCTGGAGGTTCTGGATGGGATAAAGGTCAGAGAACTTATCGATATCATCAAAGAAAGGCACCCAATTCTCAAAAACGAGGTCTTCGCGGAGGACGACGATTTGGCCGACGTCAACGTTTCGCGGAACGGGCGCTATGTGAACTTCGACGAGGTTTTGAATGACGGTGACACGATAGCGCTGTTCCCCCCGGTAAGTGGTGGTTGATATGCTGACCGAGCGCGAAATTGAGCGCTACGACAGGCAGATAATGATATTCGGAGAAGAGGGCCAGGAGAAGCTCAAGAATTCCAAGGTGGCCGTGGTGGGAGTAGGCGGTCTTGGAAGTCCGGTCGCATACTACCTTGCTGCCGCTGGAATGGGGACGCTCCTCCTCATAGACGAGCAGACACCCGAGCTCAGCAACCTCAACAGGCAGATACTCCACTGGGAAGAGGACCTTGGGGAGAACCCCAAACCGATCTCCGCCAAATGGAAGCTGGAGCGCTTCAACTCCGACATAAAAATCGAGACCTTTGTGGGCCGTTTAAGCGGGGGGAACATCGATGAGGTTCTCGAAGGCGTTGATGTAATCGTTGACTGCCTCGACAACTTCGGGACTCGCTTCCTCCTCGACGACTACGCCCACAGGAAGAGGGTTCCCCTCGTACACGGTGCCGTGGAGGGGACCTACGGCCAGGTAACGACAATATTCCCTGGAATTACGAAGAGCCTCAGGGAGATCTTCCCGAATGTTGGAGAAAAGAAAGAGAAATTCCCGATTCTGGGGGCAACAGCAGGCGTCGTCGGGGCAATTCAGGCCCTGGAAGTCATAAAGCTTCTAACTGGCATAGGCGAGCCCCTTATTAATCAGCTCTTGATAGTCGATTTGGCCTTCAACATCTTCGACGTGATCGAGCTCAAGTAGAGGGCTCCTTTACGCTTTTCTTTTCGTTGATGCCCGTTATCTTTATAACTTTGCTCCATGTGCCCTCCTGTATTATAGTCATATTTCCGTGCGTCGGGTCGCTGACCACGGTTTTTGCGCTAACGGTGTAGCTTATGCTCCCACCAACGAGGATTCCGCCCCTGAACTGGAGCTCCAGAAGGCCATCATCTACGCTTATCTCCGTGTCGGGTGTTGATGCGAAGTAGGCACTGGCGAGGACTTTTAGGTCGTCCGCATCGAGCCTGTATCTGAGTGTTAGAACGTCCCCTTCGGCTCTCTCCATGGGCTCCCTGGCGAGGTACTTCCTGGCGAGGCTCACGATGTTATATTTCCAGATCAGCTCTCTGAGGGTCTCGTCGTCGGCTTTCATCCATCCGACGGCGGTCTTGACGTAGGTGACGTTGTTCACGGTTATGTACTGGATGGACGTGGAAGCGCCGTCGGGCTGTATTATCGTCGTTGAGTTTATCCAAGCGCTCCATGAGTCGAAATCTACGTAGCTCTCCTCGATGATGGTGAGGTCCACGTGATCCTTCTGGCTAATTCCTTCCTGTTCGACGGTCACGTTCATCGAGATGGTGGCGTTGCTGGTGTACGTGAACTGCCTTATTCCAGAAACCCCCTTGAGGAGCTCCTCTGTGATGTAACCTCTTTCTGTGCTTGTTGGAGTTTCAGTCGCGGTAGTTGTTGTGGTGGTCGTTTGCTGGTGTGTGGTGGTCGGTGAGCTCGCCGTTTGTGATTCAGAAACGGGGCTCTCGCTCGGTGTCGTGCTGGCTTGGCCGTTGGAGGATATACAGCCCGCTGTGAACCCAGTGAGCAAAATTAGAACGAGTACCAACGCGTATTTTTTCATCCCTTTCACCTTTCTCCCTTTGGGCCGGTGATCACTTAAACCTTTTTATTAACTCGTCAGGTTTAAAGCTCCAAGTGAGTAGTTAAGTGGGGGGTGGATATGAAGGTTAGGATTACCACCGAACCTTTCGACCTCAACGAGGCTCTGAGCTATCTCCTCGTTCCGGAGGCTGGAGGCTACGTGTTCTTCCTTGGGAAGGTCAGGAACGAGAATCATGGCAGGAGGGTCAAGAAGCTCATCTACGAGGCCTACGAGGAGATGGCGGTAAAAGAAATGGAGCGCATACGAGAAGAGGCGCTTGAGAAGTTTCCTATCATTGACATCCTGATATGGCACCGCTACGGTGAGCTTGAAGTCGGGGAAGACACGATACTGATAGTGGCCAGTGGAAAGCACAGAAAGGAAGCGTTTGATGCCTGTATCTGGGCCATCGACAAAGTCAAGAGGCGCGTCCCTGTGTGGAAGAGGGAGGTGACCTACGAGGGCACTTTCTGGATCGAAGGCGACAAGGTACTGCCGGACAAATGAACACTTCTGTTCTCTCCACTTTTTGCAAACTACTGCTGATAGTGTGCAAAATCGGAATAGAAAAAGTATATATACGCTTTTGTCCATCCCTCCCCCGGTGGGGTCCAATGGAGAAGGTCGTTTACGATAGCACTAATGCCGCTGGGGTGAACGCCTCGCCGAATATAGTCTCAGTGGGGAAGCCACCCTGGAGCCACAGGACACACAGTGGCAAGCTTGAGAGGCTCATACTCCAGCTCGGAGCTGGAAACGGGAGGTTTTCAGAGGTCACTGGAATTCCCCGCTCGATAGGCTGCATCGGGAACAACTCTTTCCTACTCAGGCGCGAGCCGCTCAGTCCAGAGCGCGTCAGGGAACTAATAAGGGATTTCAAAGAGCTCGGTGGGAGGGAGCTGTGGCTCACCAACTACGACCGCATTGAGTACCTCACTAGTATCGCGTCCTATGCGGCGGAAATTGGGGTTCCCGAAGTCTATGCCGTAATTAAACTCGAGGATCTCGGATTAATCCATCCAGTAGAGGATGTTCACTTCATCGCTGAGCTTGAGTACTCGGAAGAAAACATCAAGAGGCTTGAGGCCCACGGCTGGCTTCATGGAGCGCTGGTTATGGCCACCGCCAAGCAGTACGATGAGCTTAGAAGTCTCAGCACCGCATTTCCCGGAGAAATCTACGTTGACGTATTGTACCCGGGTTCCGCCAGAAAGCTCGACTTCAACGTTATAGAGATGAAGAGGGTTATCAACGCGAGCTCCGAGGAGTACCACGACTGCCTCTCCGGAACGGTTGCTATAACGGCCGAAGGCTACGCCCTTCCGTGCCCGCTGCTGAGGAACTACATAGTGGCGGACGTCAAGGAAGTTAGGCTCAAAAAGGTTCTCAGGAAAAGGCGTCTCAAGGAGTTCTGGAGACTCACAAAGGATAAGATAGAAGGCTGCAGCAATTGTCCTTTCAAGTATGTCTGCCATGACTGCAGGGCCTTGGAGTATCAGGCAACTGGAGACGTCTATGGCCTTGAGTACTGCCCGCTAGAACTCTAGTATCGAGCGGTAGCCGCTCCCATCTTTTTTGACCATCTTGGAGAACCTCGCGTATTTGCGGTTTTTCTCTATGTCCGCCAGTAGATCAAAGTATTCAATGGCGACCTTCTCCACGTAGTTGCTGAATTCGAACAGCTTTGTTCCGAGGTCCTCTTTGGATGAGAAAAACCACTCAAAGATATATTTATTGTTGTCCAGGACGCCAACCATTATCTCGTAGTCCCTAAAGCGCTCGAGAACTGCTTCATCGAGTGTGGACGTTATTCCTAAGACCCCCCTGTTGTAGGTGTCTACCTCTATATTTGCAAAGAAGCCTATTAATATTCCGTCTTCCTTAAGCTTGTTTACCATATACCTAATAGTCGGCCTGGTCTTTCCGAGCATTTTGGATATCTCCTTCATCGGAGTTCTGGCGTCCCACTTTAGGATGTCCATCAGCATGGCGTAGGCGTAGCTGTACCTCCACTCTCCGAATTCTCTCTTCTTGGCGGGTGGATATGCCTTGACCTCATAATACTCGTAATCCTCGGAGTATTTGGTCAGCATCTCGTCGATGTACTTGATCTGCTCCTTTGGGATGTGGAGGACGGCGTTTATTCCGTTTTTGAAACCGAAAATCGCGCATTGGTGAACGATGAACGGGTTTTGATACATCCTGTGGGCAACAAATCGGAGATCGTTTTGGGGAACGGAGAGAAAGGCGACGTAACTTCTCAGGCCCAGTTTGACTATATCGTACATGGCGTTGACTTGAACGTGTTCACCGTAGTATCTGTCATAAAGGCGCTTGAGCTTGTAATAATCGATTCCCTCCAGTTCGGCAATCTTTCGGAGGCTCCCCGTGGGATATTTATTCAAGAGCTCGACGAGAAATTCTATTTCTTCTATATTCAGCTCAATCATTTTACCTCACGGAAAAAGTTAAATACTCTGCGATATTAAATTTTCCGGTGGTGGCAATGGTGAAGATAGGGGTCGTTGATATTGAGAAGCCCGAGGGCGTTGAGGTAATAATCGGACAGGGCAACTTCTCAATATTCACCGTTGATGACCTTGCCAAGGCCCTGCTCACAACGGTTCCGGGAATAAAGTTTGGTATAGCCATGAACGAGGCCAAACCTCAGCTGACACGCTTCACTGGCAACGACGAGGAGCTTGAGAAGCTCGCCGCCAAGAACGCCCTTAAGATAGGCGCGGGGCATGTCTTCGTGATCCTGATGAAAAACGCTTTTCCGATAAACGTTCTCAACACTATCAAGAACCATCCGACGGTTGCCATGGTTTATGGCGCCAGTGAAAATCCTTTCCAGGTGATAGTAGCTGAAACCGAACTCGGAAGGTCCGTTCTTGGAGTTGTGGACGGTAAGGCTTCCAACAAGATTGAAACCGAGGAGCAGAAGGCCGAGAGGCGCGAGCTCGTTGAGAAGATAGGCTATAAAATAGACTGAAAGCTTTTTATCGTTCTCCTCTTCTTCAGTTTTTGGTGATCTGATGAGGCTGGCTTTTATCACTTCTAATCCCGGCAAGGTTGAGGAGGCACGGAAGTACTTTGAGCCTCTGGGCGTTGAAGTTTATCAGCTCAGGGTTGAGTATCCAGAGATACAAGCGGAGACCCTTGAGGAAGTTGCTCTTTTCGGTCTCGAGTGGCTGAGCAGGAAGCTGAAGGAGCCCTTCTTCCTCGATGACTCCGGGCTCTTCGTTGAGGCCCTCGGCGGATTTCCGGGTGTCTACTCCGCTTACGTTTACAAAACGCTGGGCAACGAGGGACTGCTCAAGCTCTTGGAGGGCGTTGAGAACAGGAAGGCATACTTCAAGAGCGTCGTTGCTTACTGGGACGGGGAGGCCCACCTCTTCACGGGAGTCGTTCACGGGGAGATAATCCACGAGAAGAGGGGGGACATGGGCTTTGGCTTCGACCCAATATTCAGACCTTCAGGTTTCGAAAAAACTTTTGCCGAAATGACAACCATCGAAAAGAACAGAATATCACACAGAGGTCAGGCGCTTAAGGCTTTTTCAGAGTGGCTAAAGGAAAACCTTAAATAAGCATATCCTACCAAGTTATATGATTACAGTTGGATAAGTGACGAAGGGGGTCGCGATGGTTTCCTCACTCGATGCCACTGATATGAAGCTGTTGAAGGAACTTAAGGAAAACGCCAGGGAGAACATAGCCTCGCTCAGCAAGAAGCTGGGCATCCCGAGGACCACCGTCCACTACCGCATCAAAAAGCTCGTGGACGAGGGAGTAATCGAGAAGTTCACAGTTAAGCCGAACTACAAAAAGCTTAACCTTGGCACTACAGCATTCATTCTCGCCAGATACGAGCCTGATTTAGGATTAAGTCAGCGTGAAGTGGCCGAGAGAATAGCGGCCCTCGATGGTGTCTATGAAGTCCACATAATAGCGGGAGAGTGGGATCTGCTCATTAAGGTGCGCGCCCCCTCATCCGAGGAGGTTGGAAAGATCGTCGTGGACAGGCTAAGGGAGATAAAGGGAGTGGGCCAGACCGTAACGATGGTCTCCTTCGTTACCGTGAAGGAGGAACTGTAAAAGCCTGGGGGCGATGATTGGCGTTCTCCTTTCTGATTTTATGATGATGCGAGGTTTCCTGAGCCCTACATGACGCAGCACTCGTAGATTATCTCAACTTTCCTTACAGTTTTTGCCCATTCGATAACTTTTGTTGGTGAATTTGTCAGTCTGTCAATGCCAGCCAGAACTGCCTTCCTGTCGAAATCTATGCGCCATTTCCCTAAGGGTCTCATGCATCCTATGCTGAGCTCGCCGTCGAACTTATTCCTTGCATATTCAACAACCCTGATGGCTTCATCAACGCTCGGTTTCTGAACTCCCTCCATCTCCGTGCCCTTCGTTGGGATGAGCACATCGAGTACGATGACGTCTATCGGGTACTGGAGGAGCATGTCTATTGCCTTATACTCCCAGTGAACCCTCCCGAAGTCAAGGCCTATGGTTATGTGCGGCGCAACGCGAATACCGGCCTCGCTCAGCAGGTCGAGGATTCTGAGGTAGTCCTCGACGGTCTTGTCTATCCTGTAAACGCGCCTTATAACATCGTTATCGCCGACGAAGTCGAGGGAAACGACGTCAACGTATTTGACCCACTCCAAATCGCTCTCGTCTATGAATCCAACGTGGGCGTTGAGCTTTAAGCTCGTTCTCCTCTTTATTTCCTTCAGCTCATCCGCGTACTTATCCAGTGGTACCTTCAGCCTTGAATCCATTCCTCCGCTGAGCAGACAACCGGTATAGCCGTTCCGCTCAAGGTCGAGGCAGAAGTTGAGGAGCTCTTTCCTAGTTGGCTTCTTCATGCCCTCAAGGTAGTGCCTCCCGCAGTGGGCGCAGTTGAGGGCACAGTAGTTGCCCGTGAGCGAGATTGAAGGAAATTTGATGCCTGGGATGTAGATCTTCAACTTTTTTCGTTCTGCCATTTAAACCACCTCGCAGAACAGGGAATTGCAGGGGGCAGGACCTTCCTGGAGAGCTTGATAGTTATTCTCCATTGGTTGAGGCCTCCATAGGATGAGCCCACTCTGCTGATTCTGGCAAGTTCAAAAAACGTTGAAGCCGAAGTTAAAAAACCCTTGTTGGCCAGAAATGTGGAAAAGAAGGAGCAGCTCAGAGGAAAGGGTTCCTGAACTTCCTGCCCGGATAGTACGCGATGCCCGTGAGCTCCTCCTCGATGCGGATGAGCTGGTTGTACTTGGCGTTCCTGTCGCTCCTGGCTGGAGCGCCGGTCTTTATCTGGCCTGCGTTGAGGGCGACTGCCAAGTCGGCTATGGTAGCATCCTCGGTTTCTCCGGAGCGGTGGGAGACGACGACGCCGTAGCCAGCTCTGAAGGCTGTGTAAGCGGCATCTATGGCCTCGCTCAGCGTTCCAATTTGGTTGACCTTGAGGAGGAGCGCGTTAGCCGCGCCAAGCTCGATGCCCCTCCTGAGCCTCTTCGGGTTGGTGACGAAGAGGTCGTCGCCGACTATCTGTATCTTGTCGCCGAGCTCTTTGGTGATGAGCTTGAAGCCTTCCCAGTCCTCCTCCTGGAACGGATCCTCGATGGAGACTATTGGATAAGCCGAGACGAGCTCCTTGTAGAGGTCAACGAGCTCTTCCCTCGTGTACTCCTTGCCGGCAACGACGTACTTGCCGATGTCCTGGTGGTAGAACTCGCTGGAAGCAGGATCGAGGGCGAAGGCTATCTCGTCGCCGGGCTTGTAGCCGGCCTCCTCGATGGCCTTTATGAGGGTCTCGAGGGGTTCGGTAACCTCTTTCATTGGCGGTGCGAAGCCACCCTCGTCTCCAACGTTTATTGCACCCTTGCTGTACTTCTCGGCTATGACGCTCTTAAGAACGTGGTAGGTCTCGCTGACCCACATTATGGCCTCCCTGAAGGAGGCTGCACCAACGGGCATTATCATGAACTCCTGGAAGTCGAGCTCGTTTCCAGCGTGAACGCCGCCGTTGATGACGTTGCTCATCGGAACGGGCATGGCGTAGGCGTTGGTTCCTCCGATGTACTGGTAGAGCGGAAGGCCGAGGGCATTGGCGGCGGCCTTAGCAACGGCCAGAGAAACGCCTAGGATAGCGTTTGCACCGAGGTTGCTCTTGTTCTCGGTGCCGTCGAGCTCGAGCATGAGCATATCGATGTCTCTCTGCCAGGTGACGTCCATTCCGATTATCTCGGGGGCGATTATCTTGTTTACGTTCTCGACTGCCCGTCTAACACCTTTCCCGTGGTAGCGCTTTCCTCCGTCGCGAAGCTCAAGGGCCTCGTGGGTTCCGGTGGAAGCGCCACTCGGAACGGCCGCTCTTCCCATGCTTATCGGCGTGTAGACTTCGACCTCGACAGTCGGGTTTCCCCTGCTGTCGAGTATCTCCCTTGCTATAACAGCAGTTATCTCAAAGGGATTCTCCATAGCAATCACCTCAGGTGATATTGGCCGTCCACCATATAAAGCTTTTAGCTTCGAACCTTGCTGAAGCGATAGATAGGCGTATATATTTTGAGGCCAATTAATTGCTGGTGAGAGAATGAAAAATGTGTTAGTTCTTGCTGTCCTGCTGATGTTTGCATTCACTCCGCTCGCTTGGGCCTGCATGAGTCCTGCTGATGCCTACGCCGTGGAGGTTATTCTTAACAAGCAGGGGATAGTTTACAGGCCGTATCCACCATTTGCCGCCCTCCACAATGCACTGATTGAAAACGACACTTTCATCTACCGCTCGCACTACGACAAAAGGCTCGCCGTCATCCTCTGGAACGCCAGTGACGGTCCCCACCTCAGGATAGAGATTCCGATGGAGTGGAGAGATGCTGGGGTAAGCCAAACGGCATTCAACGCTTCTCTTCTGATAACTGCTGAAGCCCTCGAAAAGCTGGGGGAAGACGGTTGGGAAACTGAGGACAACTTAACTTTCACCAGAGGCAACGTAACGATAACCCTGACACCGCTGAGCGGTGGGGAGTGCACAACTGATGCCGACTGCGCCACGGGTGGCTGTTCTGGGGAAGTCTGCGCGCCAAGGGCTGAGGCGTCCAAGATAGTGACTCCCTGCGTCTACCGTGAGTGGTACAGCTGCCTCGGGATGACCTCCTGCGGCTGCCTGAATGGAGTCTGCACCTGGAAGCCGAACCCAGCCTTTGAATCCTGCCTGAGGGAGCATGGTGTTGACCCTAGTAAGGTCATCAGGGCCGGTACCTTCCGAGTGAAAGTCAAGGCATACAACCAGAGCCCTGCGGAGGCGGAAGCCGCCGTTAAGGGTTTTCTGGGAGCTTTCGGTGCCGAATGTGGCTTTGGAGGGCTCACTTTTGTGGAACCGCTCGGTGGGAGGCTCGTCCCCGTGGTCGATCCGGCAGAGATAAACTTCTCCGAGGCGGTAAAGGTCGAGCTTCAGTGGCTGCGGGAGAACGGCGTATTGGATATAAGTGACGAAGACATAGCGGCGATAGCAAAAATTGCAAAGCCGGGGAAGGCTGGGCCGAACTCCCACATTGGCTGGTACGAGACGAAGAACGGCACCTACGCATGGATACCGTACGATGAGAGTCTCAACCCCATGCTGGTCAGGTGCATCACCGATACGGCGCCCATCTACGACCTTCCAAACGGCACCGCTTACATAGGGCCCACACTCACTAAACCGCCCGCTACAGAAACTCCGAGTACTTCGGGCGGCCCGATATGCGGACCTGGCATCGTGGTTGGGCTGGCGCTCTTAGTCCTTCTCAGGAGGGGGTGAGTTTTTAAACCTCCCATCCAGATTTTTATCATGGATTGGAAAAGGCAGCTCAGGAGAGATGGCTTTCTCGAAATCGATGGATTCAGGATAGAGCTGAGCCTCGACAACACGTTCATGGATCTTGAATACATCCCACGTATCATCGTCTACGACTACGAGAACGGAAAGTGGCACGTGTTAAGGAACCCTATCGAGGGCAGTTCCAGCTTCGAAGAGCTCTGGGACAATGCCGTGGAAACACTTGAGCGCATAGTTAACGGTGAAGAGGAGCCCATTTTTGGGGATGAGGAAGTGGGAAAGCGGTTCATAAAGTCCTTAAAAGCCCTGAGGGACTAGTGGTCCTAGAGAGGGCCTTTTTGAGTTTCATTTTTGAACTTTTCCAGTGGAAAACGAAGCCCTCTTCAAAACATTTGTTGGGCTGTCTCTGGAATAGCGAATATTTTTACAGATGCTCGGAAAAACGCTTAAAGCTTGGCTAAGCTCCAGAAGAGGCCGCGGATTTTCCGATAGAGTCATAATTTCTGGGGGGAAAGGTCTAAAATACCTTTCACCGTTAGTAGTATCAGGTGGTACCGATGGCCCATGAGATTGATGTTGCCAAGTACATAGACCACACCAACCTTAAGCCCTACGCTACTGAGGAGGACATAATCAAGCTCTGCGACGAAGCGAAGGAGTACGGCTTCTACGCTGTCTGCGTCAACCCTTACCGTGTTAAGCTAGCCAAAGAGCGGCTCAAGGGGAGCGGTGTCAAAGTCGCAACGGTCATAGGCTTTCCCCTGGGGGCAACGCCCATCGAGGTGAAGGTCTTCGAGGCGAGGAAAGCCCTTGAGGACGGTGCCGACGAGCTGGATATGGTGATAAACATTGGCGCGCTGAAGGACAAAAACTACGACTACGTCAAAAAGGACATAGAAGAAGTCGTGAGGGTCGCCCATGAGAGGGGTGCTATAGTGAAGGTCATCATCGAGACCTGCTATCTGAGCGAGGAAGAGAAGGTTAAGGCCTGTGAGCTGGCGAAGGAGGCTGGAGCGGACTTCGTTAAGACCTCCACGGGCTTTGGAACCGGTGGAGCAACGGTAGAGGACGTCAGTCTGATGAGGAAGGTAGTCGGCCCAGAGATGGGTGTCAAAGCGTCTGGAGGAATCAGAACCTACGAGCAGGCCTTTGCCATGATAGAGGCTGGTGCTAACAGGATCGGAACCTCGAGCGGTGCAAAAATAGCGGAGGGGGCAAGGAGTGCAGGAAGTTAGGGATATTCTCCAGAGGGCCATCCAGGAACTTAAGACTGAGGGCCTTGAGCCCGATATTCTCCTCGTTGGCCCGGGATTTTTGAAGCACTCAGCCGAATTTCTGAGTCAATGCAGGCTCAAGATTTACAGGATAGAAGAGCTGGGCTACGATGCAGTCGTCGCGGACTCCAAGTATCTTGGCCAGATAAAGCGGGCATCAAGGAGAATCTCCGTGGAACCCCTTCTTGAAGAGAACAAGATGTGGGAAGAAATAAAGAGGCTGGAAGTTTAAATGAGATCCTCAACTTCAGGATATCTCTTCTTTATTGCCTGTGCAAGTCCCGTGCCAGCGAGTACTCCGGTAACGGCCTGAACGATATTTGCCGGCACTTCCTGATAAGCCGCCACGACTCCGAACATGTAAGCCTCGAAGAGGAAGTATCCTGATATCATGATTATTCCGCCGACGATGCCCGCGATGGCGAGGGTTGAGACGTTGTCGCTTCTATTGGCGAGGTAACCGACAGCTAAGCCCTCGAGTCCCTTAACTACGAGCGTTATCGGCGCCCATCCTGGGTAGCCGGCTAGGACATCTCCCAGGGCCGAACCGACTCCCCCCGCGAAGACTCCAACCACTGGCCCAAAAACCATCGCTGCGAACATGACCATCGTGTCACCGAAGTTGAGGTAGCCCCCGGTGGCAGGAATAGTTACCGTGACGAAGGCCGTTGTAACGCCGACAACTGCCGCCATCATCGCCGATATCGCCATTACGTTGGCGCTCCTGAACTTCTTCCTGTTGGCCCAGAGGTAGGCGAGGTAGACTATGATCGCTCCTCCGAGCACGTAGGGTACGTAAGGCTTGAGCATCCCAGTTAGGTCTGCCATGGTTTACCACCTGGAGAGTTCAATTACAATTTTATAAAAAAGTTTGGGAAGAATAGATTCACTTGAGAGCGGCCTTGAGGGCCTCCTCAAAGATCTCCATTGCCACGTCTATCTCTTCCTTGGTTATGATGAGCGGCGGGATGAACCTTATGCTGTTGTCGCCGCAGCCGAGGAGTATAAGGCCGCGTTTGACAGCTTCCTTGACGATTTCGTTCCTGAGATCTGGGTGCTTTTCCTTGGTGTCCTTGCTCTTGACTATCTCGACCGCCTGGGCCAGTCCGAGACCGCGGGCATCTCCAACGACTTCATAGCGCTCCTCGAACTCCTTGAGGTACTTGTGGAGGTAGTCGCCGACCTCCTGGACGTGCGGAAGGAGCTCCTTGACTATCTCCACCACCTCTATTCCGGCCGTTATTGCCACTGGGTTGCCGCCGAAGGTCGAGGCGTGCCTTCCTGGCTTGTCGAAGGCGATATCTGCTCTGTGGACAACACCAGCGAGCGGAATTCCACCGCCTATGGCCTTTCCGAACTGGATGGTGTCCGGGGCAACATCGAAGTGCTCGATGGCCCAGAACCTGCCCGTCCTTCCGACGCCCATCTGAACTTCGTCGTCAGCTAAGAGTATTCCGTAGTTGTCAGCCAGCTTCTTGAGCTCCCTGAAGAAGTTCTTTGGCGGGACAACGTAGCCACCCTCCCCTTGGATGGGCTCGAAGACTATCGCACCGACGTCCTCCGGTGGAACGTGCCTGAACACGTACTCCTCGATGAACTCTATAACGCGGTTGACGAGCTCGTCCGGCTCGGCATAGCCGTCGATGTGCCAGGGGTTCCTGTAGGGGTTCGGATAGGGTACGTGCTCGACGCCGGGCATGGTCGGGAAGAAGCGCTCCTGCTGGACCCACTTACTCGCGGTCAAGCTCAGAACAGCCTGTGTCCTGCCGTGGAATGCGTGGTAGAAGGCCATGAACCTCTTCCTGCCGGTGCTGTACTTAACGAGCTTCATCATGGCCTCGTTGGCTTCCGCACCGCTGTTCTGGTAAACGACTTTCTTCGGGAAGTCGCCTGGAGCTAGTTCGGCAAGCTTCTGGGCGAGTATGACAGCGTTCTCGTAGAAGAAGTCGTTCAGAGCGAAGTGAGTGAACTTTTCGGCCTGCCTCTTGACGGCCTCGACTACGCGCGGATGGACGTGGCCGACGTTGAGAACACCGACACCGCTTCCGAAGTCATAGAAGACGTTTCCATCGACGTCGTAGACGAGTATGCCATCACCATGGTCGATGACTATCGGGAGGGTCTCGGGGTCCTGGGTGGTAACTGTCAGAGCCTCGAAGTTCTTCTTTATTATCTCCTGAGCCTTCGGCCCGGGGAGCTCCTTAACATTTGGTCTAATCGCCATCATGAATCACCGATGGGAGAAAGGAACTCCACCTATATAATTCTATGTTCATCAATGAACACTTTTGGTCGAAGAATTTTCGGAGAAATCCCTTGATAAATGCCGATGTATACAGACTACTTCATTCCTCAAGAACTGAGTTCAAAAGAAACAAATAACGAAAAATGCTCACTCCAGGCTCTTCCCGTTCCACTCCTCGAGGAGCTCCTTCGCTGAGTTGGCAGCGATGGCACCCTGGCCGACTGCAACCGCTATCTGCTTGAAAACGTTGGTTATGTCTCCTGCTGCAAAGATGCCCTTGACCTTAGTGCGCATGTGCATGTCCACCGAGATGTAGCCGTACTCGTCGGTTATGCCGAGGTGTTTGACGAAGTCGGTCTTCGGCTCGTAGCCTATGAAGATGAAGACACCGTCAACGGCCATCTCCGTCTCCTCGTCGGTCTTGATGTTCTTGAGTCTCACCGCTTCGACCTTGTTGGTTCCCTTGATCTCCGTAACGACGGTGTTGAGTATCGTTGGAATGCCGCTCTCCTTGAACCTGTCCTGTAGTATCTTGTCGGCTCTGAACTTGTCGCGCCTGTGGACGAGGGTAACGTCAACGCCGATGCTCTTCAGGTATAGAGCCTCCTGCAAAGCGGTGTTTCCTCCGCCAACCACTATTATCTTCTTGCCCTTGAAGAGTGGGCCGTCGCAGGTGGCACAGTAGCTGACTCCCCTGCCGGTGAACTCGGCCTCGCCTGGAACGTTGAGCTTTCTTGGAGCGGCTCCGACGGCTATGATTATGGTCCTGCCTTTGTACTCCTTTCCGTTCTTGGTCCTGACCACGAACTTGCACGGACCCTCATAGTAGGCACAGTCCGTTGGGTCTATCCTCCCGACCTCGTCGAAGATTATCTCAACGCCGAGCTTCTTGACGTGCTCGTGCATCCTGTTGGTTAATTCCGAGCCGCTGATGCCCTCCGGGAAGCCGGAGTAGTTCTCTATGAGGTCTGTCAGTGCCATGTTTCCACCGAGGTCCTTGCTGATTATCAGGGTCTCCAGTCCGAAGCGTGCCGCGTATATCGCTGCGGTGAAGCCAGCCGGTCCCGCTCCTATGATGAGCACGTCCCATGTCTTTTTCTCATACTCGCCTACGCGTGAAAATCCTCCCAGACTGAACATATACCTCACCTCCTGGCTTAGCTAACATGGGTTATTTAAAAGCATTATTGCCCACTAGTGTGTATTTGGTCATATTACCGCCCAGACCTTCACCTCTCCCTCGGGCGTCCCATCGCCTTGCTCGACGATGATTGGGGTTTTATCATGGATATCGCTCCCTAACGGAACGTCGAGGGTCAGTTGACGGTGTATTCTCCGTGTCCCTCGAGGAGAACTTCCCTTTTGAGGGTCCGCTTAAAGCTCCTATGGTCTGCAACGCGTCTGTCTGAGATTACGATGAGCTTCTCCCTCAGGAGCTTCCTCTCGAAGTCGCCCCCTTCCTTCGTGTATATTAGCCTTTCCGTTACCTTTGGCTTCTCCCTCTTCAGTTCCACCTTGCTCCGCGGTTATTTTGGATGGAAACGTAGGACCTCCCATGGATTTCCCACTCGTTCGTCTCCAGGTTAAGGTGCGCGAATTCCATGTCATTGGAGACCTCTAATGAAGTCTTCTCCATGCTTATCCTGTACGAGGGGATTATTGGAATCCTGAGGATTCCATCGAACTCTGGGTCTTTGACGAGGTATGCTGGGACGTCTATAAGGGCCTCCTCGGCCTTGTTAATCAGCAAGGAGAACCTTTCGGGCTTCAGCTCTATTCTATCCGTCTTGATTTCCTCTGATTCTGTGAATTTTCTCTTGATGCTGTAGTGTCTGCTCCTCACGGAGCTCGACCATATTCCCTTCAGTGTGAACCTTCCCTTAACGGGCCTCATCCTCTTTGGACGAATTAGCTTGTTTCCCTCAAGCCTGAGGGCTTCCCTGAACCTCTCCGCCCTCTGCTTAGCTGTCTCCACCTGGTGGTGACCCCAGAGGATAATGGCTAATACAATGAACAGAAGAAGAAAAGGAACAGCTCCAGATCCATGCCACCACCGATGGGAGTTGCTCCTTAAAACGATAAACCTTTCCCTCATACCAGCGAGACGTCCCTGTCGAGTATCAGGTGCAGCGTGTAGCCGCTGAACGCTGCGAAGCCGAGGAAGAGGGCCTCTTCCGTGCTCATTCCAAGGCCGAAAGTGCTTAATGCAAACGCGAGCAGGCCGTAAACCATTGCGACGAGCAGGCTGTGGACTATCCCTCTGTGCCCAGGCATTATTGCGGTGAACCCGTACCACGCCACCACTCCGGCAACCGCCCCGATGATCCACGCTAGGAGGACGTTCTCCCACTCCGGCCCTATGTGAATCATGTCCACCGTTCTCAGGTAGACCACGCTGCCCACGAGGACTGAAACTATGGGCTTCGTCCCGCGGTGGATGAGGGCGTTTGGATGATCTATGTCCGGGAGGTCGCTCCCCAGGACGTAGAGAGCATAGCCTAAGACCATCGCTATCGGAGTGAAATGGAAGGGAACGCCGTAGTTTTTGAGGAGCAACGCCACCGCAACCGCGAGGGGGTAGGTTATTATCCCCGCCAGCACGTGCTCCTCGTAGTTCATTCCTTGGCATCCTCCCTTTCTGCATCTTCCTCAAGGAACTTTTTCACGTATTCTGGAACTTTATAGTTGCCCTTGGGGTCGCCGACCAGGAAGCCAAGCCTTATGAGCTCGTTAAGCTGGTCATAGACCTGCATTCCAGGCCTCTTGACTTCCTTGGCTATCTGGATGTAGCTTACCGGCCCGCCGTTGAACTTGAAGACTATCGTCTCAACGAGGTCTTTGTAGTTCTTGGGAATCCTTGTGAGGTACTCCTCCAGGCTCTTCGGCTCCTCAAGAATGGTCGTAACCACGTAGTCGTCTATTGGGTCGAACTTGTGTTTGGCCGCCTCGCTGAGCACGTAGTGGAGGAGCCTTAGAATCTGCCTCGGGTTGCCCTTTCCGAGCTCGTGGATGAGCTTTATTGCCCCCTCAGTGAAGGGATACAGCGGGTCGTCCGTGTCCCGTATCCTAACGCGGTTAAGCCTCTTCTTGACGAGCTCGTAGGCTTCATCCCGGCTCATGGTCCTGAGCTTGAACTCGTAGTGGAGGCGCATGAAGAATGCGGGGAATATCTTTGTGTACTCTTCGTAGGCTTCCGGAACGCAGGCGAAGGCCACTATGCAACCCTTGGGCATGTTGCTTATGAAGTGCCTCAGCATCTCGAAGAATTGTATCTTCTCCTGTTCTCTCGCCGTCTGCATGTTTTCAAGCTCATCGAGGAGGAGGGCGCAGTATGAATATTTACTCATCTGCTCTGTGAGGAGTTCTGCTATGTCCCTGCTCTTGTACTCTTGGCTTGAGCTGAGCATCTTTTCGAGCCTATCTATGAAGCCAAGCTTCCTAGAGATGTTCTCGAGGAAGATGTTCGTCCTGCTCTTCGGCGGCTTGAGGGCGTAGAAGATATCGCGAGTGAGTTTAAGGATGTCGTTGGTGTCGACCTTGACGTAGATGGCCTTTCCTTGGTTTTCTTCTATCACTTTGGCAATGCTCTTGAGGCGCTGGGTCTTTCCCATTCCGAGGGGGCCGACTATGGACAGCGCTATGGAGCTCTTGTTGCCGAGCACCTCGGAGATTATCATCTGGAGGCGCATGTCGATTTCCTGGTAGACGTGTATGCCCTCGACGTCCTGTATTCCTTCGCTTGCGAGCTGCTCAAAGGGGTTTCGAGAAAGGCCGTATATTTCGTATGACTGGTATTGGTAAAGCTTAAGGCCGCGGGGTTCCATTTTAACTCACCGCATAGTTTAGGGTGGTGAAATATAAAAACTTGCCCATTGGTGAGCAAAAATGGCGGTTCTGCTCGTTACGGCTCCCCAGAGACGGGAGGGCGATGCGATACTCGAGCTGGAGTGGGCGCTGGAGAAGGTTAGAGTTAAGGGAACCGACTGGCACGGTGTTTTACTGGCAGAAACTCCCCTCTCCATGGGAGAAGCCCTCAAACGGCTGAAGAACTTCGAGACGCAGGCGATAAAGAGGGTGATACCCCTCATGGAACTCGTTTCCGCGAGGAGGGAGGAGATATTCAAAGCTGCCCTGGGGATCGCTGGAGACAGGTTGAGGGGCACTTTCGCCGTTCGTGCCAAGGTGAGGGGGAACAAAAAGCTCTCCGCGAGGGAAATCGAACGGGAGCTCGGGGCCCTCATAGTTGATGAATTAAGCGCCAAAGTCGATTTGACGAATCCGGACTTCCTCGTTGTCGTTGAAGTTCTCGGAAAGAAAGCAGGGGTGAGCGTTCTAAAGTCAGGGGAGATACTGAAGTTCGAGGTCCATGAGTGAATTATAAATAGAATGCCTGCAATATAGAAATATGTGGTGCCGACGAACTGCCTGGCTGGTGATCCTGATGGTTATGCTATCCCCCTTAGTCATTCTCTTCAGGCCCTACTTCAAGCGTCCTTTTCCTGAAGGGCTGGGAGAAGGCGAGATTAAACTTCCAGAGCCGCGCTTAACCGGCGAGATGAGTGTTGAGGAGATCATAGTAAAGAGAAGGAGCGTCGGGACTATACAGATGATCCTATAACCCTCGAACAGCTCTCTCAGCTCCTCTGGGCGGCCCAGGGGATAACAATGAGGTCAAAAGGTTACCGCTCTGCGCCGAGCGCAGGGGCAACGTATCCCTTCAAGGTCTATGTGGTTGTTGGAAACGTCGGGGGCCTCGAGCCTGGGATTTACCATTACGACCCCTCTACCCACAGCCGGAGCATCATCAAAGCTGGAGACTTCAGGGCCGAGCTCCAGAGCGCTGCCCTCGACCAGGAGTGGGTCGGCGATGCGCCTGTGGACATAATTCTCGTCGCATTCTACGAGAGAACCGCCAATGTCTACGGCGAGAGGGGAATCCGCTACGTCCACATGGAAGCGGGGCACATAGGTCAGAACCTCTACCTTCAGGCGACCGCTCTTGGCCTTGGAACGGTCGCGGTCGGAGCCTTCCATGACGACCGCGTGGCGGCGATCCTTGAAACGGAAGGCGCTCCCCTCTACATCTTCCCAGTGGGTGTTCCAGTTGATTGACCATGGGACCCTTGGCTACATGGCCTTCGCCCTCATGAATTTTGCCATGCTCAGCGGGGCATTGATTTTTCTATCAAAAAGACGGGACTTCTGGATCAAGCTTCATATAGTCATTAGCATCATAGCTTACATCCTGATGGTTCTGACGATATGGGTGGTCCGTTAGAGGTTTAGTGTGAATAGCCCGATCTGTAGAAAATGTGGCAAACCCGAAAAGGGATAAAATATTGGCTCAAAGGGGAGAAAAGGAGAGGTCACTTATTTTCGGCCTTCTTGGCGGCTTCTTTCGCCTTCTTCTGCTCCTCGAGCTTCTTCTTCAGCTCCTCAATTTCCTCCTCCTTGAACCATATGAACTTCTCGTCGTACTTGTCGTAGCTCGCTAGGAGGAACTCGTCGCTCATCTTGAGGGCGTTGGTGGGGCAGACGTCAACGCACTGGCTGCAGAAGACACACCTGCCAGTCCAGAGGGTAACCTTCCTGACCTCTGGGAGGTAAACAAACACTCCCGCTGGACAGACGGTAACGCACATCCTGCAGCCGACGCACTTGTCCACGTCGTAGATGAGCCTTCCCCTGAAGTTCTCTGGAACTGGAACTGGCTCCATCTTGGGGAAGAGGTTGGTGGCTGGCTTCTTTGCAAGGTTCCTGAGGACCGTTGGGATAAGCGGTGAGAGCCTCACATTATCACCTCCATGGCTATGAGGAGGGAGCCGAGGAGAGAGGCCAAGAAGACGTTTTTCCAAAGGAAGTCAACGGCTTGCGTTATCTTCAGCCTTCCCGTTGTTGCCCTGAAGATGCTCTGCACTGCAAAGAGCAGGAGGAATACCTTGAGCGTGTGGAAGAGCAGGTCTGCTATGGTCGCGGCATAGTCAGTCAGTCCGAGATAGCCAGATATTCCCCATGGGAAGAATATGGCCACTATCAAGCTGGCGCTTATGAAGGCCTTTAGGGCTTTGGTCAGCTTGAATAAAGCCAGATACCTTCCACTGTACTCGACGAGCAGTCCCTCGGCTATCTCTTCCTCCGCGTCTGGGATGTTGAAGAATCCAACCTCTATCTCGCTCGCCAACCATACGATGAATACGTACAGCAGTATCAGAGCTCCAACGAGGCTCATTGGGGTTCCTATCTCCCATATGTTGTGCTGGTAGAAGACACTCATGCTGAAGGGCTTTTCAATGCCGAGCTTGCCGAGGCGCCACATTATTGCGAATATCGCCAGCATCATCGCAGGCTCCCTTGAGACCATTATGGCGGCTTCCCTCGCGGCTCCTATCTTTGCGTAGGGGTTGCCTGAGCTTATTGCTCCGAGTATCTTGAAGAGGCTGAGGAGGGCAAGGAGGTAGATAAAGACTATGATGTCGCCCTTGCTCGTCAAAATCGGCTCAAAGCCCATGGGTGTGTAAGCGAGGAGCGCTATGGCCGTGGCGAGGCTCAGCACTGGGGCGGCCCTGAACATGAAGTTTGACGTGTTTGGAATTATGGTCTCCTTGCTCGCCAACTTAAAGAAGTCGTAGAGTGGCTGGAGCAGCGGCGGCCCGACCCTGCGCTGCATTCTGGCAACGAGCTTCCTGTCTATTCCTTCCCATATGAGCGAAGCTAATGAGACAAAGATATAAAGACCCACCAAACCTGCAACTGGGTAAACGACGCCTGTCATGATGTCCATCCTCATCACCTCGAGCAGCCCAGACATATGGGTGTCGGGTTTCCCTTTATCTCAGGGTTTATCTCTCGCGTCTTCTTTATCGATGCCTTGAGGAGGTCCTTCTCGGTTAAGATTCTCTTCTTGCCGTCCTCGACCACCGCCACCCTGTCCGTACAGCTCAGGCAGGGGTCTATTGAGGCAACGGCGACCACGAAATCCGCGACCTGGTCGCCTATCACTCCCTTTGCCACCGCGAAGAGGTTCGGGAAGGTCGGCTCCCTCGGCTTCCAGCGGAGAGGCTTGTCGCTTCCCTTCTTTCCGCGGACGTAGTGAACCAGCTCTCCTCTCGGGGCCTCGTACCTTCCAATGCCCTCTCCGTCTACCATTATCCTGAGCTTTGCGACCAGAACGTTGTCCTTGGGGAAGGTCTTGATTTTCCCGGTCGGCATCCGGTCGAGGGCGTGCTCTATGAGTTCTAAGCTCTGCCAGAGCTCGCCGATTCTCACCGCAATCCTGTCGAAGACATCTCCGTGGGGCTTTTCCCCAGTAACGTCCTGCGGCATGATGGGCTTTATTCCTAGGTCTGGGTAAACGCCGAGCCTCTCGCTCCACCTCGCGTCGTCCCGGATTCCGCTTCCTCTTCCGGTCGGGCCGACCGCGCCTGTTCCATCGCGACGCGCTTGCTTATGACCGCGCAGTCCCTGAACCTTGCCTCTATCGTGGGGTCGTGGAGGAAGACTTCCTCTATCTGGGGCATAACCTCGCGGTAGTACTTTATCATGTCGAGGATTAAGCGCTTCCTCTTCTCGTCGATGTCCCTCCTGACGCCGCTGATGGTTATCATGGAATAGTTCACCCTGTTTCCGGCCACTGCCTCAAGGGTGTCCATGACCCTTTCTCTCGCGAGCCAGGTCATGTGTAGCACAGTGTCGTAGCCTATGTCGTGGGCCAAAACTCCGAGGTTGAGCAGGTGGGAGTGAATTCTCTCGAGCTCGCCGACGATGACGCGAATGTACTCGGCCCTCTCCGGCACCTCTATCCCGGCCGCCTCCTCGACGGCCCTCGTGTAGGTGTGGTTGTGCGAGAAGGAGCAGATTCCGCACATTCTCTCCGCCAGATACATTATCTGGACGTAGTTCCTCCTCAGGGCTATCCACTGGATTCCGCGCAGGTTATAGCCGAGCTTTACGTCCACATCAACTATCCTCTCGCCGTCGAGGGTGAGTATGAACTTCTCCGGCTCCTCCAGACCGGGGTGAATCGGACCGAAGGGTATCTTGACCCAGTACTCGACTTTAGTCATTTCTTAGCACCCCCTTTGAGGTAGTACGGGTGGCCTGCGTTGTGGACCATCTCCTCCGGCACGCCTTTGTCGTCGATGCGGAGCGGGTATATCCCCTCAGGAAAGTCCTCGGGCAGGAAGAGCCTCCTTTTGTCGGGCGCTCCTTCGAAGTCTATGCCGATCATCTCCATGCCTTCCCTCTCGAACTGGAGGGCTATGGGGAAGATGTCGCTTATGTCCGGCAACGTTGGGTCGTCCTTGGGCGCGTGGACGTCGATGAGCAGGGAAACGGCTGGGGCGTCGTCGTAGTAAATCACGAGGTGGTTCAGGAAGCCGAGCTCTTCCCCCCAGTCCTGCTCGATGCCTATCGAGTAGTGGGCCTCGCCGTCAAGCGCTTTTATGAACTTCATCAGCTCGCGGTAGTCCTCCTTTTGGACTCTCACCCAGACCCTCTCCCGCATCCACTTGTTGGTCTTGACCTCGACCTGGGCGTTTGGAAAGCGCTCCGCTATTGCATTCGCGACCTTCTCGGCCTTGGTTGGCTTTTTAACCTCAGTTCCCTCGTTAGCATGAGTCTCGCTCATTCTTTCACCTCCGGAACCTCACCCTCCAGGATTTTAGCCAGCTTTTCGAGGGCCAAAACGACGCCGTGGAGTATAGCTTCGGGCCTCGGCGGACAGCCTGGGACGTAAACATCTACAGGAATAACGTTGCTCAGCGGCGCGTTGGTGAAGGGACTCTCATAGAAGACGCTCCCGCCGGTGGGGCAGGAGCCGACGGCTATGACTATCTTCGGCTCGGGCGTCTGCTCGTAGACCAGTTTAACCCTCTCGAGGCTCTGGTTGGTTACCGGTCCGGTAACGAGGAGTATGTCGGCGTGCCTCGGACTGCCGACGAGCTTGACTCCGAAGCGCTCCGCGTCGTAGCGGGGCGTTAGGGCCGCTATTATCTCGATGTCACAGCCGTTGCACGAGCCGGTGTTCACGTGGAAGACCCACGGTGACTTCCCGATGAACCTGCACAGCTGGGCGATTCTCTTCTCAAGCCTCTTGCGTTCCGGTGAGTTTGAACCTCCGTTAGCGGGAACGGTTATTGCCATTTTCCTTCACCCCCATATCAACAGCACTCCCATGACGAAGGCAGTAACTATGACGAGGTAGCTCACGTAGTCGGTCAGCAGTCCGGTATGGTCGGCCTTGAGGGCGGTGAAGAAGCGCTTGAGCGCGTAAGTAAGCCCCCACATGACATTCCTGCCGGTGTAGTGGCCCTCGAGATGCTCGAAGCCTGGAATCACCTTGTCGGAGTCTTCACCGCTTATGAATATCTTCGTCCCGTCACCGACTTCCCTCGTCCCCATGCCGGATTTAGCGGCCCACCTCTCGAGTAGCCACGCTAAGATGAGTCCGATGATAAAGACAAAGACGAAGTAGAGGGCATCCCAGTAGCCGAACATTTCACGCACCCCCTAAGACAGTGCTTACGTAGGCCAGCTGATTCTCAAGGGCCTTCACGGCTGGAATCATGATTTTCTCGCTTATCTGCCACGGGAAGAGGCCCATGACGATAATGGCAACCACAAGGAGTATTATCGGCCAGAGCATCGTTCCCTCGGGGTCTTTGGCCTTCATGACACTCTCACTGGGCCTTCCGAAGAAGGTGTAGAGCACCCTTACGTATGCGGCGGTACAGAAGGCTGTTCCGATTATGGCTATCGCACCCAGTATCGGGTTGAATATCGCCGAGCTTTCATAGATGAGCCACTTGCTCGCGAAGCCGTTGAGGGGCGGCATTCCTATTATCGCGGCCGCACCAATCAGGAAGGCGAAGGTCGTCTTGGGCATGGTTTTTGCTATTCCGCTCAGCTCGTTGAGGTTCCTCGTTCCGAGCTGGTGGATTACCGCTCCTGCGACAAGGAAGAGGAGGGCCTTCATGAGGGCGTGGTTGAAGGTGTGGTAAATAGCTCCCGCCATTGCTATCTCGCCGGTCTGGCTTCCATAGGCAGCTAAACCGATTCCAAGGCCGAGGAGGATGTAGCCTATCTGTCCGACTGAAGAGTATGCTAAGAGCCTCTTCATGTCGTTCTGGATTACCGCCATCGCGTTGCCGATTACCAGCGTTATACATGCGAAGATGATGATGACCCACCCGACGGTCTTCACGCTTATGCTTGCCCCATAGATGCTGAAGAGTATTCTGGCCAAGGCGTAGATTCCGCCTATCTTGATGACGAGACCTGAAAGCATGGCACTTATCGAGCTCGGCGCTGCCGGGTGGGCATCTGCCAGCCACATGTGGACTGGGGAAGCACCACTCTTGAAGAGAAGTCCCGCTATGAAGAGCGCCAGAGCAACCTTGGCCGTAACGCTAGGGCTTTCAGCGAGCTTCAAAGCGAGATAGCTCATAGTGAGCGTTCCGTACTGGCCGTAGAGGAGCGCTATGCCGAGCAGGATGAAGGCACTTGCTATCGAGCCGACGAACATGTACTTGATACCGGCTTCAATGCCCTCCCACGTGTCGTTCCTGAAAGCCACCAACGCGTAGCTGGCGATGCTCATTATCTCTAGGAAGACGTAGAAGTTGAAGAGGTCACCGGTTATGGCTATGCCGAGCATTCCAAGCTCGAGGATTATGATAAGGGTGTAGTACTTGTCGAGGCCCGTGTCGTGCTTCATATAGCCGAGGGAATAAAGCACGGCCAGGAAGCTCACGAGTGTTACCATGAAGACCATGAGAGCCCCAAAGAGGTCCACTTCCCAGACTATCCTTATCGGGAAGTTAGCCTGTCCGAGCGGGCTCTTGGCACCGAGGGTGTAAACGATTATCCCCCTGTTCTCCCAGACGCTGTAGAACATCGCCGAGCCGACGGCGAGTGTTGCGCCGCTGATTATGACGGCCCATGCTTCCCTGGACTTTCTTCCCAGAAGGTTCACCATGGGCATTGAGAACGCTCCGAAGAGCGGAATGATTATGAGGTATGGAAGTATTGCCTCGCCATTCATCCCCTCAACCTCCTTAGAGCTCTCACGTCAAGGCTTCCGTAGTGTCTGTAGGCGTTTATCGTGAGCGCAACCGCGAGCGAGAGCACACAGACGCCGATGACTATGCTCGTGAGGACCAGCGCCTGGGGAAGCGGGCCGACCATCGGGCTCTTGAGAGTCTCGTAGCCGGTGTAAATCGGCGCGGTCGGAATCTGGTTCAGCTCTATGCGGTAGCCGAGGCTGATGAGGAGCAGGTGTATCCCCGAATCTATGATATCAAGCGCTAAAATCAGCTTGATTAGGTTTCTCTTTGCCAGAAAGGCGTAGATTCCGAGGGCTATGAGCAGGAACGCGGTGATGAACTGGAACTGAATCATGACTTCCACCTCCTGTAAAGTGCTATCGTTGTTAGTGCACTAACGAGTCCCGTGAAGACCTTCAGACCGACAGCCAAGTTCATTATCGGCAGGTATCCCGCCGAGAGGAGCGTTCCGGGCTGGCCGTTGAAGAAGGGCCCGTTGTGCCAGAGCGTGTTGTAAAAGAACGCAACCCCCATACCGAGCATCGCCACCCCTAGGAAGGTCAGGCCGCCTATGCCTTCTAGGGCCGAGTAGAGGCTCTTGTTGTATTGCTCCTTCATCTCGTCGAGGCCGAATGCAACCAGGAATAATATTCCCGCTCCCGCTATGGTGGCACCCCCCTGGAAGCCACCACCCGGTGTCAGGTGACCGTGCACTACTATGTAGGTACCGAAAATTCCTATGAGCGGGATTATAGCTCTAGCAGTCGTCTTCACGATGAGACCCATATCGTCCCCGCACCCCGGTTTGCAGGTCATGCCTCATCCCTCCTCCAGGGCCTTAGAAGGGCTATCGCACCGGCTATAGCTGTGAACAAAACGGTGGCCTCCCCAATCGTATCGTATCCACGGTAGTCGAACACGATGTCGGTGACTATGTTCATACCGCCGACCTCCTTGAGGCCGTGGGTGATGTAGTAGTTGTCTGTATAGCGGAGCGCGAGCCACTCGCTACCGCCGGGGCCGAACTTGAGACCGTAGTTGGGGTTCGCTATATAGAGGAGTGCCCCCAGAATGAACAGCAGTGAGAGATAAGCTATGGTTCTTTTCACGGTTCCACCTCCCATCTCTCGGTCTTCGCTATGCCGTAAACCACAACAGCCGTAACCACACCTGCTCCGACGGCCGCTTCGGCTATGGCAACGTCAGGTGCGTGAAGCATGTAGAACTCAAGGCTCAGGAGCAGGCTCATAGCGGCCGACATGAGTGCAGCAGCCAGCAAGTCCCTGAAGCGAATCGTGAGATAGGCCGTGATCAGGACGCTGATAAGAATAATAGCCTGAATCGCCATATCAATCGTTAGGGCGTTCATCCCCCTCACCCCCAAGCTTCCTTTCATACGCATCGACAACCGCTCTGGCCGGCTTGTAGCCGCTCAGGTGTGCAGCTTTGGCTATTGCATGAGCCCCGACCGGGTTCGTCAGGAGGAGCGCTACCAGCGCCACGAAGCTGTGGAGGGCCATCTGGAGGTACTTTGGGTCGCCGGTGACGTGAAGCTGGTAAAAGGCGTGGGTGACGACCGCTAAAACCGCGAATATCGTTCCAAACGTGGTGCACTTGGTTGCCCCGTGGAGCCTCGTGTAGACGTCGGGGAAGCGATGGAGGGCTATGCTTCCGAGGAGGTTGAAGGCGATGTTTATCGCCAGGAAGGCGTAAATCAGGTACTCAATCATTTCAATCCCCCCTGCAGGTATCTCGCGACTATCAGCGTTCCTATGTAGCTGAGAAGCGCGTAAACGATGGCTATGTCGATGTAGATCGTCCTGTCATAGGCAGCACCGAGAAGGACCATCCCCGCAACGACGAGGGTGTTGAGAGTGTCAACGCCAACCACCCTGTCTGGAACCGTTGGACCGAGAAGAATCCTGAGTATTGCCAAGAACGCTCCGATGGATATTATCAGCGCCGAGTAGAAGAACACTGGTTCAATCATCTCCCCAACCTCCTTGCCCACTTTTCAAAGGAACCTGAGACTGGCTCCGAGTTCTCCGGCCTCTCAAGTCCCTCGGGAATGTCAATCCAGTGGACGTAGAGGGCCTTCTCCTCAGGACAGGCATCGATGGTGAGCGTTCCCGGCGTGAGCGTTATCGAGTTGCTGAGAATCGTGTACTGGGCGTCGTTTTCGAGGTCAACAGGAACGCGCACTATGCCTGGCCTTATCTTGCCGGTTATAACGAGCCAAGCGACGTGGAAGTTGGCCTTGACCATGCCCAAAAAGAGCGGGCCGATGGAGTAAACTATGAACTCAAGCCATTTTATTGGGTTTAGGAAGCGGCTAGCCTTTTCACCAATGATGCCTTTGGTAGTATATGCTACTACCGCCGAGAACAACAGACCGGCTATTAGTTCCTCGCTGCTCCATAATAGTCCGCTGCTGCCTGCTGTCAGCCCCAGCCAGAGGATGTAGCACCAGATGAAGGCGGCAATAAATGCCATCTTTCTACCACCCCACGTTTGGTTCAAAACACCTTTTTACAATTTTGTTTACCATTTCACAAACCTAATTGGATGTTTACTCTTAAAAGCGTTTTTTTAAAGCTTAGAATTGAAAATAAAAGTATGTAACACCCTGTTTTAAACCAAAGGTTCAGGAATTCAGGGTTTTCGCAGATCAGTTTTTCTGTTCACGTTGAAAAAACTTTCTCTCCATTCAAAGGGGACTTTTTCTATTGTTAAGTAGCAGACATTGGCTTTTTCTATGGCTCTCTTTATCATATATTCTTCTAAAGCTAGTTGCTTCTCTATAATGTCCAAGAATCCCATAGAATATGCTGCATGCAGTGGTTCTATGTGCCCATTAATCCAGCGCGGAACGCAGACAGCCTTCTTACTCTTTTGGAAGTACTTGATTATATAATCTACAAACTCAGGCACTATGCGGGGCATGTCCCCTGCCGTGACGAAAGCGTCCTCTAAGCGTAGAGCAGTATATATTCCTCCAATTGGGCCAACGAGAAGCTCATCAACAAGAACATGGTAGCCAAAGGTTTTCAGCTTTTCAGCGTTTTCAGGAGAGGCAACGATGACAACCCCATCTATTTCATTTGCTGATTCAAGTCTCTCAATTGTATGAAGGATTAACGGCTTTCCGTCGATTCTGTACAGAAGTTTGTTTCCACCAAAACGCTTTGACCTGCCTCCCGCTAGAACCGCTCCAATCAATCCCTTCCCTCCACGTTGGTGCTTTAGTGTGCCTGAAGAATATAAAAAGGATTAAAGGCCCATCTTCAGCTTTGTCGCGTATTCCAGTGCCGCCTGGATGTAGAGCCTGTAGTCCATGGCCTGGCTTACAGCGGGGTTAATGTAGTGTTCGATGATGTATGGTGCGAAGAGTCCAAGCAGCAGGCAGATGACTGCCAGTATCAGCAGAACCCCGCTCATGCTGCCATGTTCCCTGACGGTCGCCTTCTCCTTGGGCTTGCCGAGCCAGATCTCCTGGAACACTCTAACGTAAGCCACCAGTGCAATCACAGAGCTCAGCACAAGGACCATTGCTAGGGCAAAGCTTTTCTCCATCAAAGCGTTGAAGAGCAACAATTTGCTGAAGAACACGTTGAATGGCGGGATTCCGACGAGGCTCAGCGTTGCTATGGCCAGGCTGAAGGTGGCGACGGGCATCTGCCTGCCGAGGCCTGCCAGGTCCGAGATGTCCCTTGAGCCAGCGGCATGGATAAAAACACCAGCCGCAAGGAAGAGTAATGCCTTAGCAATCGCGTGGTTGATGATGTGGAAAGCCGCTGCCTGAAGTGCCAGCTGGGTTCCAACGCCAACTGCCATCACCAGATAGCCCATGTGCATTACAGTTGAATACGCGATGAGCTTCTTCACGTCGCGCTGAACGTTCATCATGAGGGCACCGAAGAATGCCGAAACCGCACCCAGGACTATCAGGATAACGCTGAGGGCGTGGATAATCCCACTGAGCGAACCACTGACTTCGCCGCCGTAGATGGTGTAGAGGAATCTGATGAGTGAGTAGACACCGACGTTGACGACCAGTCCGGAGAGTACGGCCGAGATTGAACTCGGCGCTGCTGGGTGGGCTTCTGGCAACCAAAAATGATTCGGAACAATCGCTGCTTTTATAAGAAACGCCCACGTTGCCAGAGCCAGAGCAACACCTGAAGCTATCGCGATATTGCCGTAAGTGGTGCCCGCTATCGGGAAGCTCAATCCGTGGATTAATGCGCTCAAGTTGGCCATGTTCAATGTTCCAAACGCCCCGTAGAGTATTCCAAGCGCGAGGAAGTACATGGTCGTTCCGAGAGCGCCGATAAAGGCGTACTTCAGGCCGGCGCAGATTGAATCGCCCCTGTCCCTGTAGAACATGACGAGGGCGTATGCTGCAATGCTTGTTACCTCAATCATGACGAAGAGATTGAAAGCGTCGCCAGTGAGGAGAACGCCGAGTAAACCGGCCTCAAGGCCGAGGTAGAGGGTATAGTACCACTCTAAGCCCTCCTCGTGCTCCAGGTAGCGGTAGCTGTAAATCGCAATCAGGAACATCAGCACGGCAGTAACCAGGGCGAAGAGGGCGCTCATCCTGTCAACTTCATATATTATTCCCACTGGGGCGGCCCAACCGCCGAAAGTGTAGATTAAAGGCTTGCTGGAGTTATAAACTTGCCTGAAAAGCTCGTAGGAGGCTAGTAAAGTCAAGCCCGTGCCTATTAGGGCGTAAGCTTGAGTCACCTTCCTGTTGCCCTTGACTATTATTGACGTGAGCGGGAGAGCAAAGGCGAAGAGTATTGGTATCACAGGGGTGAATCCCACGATGTCCATTTTTCACCACCTCACTCGAATATTCTCTTTGTAAACTTCTCAAAGTCGGCGGAGATTTCACTTCTAGCTTCTTCTGGGTCTTCCGTGCTCGTGTCAATCCAGTTCACGTAGAGGTACTTCTCGTCCATGTCCACCACAACCGTTCCGGGCGTGTTGGTTATGGAGTTCGCCACCAGAGTCTTGGCGTAATCCGTCTTCACGTTAATGGGTGCTCTAACTATTCCGGGCTCGTACTTTCCACTGAGTATTCTAGCCATCACGTCCAAGTGCGCTTTTGTTTCTGCCACAAGCATGTACCAGAGGAAGTAAATTACAGCCCAAAGCCATCTGACCGGATTCAGTGCTTTAGCGTCGTTCTTCACGAGGAACTTGCCCATCAGCAGTCCTACGGCGATTGCGATGATGGCGCCAGTTGCCAAATCATAGGGCGTTGCAGAGCCAGTGAACAGAATGTAGGTAATGAACGCGAGCAGTGCGGTGGGAATCACACCCCTCATATCTTCTCACCCTCCAGCGGCGATGAGCGTTTTACACCTATTTCCCTCGCGTCGAGCGTGCCATAGAGCCTGTAGATCTGAACGATTGCAAAGGCTATCAGAACGTTGACAGCCATCCCAATGACGACGGCGGTGATTACCAGCGCCTGGGGGAGAGGGTCAACCGCGGTGCTCAGGAAGCTCCCTAATGCGCTCTTCTCAAGGCTCGGGAGGATCGGGGGAGCCGTCGGATAGGTCAGGCGGTAACCGAGCATGACCACGAGCAGGTTCGCGGTGTCACCGATGATAGTCAGTGCTATGAGCTTCTTGACGATGTTGGGTCTTCTGGCAATTCCGTAGAGGCCGATGAGTAGTGTCATCATGAGTGAAATTACCACAAGGCTCCAGAGGAAGCCTATCATTTCTTCACCCCCAGGATTTTTTTGAATTTTTCTTCTGGGATGCTTAGGAGGAGGAACACTGCTGTAAAGCCGGCTCCAACAGCCAGGAACTCGAAGAGGTTGTAGTAGATTAGGGAACCACTAATGAGCTGGCCTCCAATTTCAGCAGGGAATATTGGCTGGTTCTGCATGATAAAGCCACCGCTGAGGAGGGGAACCAGAGCAACCAAGGCTATGCCAAGCAGTCCAATAGAACGCAGGATTAAAGCCCTGGTTTTATCTAATCCGTGTTCTTCAAGAGCGTACTTGGAATAAGCGGCTATTATGAGGAGTGGTGCAACGGCCAGTGCTGAACCGCCCTGGAAACCACCACCAGGCGTTAAGTGACCGTGCAGGGCAATCGAAGCCGAGACTGCAAGGATCATAACGACGATGACTTTAGTAACAGTCCTAATCGGCAGGGGGAGTGATTCCACCTGCGTTGGCTCCTTTTTAACTTCTTTCTCCTGCTCTTTGGTGAGTCTGAAGATGGTTAGGCTGCCTATTATTGCGAGGAAGAACACTGCAGTCTCAAAGAGCGTGTCAATACCACGATAGTCCCAGAGGATTGAGGTAACAACCTCAGGACTCTTAGCAGAATAATCCCCAAAATAACTGTTTTCAAGATAAAACTCGCCAAGGGGTTTGATGTTCTCTGGCTGGGGGACTTGGAAGATGTAAGCCAGCATAATGACCGCGATTAGCAAAAAGATAAGCGCAATCCAGCGTTTCATTTCACACCACCTCGTACCTTTCGGTCTTGCTTATTACGAAGACAAGCAGGGCGGAGTAAATTCCCACGGCTATGGCAACGTATGCCAGGACAATGTCCGGCGCCATCAGGATGTAGAAGGCTATGGCGTAGGCTATTGCTTGGACAGCGGAAAATCCGACCGCCTTGAGCAGGTCCTTCTCTGTGATGGCCAGGTATGAGAAGACCATACCGAGGACTGCGACGGTAGCTAAGATTAGCAGGTGGATTTCAATCACTCTCTCACCTCCTTGAGGTGGTCGACTTTTGGCTTCCACTCCACGAGCTTGGCCTTGTGAGCAGCGTAGGCCAAAGCGTGAGCGCCCGCTGGTGCTGCGAGGAGGACTATTATGCCGGTGATGAAGCTTGCACCAGCGATGGCGTACCTGTGGGGGAGGAAGTCCGCACCGAGGGCAAGCAGGGCAACGCCGAATAACGGCACTACTGCTCCTCCAATAGTTCCTACCGTAGCAGCATGTAACCTAACGTAAAAGTTCGGGAATTTTAAGAGTCCAAGGGCACCAAATAAGTCGCAGATGCCACCAATGACTATCAGGAGCGCTCCTATGTAAAACAGAACGCTCATGCTCCCACCTCCCTGCTCACCAAGTACTTTGCAACGTAGATATCCAGCAGGTACGCCCAAAGAGCGAGTATTATAGCCCCGCTCACTAAGTAAACGCTCTTAAAGTAAACCGCAAGGATGGCCATGAACGCTGCCACATCGAAAGAGAGACAGTCAACAGCAAGGATAATATCCACTACCGTTGGACCCCTAAAAGCCCTAACAGCATAGATGATGAACGCGGCTATGTAAAGGGGAATGATGAGCTTCATGAGCGTCATGAACGTGCTTTCGAGCATTTTTCTCACCTCTCACGATGGATGGAAAAAAGGAAAGAGCGGTCAGGCCGGCCTGGCCTTCTTGTAGAGGACGAAGGCACCGACGATGTAATATGCTGAGAGCACCAGTGGGACGAGGTACATGGCACCCTTGCCAAGGGCCTTGTCGAGAGCTACGCCGATTCCCGCTGGGATGAGTGTCGCGACGACCCAGAAAGCCATGAAAACGATAAGGAAGTCAATGATTTCTTTGATAACGCGGTCGGTGGTTAGCTCTGGGTTGCTCAGATACCAGTAGTAGAAGGCCACAAAGAGGAAGCCACCGACGGCGTTACCGAAGGTTACTGGGATTACGTTGTGGAAGAACTGGGTCCAGGTTATGGCGTAGTCGCTGAGGAGTATGCCCGTTGGAATGGCCCACATGTTGGCTATAGCGTGCTCGAAGCCTATGGCAACGAAGGCGAAGATCGGGAACCATATGGCAAGTATCTTGCCGGCACCGTCCTGAACCCTTGCTGCCTGCCATATCGCGACGTTGACAAGCCAGTTACAGCCGATACCAAGGAAGAACAATGCCAGTATATCCTTCGAGACCTTGCCGGTGGCTATGCCTACTGTGACCTGACCGAAGGTGTTCGGGTCTCCAACGTGGCCAAATAAGTGTGTCAGTGGAACGGCTAGGAGCGCGAGGAATATTGAACCTACGAAGTTTCCACCGTAGCTTCCGAACCAGTTGTAGAGAACGCACTTGAAGTCAGCGTAGCCCTTTGCCTTAGCCGAGCTGAGGAACTGAACATTTCCCGTCCAGAGGTCGGCTCCCGCTAAGATAACCGCTATAAGGCCAACCGGGAAGACCGCACCAAGGAGTATTTTGAAGGTGGATATGTTACCCGTGTCCGGGAAGAGCTTCGGGCTGTATCCGGCAGAGGCAACCACCGCCAAGAGGAATCCGAAGGCGATGAAGGCACCAGCCATAAAGCCGGCAAAGAGCAGTCTACCCGGGGTTGTCTTAAACTTGGGGGTGGCCTTCTTCGCTACGGCCTCAAAGGTTGTATCTACGCCGTATAGGATTTTTTCCTTTGCTTCAGCCATCCAATTCACCTCCTCTTTATTTTAAGCTTTTCATTTTCTTTAAGACCCCTAAGAGCCTTCAAGATTAGCCGCCTATCCCCCTCATCCAGTTCTTCGAAGGGTATCAGGGGAGCATCGGCGAGCGTGAAGTATGACCGTTCGAAGGATTTTCTAAGCAGATGGGCTGTTCTGGGAGTTATTTCTCCAACTATCTCTTCCACTTCGAAGTCTCCCTCTATGTGGGCCAGTCCAGCCCCAAGATGGGTTTTATAGCCAATATACGAACTCTTTACCAGCATCCAGGGCATCTTTGACCCTCCAGTACTCTCTTTCGAGGAGCATCATACAGAAGCCCAGTCTAACGTCCCCGCATTTGGCGGCGTAGTCCTTGACGAGCCTGGCCAGCTCCTCCCTGGGATTCTCGTTCTTCTCGGCCTCTTTAACGAGGCTCATGAAATCCTCGAGGATCTTTTCCCTGTCGAGGTATCCTACGAGGTGTCTGAGCCTCTCCCTTAGGGTTAGTCTAATCCTCTCTTCAACAGGACCCTCCGGAAGTCTGAACCTTACAAACTCGTCGCTGTACTCCTGATAGCTGAGCCTCTTCTCGACGAGTCCCACGAGCTGTGCTATGCCGTAGATTATCTCCTCCGGTCTCGGTGGACAGCCGGGGATGTAGATGACCGGACCGACCTTCTCGCCCTCGTCCCTCAAGTCAGCGATAAGCTCCGCTATGCCTCCCCTCCTTGGATACTCGCTTCCCTCTCTACCGCTCTCGGGTCTTCTGTAGACCGGATAGCCGTTGTAGAATATCCCTCCGCTACAGGTGCACGTTCCGATGGCGACTATTACCCTTGGCTCCGGAGGCATCGCCTTTATGGTCTCTTTGGCGCCGTAGTAGGCCTGTCTCGTGAGCGGACCCGAGACGAGGAGTGCATGAGCATGTCTCGGTGAGCCAACTAGCTTGATTCCAAAGCGCTCGACGTCGTAGAACGGTGTGAGCACGTCGATTATCTCGATGTCACAGCCGTTGCACGAGCCGGTGTTGAGGTGGAAGACCCATATGGAGCGGAGCTTCGGCTTTCCGCTCATAGAACCACCTCCCTGCTGGCTTCTATGGTTCCATCAACTGTCCCTTTCCTCCTGCAGTTCCTGCAGGTCCAGACCTTCTCTTCCAGGGCTTCCCTTTCGATGATCTCCTTGGGGAGAATCTGGAGGGCCTTTCTCACCTGCCTCTCAGTGAAGTCGGCGTACCTGCCGCAGTTTTTGCATTTCACGAGCCTAAGCCTAACAACCTCCACGTGGTCCATCCTGTCGGGCGAAGCGGCCTCAAAGAGGTTCGTGAGCTTGATTGCTCCGGTGGGACAGACCTCCTCACAGCGAGCACAGCGGATGCACCTTCCCACATCGAGGACAATTTCTCTAACCCCTCTGTTGTAGTCGTCTATCCTGAGGAGTGCATCTGGCGGACAGGCGTTAACGCAGGCACCGCAGCCTATGCAGAGGGTCGGGTCTATCTGTGGAATTCCTCTGTACTCCGGAGGGGCTTCAAGCTTCACGAAGGGGTACTTCAGCGTCACGGCCATCTCAGACCCCCCTGGAGGCCTTTATGGAGAGCTTGTTGAACTCCGTCTCGCTGAGAACCCTAACCTTCCCGCTTTCGACGTCGACTACCTGAACCCTCTCTGTACAGGAGTAGCACGGATCAATGCTGGCAACTATGAGCGGGGCATCCGCTATCGTGTAGCCGCGCATCATGTCGGGAACAGCTGGCAGGTTGTTGTAGGTTGCCGCCCTGGCCCTGTACCTGTAGACCTTGTTGTTCTCGCCGGTCATGACGTAGTGAATGTTCTCTCCCCTCGGTGCCTCGGTCATGCCTATCGCTTCCGAGTACGGGGGTATCTCCTTGTACTCCGCCAGAATGTCTCCTCCGGGCATCTGGTCGAGGGCCTGCTCTATTATCCATATGCTCTCGAAAACTTCCTCTATTCTGACGAGGGCCCTCGCCAGAACGTCACCCTCTTTGTAGACTGGGACCTTGAAGTCGAGGTACTTGTAGGCCGCGTACGGGTGGTCCCTTCTGACATCAAAGTCCCTTCCGGAGCCTCTGCCAAGGGGCCCATCAACGTCCCACTCCTTGGCGACCTTGTAGGGCAGAACCCCAACGCCTTCAAGGCGCTTCACGAAGGTGCTCGTTGAGGTTGCCTCATCGACGAGCTCACTGAACTCGGTCTTTATCTTCTTGAGAACGTCTTCTATCAGGGATTTTCTGTACTCCAGAAGGTCTCTCCTAACGCCACCGACAAGGAGCATTCCGTAGGTCTTTCTGTTGCCCGTTAAACGCTCGGCGAGCCACATCACGTGCTCCCTTATTTTCCAGGCTTTCATGAAGCCGTAGTCGTAGCCAACGAGGTGACAGGCTATTCCAAAGTTGAGCAGGTGGCTGTGGAGTCTCTCTATCTCGAGGACTATCGTCCTGATGTACTCGGCTCTCTCGGGAACCTCTATACCTCCAGCGTTCTCAACCGCCTGGCAGTAGGCTGTGGAGTGTGTGCAGCCGCAGATTCCACATATTCTCTCCGCTATGAAGCATGCCTGATCATAGGTTAGCCTTCCCTCGGATATCTTCTCTATGCCCCTGTGGGCGTAGAAGCCGCGATAGTCAATGTCCACTATGGTCTCTCCCTTAACATAGAGCCTGAAGTGTGCTGCCTCTTCAAGGGCCACATGGTACGGTCCGTAGGGAACTATTATCTCGTCCTTCTTCGGTTCCTTGTAGGGGTAGAATTTCTCTCCCGGCGGACTGTCGGAGTAGTGGAAGTCCTTCCTGAGCGGGTAAACGCAGGATGGCCAGTCATCCGGAAGAACGAGCCGCCTGGGATCGGGGTGACCTTCGGCAGTGAGGCCGAGCATCTCCATGGCTTCCCTCTCGTACCAATTCGCGCCCCTGTGCTTGGCCGCTATCGAGGTGAACCTCGGGTCGTCCTCCGGCAGGTAAGCCCTGACGCCGAGATAGAAGTCACCCGCCTTTCCGTTAACGCTGAGCCAGTAGGTGATGCTGAACTTGCCATTTAAGGGCCTCTCGTCGGTGGCCACCATCGAT
The DNA here is from genome assembly GCF_001647085.1 of Thermococcus piezophilus. Classification (NCBI taxonomy): domain Archaea; kingdom Methanobacteriati; phylum Methanobacteriota; class Thermococci; order Thermococcales; family Thermococcaceae; genus Thermococcus; species Thermococcus piezophilus. Next base: position 786,771 of record NZ_CP015520.1, read on the forward strand.
GAGAGCTGGGTCTCCTTCCACTCCGGGTGTTGAGGAAGTAGAGGACTATCTCCGGAAGGTCTTCTCTTTCGACGATTATAATCCACTGGTTGTAAGCGACCTGCTTGACGTCCCTTATCTTCTCCCCGAACTTCTCGATAATCTCATCTAAGTACTCCCGCGTTACCTTAGCCTTCTCATCTCCCCTGTGTACGAGCTTCTTTTTCATGGCCTCGTTAAACTTGATGACTTCAGACATGAGCACCACCTCACAATCCCAGGGAAGCTATCACCAGCGCGACTATTCCCGCAAGGAATATCACCGTGTTCTGTCTGATGGCTTGGATTACTTTCATACGGGCCGTCGTTGACTCTATGATGGCCGACATGGCGTAGAAGATCACCAGGAATGTCAGCTGTGCCGCGAGCGTTACTGCACCGCCGTAAGGCGTCGTGATGTCGACGAACCCATTTATGACTGGAATGACTATGAAGCTCGCGAACAGCCATATCAGGGCTACGCGCTTTATCAGCATGGCCCACTTGAAGATTCCAAGCAACTTTCCACTGTACTCAACGAGTGGACCCTCGAGTATCTCCGTTTCGGCCTCGGCTATGTCGAAGGGTATGAAGGCGCACTCGGTATAGACGGCGTAGGCGAGGAAGATGAAGGCGAGGACAACGGAGGGTGTGAAGCTGAGGTTGAGTGGAATCCCGCTCACGCTGAGCGAGTGGGTCTTAAGCGCGAGTATACCTATCGCTATTCCCAGTATCGGCTCCACGCTGAGGATGAGCATCATCTCTCTGTTTGCTCCTGCGTTTGAGTAGGTATTGTTCACGAGGAAGCCCGCCATCATCATCGATATCGAGAATATCGCCAGCACGTAGAGGAAGACGAAGATGTCCCCTGTGAAGGCCACTGGAACGAAGTTCCCGAAGGGTAGGAGCAGGGCGGCTGAGACTGCCAAGCAAAGGCCACATAGGGAGCTATGAGGAAGCCCAGTCTGTCCGTTGGAAGCATTGGCTCCATTGAGAGCAGGCTTGAGAGGTCGTAGTAGGTCTGGAAGACTGAGGGTCCCTGCCTCTCCTGGACGGTAGCCTTGATCTTTCTGCTTATTCCGTCGAGGAGGGGCGGAAGGAGGATGATTATCATCAGTGAAACGGCCGCGAATGCAATTTTTTCGAGCGTCATCTTCACCACCTCACAGCACCATCAGGGCGAATATCACTCCCAGGATTACCAGGGCTATTGTGAGCGCCGCGTTGGGCCTCATGAAGCCTTCATCAAGGAGCACTCCCGAGACCCTCGCTATTTTGACCAGGGGGGCAAGGAAGTACTCGTCAAAGTATACCTCGGGGCACTTCCTCTCGTATGCCTTGCCGATCCCTGCTATTTCCCTGCTTATGGAATCGCAGGCCTTGTGGAGGGCCGTGGCCGTTGAGACGTACGCATTGGCGACTGCTCCGATCAGGGCGGAGCCGAACTCGCTGAGAACGTGGCCGGTGTGGTAGAGCGGGTGGATGTACTCCTCGAAGGGCTCGTAGTAGTTTATCGCCTTGAACTTGTAGTGCTCCATCGCCACGGGTTCACCGAGGGTCCAGGGTCTGTAGGTTTTCTTTGAAACTGGGAAGAGCAGGTACATGCCGAGGAAGAGCACGCCGAAGAGTGTCGCAAAGAGTAGCGGTTTGAAGTAGCTTTCTGCTCCCGTCGGCATGAGCGGAGCTTTAATCGTAACAAGCCAGTAGTTTGTGTCCGTCAATCCTGAGACATCTATGCCTGCTAGGGCTGCCCCTGGCGAAAGCAGTATCGGCAGGATGAGGCTTGGAACCAGTCCAAAGAGGAGGCAGAGTGACGCCAAGAAGCCCTTGGCGATGAGCATCGAGGATGGGACTTCCTCAGCGTCCTTCGTAAACTCCGTCGGTTCTCCTCCAAACGCGGTCGTGTAGAACTTGATGAACGAAGCTAGCGTCGCTGCGCTTATGAAGAGGGCCATAACCCCAAGGAACACGATAAGTCCATTGTTTGACAGGAAGGTTGACTGATAGATGAGCCACTTACTCATGAATCCGTTAAACGGCGGGGTTCCCGCTATGGACATCGCGGCAACGAGCGTGAAGATGGCGGTGAGTGGCATAACCCTCGCCAGTCCCCTCAGTTTGTTAAGGTCCCTGCTGTGGGTTCTATAGAGCATTGAACCTGCCGATAGGAAGAGCAGTCCCTTGAAGAGTGCGTGGTTCACGAGATGGTAAAGACCGGCGGCTAGTGCCACCGCTCCGAAGGCGCTCCATTCGCCCCCTTTGGCGAGGAATAGTATTCCAACACCTATCCCGAGCCATATGTAACCCATCTGACCGACACTGTGGTAAGCCAGGAGTCTCTTCGCGTCGGTTTGCTTGAGGGCATAGAGCGTTCCAACTGTCAGCGTTATAGTACCTATTATGGCCACTACATAGCCGAATGAAACCGTTGGACCCAAGAGGAAGCAGGTCGTCCTTACGAGGCCGTAGACGGCAACCTTAATCATGACACCACTCATCAAAGCGGACACGTTGCTGGGAGCTGCGGGATGTGCGTCTGGGAGCCAGAAGTGTACTGGGACAGCGCCGGCCTTGCTTCCAAACCCTATCAGGAACAAGAGGTAGTAGATGGGCCCTAGGTGGAGCTTCGCTATGGCTGAAAAGTCGAGACCCGATATTGAGCCTGTCTTTGCATAGATGAGTGCTAGGGCTATGACAAGAGGTAGGGTACTAGCTAGGTGCATACTTACAAAGTACTTCCAGCCTGCTTTTCTCACATACTCTTCCTCATACTCCCACACCATGAGGACGTAGGAGGCTAAAGTCATGACCTCCCAGAGGAAGAGGAACCAGAGCAGATTTGACACCGTGACTATAAGCACCATTGAGAGGACGAAAGCTGAGTAGAGCATGATGTAAACCCAGCCCTTTCCAAGTTCCTTGTAGAACTCCATGTAGCACGGTGAGTAGATTGAAGTGGCCAGTCCAAGAACACTGAGGACGAAGCACATTATCAATGAAAGCCCATCAATGTGGAATGGTATGCTGAAGACTCCCAGGTTGTATGTAATGTCTATCGCGTTGCCATTGAGGACGTTCGGAATGGCCATAACTGTAAAGACCAATAGCGAGAGCGAAGCAAGCGTCGTGAGCAGATGTCCAGCGTTGAGAGAGGTCCTATAGTTTCTCCTGAAGGCTATCGCGGCAGGTATTGATGCAAGATAGAGGATAACGGTGAGAGTGAACAGTCCCTCCATTCTCACCACCTCACCCATATGTAGTCACATATGAATTGGCTGACAAGCGAAAGGATGAGAAGTAACACCACAGAGAGCGCTATACTTCCAGCGAGCTGTCTCTTTGCCTCTGGCCTTCCGTCGCTTATGATGTAGGCGTGGATGACCCTGAGGAACAGTATGAAAGCTATCACCCACTCAATGGCTGTGAAGTATGCCAGAGCTGGGCTGACCGTCAGGAGAGTCTTTATCACGTCGAGCTTGCTCAGGAACAGGTTGAAGGGGGGAACCCCTTCAAGGGCGAATATTGATGCCATCATAAGGCCGGCAGTAAAACTGTCTGAATTCATCATTCCCTTCATCCTCTCAAGGTCTCTGGTTCCAAAGACGTAGAGGAGTGCACCGGTCGAGATAAAGGCCGCCGCCTTCGCGAGTCCGTGGGCAACGACGTAGTAGTTGATGCTCTTATCCACCCCTGTAACGCCGAGGAGACCTGCCATGATGAGCAGATACATCCAGCCCATGTTGTCAATGGTGGACCATGCGAAGAGCCTCTTGACGTCGTCCTGGAGGGCGTAGCTGAGTATGGCAGCCAGCATGCTGAGCACTGCCATGGCACCTATGGCGTAGATTATCCAGCTTGAGACACTCCATTCTACAGCATCGAGAACCCGAATAGTTCCGTAGAGGCCGAGCTCGACCATGGCACCACTCATCAGGGCCGAGACCGGGCTCGGTGCGGCTGGGTGAGCATCGGGAAGCCAGAAGTGGAGCGGGAAAAGGCCAGCCTTGGCTGCGAATCCCAGGAGGAAGAGAGCGACCATGGCGTTGCTATACTCTGTTATGGCTCCAAAGTTGAACGTTCCATGAAAGGCGTAGTACATAGTCACTGCCAGCATGAGGGGGGATGTGTCAAAGAGGTGCATGGTCACGAAGTACTTCCAGCCGGCCTTCTTGACGCTCTCCTCCGGCCAGTCATAGATTATCAGAAAGTATGAAGCGAGCGTCATTATTTCCCAGAAGAAGAGGAAGCTGAGCCAGTCCTGAACCATTGGGATGAAGAGCATTGAGGCTATGAAGATGGCGAGCGTTGGGTAGTAGGGTATCTTTGGTTTGAACTCGTATATCCTCATGTATCTGAACGATGCAACTAGCGCCGCTATGCCGAGTATCGCGACGTTGAGTACGAAGAACACTGCAGTTCTATCGAGTGAAAGAGTGAGCGTTACGTCGAACATCCATCACCACCCCACCTTGACGATCATTGGATACGCTATGTACGGGGCCAGCATGGCCAGAACAAGCAGGATAACCATCACGGCCTTCATCAGTGGTGTAATCTCGACTTCTTCTCCGCCCTTGCTGAATACCATGCCGTGTATCCTCTTCAGGGACACCATGAGGAATACTGCCGAGTCTATGAGGAGCAGGACAAACATAACCATAACAAGCATGCTCTCCTTCATCGCGTTCGCGTTGCTGAGGATGCCGAGCTTCCCGAAGAACACGCCGAATGGTGGAACCCCAGCTAAGCCGAGGAGAGCGAACGTCCAGCCGTAGCCGACTACAGGGGACTTGATGAGGCCATTTATCCTGTCCATCTCAAGGGTTCCGAGGGCGTAGCTGAACGTTCCAGCCGTGAGAAATGCCAGACCCTTGATGTAAGCATGGTTGAAGAGCTGGAACATCGAAGCCTGCAGTCCGCCTTGCAATCCGAGGACTGCCGTCGCGAGGGCGACGTACATCAGTCCAGATTCTGCTATCGTCGAGTAGGCTAGAAGTCTCTTCGCGCTCTTCTGGAGGGGGTACATCATGATGCAAATTATTTGAGTGGCGATGATAAGTGCTGCCATGACGTAAAATCCTTCTTTGGGTATGGGATTCATGAACTGGATAAATCTGGCCAGCAGGTAGACACCCATCTCGACCATTGCGGCACCGTGGAGGAAGGCTGAAGCAGGTGTTGGAGCTACCATGGCGTCCGGTAGCCATGAGTAAAGCGGAAACTGGGCACTCTTTGTAAAAGCAGCTATCATTACTGCCACAAAGACAATGAACTTCATATCATCGGTAAGATTGGAGTACGCGAACAGGCTGAGGTCGTGGAGGCGGGTGATTCCTATCCCAACCGCTGTATAGAGGCCCACCATCGCACCGAAGTTTGTAACGAGAAGGGCTTTGTACGCTGATCTCTTGGCCTTTTTACCCCCGTAATAGCTCACCACACCCCAACAGGCCAGACTCATAATCTCAAAGAATATCAGCAGCTGTAGAACCGATGAGGAATAAATAAACGCAAGGGTGGCACCGATGAAGAGGACCATCCACGCATAGAATCTTCCTTTACCTTCGTAGACAGGATGCTCTTTGTTTTCAGGGCCCATGTAGTCCTTTGCGTAGAGCATGAAGAGCAGTCCGGCTGTTATCACAACCAAACCAACGCACACGCTCATTGGGTCTATCAAGAGACCGTAGACCTCACCGAAGAGTGTAGAGGTCATGAGGGTTTTGTGTATAGTAGGCATCCCAGAGGAATAGAACTCATAAACTCCCGCGAGATTGAGTATTGTGGCAAGGATGACAGTGATGAGCATGAGGTAATCCGCTCTTTTACCGTCGAGTTTGAACAGTAAAAGGCCTCCAACCAGCGGAATTGAAAAGGAAAGAATAAAAAGCTCTTCCATGCTATCACACCCCCGTCAGCGGGATGCGCTCTGCAGTCGTAAATGAGAGCATCAGTTGGACAGGTCTCGGCACAGGCTGGGAGCTTACCCTCTGCTCTACGGTGGGCACAGAGGTCACATTTACCCATTATCTTGTTAATAAGGTCGAGCTCTGGTATTCCGAAGGGACATACTATGCCGCACATGAGACAGCCGATACACTTCTGTGGAGCGAGTATAACAGCTCCGTCCTCGTCGCGGTATAGGGCGTTGGTTGGGCAGACCTCAACACACGGCGCTTTTTCACAGTGGCGGCAGTTGAGGGCCATCGCGGCCATTTCCTGCCACTCAAAGACGCTTATGTGGGACACACCGTTGTGCTCCCTCTCACAGGCGACTTCACAGGCACGGCACTCAATGCACTTGGAAAAATCTATGAAGATGGTCTTCCTCGCCATCTATTTCACCCCCTAACTACCTCCACCCTGGGTATGACGGGCGGCAGTTTCTTTATGAGTTCTCTGGCCTCTTCTTCTGTGATCTTGGCGACATTACAGGCACAGGCCTTGGTTTCAGGTATTTTTGCGTATGGGTCAAGGGCATCATTGGTGAGGACGTTTGCTCCCCAGTGCCACGGGACAGCTATGACTCCTTTCTTGACGGCCTTAGTTACCTTGGCTTTGATTGGATAGAATCCTCTCCTTGTTTCTATCTTGATCCAGTCACCTGTCTTGATACCAAGCCTTGCAGCATCCTGGGGGTGGATTTCGGCGTACGGTTCGGGCCAGCGCTTCTTGAGGGAATCACTCCTCATCGTCATGGTTGCCGTGTGGTACTGGCCGACGTACCTGTGGGTCGTGAGAAGGAACGGATACTTCTCGTCAGGCATCTCCACCGGTCCCTTGTACTCTGAAAATGCAACGAGGTGTGCCTTTCCATCGGGTGTAAGGAACTTATCTCTGTAAAGGACTCTAGTTCCTGGGTGGTCCTCGCTTGGGCACGGCCAGTGGAGTCCAGCGAGGTTCTCTTTGAGTCTCTCTGGAGTTATACCGCGGTACTGCGGAGTGCAGGCGTTGATCTCCTTGAGAATGTCCTCTGGGCAAGTGTAACTGAAGCCCTTCGCTCCGCCTCCGGTGAAACCTACGGCTTTACCGACCTCGCTTATAATCCACCAGTCGGGCCTTGCTTCTCCAGGTGGTTTTACCGCCTGGAAGCTCCACTGTACCCTTCTCTCGGTGTTTGTAATGGAACCCTCGTTCTCGAGCATTGCGGCAGCTGGGAGGACTATGTCAGCGAACTCCATCGTTGGGGTTGGAACGATGTCCTGGACTACCATGAACTCGAGCTTCTGTAGAGCGTGCATCACGTGGTTGGCGTTGGCCTCGCTTATGACCGGGTTCTCACCCATGACGTAGTATGCCTTGACCTTACCTTTATCGACCGCGTAGGCAGCCTCGACTGTTGTCAGTCCAACTTCGCCGCTCAGCTCAACGCCCCAGAACTCCTCGAAGAACTTTCTCTTCTCAGGGTCTGTGACGGCCTGATAACCTGGGAAGACGTTTGGCAGGGCCGCCATGTCACAGGCGCCCTGAACGTTGTTCTGGCCGCGCATTGGAGCACAGCCAGCACCTTCCTTACCCTGATACCCACAGATGGCTGAGAGCGTCGCGAGAAGCTTGACATTTTCAGTTCCGTGGGTGTGCTGAGTCAGACCCATGGCCCATGTTATGACACCTTTTCCAGCGTTTGCGAAGGTTCTTGCAGCTTCAATGATGAGTTCCGCCGGGACACCGGTTACCTTCTCGACGAACTCGGGTGTGAACTTTTCGACGGCTGCCACAACTTCATCGAAGCCAACGCATCTCTCTCTAACGAACCTCTCGTCGTAGAGCCGCTCCTTGATGATGACGTGGATGAGACCACTGATGAGTGCTATGTCGCTTCCCGGGTAGTGCTGTAGGAATATGTCGGCGAACCAGGCCGTCCTGGTGAACCTCGGGTCAGCGACTATGACCTTAGCGCCCCTTTCCTTGGCCTTAATGACGTAGCGGAAGCCAACCGGGTGGGTCTCAGCGTAGTTGTGGCCGATAATGAAGATGACGTTTGCCTCTTCAATGTCCTTGTAGGTGTTGGTCATTGCGCCAGCACCGAAAACAGCCTTGAGACCCGTGACGGTCGGTGCGTGGCAGAGCCTTGCACAGTGATCAACGTTGTTGGTGCCGAGCATTCTGGCCAGCTTCTGGACGAGGTAGTTGGGCTCGTTGAATGTTCTCGCAGAGCCGAAGAACATTAACTGGTTTGGATCGTCTTTGGCATAGCCCTTGAGCCTCTCGGCAACCTCCTTTATTGCCTCGCTCCAGCTTATCTCAACGAACTTGCCCTGTTCCTTGGCCTTGAGGGGTCTCTTGAGCCTGTCCTTTGCGAGGAGGTACTCAACGACGGCGTTGCCTTTAGGACAGAGCTTTCCGAGTTCGTTTGAGATGTTGGGGACGTCCTTGGCGTATTCTATGCCTACGGGATAGCCATCAACACTCCTGATGTATAGCCTGCACCCTACACCACAGTAGGGGCAGACCACGGGGACGAGCCTTTCACTCATTCTTCACACCTCCACCTTGGGGGACATTTTTGGTCTTCAATGTACGTTATATGGTGTACTGTACGCTATTTGATTTTCAATAATAGTTCTCTATTTGGCTTAAAACACTTTTTAAATAGCTTGGTTTTTAACAAAAGGTTATATTCATTGTGAAACAGCAAAATAAAGTCCTTAGAAGGCTTTTTTTAAGTCTGTTTGTATACTGCCAAATACTGGAGTAAACAAAATCACTTAAGGTCATTTATGAACGTAGAATATTGAATTAAGAATGCCATTAATAGACATGTTTGGCCGTTCATCAGGTATTGTCCATTAGGGCGAGGGAAGTTAGGACAAAATTAGGACTAGGGGAATAAGTCTTAGAACAATAATCGATGCTCCCCGGAGTACACGTTGAAGCGCTTTCCCCTCGCGAAGCCTATTAGGGTTACCTCGTGCTCCCTGGAGAGCTCCACGCCCTTGTCCGTCGGTGGTGATTTCGTCACTACTGCTGGAATGCCCGCGTTGACTACCTTCCTTACCATGCCGTAGGGCATCCTGCCGCTCGATGCCAGGATAAGCCTTTCAAGGTCGAGTCCGCTGAGGACGGCGTATCCTACGACCTTATCGACGGCGTTGTGCCTACCTATGTCCTCGCTGAAGGCAACGACATTGGCGTTCAAATCGAAGAGGGCCGCCCAATGGGTGCCCCCTGTCTTTCTCCACGTTTCAGCCAGCGTTGTCATCGTGGAGGATATCTTCAATATGAGGTCGGGGGTTATTTTGACTTTTTCGCCCTTCCTGTCGAGAATTTTGCCCTCCCTCATTCTGTAGGGGTCGCCGCAGGGTGTGTGTTTCACAACCAGCTCGCCCGTGGTGATGGGGGTATCTTTCAACTTCACGTAAATCTCATTGCCCTCAATCCATACGTCAACTATGTCTTCCGGTCTTTCATAGCCTCCGCACACGACGAATCCCGCTCCAAGTTCCTTTAGCTGGTTGGGTGAAGCAGGAAGTTCGGCGAGAAACTCTTTGTCCTTTTCGTGTACTGCGAAGATTTCGAAGGTCTCCTCGACGCAGATATAATCCTCGGTGGGGACGAGCCCATCTTGCCACTTGAGAATTTTCACTTTCTTTATCAACTCAACCACCTTCCAGAAGGAGAACCCAGATGATAAAATGAAAAAGTTGCTCTCATAGCAGATACATCATGTTTTTCTGCGCCCTCGCGAGCTTTTCCCTGGCCGCTTTGAGAACGTCTCCTATCACGTGAGAGCCGTCGCGCAGCTCTATGTATCCGTCCTTCTCGGCGCTCTTAACGAGCTCTTCTGCCTTAAGGTTTCGCGTTATAAGGACCGTCCATCCCTTCTCGCTCTCCACGAAGCCGGCCGAGATATCGCTCCATGTTCCAGTGTAGTCCGTACAGACCAGACAGCCGGCTTGGAGGTACGAGTAAACCTCTTTTATCTGCAGTGAGAGCACTGAATCGCCGTGGTATATCTCGAGGAAGTCTCCCTTAAGGACTATGTCCTTGATATCCTGGGCCATTATGCTGTGCTTCATCCTGAGGTAGTTGAGGAATGCCTCGAATGCGAATGTTCCTATGCAGAAGAGACTAACGATGTACTTTATCCTCTCTCCGAAATCGCTTTCCAGGAGTGGGAAGTCCCTCATCTGGCCGAAGAACTGGGCCTGGCATGGGAGGCAGACCACGGCAACGTTCTTTAGGCCTTCTTCCTCTATCTTGGCCTTCATCCTGGAGGCGAAGGGCACTATGCTCCACTTGTTTCCGGCAGTTTCAAGGAGCTCCTCCCTTGTCCTCGCAACTACAGCCTGACCCTCCAACCCCTCTGTCCTTTTGGCCGTTACAACGCCGTCTATGAGGCCCTTCTCCAGGGCGTAGGCTAAGAGGGCTGTAACCGCACCGCCGCTGGCAACCTTTCTTTTGAGTATTTCCTCATCGGTTGCCCGCGCAAGATAAATTCCAAAGACGTTTCCCAAAAGATTTTCTGAAACGCTCATCATCTCGCATCACCCATGGACAGAATCTGTGAGGCGCGCGGACACCTTATATAGCAGGTGCCGCAGCGGATACACTTCTCCTGAACGAGGTTAGGCCTCTTGTCTATCAGCTTGATTGCGTTGGTCGGACACGACAGCTCACAGGCACCACAACCTATGCAGAGGCCCGTAAGCAATATATCGTCTATCAGGTCAAAGCCGCTCAGCTTCTTTATGTCGGCACTCACCTTGAAGAGCCTCAGCCTTCTCTCGTCACCGTTGATGTAGAACTTGAAGAAGGACCGGAGCATCTGCGGTGTTGGTGGGCAGCCAGGGATGGAGTAATCAACTTTAATCACGCTGTTTATGGGCTGGAAGTTCCTGTGGTCAGCCCTTGGCTCCTGCCCGCCGCGGCAGAAGCGTAATATCCCGCTGAAGGTTGCACACGAACCGAATGCCACCACCGTATGGGCCTTCTCCCTTATCTCCTTCAGTTCCTCAAGAATCCTTGGCTCATTCATACAGGCTCCGCCTGTTATTATCGCTACGTCGTACTCGTCGAGCTTATACTCTTCCTTCCGCAGGTATGATATGTCGAGCTCTATCAAGTCCATGAGCTTTGGATATGCGCGAATGATACTGACGTTGCATCCCTCACAACCCCCTACATCAACATGAAGAACCTTAAGCTTCTCCATAATCATCCCCCCAACTTCACAACGTGGGTCGTACATGGAATACATGGGTCATATAGGCGCATAACGGCCTCGGCCGCTTTAACGCTCAGACCTTTTGCCATCTCCTCCATCACGGGAATGTTGAACATTGTGGGAACGATTATCTTGGAAGAAACCACCCTACCCTCGTCTCCAAGTTCGATCAAGTGGATGAGTGTTCCCCTTGGTGCCTCGTAGACTCCAACACCCTTGCCTGGCCCGAAAACTATGTTCTTCGTTCTGAACGGCTCGTCCATCTTTATGCTGTCAAGGATTTCTTCAAGCCTAATGAGTGCCAGCGTTGTATCCTGAACCCTCGCGGTGTGAAGGCCATAGAGGGAAGAATCTGTAAACTCCCGGTAAACTTTCATCCTTGCCCTTGGGCCAGCTTCAACCTTTTCCCCACCGTAGAAGGCTATGAGTGTGGTGGACTCCTTTGAGTGGGGGTTGTCCGTTCTGTATTCATAATAGGGCATTGTCTCAATTCTCTCGGCGTTTATGTTGAACCTGTCCCCGTAGAACAGACTGCTTACCAGGTAGTTGTTTTCCGCTTTCTTCTCCCTGAGTTCATCAGCAACTTCTGTCTGGATGTCCTCATCGGTCAGCAAATGTGCTATTTCTTCCCACTGCCCGGTTAGCTTTGGAAGGCGTGCCTTGAGGTTGTTGAAGACGCTCCACTTAGGGACAGAGAACATTCCTCCCACGGTGAGGTTTGGGGGATGTGTTGCTGCGCCTCCCATCTTGAGAAGGTAGTCGCTGATCTTGGCGTGGAAGTCCATGAGCTGGAACAGAACTTCCTCCCTTTTCTCCTCGATTAGCAGGTCCCCAGCAACCATGAGGAACTCGAGCATGTGGCTCTGAATCCTGTTCACGAGGCCGAGGGCTTCTCTCATCAGTATTCCGTTTCTTGGTGGTATTATCCCAATGGCATTTTCTATGGCCTCGCTCATCGCTATACCGTGGGACGCATGACAGAGACCGCAGATTCTCATGACAGCTTCGACCGCGAAAAGTGGATTTTTGCCTACTACAAGCTTCTCAAATCCCCTAATTGGGGCAGTGGCGATGAAGAGTGCATCTTGAACTGTTCCATTTTCCTCATACAGCACGAGCTTCGCCTCACCGGCGATTCGACACACTTTGTTGAGGGTAATCTCACTCAAATTATCACCTCCAGATGAAATCCATTCCACCTAATCTAAACTAATAGGTTTATGGATAAAAGCGTTTTTTGAACCTGAGGTTTAAAACGGAATCTTCGGTCGAAATCTCACTTTTTCAGCTTGTTTTGGTGTCTCAAACATTTTTGTTTATTTTTTTGGCAAAGGTAACTCGCTGGAACTGCCCAAAGGTTTATAAAGTATCAAACTAAATGGACCTGGTGCTCTTCTGGAGCCATCCAAAGGGTACCAAAAGTTGAAAGAGTTGGTGTTAGATATGTATGGAAATGGATTTGACGGTGGCTACGAAGCCCCTGTTAAGGTTGGAGAAAGGTATAGAGTTAAGATCGAGGGCCTTGGAAAAGGTGGCGATGGTATCGCCAAGATAAAGGGCTTCGTTATCTTCGTCCCGAACACTCAGGTCGGCGACGAGGTTGAGATCGTCATAAACTCAGTCAAGAGAAAGTTCGCTTTTGGAGAAGTTATTTGATTTCCTTTCCTTCTTACTATTCTACTTTTGGAACTCATTATTAACTCATTATTCATGCTTTTTGATTTTGTATCCACAGACCTGGCCAGCATGCTTTTTAAACCCCCAAGCCCAGGCGAGTGTGATGATAAAGGTTCACGTTGAGACCTACGGCTGCACCAGGAATAAAGCGGACGCCGAAATAATGGAGGCAATCCTCCTTAGAGCGGGCTATGGGTTAGTGGAGACTCCGGAAAGTGCTGACTACGTTGTTGTGAACACCTGCGCCGTAAAGGACCCTACCGAGAAGCACATGAGGGAGCGCATAAAAACGCTCCTTGATTCTGGTAAAAGAGTCATCGTTACGGGTTGCCTCACACACGTCAACCCTGATATAATAGACCCTCGCGTTTCTGGAATACTCGGAGTAAAGAGCATAGACAGAATAGCTGAGGCAATAGACCTTGCCGAGCGCGACGGAAAGCTGGTGAGTGTTGAAGGCTGGCGCGAGAGAAGTCTTGACAAGCTTGGGCTTCCCCGCCTTTGGAGAAGTGGCGTTGCCTTCGTGGTTCCGATAAGCGAGGGCTGCCTCAACGCGTGCACCTACTGTGCAACGCGCTTCGCTCGTGGGGTTCTCACGAGTTACAAACCTGAACTCGTGGTTAAGTGGGTTAAAGATGCTTTGGAGCGTGGATACAGGGAGATACAGCTTTCCAGCGAGGACACTGGCTGCTACGGCTTCGATATTGGGACCAACTTGGCGGAGCTTCTCGATGAGATAACGTCCATAGAAGGACAGTTTAGGATAAGGGTCGGCATGATGAACCCGAACCATGCAATAAATTTCCTTGACGAGCTGATTGAAGCCTATCAGGACAAAAAAGTCTACAAGTTCCTCCACCTGCCTGTTCAGAGCGGAGACAACGAAGTGCTGAGGAGAATGGGGCGCACTTACACCGTTGAGGAGTTCGAGGAGATAGTTAACGAATTCAGAAGGAAGATTCCCGGGCTGAACCTTAACACGGACATCATAGTCGGCTTCCCTGGAGAGACCGAGGAGGCATTCCAGAACACAGTGGAACTGATTAAGATGGTGAGGCCTGATAAGATAAACGTTTCCCGCTATTCGCCGAGACCTGGAACGGTAGCTGCCAAATGGAAGCAGCTGCCCGGCTGGAAGGTCAAGGAGCGCTCTCGCTTGCTCCACAGGCTTAGACTCCAGATCGCCTACGAGATAAACCAGAACTACGTTGGAAGGGAGATTGAGGTTCTCATCCACGGTGAGGGCAAAAAGGGCGGAGTGGAAGGCAGGACTTTCAACTACAAAGACATAATACTTGATGGTGGGGCACCAGGAGAACTGACAAACGCCAGGGTCACTTGGGCAGGTTCCACATATCTTAAAGGCGCTGTTTTATACTGAGGTATTTTTTGCGGATTCTACAATATTAATTGTTGCGCATACGATAAATTTGTGGTTCATTTGTGGGACTTACAATATCCTACAGTGAACCAACATGGTTTGTTTTAGAAAGGTATTTATATACCTAACGGTTATAGTCAGTAGAGGTGAAGTCCCATGAGGAGGAACAATAAGAAGAGGTTAATCCCACTCACACTGGCGCTTGTCCTGGCGCTGGTTGGTGCCGCGCTTGCTGTGCCTAGTATTACAGTTAACGTTCAGGAGCTTGGTCAGGGAAGCAAGACGATCACTAGCACTGTCACCACGGCCAATGTCACCTGGAACCTTAACCCCAACAATCCGGACTACGTAGTCAGTGCAACGGTTACCATAACCACTGATCCCGGAGCGGGAACCCTCTACGTCAAGCTCTACAGCGGCACGACTCTAGTTGCATGGGGCCAGGTTACTCTTGATGGAAGCGGTACTTATACTGTGCCATTCACCAACGGAGCCAGCGCTGATGGTGTTCCCCTCAGCAGCTTTGACACTGTTTATGTGGTCTACCAGGGTCAATGAACTCTCTAGGAGGCTCTGAATGAATGTTAAGCACCGTGATATCCTTTCCATTTTGACTTACCTTCTCCTGTTCTTCGTCATTCTAGTAGTTGTCCTTAAGTTCATCTTCGGCTTTCAGTACGTTGTCATCCTTACTGACTCAATGAAGCCAAACATCAATCCCAACGACCTCGTTGTTACGTATCCCTCTCACAATGTTCACATTGGTGATATTATCCTATACAACATCGAGATTGGAAACTCCACTTATAGAATCCTTCACAGGGTTGCTGAAATCCGCACGGATGAAAACGGACAGATCTATTACATTACTAAGGGAGACAACCGTGAGAGACCTGATCCATGGGTAGTATATCCTGATCAGGTCATAGGCAAGCCCCTGATAGTCATCCCGAAGGTTGGGGTTATCTGGTACTACACGCCCTTCTTGGTGCTCGCCCTTCTCCTGGTCGTCATTGCGTCGCTTGCATATGATCTCGCATGGGCGTTTCTTGAAGAACCTTCAATCCGCCCCAAATCAAAGAAAGCAGACCTGATGGTAACCAGAAGAAAGAAAATAAAGATCCACTACTACAGAAGGCGCTAGGCCCACTCGTCTTCCGGGATGGCATTCTTCTTGGCCGGAATCAGACAGAGGAACTCGAAGGTTTCACTCAGTGCCTTGTAGCCGTGGGGCTCGTTGGGCGGGACGTAGAGGAAGTTTCCGGCCTTGACGTGGTGCTCTCCCTTCCCGTTGGTTATTATTCCTTCGCCCTTTATGATGAATATCTCGTGCTCCCAGTCGTGGCTGTGGAGGGATATCTCGGCACCATTCTTGAGGACGAAATACCTCATCGCGAAGTTCTTGGCCCCGAGCTTCGGGGAAACGAGCCACCGAATTGTTACTCCCTCAAAACCTGTGTCCTTCTCGGGAACTTCGGTGTAGTGGCCGACAAACATGGTATCACCGAAGGAATTTCGACGTTGGCATATTTAAAGGTGATGAAAAGTGCTTTAAGCCTTATTTACCATCATCTCCTGGTGAAACCTATGCGAAAAGGCACGGCAGTTTTGGCCATTGTACTCGCCTTTATGGTGCTCCTCTCGGGGTGCATAAGCTCTGATGGAACCACTGAAACGTCAACGTCTCCGGCTTCGACTAGTTCTGTCCCCACAGGTGCCATAGACTTTGGAAGCTATGAGAAGGGCCAGGTTCTGGCTGAGTGGTACAAGATAGTGGGTGAAGTCTCAAAGGTCTACGTCAGCGAGGGCTACGAGGATTTGGCCAGGCACTACTTCCCAAACGCTCAAATTCTTCCGGCCAAGGACTATGACGGTGGAGTTGCGATACTCTCCCCCGCCGATGGAAGGGAGGTCCTCAGGGGCAAGCCGATTCTGATAACCGTCAACGACTACTTCGGCTACATCATCTACAAGCTCGGTATCAAGTTCGTCGGGGAAGACAAGGGCATCTTTGCAGGGTTTAACCAGAACGGGAAGACCTACTACGTATTTACCGGGACGAGCAAGGCTGGTGTCGGTGCCGCCGTTGAATACGCGCTGGAACTCAAGAACGGCGGAAGTGTTAGGACGGACGATGTCCTCAGGATGGGTGACTTTGAGGGAGTTGTGGTTAAGGTCATAGGAGACAACGACTGGAACGGAATTCCAGATGAGGGTGAGCACTGGTATCTAAGCTCTTTCAAGACGATGGAGCCATTCATCTACTACTGGCGCGTTGTTGATGGTGAAAACGTCACCGTTAAGGGAGGCTTCATAAGCCTAGTGAACGGTTCCACCGTTTATATCCATGCCCTTGGCTTCAACGTGAGCGTTGAGGTCAAGGACTCGAATGGCGTCGAGTTAACCTATGTAGTGGAGAACATTAACCCGGCGGTTATCCAGCTCCCCCAGGGTGCGGAGACTGGCGAGACATGGGTGAAGCTCACAACCAGTGCCGATTTCTTCAGCCTGGTTCCCAAGGATCTCGGCGATTACAAGATAATAGCCTTCGGCGACCATAGGTCTGATGGAGGCACCGAAGTTCCGGAGGTGTTCCTTAAGATAAGAGATGGGATAAACAACGAAGATGCAGTTTTCGTCATAGATGGCGGAGATCTCGTCTATTCAGGAACCGTCGACCAGTGGGCGGCTTTGCTCAAGGAGTGGAAGTGGAACAAGCCGATATTTGTTGCCCCTGGCAACCATGAATACAGGGGAGAGGGAATAAACGTTTATCACCAGTTCTTCGGCCCGACAGATTACTCCTTTGCCCTCGGCGATTACTACTACATCTTCATGAACAACATCGAGAACGACTACCGCCTGAGCGACGAGCAGTGGGCCTGGCTCCGGGATGAGCTGGAGATGGCCAAGGAAATGGGCAAGAGGCCCGTTATGATCATGCACGCCCCGCCCGTTGATCCAAGATCCGGCGAAGACCACGGTATGGATCCGAGCGACGGAAAGAGACTCCTTGAGCTTATGAGGGAGTACAACGCCTTCGGAATCTTCAGCCACATACACATGTTCTGGAACGGAACCATCGATGGCGTCCACTTCATAGTGACTGGCGCTGCGGGGGCTCCCCTTTACGCCGCTCCAGACGAGGGCGGTTTCGACCACTATACGAGGCTCTTCATGGCTGCCGATGGGAGCATTGAGGTTGAGCCCGTCAAGGTTGAGTCCTGACTTTCTCTTTATTCTATTTATGTCTATATAGAACTTTGCGGTGCACTATATTCTACTGCGGCAAGATATTTATATCTTCGGGGGAAGCGTTCTCTCGGTGATAAGCGTGGATCCATGGTTGCTGATAACCATAATCCTCGGTTTTGCCATGGCATGGGCGATAGGTGCCAATGATGCTGCTAATTCCATGAGCACTGCCGTAGGTGCGAAGGCGATAACCCCCAAGCAGGCCGTTTTGATAGCGGGCGTCCTAGAGTTCACTGGCGCATACTTCTTCGGAAAGAGTGTCACCGAGACCATAAGGAAGGGAATACTCTACCCCGACAAAATCACAGATCCAACGGTTCTTATATACGGCTCAATAGCGGCCTTGCTTGCTGCAACTATTTGGCTGGTAGTGGCTACCAAATTCGGACTCCCGGTTTCAACGACGCACTCGATCATAGGTGGCATAGCGGGCTACGGGATAGCCTACGCCGGCCTGGGCATCGTCAACTGGGACAAGATGGCGCAGGTCGTCCTTAGCTGGATATTGTCCCCTGTAATAGGTGCCCTAATGGCTTACTTCATCTTCAAGGCCCTTACCAAGAGCATTTTCGAAAGCGAAAATCCTGTGAGAAGTGCGAGGATATGGTCTCCCTTCTGGATAGGCATGGCCTTCGTGGTCATCGGGGCCATGTTCTACATCAAGGTTCTCCACGGGAGTGACCTCAAGACGGGGGTTATTTTCTATGGAATACCTCTTGGCATAATCGTTTTCATCTTCAGCTACTTCCTCATAAAGGTCCGCTTCCTCTCGAGTGACCCCTACACAGGTGTTGAGAGCATCTTCAAGAAGGTTCAGGTGGTTACCTCCGGCTACGTAGCTTTGGCCCACGGCGCCAACGACGTCGCCAACGCAATAGGTCCGGTAGCCGCTGTTTATGCAGTCGCCACCATGGGCCTGGCCGGAATGCAGGTGCCCGTTCCGAAGTGGATTCTGGCTCTCGGTGGAGTAGGCATAGCGGTTGGCGTTGCCACTTACGGCTACAAAGTTATGGAGACCGTCGGTAAGAAGATAACCGAGCTCACCAACACGAGGGGCTTCACCATTGACTTCTCAGCTGCAACCGTCGTTCTCGTAGCCTCCTGGCTCGGCATGCCGATTTCCACCACTCACACCGTCGTCGGTGCGGTCATAGGCATAGGCTTCGCCCGTGGAGTAAAAGCAATAAACAAGGACATCGTCAAGGATATAATAATCTCCTGGTTCGTCACGGTTCCGATAGCGGCCGTTGTGAGTGCCATTATATTCAAGGTGCTTATGGTGGTGGGGTGATATCATGCAGGTCTGGACCAAGCTCTTTGCGAAGAGCCCCTTCAAGCCTTTGATAAAGCACTCCGACGTGGTTCTCCAAACCGTCGAGACCCTCGAGAGGGCCCTCCGCCTCTGGTATGAGGAGAACTACGAGGAGATGGAGAAGGTAGCGATTGAAGTGGACCGCCTCGAGGATGTGGCCGACCGGATAAAGGAGGAGATAAGGGACTCCCTCAGCTCGAAGTTCCTCATGGCCGTTGCGAGGGAAGACGTTCTCATCTACCTCCACATGCAGGACAAGGTGGCCGATGCTGCCGAAGACACCGCCAAGTGGCTCCTTGTCAAGAGACCGAAGGATATTCCATCCGAGGTGAAGGAGTTAATCCTCCAGATGGGGACTGAGAGCATAAAGGCTGCTAAACTAGTCCACGAAGCCATAGTCCAGATGGACAGGGTCATAGAGAGCGGCTTCATCGATAAGGAAATCGATAGGGAGTATGAGATTATCAAGGCCATAGAAAGCGTGGAGAGCAAGCTAGATGGACTCGACACGAAGCTCATGCAGCTCGTCTTTGAGAAGGAGAACGAGCTGAACTGGGGTGAGGGCTTCTACATCCTCAACATAGCGAGAACGCTGAGCAACATCTCGGACAAGGCGAAAGATGCTGCGGAAAGGATAAGGCTCATGATGAACAAGTGAGCCCCTTTTTCTTATCCGCGGCTCAGAAACGAAAGTAGGAAATCGAGAGAATCAGATGGCTATCATCGTCGAGGTCATCTGTATCTCGGACATTTTCCTTATTTTCTCAGTGATGAACTGGTCCAGATCCTTGAGCGTGTCGGTCTCAACCTTGACCACGAGGTCGTACTCGCCGTAGACGACGTATGCCTCCTTGACCTCGGGCATGGCGAGAAGCTTCTCCATAACTTCCCTTTCCTTTCCAGCGGCCGTAACCATCAAAATAAAAGCCGTCACCATGTGAACCACCAAAAGTATTTTATCGGCGGAGTATTTAAGTTTATCGAGGCCTATGTTCGACCACCTGATAAGTGAAGTCTGGTTAAAGCGCTTTTACTCTTTCCTGAAAGGGCGTGGATACACCGAAATTCGCTCCTTTGCCAAGGGGACGACGAGCCTTATTTTCAGGGCCGGTTTAGGGGAAAAAATCTTTATAGTTAAGCTCCAGCGTCCGGATTCGCCGAGGATGAACTTCAAGAGGGAGGCAGAAATCATCAAGATACTCGAGCCATACGAGGTAACGCCCCGGCTTGTGGACTACGGAACCTTTGAGGGCCTCGAATATCTCATCCGCGAGTTCGCGAAGGGTGAGATAATCTTCTACGCCGACGTTGAAAAGCGCCATCTCTTCGAGATAGCCCATAAAACGGCCCTCCTTGATAGGCTCGGCATAGACCACGGGCAGATACAGGGCGGAAGGCACATAATAGTTGGGGAGCGCGTCTGGCTCATAGACTTCGAGAAGGCCGGCTTCAGGAAGCCCAAGAACCTCACCTCGGCGATGGCCATGCTGTTTCTGAGCGACAATTACATATCGAGAAGGATAAGGGGGAAGTTTGGGATCGACGGGGTTTTTCTTGACGGGCTGAGGGAAGAATTGAGGAGATATAAGAAAACGGGCGAGCTTTCAGGCGTTTTTAGGCTTCTTTCCTGCCTTTAGCCTGTCAATGTAAAGGGCTAATATCGGAACGAGAACCGCCATCGCTATGAGTCCCACTCTTGGGTCCCAGATGTAGTTGGAGACGAGTATAACGACGACCGCTATGGCTATCATGAGGAAGAAATCCCTGTCGAAGAGCCTCGACTTCGCCAGTATATTCTGTTCTCTGGCTACGTAGGCCAGGTAGAGCGGTATCCCTATTGCAGCGAGGACCACTCCAAGATACGTCCTGAAGGCCAGTGATACGGCGAGTCCCGCTATGAGAATTATTCCAACGGCGTACTCATCTTTCATGTTTCCACCTGTCCACTGGGTTAGGCTTATATACTTTTAAGGCTCTCTACTAAATTGGTGATACCGTTATGAGCAGCATCGAATGGAACGAAAGGACCTTTTCTAGGTTTGCTTACCTGGGCGACCCCCAGATCAAGGGAGATAGGATCGCCTACGTTCTGACCAAGGCCAACATGAAGGACAACAGGTACGAGAATACTGTGGTGGTTGAGGACATCGAAACTGGAACAAGGCGCTTCATCGAGAACGCTTCCATGCCTCGCTTTTCTCCGGATGGCAGGAAGCTCGCCTTCATGAGGCCCAACGGGGAGAAGAGGACTTCCGAGATATGGGTCGCCGACGTTGAAATGCTTAGCGCCAAGAAGGTTCTGGAGGCTAAAAACGTCCGCTTCATCCAGTGGAACGACGATTCCCGGCGTTTCCTTGTTGTAGGCTTCAAGCGCAGGGACGATGAGGACTTCATCTTCGAGGACGATGTCCCTGTGTGGTTCGACAACATGGGCTTCTTCGACGGTGAGACGACCACCTTTTGGATTCTCGACACCGAGAGCGAGGAGATACTCGAGGAGTTTGAGAAGCCGCGCTTCAGTTCGGGTATCTGGCACGGCAACGCCATAGTCGTTAACGTTCCTCACCGCGAGGAGGGCAAGCCCGCCTTCTTCAAGTTCACCGATATTTACCTCTGGCGCGATGGAGATGAGGAGAAACTCTTCGAGAAGGTTTCCTTCCAGGCGGTTGATTCCGACGGCAAAACCATCCTCCTTCGCGGCAAGCCCGAGAAGAAAAAGCTCAGCGAGCACGACTTACTCTACCTCTACGACAGCGAGCTGAAGGCTATAAATGAACACCTCGGCAAGAATACAGGCCAGGCTAGGCTTGACGATGGCAGAGTCTACTTCACCCTCTACGAGGCTGGTAGTATCAACCTCTACCTGTGGGATGGTGATGTTGAGCGGATAACCGTTGGCGAGCACTGGGTCATGGGCTTCGACGTCGACGGTGGAAAGGTTGCGATGCTCATCGAGACTGCAACGCGCTTGAGGGAGCTCTACCTCTACGACGGCGAACTTAAGCAGCTCACAGACTACAACGGGCCGCTCTTTGAGAGGCTCAGGACCTTTGAGCCGAGGCACTTCAGGTTTAAGTCCCTCGACCTCGAGATAGACGGCTGGTACATCAGGCCAGAGCTGAATGAGGACGAGAAGGCCCCGGTCATAGTCTTCGTCCACGGCGGGCCGAAGGGAATGTACGGCCACTACTTCAAGTACGAGATGCAACTGATGGCGAGTAAGGGCTACTACATTGTCTTTGTCAATCCGAGGGGAAGTAATGGCTATGACGAGGACTTTGCGCTGCGCGTCCTTGAAAGGACTGGCTTAGAAGACTTTCAGGATATACTCAACGGGGTGAAGAAGTTCTTCGAGCTCGAGCCAACCGCTGACAGGGAGCGTGTTGGAATAACGGGCATCAGCTACGGCGGATTCATGACCAACTGGGCGCTGACTCAGAGCGACCTCTTCAAGGCCGGGATAAGTGAGAACGGCATAAGCTACTGGCTGACGAGCTACGCCTTCTCCGATATAGGTCTCTGGTTCGACAAGGAGGTAATCGGGGACGACCCGCTGAACAACGAGAACTACAGAAAGCTCAGCCCGCTCTTCTACGTCGAGAACGTTAAGGCACCGATACTGCTCATCCATTCGCTGGAGGACTACCGCTGTCCGCTCGACCAGAGCGTCATGTTCTACCACGCCCTCAAGGACCTCAGCAAGGAGGCTTACATAGCGATATTCAAGCGCGGTGCTCACGGCCACAGCATAAGGGGTTCTCCAAAGCACAGGGCCAAGCGCTACAAGCTCTTCGTGGAGTTCTTCGAGAGGAAGCTCAAGAAGTACGAGGAAGGTTTCGATGTGGAGAAGATTCTGAAGGGCTTAGAGTGAAGTCTTGGTATTTTTATCTTTGTCTCATTGGTCCTGAATTCAACTCGGAACTTATTGGCGTTCGGATTTTTTGAGAAGTCCCTTACATTTTATGTTCCTCTTTATCCATACCTGCCCATTTCTGTATTTCTTTGACACGAAACTGTTAAAAATTCACGCGTTGTAGTACATTGCTACGTTAAATAAACCGGAGGTCTGGGTATGGCTGGAATTGAAAGTGAGAAGAGACTTTATTATCATGGTCTGAAGGAGCAAAAGAAGCTGGACGTCTCTCGACTTAAATACCTGTCGCTGTTGATTTCGATTATTGGCGTTGCGGTTCTTTTAGTGGCTGCTCAAACAGCCCAGGCACCGCTAATAAAGGTGAATGATGTCTACGGAAGCTACTTGATGAACTACGCCGTCGTGAGGATAAACGGAACCGTCGTCAGTGTTCCCTACGTCTCTGATAGTGGGGGGAGAATATCCATAACGTTCACCGTAGATGATGGGACTGGGCAAATAGACGTCAGGGTTTATTCTCCTTTGGCGGAGGAGATGATAGCCAAAAACCTCGTGCCGTTCCCCGGGGACAACGTAACTGCTGAAGTTCAGCTCAGGGTAAGGGAGACCTACACCTACGCGATTCTCCAGTACCTTGACGGCCTGGAGTTCGTCTCGAAGGTTTACTCAGATAGTCCTGAAAAAGTCAGTTCCCTCACCCCGGAGATGGCCAATCTCTACGTCGCCGTCGAGGGAATCGTCACACAGGTTTCAAACGTCAGCTCTGGACTTCTGCTTACCGTTGATACTGGCGAGTCCGAGGTTGCAGTCCTCGTGCCGCGAGTTCTCCTTGTGGAGAACAACGTCACACTCAAAACGGGTGACACCGTCTATGCTCCAGGAATCGTCTACCTCTACAAGGGTTCTTCTCCGGAAATAGTCGTAAGGGACATTGACAAGTTCCACATTACGCCCATAGAGGAGGCTCCCGAGGTTCCGCTTGCTGAAGCGTCAAACTACATCGGAATGGTTCTCAGCGTTAAGGGTGAGCTTGCCGGAATCTCCTATGAGAGCGGCAGATACGTTCTGACCCTCACGGATGGAACCAATTACTTCGATGCACTCCTTCCGAGGGATGTGTTGGCGAAGCTTGATCCGTTTGAGGTTGGCACTGAAAGCGTCGTTAAGGTTGCTGGAAGGATAGGGGATGATGGCAGGCTGGTCGGTGCCTACGTCGAGGTCATCGAGCCCAATGCTCCGAAAGTTATCCCAATAGGGGCTCTGACTGAGGATATGAGGGGCCAGATAGTGATCGTCAGGGGTAACATCGAGGAGATAGCCACCATCGGCTCGAACCTCAATCTCTACATAGACGATGGAACCGGAAAGCTGGTAGTCTTCATACCTTCAGCGAGCGTTGCCGAGTTTTCCAACATGACGAAGGACAACCTCCAGACCGGCCTTGGCGTTGAGGTTGCCGGCTACCTCGACCAGTACCGCAATGAGCTCGAAGTTGTTGTTTACACCGGAAACGGGGTACATGCCCTTGGAAGGCCTCTGGAGGAATCGGAGATCGAACTCCCGCAGGTCACCGCGGATGAGCTGGACAGCTATGTTGGCTCTCTCGTAGACTTCACAGGCTCGCTCGAGGGCATCACCTACGAGAACTACACCTACTACCTCAAGATTGATGGTGTAACTGTCTCAATTCCGAAAGAAGAACTCATGAACCTCAACCCGTTGGAGGTGGGAACAGGCAGTGAGGTTAAGGTCATGGGACTCGTTGTTAGCGCTACCGAGGTGAGGGGCAAGGACTTGACAATCGTGAAGCCAGTGGAGCCAACACCGATGTCTCCATCGGAGATAACCCTTGAGATGAGAGGCCAGCTCGTGCTCGTGATCGGCAAGGTGACCGATGTCGCCAACCTCAGCGGCAACCTCAAGATAGTCGTCGGCGACTTGCCGGTCTTCGTGCCGCGCTCCACTGCGAACGAGCTTTCCTACGTCCCAGAGGTCGGCGACGTAGTTAAGGTCGGTGGCTACGTCGAGGAGTACAGAGGAGAGCCAGAGGTGGTTGTCTTCACTCCGAATGCCGTTGTGAAAGCCGAACTCGGCGGAGAGGCCCAGTTTGTCACGGTCTCGGACCTTAAGACTGCACAGGGGCTGGTCTGGCTCGTGGTGAAGTGGGACACTTTGGCCTACGAGAAGCCGAACTACATCATGAGCATCAGAGACGAAACCGGAAAGGCCTCCCTCGTGGTTAATAGAACATTACTTCCCAATCCTCTAGAGGCGGGAACAGGTAGTGAACTGAAGGTCACCGTTGATCCCACGACAATGGATATAACCACCCTAGAAGTCGTGAAGGCCGTTCCCGCGGAGCTTATTAGTACCGGTTCAGTGAGCCTGGGCCTCTCTGGAAAGACCGTTGCCGTCAACGGTACAGTAATATCGGTAGTCCAGCTCGGCACAGGCCTTAAGATGATGGTCGATGACGGAAGCGGAGAGGTGGCGGTGTTCATACCCTCTACTGCTGGAAGCGTCGAAGTTAGGAAGGGGAACAAAGTCATAATTGCGGGCTACGTTGAGGAGTACAACGGAGAGCCCGAGATAGTGGTATACACCGCCGATGCGATCCGCGTGGCTGAATCATCCCAAGGAGAAATTCAAACCGTTACCTTATCTGAGCTCGAGGGGGCCAGTGGCCTTGTCAACCTGACGGTCACGTGGGATGCCCTTGCCTACAAGGGGCCCGAGTACATCATGAACGTCAGCGACGATACGGGAAGTGCCTCCATCCTTGTAAGCAAGGACCTCCTCCCCAACCCCTTTGATGCCGGAACTGGGAGCGTCCTTGAGCTTACCTACGACACGGACAGCGGAATGGTGGTTTCACTCAAAGTTATCAGGGCAGAGCCTTCCCCCGAGGTTAAAACCGGAGACGTGAGCGCGGACATCATGGGCAGGACGGTGATCGTCAGTGGAACTATCGTTGACCTCTATGAAGGAAGTACCTTCTTCAAGCTCACCATTGATGACGGTAGCGGCGAGCTCGTTATCTTCATACCGAAGAGCGCCGCGGGCGATAAGACGTTCAGTAAGGACCAGGTTGTCAGGATAGCAGGCTACGTTACCGAGTACAAGGGTACTATAGAGGTCGTCCCCTACATGAGGGACGCAATAATCGTCGAGTGAGGTGATGACCATGCTCCCCCTCTTGGATATTTTAATTTGGTCGCTGGCCGGAGTGCTCTTCGGCTCGCTTATATCATGGATTCCGGGATTCCATATCTTCAACATCATGGCCCTGCTCGTGGCAGTCTTCGGGGTCGGCGAGCTCATGCCAGTCCAGGCCTTTCCATTCTTTGCTATAGGGGCCATAGTAGCTTACGCCTACGTCAGTGCAATATCGAGCGTCTACTTCAGCGTTGCTGACGAAAGCGCCGTCTTTCTGCTCTTCCCCACGCAGAGGTACCTCCTCCTTGGCAGAGGACATGAGGCGGTACTGCTGTACCTCATCGGCGCGGTTGCTGGAACGCTTATACTGGTCATAGGCGCCCTCTTCATCTTCCCGAAGGTACTTCCGCCGATATACCAGGCGACCAGTCCGTACATCACCTACTTCCTCACCGCCATAGTTCTTTTCATGTTCATGAGCGAGTGGCCCAAGGAAGGTGACAGGGGCAAGACGCCGTTCCAGAGGCTCTGGATGGCTTGGAGGCAGATACTGGGTGGATTACTCGTCTTCTTACTCTCTGGAATCCTTGGCTTCATCGTCATGAACACCAACCTCCTACCGACAACGAGCGCCTACACGAGGCTTACGCCCATGTTCATAGGCTTCTTTGGGATGTCTTGGGTGCTGCTGAACATACTCTCCAATCCACCCATGCTGGAACAGGTGCCGGACGATAGAATTGAGAGCAGTCCCTACAACATCGCTAAGGCCAGTTTTGGCGGTGCTCTTGGAGGAACAATAGCTGCCGTTTACCCGATAATCACTGGAGGTATGGGAGCGCTCATAGCGGGTCACATGACGAGCCAGCGCGGGGACGATGCCTTCATAATCAGTCAAGGAGTTAACAGGGTCATCTACTACGTCGGGGCCTTTACACTGCTCTTCCTGCCCAACCTCAGGCTCACGAGGGGAGCGGCGGCATGGCTCGTTAGCTCGATATACACTCCGAAGAGCTACGCTGAATACTTGGCGGCCGTAGGCGTTATCCTCCTGAGCGCGGGAATAAGCTTCGTTTTCACCTACTACATCTCCAAGTTCCTTGCGAGGAGCTTCAACATCGTCCATATTAGGAAGCTCTCTTACTTCGTAGCAATAACGCTGGTTATCATCTCATACGTCCTCACCGGACCGATGGGGATAGTGGTGCTCCTCGTCTCAACGGCAATAGGCATGATGGCGGCGGCCTTCAACACCAGAAGGAGTTACTGCCTCGGAGGCCTTATTCTTCCGGTGCTCATAAGTATGACGGGACACACGGGCGAAGTTATGCACCTGCTTGGTCTGGGGTGATGTAAAATGAGGGGCTTCACTCACTACATATCCGGTCTGGCGGCGGCGACCTTCTTCCCTGCTCTGGTCGCGGACTTGCGGATGGGCATCCTCATTCCAGTCATAGCTGCAGCTGCGGCATATTTCCCCGACTTCGTCGACTTTAAATTCGGCAAGTTCTTCAGCAGGAGGGACTACGAAATAGATCCGGCTCCATGGGACGACAAGAAGCACTACGCACCAAAACTCGTTAAGGTTGCTGAACTGAATGAGAAAAACCGCTACCAGTTCTTTGCAGTTCAGGGCAAGGTCAGCGAAATAGTCGAGAGGGGCGAGGATACGCTGGTCTTTAAGATGATTGATGAGAACGGAAACGTCAAAACAGTCGAGAAGCCATACAAGAGCATAATCTTCAAGCTTACAGATGAGACCGGCACCATAACGGTAGAGGCCTTCGGGGAAGACTACGATTTCTTTGAAGAGGAGTTCGGTGAGATAGCCTTTGGGAAGGAGATGCTGGTCTTTGGCTATGTCGACGTTGATGATGACGGAATAAAGCTTGTTGTCTCCGACGCTCCCCACCCACAGGGCATAGCCGAGACCATAGCCAAGGCCATAGAGGAAGCCTACGAGAAAGGTGAAACTATAGTCAAGATACACAACATTCGCCTGCCCGGAGATGTCTACAGGCGGTTCTTCATACACCTCGACCCGCCGAAGAGGGAAGTCCGCGTTGAGATGGGCCCGATTGTAACTCCTGGCGGTGTTGCCATAGGCGGTGAAGTTCCAGATTATAGGCGCGTAGGGATAGCGAAGGTCAGTGTCCCCTTCATCAAGACATATCCCAAGCCTACCCGTGTTGATTCCTTCTCGGGCCCGGAGATAGCCTTCAGAAAGGCGGAGTTTAAGGGCAAGACCGTAGTCAAGGATCGCTTCCTGCCATGGCACCACGGCTTCAGCCACTCCCTCACGATGGGCATAATAATCGGTATCGTCGTCTTTGCCTTCTTCAAGCTCATCGGCTACGCCCACGCGACCGAGCTTGCCCTCGCGGCGATGATAGGCCAGTGGCTCCACGTCTTCGAGGATCAGCTTGGCTTCATGGGCAGCAACCTGCTCCCGCCGATAACCAAGGACGTCATCCCTGGCTTCAAGCTCGGTGAGAGCGGAAGTGGTCTGACCAACTTTTCCACAGCCTGGCTCATGATAGCCTTCATGATATGGAACTTCAACCGCTTCACAGACCCGAGACCGATTCCAATAGCCGACTGGAAGCTGCTGCTACTCTTAGCATGGCCATCGATAATAGGATTTGCCATAGCGATAGTCAAGAGCTTCAGGCTGAGGAAGGAGATATCCCAGCTAATGGACTACTACACCAACTTGGAGGCCTTCGAGGAGATGGAAGAGGTTGGGGGCATCTGAGATTTTTATCTTTTCTCTGGCTTCTTCGCCACTACACCGAGCGCTTCCTCGGCCCTTCTAACACCAACGAAGCCTGCCTTTCTTAGGCGCTCCATCACGCCCTTCTGGAGGTCTCTTCTCCGGTACTTCTTCCCAGGGTTCCCAACGTAGTGGAAAAGCCTCCCACCGGGCTTGAGAATTCTAAAGAGCTCCTCATAAAACTCTCCGCTGTAGAGATGGCCCGCCAGAGAAAAGCGCGGAGGGTCGTGGATTATCACATCGAAGCTCCCGTTGTTGAACCTCTTTACGACCTCGAAGGCATCCCCATGGATGATCTGAATCTTCCCGCCCTGGAAGAGCTCCCTGCTCCAGGGGTTTATTCTTGCCAGTTCTATGACGCCCTTATCCTTTTCTACAGTTATCACGTAAGCACCGCGCTTCGCGGCCTCTATCGCTGTGTATCCGAGCCCCATGCAGGTATCTAGAACAGTTTCACCCTCATTGGGTTTGACGGTATTCACTTTGTTGAGGGTGTCTTGGAGGGGGTTTACGTCCTTCGTCCGGTGCATCCTGATGCCGTTTATCTCTATCGTGGGCGGAACCGTTGGCACGAGCTTGTAGTAGTACTCTCCGGCTATTGCCGCCTTGTAAACGCCCCCGTTTTTGATGAAGTAAACGTTCCCCTCGTCCCTCGCGACCCTTTCGATTACGCTCCTCTCAACGCGCGTGCCGTCTGGAAATATGAACTCGTCTCCCTCAATGGTGATGAGCCATGAGCGCCCGGTTTTTCTCAAATCCAGGTTAAGCCTCGCTCCACCTCTAGCGAAGAGCAGCCTTCTCGCGTCTCCTGCGGTTAAGAAGTAGACTTCCTCCATGGACTCACCGCGGACTGCTGAGAAAAAGAGGATAAAAAGATTCCGTCATCCGATAACCCTTTCAAAAAGGCGCTCGAAGTTCCTGAAAGTTATCGCTCTAACTTCTTTCGCGCTGAAGTTCTCGTTCAGCCTCTCTAGCAGCGCCGGAATCTTCGACTCGTCTTCAAAGCCCTCAACGCTCCTCCCGCTCCAGCCGGACATGTAATACACGAAGTCGAAGCCGAGCCCCACGTGCTTGTATCCCGCTAACTCGGCCATATACGCTATGTGACCAACGTACTTCTCCAGCGTTGGCTTTTCCTTGTCTACAAAGCTCGGAATGGCAACCGCCCCGATAACTCCATCCCGCTCTGCTATGGCCTTTATCTGCTCGTCCGTGAGGTTCCTCGGGTGATTGCATAGCGCTCTTGCATTGGAGTGCGAGGCCATAACAGGGAATGCGGTAACGTCTAGGGCGTCCCAGAAGCCGGCTTCGTTTATGTGGCTGAGATCTATGATGATTCCCAGTTCCTCAGCCTTTCCTACGACTTCAACGCCGAAGTTGGTCAGGCCACCGTTTGTCCTCTCGAAGACACCATCGCCTATGGCATTGCGAAGGCTCCATGTGAGCGTTAGCACCCTCAGGCCAAGGTGGTGGAAAACCTCCAGCAAATCCAGACTGTCCCCTATCGGCTCTCCTCCCTCAAGGCCCAACCAGAGGGCAACCCTTCCTTCCTCGATGGCCTTTCTCATATCTCTGACGCTTTTCACAAGCTCGAAGCGCTCGCTCTCCGCGACGTCTTTCTGAAGGGCGTTGAGAACCTCCAGCCCGTATCTTAGGGCCGAGCTTTTCCTGTCCGGTTTTGTCCAGATGGCCATCACTCGAGCGGCTACGCCCGGGGCAAAGAATTGGTTAAAACTTTCCTCAAGGACAAGAGTTTTTCCATTCTTCCTCTCGTCATAGACAAAAGCGGGCAGGTCTGAATGGGCATCAAATATCATGTGGACCCCTCACTGGCTTTCTTGTATGGTCCCAATCTCGTTGAGTACCTCCTCCCTTATCTTTGGATCTGGGATGATTTCAATGACCTTTTTTACCTCTTCGAACTTTTTCCTTCTGACCAACTCAAGGGCTATCGCCTTTAGTGCCTCGCTTCTCTTGTGGATATTCTGGATTTCTTTTGCGAATTTCAGTGCCCTTCTCAGGTTTCCAAGCTCGATTAGGAGTCTCGCTATGTGCTGGACGTTGGCGTCGGTGAACCTTGGATTCTCACAGTGTTCAAAGGCCTTATCGATGATCTCGAGGTACTCAGGGTCGTTCACTCTCTTCAGCCAGAGGGCAACTTCGAGCTCTCCAATGAGCCTCATAACGCCACTGTACTTCTTTTCAAGAAAGGCTAATGCGTAGTGGTTTCTTCCCTCAAGCAGGGCCGTCCTTATCTCAGGCAGTCCGACGTTGTAGACCGTTTTGGCGAGCTCTATCTTCTTCTCAACTATCGCTGCCTTTTGGCTGACATGGAGCTTCTCGAATATGTCAAACGCCATTCTGTAAAAGTCCAAAGCCTTGTTTGATGGCAGAGTGTCCCCGACCTTCTCAAGTAGCTCCCCAATCCTTATTATCCCATCGACTTTGTGTGTGTAGCCTATCTCGGCCCCGATTATCGTATCGAAGGCAACGTTGAACATTTCAAAGGCGTTGTCAGAGTAGCCAGCAAGGGCAAGACGGTAGGCAAGGATCGAGAGAACTATGCCCTTTTCTATGGGGCTTTTTATGCTATCTGTTTCGTCTATCGCCCGATTGAAGAAGTCCATCGCGTCCTCCTCGTAGTCTATCATCGCGAGTGAGGAGGCAATGATGGAGTAGGCAATGACCTTGTCGGAGGGATCTTTGAGCTTCTTGGCGATGTATATGGCGTCTTCTAAGATGCCAGGAATCCATTCGGCCGGATCGCCGTGTTGATAGATGGCAACCGCTATATCTGCGAGAGCCGTGACCCTCTCTATTGGGTCAGCGAGCTCCTGGATCTTTCCCAGGGCCTCTTCGTAGTGGCCCCTTTCGACGAGTATGTTTATTTCCTCTAGCATGGTCATACTAAATGTTTAGTCTGCTATAAATCCTTATAAACCTTTGTTGGGCACTTTTTCCGAGGAACCATGCTGACGGTTGCGCTCTACAACACCTACGACCCAAGGAAGCTGCACGAGGCCCACCTGAGAGCCATAGCCAGAGCCGGACCAACAGCTTATGCCTACGGCTTTCACCTGGCTCTGGTAGGATTCCCCTTCGAGGGCAGACCGGTTGATGTTGCCGAGGAAATAGCCAGTCACACGACCATAGGCGAGGGAGGGAAGTATCTCCTCGAGCTTGCCCAGAGAAACCGCTTTCACCTCTTTGAGTTTCCGAAGAAGGGCTTTCCTCCTCAGTTCGGCACGCCGGTTGCGACCACTAGAAAGCCGAGCGAGGAGAAGGAGATAACCCCACTTGAGCTCTCAGAGAGGGCTTTGAAAGGCGAGAGTTTTCTGCTCCTGATAGGCCTTGGAAGGCATGGCCTTCCAAAGGAAATATTTAAGATGGCACGCTATCATATGGATATAACAGGGAAAAGGGTCAGCCTTGAAACATGCACCGCGATAGGTGCCATATCCGCGAGAATAAGCACTCTGATGGAGGCGCTGAGATGGATGAGTCGTGGAAAAAGGACATAGCATGGATCCTAATCGCGTTCATAGCAGTTTTTGCACTCCAATTCGGGCTTAAGATGGCCTTTCACACGGACTCGCCACTGGTCATAGTGGTGAGCGGCTCCATGGAACCCGTCTTTTACAGGGGGGATGTCGTCCTCCTGAAGGGGATAAGTGAGAACAACATTGATGAAGTTCACGTTGGCGACGTGATCGTCTATAAGCGCCCCGGTTATGAATACCCGATAATTCACCGCGTCAGGGATATAAAGGAGGTAAGCCTTGGAGGGAAAACTGAGAAGTGTTTTGTCACATGGGGCGACAACAACTGGGCTCCCGACCCCGATTATCCAACGCCTTACGGGCCGGTCCCTTGCGTTCCAGCTTATGCCGTCGAGGACAAGGCCCTGCTGGTTTTCCCGAAGATAGGCCTCATCCCGCTCGAGATAAGGGAGCGCCTCGGTCTGGGATGATGTGAGGGTAGGTGGCCGAGAGACCGATGAGGAGCTAATCGGCCCCTGACCATCAAACTTTGCTGGTGCAAAGTTTCTATCTGCTCAGTGGTGACCGCTTTCATCACCCGTCAGGAGGGCTTGGGCGTCATCATCGCTGGGCTTAAAAACGCTCTTGATTTTTTAACCTTGGTGATAGCATGAGGTTCATTCCGCTCATAGTTGCCCGACCCGAGGTTCAGATGGCGATAGACGAGGCAATAATGCGCGCTAGAATCGAGGGCAAGGTCCCCGACACGGTGAGGCTCTACGCTTTCAGTCCCAGCTCGGTAACTATAGGCCGCTTCCAGAGCGTTAGGCACGATGTTGACCTCGATGTTGCCGGGAAGCTCGGAATCCCTGTTGTAAGGCGCATAACCGGCGGCGGAAGCGTCTTCCACGACGAGTTCGGTGAGATAACCTATTCTGTGGTCGTCGGCGAGGACTACCATCCCGCCCTGAGGAACGTCGAGGAGAGCTATCGCTACCTGGCTGGTCCGCTCGTCGATGCTCTAAAGGAGCTTGGCCTTGACGCTGGCTTCTCCGGCCTGAACGACATCGTCGCCAACGGCAAGAAGATAAGCGGCTCTGCCCAGACGAGGAGAAAGGGGGTAATCCTCCAGCACGGCACGTTCATGTACGCGACAAGAGTGGATGTACTCGCGAAGGTTCTGAGGATCTCGAAGGCGAAGCTTTCCGATAAAGGAGTTTCGAACATCTGGGAGAGGGTTACGATCCTGGAGCGCGAGGGAATAAAGCTGAACCGCTGGGAGACCTACGAGCTGCTGAAAGACAAGTTCTCTGCTGCGTTTGAGCTGGAAGAAGACCAGCTGACGGACTACGAGCTCGAGCTTGCAGAGAAACTGATAGAGGCTAGGTATGGAAACCCAGAGTGGAACGAGATGAGATAATCAAAAAGTTAATAAGTTATAAACCAGCTACAATCTAAATGAAGAATGAGGGTGGGGGTCGCCCGCCTGGAGACTAGCCACCCGACTTAGCTTTTCCCCTTAGAATCTCTTTTTCGGTGATAAACTTGCTGGATACAATTTTATCTTTGATGCTTTCAAAGAGCTCTCTGTTTTTGTGCTGGTAATGGAGATATACGGTGTTGGCTACTGCGTCGGCAAGCTGGAGACCCGGTCGTATGACTGAATTCTCGGCAGTAACTTTGATTCCGTGACGAGCTACTCACGTGGATAACTCCTTTGAATAATGGCTCCTGTCGATGATTGCCTCTGAGAACCCTAACCCTGAGATTACAGTGGAGTGCAGGACTTTGGCTGCTACCAGTTTGTTTCTCTTTGATCTGTCGAGCCATCTTTTCAGATGTTCATCGTTTTTCGAGAGAACGGTGTATGCTATACTGAAATCAAGGTTGGCGAGCTTGGATGGAACCTTTTTCTTTTCCTCATATGAAAGTCTGCTAAATTCAATTCTTGGAGAAGCGACTTTATGATGAACGAAATCTCTTTTTCATTACATATCATTCCTGCGACTATGAAGTACCACTTATTGCTTTTCGTGCCTCCAAGGTCTCCACTCTCATCTATGAATAATTCCATGAAATTTCACCTGACTGAAATTCCATGCTTCTCGGCCATCTCGTAGAACAGCTCGTCTTTGCCAAGCTCTTTCCTCAGCTTTCTGAAGTTTTCCTCAAGGCGGGAGAGCCTTCTCTTCGAGCGCCTCAGCATCTCGTTGCCGATCTCGATGGCGAAGCGGATGTATTCGTCGTCCACCAGGACCTTTCCATCCCTTCCAAGGGGGGCAGTAAGGTATTCGGTGGCGTTTATCTCAACGAGATAGCGTTTGGAGATGACCTTGAAGGTGGTGTACTTGAAGCCTGAAGCCAAGCCTAGCTCGTGGAGCTTCTTTGCCTTCTCAAGGTCTCCGGCAACGACGTGAAAGATAGGCGGCTGGCTCTTGAGGAAGATGATTCCCTCTTTGGCATTTTTCAGGGCTTCTTTCGCTTCTTCAAATTCTATGAGTCTATGAACCTTTATCAGCCATCTGGATAGGGGCTTTGCCCCCAGAGCCGGCTCCTCGATGATTCCAATCCTCCCCGAGCAGGAGGATGTGGTATAGATGCCCTTTATCGAGTTGATGAGAAGGAGGAGGTCTATTATGTCTTCATCGACTTTGCCCCCATTTATAGCCGTGAAGAGGCTCGCGAGCGCTTCCCTCTTGGCTTTCATCTCGAAACCTCCCCGCGTGGTTTGACGGTTTCCAATCTCTCCTCTGAGTTTGGTTATTGGATGTAAAAGGTCTCAGCTCCCTCTTTCAGCCCGTTCTGACGAAAACTTTATAAAGCTAACTCAAAAGGTTTAGCTGGACATGGCCGGGGTGGTGTAGCCTGGTCAGCACAGGGGACTGTGGATCCCCTAGCCCGGGTTCAAATCCCGGCCCCGGCCCCATAACAGCCCTTGCTTCCGCAAGCGCTGGCGGAAAGTTTCTAACTGCTTTTAAATGCTGACTCTTTGAGAGTGCACATATTTAGAGATTAAGTTTAGGATGGATTCTCTCTTATGTTGGCATTCTCAAGGGGTCCTCAAAGGGCATCAAAAGAAAAGCAGACGCAAAAATCTGAAAGCTGTTTCTGAGAGAATCCTACTTAGAAAGACCGATTTAAAGTGTGCAATCTTAATGACCCTTGACCCGTATTCCCAATACACACGATATGATCATACATTCATAGACCCCTCAAAATTCAGATAAGGCTTTCAATCAGCCTGTAATCGTCTTCCGGAATTTCCCTCATTGCCTTGCCCATCAAGTGGCCACTCCAGCGCTTTTTGTTCGTAATAAAGTTGAGCTTTGGAATGAGCGGCTTGAAGTCGAGCTCGCCGAGCTTTATCGGCTTGACCCTGACCCTCAGCGGATAGGTCTCGTTGAGGTGTGGTGGACTCTTGAATATCCTTGTTGAGTCAATGTAAGGCTCGCTAACGACCTCAAAGATGCCCACGATTTTCGGCTCTAAAATTTCTTTGTCC
The DNA here is from genome assembly GCF_001647085.1 of Thermococcus piezophilus. NCBI lineage: Archaea > Methanobacteriati > Methanobacteriota > Thermococci > Thermococcales > Thermococcaceae > Thermococcus > Thermococcus piezophilus. The sequence continues at coordinate 822,365 of NZ_CP015520.1, forward strand.
CTCCGCTCCTGCTTGACGTAAAAGACGAGCCTGTCGCCCGGTTTAACCTTGGCGATTGTATTCTTATGTCTCTTTGGCACACCCCAGACGTTCTTCTTTTTCACAACCTCCCAGTTGTCACGGTTTGTAATGCAAAGCCAGTACCTCATTTCAAACCACCGCTTTTACCCTTGTCTTTGATGTACATATTCTTTGCGGATCCCAACAACAAATTGTGTTAATATCAAAAGCCAGCGCAAGTGCTTGGCCAAAAAGAGTACCCCGTTCTCGAGGCGTGATACTCCCCGAAGCACTTCGGGGGAATATGTCAAGTAACTCGAATGTCTTAAAAATTCAAACGTTTTTATAAAATCGTTCGGGGAGTTGGGACAAGCTTCTCACCGCCCCCCATGAAACGGCAGTAAGAGGGGATAAAAAGAAATTATTTTACGCTGAGGACTTTCCGCGTCTTGTCTTTGACGTAAACCTGCATCTTGTCCGTAACGTCAATTTCCTTCCCGTCTTCGAGAACCGCATACACCTTTCTGCTGGGACCAAAAGGCCTGAAAATCTTCAGTATGACAGGTTTTTTCTTTCCGAGGTTTGCGACGATATAAATCCAGTACTTATCCACGTTTTTGGAGTCAGTCGCGAATTTATACTCCGCGGGCGTGACCTCTGCAGTAAGCAGGAGTGGCTTGTGACCCTTGACCTCAATGTACTTCTCCCGTCCAGGCTCACTAACCTTAATGTCATAGTGCTCTCTCAACGAGACATCCTCGACTTTCCATCCTCCATTGGGACCATACTTTCTCTCCAGCCTCTTCCGCTCAAGCTCCATGACGATCTCCATAGCCTTCCGTTCGCTCTTCAGAATATCATCCAGGGGCACGAAATTTCTTTCAGTAATATGTTTGTACTCATCAGTTGGTGGTTCTACGTCCTTTTCTGAGAGCCCATAAATGTCGAGAATCCCTTCGGGAATGTACTTCAGTATGTTGAACCTCTCCTCGCTGATGCCCTCGATCCTCAATACTTCAGTTGTTTCAATTTTCGTGTTCCTGAAGAGGCGCCCCTTCTTCAGTTTATCCCTTGAGAACGCCATTTCATAATTTCTGTACTTTGTCCTCGGTCTGTAAAAATTGTCTCTCGCCAGTGTCCTGAGCTGGGAGGATACCAAATGCCCCTCCATCGTGGGTTCGGGCCGGCCAATAACAACGAACTCCTGCGAGAACACCTCAATAAGATGCTCCAACAGGTCAACGCCATAAAGAAACTCAAGCTTTCCACCATTCCTCCTTACGAGAACAGGATAACGATGGAACTCCCGGCCATCTTTCTCGTCAACTAACCTTACAAAATAAAGGTATTCAACGCCATCCCTACCCTTAACACCAATCCACATTGGCCTCAGATTTGAGGGGCCTTCCTTAGTGACACCATGAAGAATTGGGGAAATCTCCGGGATGTTCCTCTTCCCAAGGACTTCAGTGAGATAAGCCCCCAGCACTTCGGAGATCACGTCACTGTCAAAGTCTCTCGGAGTGAGTATGTGTTCAAGCTCCTCCTGAACCTGCTTTGTTGTGTCGGAGGGAACCATTTTTTCAATGTTCTGTCGAAGACTCTTTAGGGTGTGTATTATGGCCCCCGCGTAGCCTGTCAGTTCCCTCTTTATTGACGCAAATACAAGGTCGTACTCGGAAGGTTGCTCTCCCTTGGCACCTCCTTCGGCTCCTCCCTCCTTCCACAGTGCTTCAAAATCCCCAGAGAACATTTGTTTTCCGAAAACAGGTTTGCCAAGGCGCGGGCCACTTCCAATGGCTTCAGTTATGTTCATAATCTTCTGGTAAAGGTTCTCCAGAACGTACAGGCAGTCTCAGCGGCCAGAAACAGGGTGTAAGCGGTCGTCTCTCTCGGCTGGCTGAGCCTCCATATTCTTCCAACCCTCTGCTCAAGCTTTATCGGGCTCCAGGGAGCCTCGTAATTTATGATAACGCTGGCAATCTGAAGGTTCAAACCCTCGGAGGCAACATCCGTGGATATCAAAAGCTTCCCATATTTCTCAAACCGGGATATCTGTTCCTCCACTTCCCCGCTTGACATTCCTCCATAAAGGAGGGAAATCTCATGGCTCTCCAGCTTAACCCCATACTCGTCGGCCAGAATCTTGGGAAGCTTCCGCTTTATGTAATTTAATGTGTCCTTGAACTCCGTGAAGATTATCACCTTCTCCCCTTGCTTGATGTGATACGTGGCAATCTCCGCCACCATTTGAAGCTTGCTGTCCTGGTCTTTGATTTGCCCTGCCAGCTCAAGAAGTCCCCTGAAAGACTCCACCTGTTTCCTGTCGAGCAGGGGGGAGTATTCCTCGATTATTTTTTCAACGGCATCGTCAAGCTCGTTGAAGTCTTCCAGCTCAATCTCATCATAACCAAGGCCAAAGAGACTTTTAATGTACTTGTCCACCCTTTCCGCCTTTCCACGCTCATTGGAATTCGCACTTTCGGCGATTTTGCTGATTGTCCTCACCGCAGCCTCGTAACTCGATGATGCCCTCTTGCGCACAAGGACAGCTAGCAGGGCCTCGGGAGAGTTCTTTCCGGCATTCTTTATCATTTCAAAAAGCACTTTATCGAGCTCATTGAAAAAAGCCCTCTCCGCATCGCTTATCTCAACGACAACTGCCCCAAAATAACACTTCTTGAAGACCTCTCTGCCCTCAAGCTCATTAACGACCTTTTTGGTTCTCCTCATAACGAGCGTGTCCCGAGTTCTTTTGTAAAAACTTGGCTTGTCGAGTTTTTGATACTGGTCGGTAAGAGTTGGGTCAAGGAGGGCAATCCTTGCGAGATAATCCTTGGGGTCGCCCCTGTGAGGCGTCGCGGAGAGGAATATTAGATTGAGATCCCGTCCACCCTTCCCAACAAGCTTTCTGAGGAATTCATACCTCTGGGTGCCAAGGGTAACGTTGTGGACCTCATCAACGATTATCAGATCCCACTTAACACCGAGAAACCTCTCGCGATGGGGAGATCTCTTTGCGAGGTCAATTGAGACGACCGTGTATCCATACGTGTTTCTCAGCTTGCCCTCAACCTCACGACCGTTCTCGATTACGGTTGGAAGACCCCCAACCCTTCTTATCTCCTGCTTCCACTGCTCCCGGAGAATCTTGGGAACGAGGACAAGGATTCTCTCGGCCTCGCCCCTCAGCTGAAGGTAACGGGCAATGGCCAGCGCCTGCACCGTTTTCCCAAGCCCAATCTCATCAGCGATAAGTATCCTCACCGGTCGGGAAATCATTGCATGATAAAGGGGCTGGAACTGGTGCTTAAAAGGGGTTATCCCCCTCCTTCCAGGAGCGGTTAGGGCGGTGTAAAACAGTGCAGGACTGTGGAGGAGAACGTCTCTCAGGATGGCCTCCCTGATGTCTTCACTCAAACCCATTCCACCTCCAGGAAGCGTCTTGCAAGATAATCAAGCTTCCTCCGGTTCTTATACTTCCAGTAAGTGTTTTTGAATTTTGAAGCCCAGAATCGAAGCTGTATCGGCTCCATCGAGAGAACGTAATCCTCAAGCTGGCCCCACTCTGCCGGTGTCTTAAGAACTGCCATAACGACACCATAGACCATCAGGCGGAGGTAGGCATAATCGTCATTGGCCCTCAGGATTATCCTCCTGCTTCCGCTGTACTCAAGCCTTTCTCTCCTTGACGGGGGAAGGTTCAGCCACTTCAGGAGACTCTCGTTCGCTTCGACCTTAAACCCCAACTTCCTGGCAAAATTGAGAAATTCGGGGAGGTACACCCTCGCCCTCGCTTCGACCTTTCCCGGGACTTTTTTCTGCTCCCCTGTACCCATGACGTTAAAGACCGGCATAAACTCGGCAAGCTTCTGATCCCGCGTTACGGGGAGGAAGGCCTTCCTAATGTACCTGAGGCTCACTTGATACTCGACGCTGCCCTCCATTAGCATTCCTCCTTCCTGAGCCTGAACCGAACCTTTCCGTTGAGGGGCCTGAGCTTCTCAAAGAGAAGGTCATCAATCACCACTTCCTTCGAGAGAGTGAGGTTTACGTCAAGATCGGCCCTGTCTTCAAGGAGTTCTTCCATCTCCCTCACAAGATATGCCAGCACCTCCCTCTTCACGCCCTCAAATCGGCTCTCCCACAAGGGGCTGTCAATCCTCAGGCTCCCGCTTACAATGCCATTGATATTCTCAGGGATAAGGTCGAGGGTCTCAACGTCCTCAATGTTGAGGATTGAAGTCAGGAACATACCCTTGTGCTCCTCTTTAAGGGTATCAGTTTCAACGATTTCCCTGCCCAGGTCAGGGATTAAAATTACGTCCCTGTAACGCGTTCTCTTGGGGCTCCGTCCTTCAATCGTTGCGGTTGTCTTCGTCTCTGGCATGATTATGGTCCATGTAACCTCCACTGGCTTTCCATCTTCAAGCTTAACCTCGTAAGAGTCGAGCTCTCCATGGTTCACCGAGAGCTCCACCATGAAGGAGTCTCTTCCAAGCGGTGTGACCGTTACCTTCAGCTCAACAGGTTTCCCTGGCTTCTCCTTCACCTGGGGCATTTCGATTTCAATCTCGAACTCGCCCTCCGTTATTGGGGTTTCTTCACGCATCTCAACAATGTGGCCCCAGAGAACCAGGTCAATGTAGTCTTCCTTCACCCTGCACTCCTCTTCTCCAGTCACAAGGCTCCTCAGGGGAATTCCAACCTCCGATGATGGTGAATAGACCTCGTACCACGTCTTCACCCTGTAATTCCCGTCCTCCTTGGGCACGATTAAATCCTTCTCCTTCTTCAGCAGACCGCAGACCTGTCTGTGCAAAGCCTCTTCCCTCGGCAGGATTAGGTCCCTTGGCTTAACGGCACTGGGCGGGTTACCCTCCTCCTCGGAGCTTGGAACCTCTTTGTAAACTTTCTTGAAGAACACTTCTCCATCGCGCTCAAGGCCAATCTTTAAGTCGAGAACGGCGTTCTTTATGGCCTCGCTGATGTGCTTATCCTCAATCATCGGCAGGCGCGTGTTCATCCTTATTACGGCGATGAGCTCCGAGATCCTGTACCCCTCGGGCCTCAGGATTTCCACACCGATGTCCCTAAGAGTCTTCACGAGCCAGTCAAAGTCAAACTCATCCACAATTTTGCCCTCGCTTAGCAGGGTAGAGTAAACGTTCTCAACGACCGACTTTGAGCTGGCCGAGGCATTGATAATGCGAACCTCGTCGTCCTTCGGGTAAGCCACCTGTCTAAAAGAGTTCACGATCTGCGTCTCAAGGTCTTCGAGGGCCTTAACCCTAATGTCCTTCACCATGTTCATCTGAATCCTGACGACTTCCTCACCGAACCTGCCGTATCTAACCTCAATGTCCCTGATCACTTCATCGCACGCCATTATCCTCGCCGTCGTCTCAAGCAGGTGCTTGAAACTTCCTTCGACCGGATAACAGACAATGACCGTGTTCCTGTAAGTCCTCGTGCCGGTTCCATAAGCATAAATCAGCTTCCTCAAAGTTCTCTCATCAACGTCCTCCCTCACAAGCACCTGAAGCTTGTAATCCGGCGTGTCATGGAACTCCTGGGGATCCTTAGCCACGATAATGTACCGCTCCCTAAAGAACGTCACATGATCCTCAATCTTCACCCCCCGTCCCCTCGTTGAGGTGAGGCTCTTCCTCTCCTTAACCATCTTGTTCACGTACTTGACGAGCTCGTTCCACACCTCGCCGGGCCTCATTTCGAGAAGTTCCTTGGCCTTGCTGTCCACCATCTGGGCCACGTTGGCCACGCGCCAGAACCAGAGAACTTTGTCCTTCTTGTTGAGATACACAAAGCGGACGCTCGCCGTTATCTCCTCAACGGCATCTCTAATATCCGTTGGGAGCCACCCGTTGGCGTCAAACTCATTCGGTTCGTAAATGCCCCTCGCGATTGATTCAGCGGTTGGGAAACCCGGCAGGGGAACGGGCGAGTCAAAGGGATACGTCTTCAGGAAGACGTACTTGAGAATTATCTCCGCAAGCCCCGGCTTGGTGAAGTCCCTGAACTTGTCCCCCTCAATGTCGGTATCAACGATGGTGGCGTAATCCATAAAGGTCTCGCTCTTGCCAAAGAGCATACCCCTCAGCTTCTCGTGTTTGAGGTCAATGTGGTGGGGCATTATCATCGATGGGGCAAAGCCCGTCTCGTCGTATTTCCGAACCAGCTCCCTCACAACAATCCTCGTAATCCTGAGCATGTCCCTCGTTCTCTGCAGTCCGGTCCTCTCGATTATCGTCCTCAAAACCTCAACGTACTCCGGGTGGAACGGGTAAGTCCTGCGGAGCTCGTCCTCAAGGTTGTGAGCATGGCCGAAGACGTCGGTGTTGCCCAGCTCAGAGCGCATCCTGGTCAGTGTCTTGACCCTCTCCCCGTCGTCAATCCCTTTGAAAATCCTCTTCTTGAGGACTTCAACGAGCTCGTTGCCCGCTCCGGAAGTCCTCAGCGGGGAGTAAAGCTCGGAACCGCCGACCCTGCTGACGGCGCCCCAGATGGCCATGACAACCTCCCTGTTGTACTCCTTCTCGACCTCAAACATGCCCTCCTTCTTTTCCATCGGGAGCGTCATGACCATCGCGCTTCCAGAGCCGAGCAGGGCCGTGGAAAGCCTGTCAAAGAAGTTGTCCACGTTTTTGGCATACCGCCGGTCGTCCTTACTGCCAGAGTTGTAAAGGTTGTCAAAGTAATCCACGATCTCATCAACGAGGAGGATTACCCTCTCTCCCCTGAAGAGCTCCCTCAGAGTGTCAATTTCAGGCACAGTGGCGTTCTCGTCGTCCCTCTCGACGATGTAGTACCTTCCGAGGGCGTGGGCTATGTAACCCCAGACCGTCCTCACCCTGTAAGGACCGACCTCAAGGGGCTTGCTCGGCTGGCCGAGCCTGCCCTTGCCGTAAACCGGGATGATCTTAACACCGCCAAGGGCCTTTATCCTCTCCGCCAGGCTTTTGATTTTTTCCCTTTTCTCCGGGTCATGGCCGGCAAGAACCTCGGGATCGAGCATCGCATCGGGATTCCTGAACGCATGGTAAAGGGTGAGGAGGGTGTGCGTCTTACCACCGCCGAAAAGGGAGTAAATGAGGAAGATATTGTGTCTTTCTCCGCCTTCAAGGGTCTCGACGAGCCTGCCGATGATTTCGAGCATCGAGTCTGTGAAGTAAGTCCTCCTGAAGAACTCCCTCGAGTCGGTGTATATCTCGGGAGCGTTGCCGCTCACGACGTCTCCGAGCTCCGGTGCGACCTGCTTGTCGAGGGCTTCGTCCATAACATCGTCCCAGACATCAAAGGAACCGAGCCTCACAGTCCCTCACCCCTAACGTATCTGACGAGCCTCCTCATGAGGAGAACCTCAAAGTGGCCGTCCTTTTCGAGTTCCTTCTCAATAGCGCGCTCATCGGCCCTTATCTTCCCTCCAAGCGGGGCCAGCAACTGGCCGTAAACGGCGGTGTAATACTCGCTCACGAGCCTTGCAATCGTGAGGGCCTCCTCAACTTCAGCGCTCCACTTCCTCCTGAGCCTTTCGATGACCTCTTCAAGGCGGGATTTTCCAAGTAAAGTGTAATACTCAAGGAGCTGGAGAACATCAACCGCGTTCCTCGGCTCCGGGTCGAGGGGATTGAGACCCTTCCCGTAAAGGAACTTCTGGAGCTCCCTGGCATCGAGGGCCTTTTTACCGAGAAGGTCTGGCGTGTAAAGGGTGAACTCCTTCTTCCTTTCCATCGCTTTGAGAACACCTGCCTTTACCAGACTGCCTGGCTCGGTCAGGGTCGCTAGGTTGAGGAGTATTATGTCGTTCGGCTTCAGCGTCCCGTTCCCGAAGAGCACCTTGTAGGCAGTGTAGAAGAGGGCCTCGCCAGAAGTTACCGCCTTTCCTTCCTCCACCTCTGCTATGGCCTCGATGATGCCCTTTATCGTTGCCCTGTAAACCTCTTCGAGGACTTCCTTCGTGGAGAGGCTACCCTTTGGGGAGAGCACCTCACCGTAGCCAGTAACTTCCTCAAGCACAGAAGCCATAACCGCATAGAGCAGGTCGAGGCTCCTGTAGCCATGCCTAATAAACTCCCTAGCGGATTTCCTCGCCTTCTCCTCCAGCTTCTCTCTAAGTGCAGAGATCTGGACGGGCCTTCTATCTCCAGCGGGCTTCCTCCAGACTGCAACGATTGAGGTGTCGAGGCTCATTTTTCCGCGGGACACGATGCTCTGAGAGGACTCCGTGTTTAGGGGAATCGCCCTCGTTATCTGGAGCTTGGCCCTCCTCCAGCCTGCCTCGATGAGGTTCGCCCAGCTCTCCGGGTCGGTGTGGGCGTAGTAAGTCACGATTATTCCATCGTCCTTTAGGTGTTCGCGCATGGCAACGAAGGCCTGGGCAAAGAGGTTCTCGAAGTGCTGTTGGGCTTCATTATATGGGTTATCCCTGTCATAGAATCTCCCGGCTTTTTCCGAGACCTCCTTCTTCGCAAACTCTTGCCACTGGGTCTTTACCTCGACCCACTTTGGCCCAATCTTCTTGAAGAAGGCATTTCTGTGGAACCTTGGAACAAGTTTTCTCCCGTCGGAGTCGCTTAAGGCCCTTTTCAGCCAGACGTAGTAGAAGTCGGAAAGCTCTGTGTAGGGGACGTCATCAGCGTAGGGCGGGTCGGTAACGATGACGTCGAACTTTTCAGGCAGGTTCAAAGAGGTGGCATCAGCCTGAAGGACCCTCACGGTGTTTGACCGCTCTTTGGTGAGCGTTTTTTGGTTTGAGGGAGCAAGGGCGGAGGTGAGGTATTCAAGAGCTTTGGGCAGGGTATGTTCAATTCCCCGCCTCCAAGAACCAGTACCACTCATATATGCATAAGGTGACACGTCTCCCCAATTCCACATCATAGCAATTCCACGCATCGAAATCGTATGTGCTACTTGAGCAGGAAGCTGCCCACCGTAGTTCCACACTGTGCATAAAGTATTATAATCCACATATCTTACTAAAGCAATCGCCAGATAGGTGACAACAGCCTCAGCATACTCGAAGGCCTTCTCTTTTTCCCAGCCTTCAGCTAACTTCTCTTTCTCAACCCTCTTTCCGACCTCTCTTATCAGCTTAACCAGCTTGACGAGGGTGAGGAGCTGGCGGGGGTTGAATAGCTTGTACCATTTGTTCATACCATAATTTAGGGGAAGGAAATGCCCACCACCACCCATATTGCCATATGGTGGCAACTCCTCACTTGGAACATCAGCATCCCCTTCCTCAATCAGCTCCTTAACCTTCTCCTTAGCCCTCTCAAGCTTTAAATTATCCTCATCGCTGCACGGCTCGAAAACAAGCTCTTTATCAACCTTAACCTTAACAAGCAACCTCTGCCTTGCAAAGCGCTCGTCGCCCTCGTGGTATCTCCTTAAAGCGAACTTCACGTAGAACTCGTTGTTGCCCCTGACCCTCTCGGTGTAGTGCCTGCCCCCTTCATCGGCGTACTTTATGATGTTGCCGCACGCCAGACAGGTGAGCTGGCTCTTCCTTGCCTCGATGTTGGCCCTCGGAACCCTGAAGATGACCCTCCTCTCATCAATCCTGAAGTCCCTCTCCTTCAGCTTCCCCTCCTTCACCGCCTTCTCCACCTTCCTCACGTAAGCCTCGCCCTCGAAGGTTATCTCTCCACTCTTTGTATCAACGCTCGCCTTTGAAACATCCCCAAAGACCTCGTTGAGGTCAATCACCCTTATCCTCACTTCATCGCCGTCCCGCTCTGGCACCATGTAGGCCAATCTCTTGTACCCCTTGTTATCCTTTACGCGGGCAAGCCAGTAGTTCCCGATGGCCGGAGTCCACCTCCCGCAGTGGGGGCATTTCACCTCCCAAGTTCCGATGTAAACGGCAACGTCCTCATCGTAAAGCTCCCTGATTTCTGGATCGCTCTTGAGCTGCTCGGTAATCCAGTTGCCCCAGCGCTCGACGTCTTTAACAAGAACCTTCCCAAACTTCTTTGGGTAATCGAGAACTGCCTTGAGGAAGACGTAAGTGGTTGGGAGAAGCTCCACAGCGGTAACGTCAAGCCCGAGACGGAGGCCTTCGAGCGGTATTGAGCCAAAACCAGCGAAGGGGTCGAGGAGCTTTTTGCCCCTAAAGTAGCGCTCCCACTCTACCGGAACCTTCGGATTGGAGCGGTGCGGGGTGTTTTCGTTCAGGCCGATGAGCGTTTTGAACCTTTCGGGGTCGATGTTCTCAGGAAGAAGCGCTCCGGCGATAACTGCCCTCGCCCCGATGAGGGGCTTTCTCGTCCAGTAAAATACCATCTCCCAGTACGGCGGCCTTGCAGGGCCCTTCTCTTTGGCACTTTTCTTATTGATCTCCCAGATTGGAAACTCCGGGCTCTCGATAAATCTTCTCTCCATGTTATTCACACCCGGGTAATTTAATACGGCCCATAATAAATACCTTTTGATTGCAGGCGACATACTGTCAGGATAACTGTGGAATCACCTCCTGAAACCATTCAGCCACATCATCAGGCGAACAACCAAACCGGGAATGAACCCTAACAAAATTATGCCAGAAGGCAAGGCTAATTTCCTTAACCCCTCTCTGAAAAGTTAAAAATTCACCACCTCTTTCCTTCCCTAATGTAAACAACCCTTGCACCAATCTCATTTGCATGGTCGCATATCCTCTCAAGGTGACGCATTATAAGGGCATCAACGGCTTTCTTGGGATTGTCCCGAAGGGCCATCAGGGAGTCAAGGTAATACCTGTCAATCTGCCTATCTATCTCAATGAGCCTTCCCACTAGTGTTTCGTCTAGCTCGCTGAACGCTTCAACCGAAATCTTCACAGCCTCCTCTGTTAAAGGAAACGCCTCAAGGGATATCTCTACAGGTGCCATAACTATCTTTACCGTCCTCTCAATCTCCATCGCATAGCGTGATATTCTGTAGAGATCGTATGAAACGTCTATGGCACTCTGAATATAGCGCAAGTCTCCTGCCACGGGCGAGTATCGGATAAGGAGCTCGGTCACAAGATCAAGTATCCCCAGCCGGAGTATGTGCAGCTTGCTCGCTATCTCCCCAGTTGAGTTGAACTCCCCCTCAAGGCTCTTCCTCGCGGACCCCAGTGCTTCAAGCGAACCATCGGCCATCTCACCAATCATCTTCTTCATCTGCTCAATTCCAATATCAAGAAGCTTTCTCATCATTACACCCCCTCAGCCAAAAGCTCCGGTTACATATTTCTCGGTCAGCTCATGCTCCGGATTCTCAAAAACCTTCCTCGTGGGGCCAACCTCCACAATCTCCCCAAGGTAAAGAAAGGCCACGTAATCGCTTACACGCGCAGCCTGAGCCGGCGAATGGGTCACCAGAACTATCGTGTATTCCCCTTTCAGCTCAAAGAGCAGTTCTTCAATTTTTTGAACACCGACAGGATCTATGTTTGCCGTGGGCTCGTCCATGAGAAGTATCTTGGGCCTCATGGCAAGGGCCCTTGCTATTACAAGCCTCTGCCTCTGTCCTCCTGAAATCCCTCCCGGATAATCCTTTAACCTATCTTTAACCTCGTCCCAGAGGGCGGCTTTTTTTAGGGCCCATTCAACCCTCTCCTTCAGCTCGTCCTTCGAGGAGACGAGCTTGTTGAGCTTAACCCCACTGGCCACGTTCTCGAAGATCGTGAGGTGGGGAAAGGGATTTGGATACTGAAAAACCATCCCTATCTCTTTTCTCAGCTCTACGGGATCGGTTTCCGGGGAATAAACTTCTTTTCCAAGAATCTTAACGCTCCCTTCAACCCTTGCATTGGGATTTAACTCAATAAGTCTGTTGAACGTTCTTAACAGCGTGCTCTTTCCGCATCCGCTCGGCCCCATTAGGGCAAACACCACCTTGGGCGGTATCTTAAGGTTTATTCCCTTTATCACGTGGTTGTTACCATAATGGACGTGAAGATTTCTGGTCTCGATTGCAACATCCCTCACAGTCTCACCTCCTTAATGCTTAACCTTACGGGGATGAAAATCATGAGGAATATTAGCAGAAGAATGAGCGAAGCTCCCCAAGCCATCGCATGATCCTGTGGACTTGGACTCTGGATGAGCTGGTAGATAAGGGGAGAAATAGCCCCCACTGGCTGGGAGACCGAGGAGGGATAGCTTTCATAAAGCCCACCTATCGTGAACAATAACGGAGCAGTCTCACCTGCGATTCTCGCTATTGAGATGAGAACTCCCGTTAGGATACCTTTTTTCGCCATCGGAACGAGAACCCGAAAGCACACACTAAACCTCGTCAATCCGATGGAGTACGCCGCTTCCTTGTAGGTGAACGGGATTTCCCTTAAAGCCTCGGCTGTGTAGACGGCTATATAGGGCGCCATTACAATTACCAGTGCCATTGCACCGGCTATGGCGGAGTAGTGTCCCATGGGAACCACGAGGATCTGCATCACGAAGACACCGATGAGTATTGTTGGAAACTCCATCATCGTCTGAAGGAGGGTCTTGGTCCACTGTCCTATTTTGCTCTCGGGATATTCGCTGATAAATATCCCCACGAGGAATGCAAGAGGAATACCGATTATGCTGGACAGTGCCACGAGCAGAAGAGTACCCGCTATTGCAGGTCCGATTCCCCCTTCAGACCTCGTCTCAATCAGGAATTTCACACCCCGCTCCATCAGGACGGAGGAGCCTTTTATAAAAACAGTGAAAATGATGTGAAAGAGCGGAAACACCATGAGGAACGTGAGCAATCCGATGAGGAGTATGAATGCTCTATCCTTCGTTTTTCTGCTAAATCCTAACATTTTTCTCCCACCTCTTCAGACTCCTCTTACCGAGCATGTCGACAACTATACCGATGATGAAGAGGGCCAGACCAGCTGCAAAGAGAACGGAGGTCATATACCTGTAGATGAAAGCATTGCCGAATTGATTGGCTACGAGGGACGAGATGGTATATCCGGGAGCGAAGAGCTTCGGGGAGAGATTGAAAGTGTTCCCTATCACCAGACTGACCGCGACCGTTTCGCCTATGGCCCTGCCGAAAGCAAGGATAAGACCCGAGATTATGGCGGGCTTTATGTATCCCACGAGGATCTTCGTTGCCTCATATCTCGTCGCTCCAAGGCTGTATACGGCTTCCCTGTAGGTGAAGGGTATCATGGAGTAGGCCTCACGTATTATCGAGGTGGCAAATGGGGTTACCATGATTCCAAGCAGCACTCCGGCCGAAAGGTAACTGTAACCTCCCACGGGAGGATATGAGAAGAGCGGGATGAACGAAAAATGCTCATACAGAGGTTCCATAATCCAGTTCCTGAGAAATGGAACGAGGAAGAAAGCTCCCCATATTCCATAGATTATTGTCGGTAGACCGGCCATTATATCGGATAGTATTATCAAAACGCTCTTGAGCTTTCTGGGGACGTAGTCAACGACAAATATCGAGTATGCAAGTGCCAAAGGGAACGCTATTAAAATCGCTATTAATGAGGTGTAAACACTTCCCCATATTGCCGCGGCTATGCCGTAAACCTCTTTCGAGGGTTCCTCCGCGGCTTTCCAGATGTTTCTTAAATATAAATCCACACCGTATCTCTCCAGCGCGGGGATGGAATTCACGAAGTACACGAAAACCATTCCGAAGAAGAGCAAAAAGATGAAAGCCACGACGGGATAAGTTATGAGCTTGAAGGTGTCGACCCTTCCCATGTCATCTCACCACCATTTAAAAGAAAAAAAGTTCAGCCTTCCTGTATCATCTCAACGGCCTTGAGACCGATCTCGGCAACTTCTTTTGGTAGCCCAACGTAACCCGGGGCCAGATTTTCGGGTTTCTGTCCCTCCGTTAGAACCCATCTCAGGAAGTCTTTTATTGCCTTAGCCTTCTCAGGACTGTAGTGCTTGCCGTCTTTGTTCTGCCAGACGAGAAGATGTGTAAAGGCCACTATCGGGTATGAATTCTCACCTGGAGCATTGAGCAACTGTTTCAAGTTCTCCTTGTATCCCTCAGTTGGCTCCGGGATGTATGTCTTAACGGCAGCAACGGCAGCCCTTATGGTTTCGGAAGTTGGCTTCACAAACTTTCCAGCGCTGTTTTTGAGGGCAACAACGTGGAGGTTCTGTTCTATGGCGAAGGAAAGCTCGGTGTAGGCTATGCTGTACTTTGTGCCCTTCAATGCCTGGACAACGCCAGGATTACCCTTTGCACCGATGCCCCTCCCCATCTTATCCACAGGCCAGTCAACAAGCTTTCCAGCCCCGACCTTTTCCGCAAACTCCTTACTCACAAGGGTTAGGTATGTTGTGAATATGGCTGTCGTTCCGCTTGAGTCACTTCTGTGGATAACCGTAATCTTCTCGTGGGGCAAGTTAACGTTGGGGTTGAGCTTCTTTATCGCCTCATCGTCCCAGTACTCAATCTCACCCATGAATATCTTGGCGAGGGTATCCCCGTCAAGCTTTAGCTCCTCAACACCGGGAACGTTGAAGACCACAACAACTGCACCAACAATCTCCGGAAACTGGAAGGGCTGATCACCGGTTTCAAGGAACATCTTCCACGTTGACTCTTTAACCGGTGGATCCGTTCTGCCTATATCAGTCAGGCCCTTCAGGAAGGCCTCCTGTCCGTGACCGCTCCCACCACCCTCGTATTCAATTTTGACATCTGGATGAAGTTGCATATATGTCTCAATCCACTTCTGAACCTGATACTGTGGAAAAGTCGCTCCGGTTGTTCTGATGGTTATCACGGTTTCAGCTGGAGTGGAGGTGCTTTTACCCACACCTGTTTCACTTTTCCCAACGCATCCGCTAACAACAACCAGAAACAGCAGCAGGGTTGCAGCCAAAATGTTGGTTCTACGCTTCACAGGGGGTCACCGGTGTATCATGGCAATGCCAAATATATAAACATTGCCGAAATAGAATATGGATATATGTATATACTATATATAACTATATATAATTGTTGTAGGCTAATGGTTGAGCTGGCTGTAATCATATCCAGCATGGTTGATGTGTCCAATCCAGTGGTCTGTCGTGGTCAATCTGGAACGTATCTTGATCATGCCCCGATCCGAAGGGAGTAATTTTGAGAAAGTTCCTTTTCTCCTTGAACACCGTAAAACACCAATGCATAAGGAGGTAAAAATCCGAGGTCAAGTTTTTGCGCCTTTAGTTTCTTGTTTATTAACTTTGCTATTTATCAAATTTTTTGGGGTTTCACCGTTAACTTTTTAAACCCAAAGGGTCGAGCGACCATTGAGGAAGAGCCCTAAGGGAAAGGACACCTAAGAGGAGGCTGTGGAATACCTTTTAAACCCTCCCTTCTATCTCCTTTTTTGGTGCTGAAAAATGTTCAGATTTGAGATAAAGGAGAGGGATGCCGCTGGCAGAATTGGAAAGCTTGAGGTCAGTGGAAAGAAAATTGAAACTCCAGCCATAATGCCCGTCGTCAATCCAAAGCAACTCATAGTAACCCCAAAAGAACTGAAGGAGATGGGATTCAACATAATAATCACAAACTCATACATCATTTACAGGGATAAAGAATTGAGGCAAAAAGCTCTTGAAATGGGAATTCACAGGCTTCTGGACTATGATGGAATAATCGAGGTCGATTCTGGATCCTTCCAGCTCATACGCTATGGGGGGATTGAAATCACAAACAGGGAAATCATTGAGTTCCAGCATAAAATCGGCGTGGATATTGGAACTTTTCTTGACATCCCACGGTTCCGGACGCTCCAAGGGAAAAAGCTGAAGAAGACTTAAGGATAACCCTCGAGCGCGCGAAAGAGGCCGAGGAGATAAAGGAGATAGCGATGAATGCAACGGTTCAAGGTTCAACATATCTCGACTTAAGGACTTATGCTGCCAAAAAGCTCAGCGAAATGGAATTTGAGATTCACCCAATCGGGGCTGTTGTTCCTTTGATGGAGTCTTACCGTTACAGGGAATTGGTTGACGTTGTCATTGCCTCAAAGCTCGGCTTAAGACCTGACAGGCCCGTCCATCTCTTCGGTGCAGGTCATCCGATGATATTTGCTTTGGCCGTTGCCATGGGAATTGACCTGTTTGATTCGGCAAGCTACGCCCTATATGCAAAAGATGACCGCTACCTGACCCCAGAAGGGACTAAGCATTTGAGTGAGCTCGAATACTTCCCGTGCTCATGCCCCGTCTGTTCCCGTTACACTCCCCGGGAGCTTAAAGAAATGCCAAAGGAGGAAAGAGCCAAGCTGCTTGCATTTCACAATCTCTGGGTGATTGGAGAAGAGTTAAACAGGGTAAAGCAAGCAATAAAGGAAGGGGAACTCTGGAGATTAGTTGATGAGTGCTCAAGGTCTCATCCAAAGCTTTTCTCTGCATACAAGGGGCTGCTCGAATACAGAGATTACCTTGAAGAAAATGAGCCGATAACAAAACGTTCGGCTTTCTTTAAGGTGAGCGAAGAAATAATGGGAACACCTACGGTTTGGAGAGCCAAGCAGAGGGCTGAGAGGGTTAGGCAGAAGTTCCCCGAAATCATAAGCCATCCACTCTTTGGTGAAATTCCAAAGTATTTGAGTTTAAGCTATCCCTTTGCCCAGAGTGAGGGAGAAGAGGACTTCACAATTGAGAAGCCAAAGAAAAACCGGGCAAGGCTCTACGTTCAGGCCGTGGCAGAATACCAATTTGGCGAAGGAGCTGGTGAAGCTTTCAAAGACGCTTTCGTCGAGCTGTCAAGGAAGACGGGGATGCCAAGACAGATTAAAGCCAAAGGCAAGCATCTGGCAACATTCAGGGCCGAGGACGGACTGCTAACGCTTGGAATTGAGGGGGCGAAGCGGCTTCATCGGATTCTGCCGTATCCCCGTATTAGGGTGGTTGTCAGTGAAGAGGCAGAGCCTTTCGCGAGGAAAGGAAAGACTGTCTTTGCAAAGTTTGTGATTGATGCTGACGAGGATATAAGGCCCTATGACGAGGTTCTGATTGTCAGTAAAAACGATGAGCTTTTGGCCACGGGACAGACTCTTCTCAACGGAAAAGAACTTAAGATATTCCAGCAGGGGTTGGCTGTGAAGGTGAGGAGAGGGGTTGAATAGATTATTTCCGCGTTTTTGGACTTCTTTATACCCGGATACTATCTTTCTCCACGTGCTTCACGATCACCGGCCGGGTTTTGTCCATGTGCATCTTGATAACTTCCTTGTACTCCTTCAGCCGATCCATCTTCACCATGTACCTCCCCGGATCATTCCCAGTGAGCACCTTTAGAGCCGTCCTCTGCTCCTCCAGTATCTCCTTCAGTGCCGATGGATCTGAAAGGAGCTTTGAGGTAGCTTCATGAATCTTGTCCGCCAGATCCCTCTCCGCAATTATCGTGTTCATCAAGGATTCCCCTGCAATGGTTCCATCCACGTGCGCTTTTGCCAAGCGCTCGGTGTCTTCGTAAATGTCCCCTGCGTACCTCTCTATCAGTTCCCTGTGCTGCTCGGGCACCTCCGATAGTAGAACCGGGCGTATCCCTTCCTTGACCCAGACGCTGAATATGTGCTCTGCCGCCAGCTTTTTCGCCAGTGCCATGTTCCTTATCTTTTTCACGTGCTCCACTGGCACCCCTCCCAGGTTCCTGTACACTTCGTGGTCTATCGCGTTCAGCGCTTCCTCGAAGTACTTGACCGTCGCCAGCCTCGGCGCAAGTATCTTCACCTTTTCTTCCGGCATCCCTGCCTTTCTCAGTTCCTCCTCGACGGCCTTTTTCGTTTCGGGGAATTTTGGTTTCTCCGGTTCTATCTTCTCTTTCTCCTGTGCTGGCGGCACTGAAAGCGGTTCTTTTAGTATCTTCTTTGGAACGACCTCTTCAACGATTTTTAGGAACTCGACGAGCTCGGGTATCTTGTATATGTCCTCTGGCGACTTGAATACGGGCTCGAACTGTTTCTTTCCAAACTCGTCGAAATACGGTACCTTCATCTCCGCTATTTTTTCGGCTGCCGCAATTGCCTTGTCAACGGCTTCTTCCATCTTCTCCTTTGCCTTCAGCGTCAAGAGGTCGTAGTGTGCCCGCACGAACTCCCTTGCAAACCTCTTGCGGAGCTCCGGATTCCTCTTCAATTCATCGAAGCTGATCAGTATCCCGCCAATGTGATGTGATTTCAATTTGTACATAGCCTCTTCCCTGTGCTGTGCAAACACGACTTTTTCGACGAAGTTCTCCAGCACTTTTACATTGTTCTCTGCAAGGCCAACGCTGTCGAGGTATTTTGGTCCCGACAGTGCAGGGATATGCGTCAGCAACTGGAGGAATATGTTCCATCTCATCGCGTCTCGAAGGTCCCTCGCCATTATAGGCTTATCTTTGAGATCTTCCCGTTCAACCCCGTATTTTATACGGTGTGTGTGTGTGTTAGCGGTGGCTCTGTGTATTCTGATTCCATCATTCTCTGGATCTTTCAGCCGATTTAAGAGGTGTTCCTTGTATATCTTTTCTTCTTCAAGCGTGGCAGTCTCCGGAATATCCTCAAAGAGGTGGTAGTCTTTCTCTATTATCTCTTTCCTGAACATCCCCTTCTTTACCACCATACGCCGCCTTCCCAAATTTTCTATCGAGTAAAGCCTCACCATGCGTTCCCCCTCATTAACCACTGCTTGATGGTTTTATATTAAGTACGTGGTCTCCGAGTATGGACCTCTCGGGAGAAATTTCTGCCGCTGTGGGTAGCTCCGCGGGTAAGCGCACCTCCAGGGTTGGCCATACTTCAGAGGATACGGCGGCAACGCTCATCGCCGACAGGCTTCCTGCCACGGCGCCCACCGCGCTGCATCCCAACTGCTTCCAGCCCGTTTTTGTTAGGTACTGCTTCTTGATTTTCTGCAGCTCGTTAATTATATTACCCTTGGGGCGATTCTCAAAATCTTCTACATTTGACAATATTCTCTTATACTGCCTTAGTTCGCCTTCTAGTTGTGTTTTTACCGCACCGTCACTATTTTTGGGGGCTTCGAGCTCCTTTTCTATTTTATTACATATCTCCTCGAGCGCTTTGCGGGCAGATTCTATTTCTTCTTGAAAATTTATAAGCTTTTTTGCAAGCTCCTTAATGCCCTTCTCACCCTCCTCCATAATCTCACCGACACTCTCGTTTAGAATATTCTTTACTGATTTAAGAGCTTCATTCTTTTTAGACATCTACATCTCTATGAGTAGCTCCAGCTCATCTTCTGAGATATCTAGATTTAGAATATCTCCAACTGTTACGTCCCCCTTCGCCTTGGCGATGGCTTCCAGCGCTTTCTCCAGATTTTCGTAGTCCAACTTGTGGATGTACGGCAGTTTGTACAGCTCATACCCGCTCTTTATTGCAAGCCGCCTACCAAACAGCCGTCCACCTGCTGTGGCGATTGTTCCTGTGCCCGCGAACTGTAGTGCTTCGAGGAATCGGCTCTCAGTTTCATACCCTCTACTTACTTCTGCACTATACAATCTCGGCGTGAGGAATGCTGCGACGGTACATCCAATGCCATTTGATATCCAGCCCACAATGCTTAGCGGCCCAACGGTCATTGTCTCGCATATTCCTGATGTAACTGTGCACGCAGTTGCGTATGCTGCAGTCGTTCCCGGGGAGCTGAGACGGTCTGCCAGTAGTTTAGCCCTCGCTTCCTGCCCTGCTCTGACCACGAGATCCCACGTATAGGTTAAGTATGTAGTCGCTGTATCTCTGGGATGCAAGGTTATTTTTTGCGATTTTCTTGACATCTTCGCTCTTGTAGCTGTTTGCATTCTCCACCCACACCACCGGGTCGGGGCCGTTCTGGTTACCCGCTACTTTTGGGGCACGTAATTGTAGCGAGTAACCAGAACGGCTAAGTACTACCCAAGGAGTTGTGACTTTTGAAAAAGCCTTTTCCAATTTTAACGGCAACGTTAGTTATAAGCTGGTGATATTATGAGAAAGAAGTCCTTAACTTTATTTTCAGATGGAACCCTCTTCCGGAAGGAGAACACCCTTTACTTTGAAAATGTTAGGGAAAGAATGCCTCTGGCAATTGAGGGGATTTACGATATCTACATTTATGGGAAAGTAACCATAACTTCCCCCCTGCAGGGATTAAGGGAACCTTCACCCAAATCAAAATTTATGGGAAAGTAACCATAACTTCCCAGGCCCTTCATTATCTGGCACAGAAGGGTATAGCTCTGCATTTCTTCAACCACTACGGCTATTATGATGGCTCGTTTTACCCGAGGGAAAGCCTCCATTCCGGAGATTTGGTGATAAAGCAGGCTGAGCACTACCTCGACGAGGAGAAAAGAATTAAGCTGGCGAAGCTCTTCGTCATCGGCAGTGCCAGGAACATGGAGCGCAACCTGAAGCGCTGGAAGGTCGGGGAAGACTTCTCCAAGTTGCTGTCTGAACTCTTGGAGGAGCTTGAAAACGCGAGAAAGATAACCTATGTTATGAACGTTGAGGCAAGAATCAGGCAGGAATACTACGCTCTGTGGGATGAAACTCTGCCCGATGGCTTTAAAATTGTGAAGAGAACGAGAAGGCCTCCTCAAAATGAAATGAACGCCTTGATAAGCTTCCTAAATTCTCGTTTGTATCCAGCAATCATTAGTGAGATCTACAACACCCAGTTGACCCCAACGATAAGCTATTTGCACGAGCCAAGTGAGAGAAGGTTTTCTCTGGCATTGGATTTGAGCGAGATCTTCAAGCCGATAATAGCAGATCGCATAGCGAACCGCCTGGTGAAGCAGGGCGTAATAAAGAAGGAGCATTTTAGGGATGAGTTAAATGGAGTCCTGCTAAACGACGAGGGCAAGAGGATCGTCCTAAAAGCCTTTAACCAAGAGATGGAGAAGAGCGTCAAACATCCCAAACTAAAGAAAAATGTGACAAAAAAGCGATTAATTAGGCTTGAGGCGTATAAGCTGATAAACCATCTCGTTGGAAGCCAAGAGTATGAGCCACTGGTGGCGTGGTTCTGATGCATTGGGAAACATGGAGAATTTCTGCATTTTGAGTTAGCTGTGCGCTTCCGGTTAAATCTGTAACATAGTTCTCGACATCCCATCCAAGGCAGCATGTAACAGAATGGCATATGATCGGAAAGGAAATTCTTGAGACCCTGAAGGTGAGGGGGTGGAATCTTGCTGGTTGTCTTTCCGGTAGGCTTTGATGAGAAGTTCATAATTCGAGCCCTAATAAGGAAACGGGAAGAGATAGATGGACTTAAAAATGGGGACAAGCTGGTGGCAATTTTACCCGAGGGTTATAAAAAAGAGCCAAGGACAATCAACGCACTGAATGCCATAGAGAGCATAGTCATTCCAATAGTGGGGGCAGAAAATATAGTTCGATTAGAGGTTCCCCTTAAAGATGAAGAAATTGTGCTGACGATAAAAAGAGAGATCGAAAGGAATTTAACACGGGATAGGGTCATCCTTGCGGTTCTATCGGGGGGATGAGACCCCTTATCGTGAGTACAATGCTGGCCCTTCTAAGCTTAGATGAGACCAGGATCATAGTTGAGAGTGACTTTGAAAATCTCTCCGGCCATATCTCCCTCGAACTCACCCCATTCCTCGCTCCCAAGAGCAGGAGATGTATGTTAATCTTGAAGGGTCTTTGTGAGGGAAAAAGTGTCAGGGCCATAGCAGAAGAGCTTGGCGTTTCACCGGCAACGATAAGCAACGAGCTGAAGAAAATGAGTGGCTATTATCTTGTTCGTCCTGATGCCTCGGAAGGAAAAATCCCACGATATTCCGTAACTGGAGCCGGTAGGATTTACCTTATGCTGATGGAGTCGCAGAAGTTAAATTCAACAACTGGGACCTAAATAATGGTTGAGGGACGCCGGAGAGAGGGTTAGATAATATCATCAATCGGATTCTTCTCTACCCCAAGGCTTTCCCTTTTTGGCTTTGAGCGGAGCTTGTAGATGATCACAGAGTCTTCGTCTTCATCAATTAGATCGAGCAGACCGGCTTTTATGCGCTCGAACTCGGCTAAGGTAGTTTCTCCCTCAAAAACGCTGTTTTGAACCCAATGCAAATACTGACGAAGGAACTTTTTAACCTTATTAACCCTCGAAACATTAACATCATAAACAATGACCACATACATGGCTCATCACAGTGAGTTTGACCATAATTCCATTTAATCTTTTTGGAGATTTTTCGATCCTCGCTGACGTTCTAGTTCTTGAAATTTTGGGGTTCTAATCTGGTTTGATTTTAAAATGGAGGCTTGAGAACGTGTTGGAAGGTTTTAGTAATTGTTTGTTATTAAATTACTTTAAGTTATAATTTTTGTTAGAATTGTAACGTTTTGAATGTACATAGTTGGAATTAAGGATTCTGGGGGCTTTTTTGGTATTCCTTCCTCGTGGAAATTTGACCGTTTTAAAATTAAAAGTTAGGGAAGTTGGATTTTTGGAATTAAAGGGTTTTTGAAATGTTGGAAGTCTTTTGGATATTATTGTGCAGTGAAGAATTGGATTCAGTGGTGAGGTTTATTTGCCAAGGGAAATCATGAAACTTTCTAAATAGGGGGCTTGCTTGGGCTTTGCTATTAACCCTTCGATACTGTCAGGATAAGCGGTGGGGCATTAGGTTTAAGTTTCTGGTAGTACTTCAAGAAAAGGGAGAGAAATGAGAACCGAAACATCCATATACTTGGTGGTTTCGGCCTTAAAACCCTTCCGCCGGAACAAAATTCCAGCAGAAAAGAAAATCAGGGCAGTAGAATTATACCTGCGAGGCCTCAGCTATCGCCAAGTTGCCAGGAATACTTAAAATCAGCCACACAACGGCTTGGCGGTCCAAAAATTGTTGAAAGGTTTACCGGCCAAAACTCCTCGCGGTAAGGAAGCAGAGGAAATTCATCGCGGTGGATGAGACTGTAATAAGAATCAATGGGGAGAAGAGGGCTGCGATTGATGTCGAAAGTAAGGCTTGAAGTCTGGATCACTGTAGTCAAACTGGTGGGTTGCCTGGGATTTCATTCTGGTTGTTTTAAAATCCCTGCGAGCAGGTTTTTTATGGTTGATAAAACGCTAATACAAGCCTGCCGTTAAGTCCTTGGGGCTGGTTCTGTTCACGTAATTAAGCTTGAGAACTGTGTTGAGCGCTGGTTCAGGACTGTTAAAGCTAGAAGTTTCTGGAATAATTTCAGGAGTAAGGATTGGAGGTTTGTTTTTCCCTTTGCCTTCTGGTATAATTTTGTTAGGGTTCACTCTCGATGAACATCACGAATGGTATAAGCCACAAAGGACCTATTGGTATAATTTTGTTAGGGCTGGCAATCATCCTCGGCTTTTTCCTTATCGGCGAGTGGCTGGGCGAGTGGCTAAACCTCTCGATTCCAGGAAGCGTCGTGGGAATGGTCCTCCTGATCCTAGCGCTTTTGAGCGGTCTGGTAAAGATTGAATGGGTCGAGAGAGAAGCCGAGTTCCTCGTGAGGAACATGAGCATCCTCTTCATCCCTCCAGGAGTTGGTGTAGTAACCTACCTTAGCCTAATAAAGAGCCAGGCGGTCCCGATATTTGCCGCCCTGATCCTCAGCTTCCTCGTTACACTGGTGGCAACGGCAAAGGTCGTCGAGTTGGTTAGAGAGAAAAACGGCAGAGGGGAGAGCAAATGAACCCCTTCGGGATAACGCTCACGCTAATAGTCTTTTACGCGTTCTCAGAGCTCTACAGGAAGAAAAAGGCCTTTTACCTCAACCCCGTGCTCCTCTCGATAATCACCATAGTGGTTCTGCTCAGGGAACTGGGCGTGACGTACGAGTACTACATGGACAGCGCGAGGATCCTCAGCTTCCTCTTGGGGCCGGCGGTGGTAAGCCTCGCGGTTCCAGTCTACAAGGGGAGGGAAACTATAAGGGTCTACGCCAAGGAAATCTGCCTCGGGATAATCTTCGGCGGAACGACAGCCATTTTAACTGCTTTCTACATCGCCAAGCTTCTCGGGGCCCCCGAGAACATCCTCCTTAGCATAGCGCCGAAGAGCGTGACGACGGCGATAGCCATTGGCATCAGCGAGAAGATAGGCGGAGTCCCAGCTCTGACGGCAGTACTCGTCATCCTAACTGGAATACTGGGCAACGCCGTTGGGATGGAACTGCTGAACCTGGCCGGGATAAAGAACAGAATCGCAAAGGGTCTGCCATGGGAGTCACGTCTCACGGACTCGGAACGGCCCGGATAATCCTGGACGACGAGCTGAGCGGAGCGGTGAGCGGTTTAGCCATGGCCCTAAACGGAATCTTCACGTCACTCGTGCTTCCCTATCTCGTCGAACTTCTCAAGTAGGCACTCGCTTATCCTGAGCCTGTCCTTGGCGTCGAGGAAGAGCGTGAAGTCACGCTTGGCAATCCTGTCTGCGATTGGGGCATGCTCGACGAGGAAGGCTATGACCTCGGCCGTGCTGTACGGAACCTTAATTTGAAGCTCGTCCGCCTTCTTGAAGAGCTTATCAGGGACCGCGAATATGTCCTCACCCTTTCTAACCTCAACACTTATCTTGGAGTTTATCTGCTCCCAGATGAGGATGGTGTTTCTGGCCTTCTCGATCTTCTCAATGGCCCTCCTCTCGAGTATGCTTATGTTGGCCCTGCTCGTACCCAAAAGCTCGGCTATCTCGCTCTGCTTAAGCCCTCTCGCACGCAGACGGAGGATTTTAATCTGCTGCTCTGTGAGGAAGTTTTTCCCTGCCATTTTAAACACCTAAGTTTAACAGGTATCAAAAGGTTAAAACTTTTTCCCCCACTAAACTTTCCTGTGGAGAAAAGGCCCATTAGAACCCTTCCTCGTGGAGAAGGCGATGACGTCAAGTTCATTGAATTCTGGTGGTCCCGCGGCCCGGATTTGAACCGGGGACCTGCGGATCTACAGTCCGCCGCCGCTCCCAGGCTAGGCTACCGCGGGACCTGTGCCCGTTCCATAGTGAACGGGGTAGGTTTATAAATTTTTCTCCCGAGTTAGCCACGGTGAGAGCATGAAGCTTTACGAACCCATTACCCTCGCCATGCCACTCGCGAAGTGGATCGGGGACTTCATAAGGGAGAACGGCCGTCTGCCGAGCGGCGAAGAGGTTAGAGAGGCAATGAAGGAGTTCGGCCTTGAGGAGAGCTGTTTAGACAGGGGGCTTGCCGTTTACAGGAGCCGCTTTTTAATTGCGCTGGTCTTCGCGAGGAACGAGAACCTCATCATTGACGTAATCTCCTCCAGCGGAGAGCTGAGCGACGCCCTCGAGGTCATAGCATACCACGACAAGAAGATAGAGGCCTTCGTGGTGGAGATACTGCCGACTAACGACCTCGAATACGAGGGCAACATCGGCATCGAGCCCATAATCCTAGATGAGAAAAGCCTAGAGCCCGAAAGCAGCCCTGTGCTGGGCCACTTCGAGGAGGACAACGGGGGAATGTTTCTCGTCATCGACGGAGAAACCTACGAGCGCTGGAGGGAGGGAGAAGACGTTACCACCTGCCCAATCTGCGGTGGGGAGCTGGCCTGGAGGGGTGAGAAGGCATACTGCTTGGACTGCGGTTATGGAGTTAAGGTGGTGAGGAAATGAGCCGCGCTGTTAAGTCCCAGCTTGTCCAATACTCCCGCCTCGCCCACGAGAGGGGCCTAACGGCCGCTTTTGGAGGTAATTTAAGCATAAGACAGGGAAATCTGATCTTTATCAAGGCCACAGGGGCCGTCATGGACGACATGACTAAGGAGCAGGTGGCGGTAATCGACATGAACGGAAAACAGCTGTCAGCTATTAGGCCCTCCTCCGAGTACAGGCTCCACCTGGCGATTTACCGCGATAGACCGGACGTCAAGGCTATAGCCCACCTCCACCCACCGTATTCAATAATTGCAGCGACCATGCTCGAGATGGAACTCCCGATAATAACTCCAGAGGCGGAGCTGTACCTAAGAAGGATACCGATTGTACCCTTTAGGCCCGCCGGAACGAAGGAGCTGGCAGAGGCTGTCGCAGGGGTTATATGTCAGTCAGACGCCGTCCTGATGGAAAAGCATGGCATCGTCACCGTCGGGAAGAGCCTGAGGGAAGCATTCTACAAGGCCGAACTGGTTGAGGAGAGCGCAAAGCTATGGTACTTGAGCAGAAAAGTATAAGCAACACGAATCATCAAAACGCAGGAAATGAGCGGGAAAAGTAAAAGCGCTCACTTAACCTGCTCAAGAGCTCCGAGGACCTCCCAGATTATGGTCCTCGTGTGCATAGGCATGTTCGGGTCCTCGCTAATCTCCTCAAGGATGGCTATCGCGTCGGCGGCTCTGACGGCCGGCTCCTTGCTCTCGTCGAGGAGAACCTCTATAGCCTGCTCGGCGGCTCTCCTAATGTTCCTCGGAACGACAGTGTCCTGGACGACTTGCTCCTTGAGAACCTGCACAATCTGGTGAATCAGCTCGCTCATTCTATCACCCCCTTTTCTAAAGAATTGTTACTAAAATCTCCTCGGGTTATCTTAAGCTTTCCTAACTAAAAAACTTTTCGGTTAACGTCGAAACTAAAGAAGGAAAATCAGTACTCGATCCCTTTCCTCGCCAGGATGCCCCTCTGGTAGGGGTGCTTTATCTCCCTCATCTCGGTGACGTAGTCAGCTAACTCGAAGAGCTCCTTTGGGCAGTAGCGGCCGGTGATGACGAGCTCGGTGTGGGGTGCTTTGCTCTTGATGAGCTCCCTGACTTCCTCGACGTCGAGCATGCCGAAGCCCAAGGCGACGCAGAGCTCGTCGAGGATTACCAGACCCCACTCGCCGCTTGAGACCACCTCTTTAGCGCGCTCTAATGCCCTTTTGGCGGCCTCTATGTCGTCGGGCTCGGGTTTGCCGTGGACGAACTTCGGTAACCCAAAGGACTCTATGACCGCGCCGCATTCCGCTATCTTCTTCTGCTCTCCGTAAACGTTCCCGGCCTTCATGAACTGGAGGATTATCACCTTCCCGCCGGAGCCGAGCATTCTCACCGCGAGGCCAAAGGCTGCTGTGGTTTTTCCCTTCCCGTTGCCCGTGTAGATGTGAACTAAGCCGAGCTTGTCTTTCCAGGGCATGTGGATTCACCTGGGTGGATATAATCGCCAAGGGTTTTTAGGAGTTTGGATGAAAGTTATAAGAAACTTAAGCAAACTAAAGCAATGGAGGAACAAATATGAGAGAAGTTCCGTTTGAGGAATATCTGGAATTCATAAAAAAGTACGATCACGTCATTATAGGGAATCAAAGAATAGAGATTGGAAAACCTATCCCAATCAAAACATTTCAGCCTCAGAACTTCAAGCTTGAAACAACGACCGTATGGAGCTTTCCAGAGCGGGGGAAATGGGCAACTCATCATGCAAATGCAAAATACAGGGGAAATTGGGCGCCCCAGGTTCCGCGAAACCTGATACTGCAATATACAAAGCCGGGAGATCTTGTACTAGATGCATTTCTCGGAAGTGGAACAACTTTGATAGAGTGCAAACTACTAGGAAGACACGGGATCGGGGTTGACATAAATTATGAGGCTCTAATGGTTGCATGGGATAGGTTAAATTTCGAATATGATCCCAGAATAGAAAACCAGTCTACGTTAAGTTCGTACCTTGGCATAAGAGAAGAGATAGAGTGGGTTAAACCTAAGATACGACTCTACCAGGGAGACGCGAGGAATCTAGACAAAATCGAAGACGAGAGCATAGATCTAATAGCAACTCATCCCCCTTACGCTAACATCATTGGGTATACAAAAAAAGCAAAGTCCCCTGTGAAGGGGGATCTGTCCAATGTAAGATCCATAGATGAATTCGTTTCAGAAATAAAGAAGGTTGCCGAGGAATTTTATAGGGTTCTAAAACCGGGAAAATATGTAGCAATCTTGATTGGAGATACCAGACGGCACAGGCATTATGTTCCAATAGCATTTAGAGTCATGAAGGTGTTTTTGGAAGCTGGATTTATATTAAAGGAGGACATTATCAAGGTTCAGCATCATATGAGGGGTACAGAACCCTGGAAAACAAAGAAGAGAGACTTCTATCTGATTGCACATGAACATCTGTTCGTATTCAGAAAATTGGGAGAAGGGGAGAAAATCGAGAAATTCCGAGAAAGTAGAGTGGTTTAACTCCTCCAAAGCTCAAAAAGGGAAATACCATATTTCTTCGGCGCTGGCCTATTTCGAACGGCAGTCGTTATTATTTTGTCTATATCACCGTATTCGCTCTGTGCGATCCATCGTATGAACCGCATAAGAAACTCTCGGGGAGGATCA
Source organism: Thermococcus piezophilus (assembly GCF_001647085.1). Classification (NCBI taxonomy): domain Archaea; kingdom Methanobacteriati; phylum Methanobacteriota; class Thermococci; order Thermococcales; family Thermococcaceae; genus Thermococcus; species Thermococcus piezophilus. The sequence goes on from NZ_CP015520.1 coordinate 850,639, forward strand.
AGTTTGCTCTCTTTGCATCCCCTGCTACCATAATTCCAATCCTGCTCGGCCATTAGTAATGAGCCATAGAAAACAGTTACATCAGGGGGATCGAGTTCCATTGAGAAATTTATACCCCGAACGTCGTCTAGAACCTCATTTATGTCATCTCCATGATTAATCCGTTCAAATGCCAAAAACACAGCCCTCGCATGCTTTTCATCACTTATCCGCTTAAGATACAAGTCAAAGAACAACCGAACATGTGTTGGGGCAAATTCTTTTCTTCCCTCAGGTTGGAGAACGACTTTAAAATCTCCCGGACATATCTTGTCTGTTCTGACAATGTAGACCTTGGTTCCGTTGGAGCCAGAATATAACAGGGCCCTTCCTCCTTCTTTGATAACTCTACGGGTCTTTTTAGTCTCCTTTATTTCTGCAGGTCTTAGCTTTTGAACTATCTCAAAAACATCATCCACTTTCACGAACTTCACCAAATATCAAAAAGAAGGCAGGACTTTTTAAATAGATCGCTCTGCAACGGTTAAATACTCAATAAGCGACTTAGAAGTCATCAAAGCCTTCGATTTATCGCTGTTGACAAGGAGCTTTGCTCTTTCCCGGCCCAATTGTAATTCCGTAGGAACATTCGTAACGAGCATCTCAGGGACTTCACCCCTGCGATCGGCTTTTGAGTTTATTGGCCTCTTTGCGTAGATCTTGGATATTCTAAATCCCTCTATCCCCTCATACAGCTCACGAATTGGCTTTACATAGGAGTTGCTTAGGATAAAGTAAACCCCTTTCTCATGGAGTTCAAGGCAGACGTCTCTGAGGCGCTCCTGGTCTTCTTTGCTGAAATCTTCCTTTGAATAGCTGGTAAAACTGGCAGTTTCTGAAACAGGGTGATAGGGGGGATCAAAATAAACCAGGTCTCCAGGCTTGGCAACTCTCAAGATATAGGTGAAGTCTTCGTTGTAAATATCGAGCTTTTTCAAAACTTCACTAGCCTTTCTGAGTCGCTCTTCGTCTACTATCTTAGGGTTTTTGTATCTACCAAACGGAACATTGAACTCGCCTTTCCTATTCTCGCGGTATAAGCCATTGAAGGCAGTTTTATTTAAGTACAAAAGCAGGCTCGCGAGTCTAATATTTGGAATTTCAAATCCGTTTCTAACTATCTCATTGAACTCCGCACGAGCCTTGTAGAAGTACTCCTTCTCATTTTTGTGCCTCTTTGCATCTTCAATTAGTTCGTCAACGTGATCTCTAACAACGACATAGAAGTTTATGAGTTTGGGATTTATGTCGTTTATAGTCCCCCTTTTGGGCTCCATCCAGAAAGTAACCGCACCGCCGCCAAAAAATGGCTCATGGAACGTTCTATTTCTAAAGTCCTTTGGCATTAACGCAACGATTTCATGGAGTATCTGCCTCTTCCCACCGGCCCACTTAAGGATAGGTTCTGCCATCGATTACATCCTCCTAGCCATTATTTAGGTCACGCCCTAATAAGGCATTCGATAAAATTACGTGCAACATAAATATAAAACTTTTGGTGCAACATAATGTTCATGATTTATACTCGAGACCCAACCTCTTTCTAATATAGTTAGATATGTCCAATCCCTCCTCCTGTGCCTGCTTAGAAATCGTCTCATACTCTTCCCCAGTAACGCGGATTGACAACCACTTATTCCGCTTGTTTCTGGCAGCTACCGTTCTAGCTTCAATTTCCCATATTTCTTTGAGGGCCCTAGCTTTTTTCTTAAGCAGTTTGGTGCCATTTAACCCTGAAAATTCCCTAGCAAGAATTTTCTTGAAATCAGAAACTACTTGAGGATCTCCTCCAGAATATTTAGCAAACTCATTCACGGCCAGTTCAACGGCAGTAGTCTCATTTGGGACATTTTTAGATTTCAGGATCACCTCAAAGGCCCTAGTTCCAGCAACGGGAATTTTTAGCTTACGGGTAGCCGGGGTCTTTAACGCTATGAGTTGTTTTATGATCTTTTCGAACATGAGTTCCACCAATATAACGTGCAACATAAAGAGAATTTAAAGGTTAACCCGCTGAAAAATTTAAGGATATGGGATTTATAGGGGATATTCCTGCCAGAGACTGTAGAGAGGATATTAAAAACCGGGGACATTGCCAAAATCACCGTTCTAGAAAAGGACGATAACGAGATTAAGAGACTTGAAGTGGAAATTGTCGATAAGAGCAAAAAATAAAACGGACGTTCGAAGTTCCAAGCGAGTTTCAAGTTAATAACACAACAATCAAACTGGAAAAAGGCAACCGGCGCGGTAAGTATAAGGAATTTGACTTTAGAATAAAACTTAAGCCTCCCAATTCCAAAGAGTTTACGCCAACTCATGCCCATTTACCCCTAAATCAAACTCGGCGAGCTCAACTTTAAACCATTGACTCCAAAGCTCAACTTTATTACGAACAAAAAACGCTGGAGCGGGCATTTAATGGGCAAGGCTATGCGAGAGATCCTGGAGGAGGACTATAGGCTGATTGAAAACCTGTTTTGACTTTGTGGTGGATTTATAAACTTTTCTCCCTATTGAAACATACTGTCAGGATAACTGTGGATTCACCTCATGAAGCCATTCAGTTACATCACCAGGCGGAGAATCAAATCGAGAATGAACCCTAACAAAATTATACCTCTTCCACTTCAAGAAGTTCACAATTGACCTCACCGTATCGAGAGTGAACCCTAACAAAATTATACCAATAGGTCCTTTGTGGCTTATACCATTCGTGATGTTCATCGAGAGTGAACCCCCGGTACATATTCCCCTCTGTGGTGTTGAAGTATAAAAAGCCTCCCGAAATGCCAATAAGGCTGGTCACCCTAATTTCGTTGGGTGATAAGATGCTGCTCAGAAACTACCGCTTCTCCCCGCGCTACGGCCTCGAATAGGGCAGTGGCGGGGTATTCGGCCTTGGGTGCCACAACGGCGTTCTCCACTTCACCCTCGCATTTGAAGCCGAGGCCCACTTCATTGGGGATGGTGAGGAGAAAACCTACGACTTCACGCTGGTCGGCGATGGGTCAACCTCCGGTGGGGACACCTACAACGCGGTAACTGCCGTCGATGAGTACATCTACTTCGGCGGCTGGGTTCACGCGCCCGCGGTCTATAAAAACCGGACGATAAGCTTCGTCAACAAGTACTCCCACGTGCACGCCTACGACACAGAAAACGACACTGTGAGGCTTCTCTGGAAGGAGTCAATCCACCACGAGACCGACTGGACGGATGAGGTTAGCGATATAATCTACGATCCATACGGCGACAGACTCCTGCTGGCCAGGGAGGACGGCCACGCAAACCTTGGCGTTTACACCCTCGACAGGAGAACCGGCAAAGCTGAGGCCCTGATGCACGAACCGGCCCTGAAGGGAACCCTCGTGCACGACAGCATATTCGTTGGAGTCGGCAACAACTTCGTGGGTGGGATAAGGGAGTCCAGAGCGCTTGATTTGATAACCGGGAAGTGGGAGACCTTTGAACCCGGGAAAAGCGTCAACGGGGGACCGTACATAAGGCCAGAGCTGGGAGCAATGGCAAGCTCTTATAACCGTGCTTTTGCATTTGTCCGCGGCGGACTCTTCGTTGGAAACCCTTTCATGGGCGAGGATTTCACCTTCTTCAGGCTGTTCGATTTCTACACGTTCTACGCACCCTTCAGGGTGAACGTGGTAAACGTCGGGGGAGGTATTCTCACGGCATTCAACGCGCACCATAACGCGGTATACATGTCCGGAAACGAGGAGGTGGCAGTGAACGCAAGGATAACCAACACGATAGTTGCCCCAGCGTTCTGGTGTACATCGCGCCGCCGGTGGTCAAGATAGTTGGCGCCTTCGGGGCGAGGATAACGAGCATAGAGAAGGCCGAGGGGAAGATTCTCCTGGTGATGAACAGCGCACCCAACACAAGTGAAACTGAGGCGACGCCCTTCGATACGGGGCGTTAGGGACATCGTTCTCCTCGATGAGAAAATCCTCCAAGAAAGACCTCCAGCTGTAAGCTTTTCCCTGCCCCTGTCACTCCCGAGCATGGCCAGAAACTTTGGGGCGGGGACGTTCGGATGAATTCCACTCGACGGCTACCGCGAGCTGAGGGCTGTGTTCTACCTGAGTTCTGACAACAGGGTCACCGTTTACGAGTACGACCTCTTGCTTCCTCCCACTAAGGCTCAGGCCGAGACCTTTGAGCTGAAGTGAGGGAAGAACGTCCTGGATCTAAGTTACTTCAGCGGAATCGCTTCGTTCGAACTCGAAAAGGAAGATCTGAAATGAAAAGTCAGAATAGATCTTCGCTGATTCCTTTTTATTTCCTCAGGACTCCGCCTTGCCGAGGAGGTTGTTCCAGCTGTGACTGGACTTGATGAGATCCGCAACTGTTAAGTGCTCCTCACCGGTAACCTCGGGCTCAAGCTCCTTCAGCTTTCCGATGAGCTCCTCCCGGCTCAGCTTTTCCTCATCAAACACCACGTAGCCGTTCCGGGCGAAGCCGTTGATGAAGGCCCGCCATATTCTTGTATCCGTCAGGAGTTCGTACTGCTTTGCTCTGGCTTCCTCGGGGGTTATCCTTCCGAACCTGAAGTCGAGTTTTGTGAGGGTTTTCTCGGGGTTCATTGCCACCACCTCAGGCCTTCGTATTTATCGTTCCGAAGTAGTCCTCTATGTCGATGTAGGTCTTTTTGTAGAGCTCGCTGTTCTTCATCTTCTCGACGAACTCTTTTGTCCTTACGTACTTGTCCTTCTTGTAGTCCCAGTCTGGGTGCAGCTTCTTCCACTCCTCCCAGGTGTAGCTGAACTGGGCCTGGACCTTGTCTCTGTAGAGCTCTGGAATCACGTTGAAGGCACAGAACGGCACTATTCTTCCGTCGGGCAGGGCGTAGTGGATGACGCAGCGCTCAACCCTCTCGACGTCGTAGTTGTACTCGTCCATGAAGTGCATCATTCCGAGGAAGAGCGCGTTGATGTGGAACTTTCCAAGGGCCTCGTAGTTTCCGTGCATGAAGGCGTTCTTGATGAGGCCGAGGACGTCGAGGTCTTTGGGAGCGTACTTTTCGTCGTAGAAGCTCTTGAACTTGAGGAATATCTCGGCTCCGAGCTTGAGCTTCTGGAGCCTGCCGAGTTGCTTCCACTTCTCTATTTCCTCAGCCCTGCTCTCAAGGTACTCGACGAAGCCCTCAACATCAAGGAAGCGCGAGATCGGAACGACGCGCTTCTTTTCCCTGTCGAGGAAGACGTAGGTGGCAGCACCGCAGCAGTAATGGCTGGTCATGTAGTAGCGAGAGCCGGTGAAGGCCTCGAAAAAGCGCGCTATGTGGCCGGCTATCGGTATTGGGTACCAGTCATCCATCGCTATTGCCCCGCCGGTCTGCTCCTCTATGCGCTTTATTGCTCCTGGGATTGTTATCCTGAACCTCTGGCGCTCCTTCTTTGGAACCCTGCCGACGAGAGAAATCGGCTGGAAGTTCACACCTCTAACGATGTCGAGGTGGTTAAGGCCAAAGTTGATTATCGCACCGAGCTCGTGGTCGTTGACGTTCCTTATGGTGGTTGGAACGAGCACTATTCCGGGACCGCCTGCCTTCCTTACGTTCTCGAAGATGAGCGGAATCTCCCAATGGTTCTTCCAGTTGGTCTGGGGCGTCATTCCATCGTAGCTCAGATAGAGGGTGTTCACCCCTGCCTCCCTAATCTTCGTGACCAGCTCTGGCTCGAAGGCGAGCTTGATTCCATCCGTGTTTAGCTGGACGTGGTCGTAGCCCTCTTCCTTCGCTATCTTGATGATTTCTATGAGGTCTTCTCTAATTGTTGGCTCTCCACCCGTGAGCTGAACGGCGTTGGCTCCAACTGGGTACTCCTTCTTAGCGTTGCGAAGCATCATGCGAATCTGCTCAAGCGTCGGCTCGTAGATGGGCTGGCCTTCCTTGGCGTAGAAGAAGCAGTACCAGCAGCTCAGGTTGCAGCGGTTGGTGAGAACGATGTTGAGCAGGTTGGTGTGAGAGCGGTGTCTGGCACACAATCCACAGTCGAAGGGGCAGTTGACGCCTGAGTTCTCGACGTTGAAACTGAGGAGCCTCCAGTCATACTTCCATTTCTGGAAGCGGTAGTACTGCTCAACGCTCTCATAATAAACATCGGTGATCATGCCTTCGGGACAGCGCTTGGTTATCCAAACCTTTCCATCCTTCTCCCAGATGAGTGCGGGAACGACTCTCCTCGTCTCGGGACACAGGGAATACGTCTTATGTGGCAGCGGGTCGCCGTAATTCCTGCTGGCGGCCTTTATCATCTCCTCAAACTCTTCCTCCGTGAGCTCGGGAAACTCAATGATGTCCCGTACTCTGCGGGTGAGCTGCTCGAACTCCTTTTCCCCGCTGGGTACTTCGCCAACACTCTCTGCCATAGGGGTCACCTCTCCCATCTTTGCCTTTAGTCGAGTCTTCAATCACTGAGTATAAAAACTTTTGCGTAAATATGCAGATTTGCTTTCATAGGTGGGATGGGGGTGGGTTCATCTGGCTTACCTGGTGAAGTTTTGAGCATCCCACTGGGTAGGGGCTAAAGTCTTGGCGGGAAGAAACGGTTAAAAGTTCCGGGTCAAACTTAAGGCGGTGGTAGAATGCCAGCGAGAGAGATGAGGATGGAGATGTTCTTCCGGGCGCTCCTCAGGAGGGACTTCAGCAAGGCCAAGACCCATCTCGAAAAGCTCCAGAAGATGGTCGGGAGCGACGAGTGGGGGCGCGGCTACGGCAAGGCGATAACTGGATTCATGAGCGCCATAAAGGACAACGACCCCGATGCGTTGATAGTCCAGCTTATAAAGGAGCATGACAGGGAGAAGGCCGAGAAGCTGCTGAAGCACTTCGGGGGAATTCTCGAGCACGACTTCCGCGACGAGTACGAGAGGGGCTACTACACAGCCTGGATCGAGTTCCTCAAGGCTTACCTCTCTCAGAAGGCACTGACGCAGAAGCTCTGAGGTGTTCTCATGGGGAAAGAAGAGCTCATGAAAAAGCTAGCGGAGAAAATTAGAAGCTGCCGAAAGTGTCCCCTCGGCGAGCTCAGGACGAACACAGTTCCAGGTGCTGGGAGCTACGAGGCCAAGGTGATGTTCGTCGGGGAAGCTCCGGGCTACTGGGAGGACCAGAAAGGGCTTCCTTTCGTTGGGAGGGCAGGAAAGGTTCTTGACGAGCTTTTGGCGGAGATTGGCCTTAAACGAGAGGACGTCTATATCACCAACATAATCAAATGCCGTCCTCCAGACAATAGAGACCCAACGGAGGATGAAATCAAGGCTTGTTCGCCGTATCTTGACAGGCAGATAGACATCATAAAGCCAAAGGTCATCGTTCCACTTGGGAGACACTCGATGCGTTACATACTCGAGAAGTTCGGCTTCGATACTGAGCCGATAAGCAAGATACACGGAAAAACCTTCGAAGCGCACACACTTTTCGGGAAGATTGTCATAATGCCGATGTACCACCCTGCCGTCGCCCTTTACCGTCCAACTTTGAGGGAGGAGCTCATGAAGGACTTTCATAAGTTGAAAACGCTGATTGGAGAATCTTTGTGAAAATTTCTTCACTCATCACTTACTCTTCTGAGTGATTTTCTCTCTTTCAGCATTTTTAAGGTTTAATTGCGCTTTTCTGAAGCTTTTTCTGGGAAAGGTTTTTATGATATTAGTAGACATTAATGTACTTGAAAGTCCCAATTAATGCAGAGATCCGTGAAATTCACCTCGAATGCAGTAACTGAGTCTTTAATGGGTGGAAGCGTTCCCAAAAATTTTTCGAGAATACGACAGTATGACAAAGGATATACAGAAAGCTTTATATTTGCCTCGTATTCCTTTGCATGAAACACTTCAGGAGGTGAAAATGTGTCGGACTTCGGTGTGTTGGCGCTACTGCCCCCATTGGTTGCCATTATTTTAGCTATCTGGACAAAGAGGGTCATCCTGGCGCTGTTAGCGGGCGTCTGGATTGGTGGAGTGATGGTCGCCGGCGGCAATCCAGTGGTCGGAACCACCCAGACGCTGGAGTGGATTGTTAGTAGCGTTACAAGCGACTGGAACGCCAGGATACTCATATTTGACTTCCTGATCGGCGCGGGTGTCGGACTTATCTACAAGTCCGGCGCAGTCCACGCGCTGGCGGCTTCCCTGGCAAGGAGGGTCAAAAGCAGCAGGGAAGCCTCAGTCCTCGGATGGATCCTTGGTGTACTGGTGTTCTTCGATGACTACACCAACACCATAGTCGTCGGAAACACCATGAGGCCCATAACTGACAGGATGAGGATTTCCAGGGAGATGCTCGCTTACATAGACGACTCTACCGCGGCACCGGTAGCTGGACTGGCACTCGTCTCAACTTGGATAGGATACGAGCTGCTCATGATAGGAAAGGGATTCGACAGCGCCAACATCGTCTACGGAACCTACGACGCTTGGCTCTCAAGTGTTCCCTATAGGTTCTATTCGATACTGGCAATACTACTCGTTTTCATCGTTGCATATACCCACAGGCACTACGGCCCCATGCTGAAGGCTGAATACCGCGCCAGGACCAAGGGCAAAGTCCTCCGCGACGGTGCGAAGCCGCTCATGACGACCGAGGTTGACTTGGGAATGCCCAAGGAGGGCGGAAACCTCTGGGACTTTGTGATTCCCATACTCGTCCTTGTTGGAGTCTCGATGCTGGCACTCTGGTACACCGGGGCGGCCAACCTGGAAGCCTACAGTCAGGATCTCGGCTGGTGGACCGATCTGGAGAACCCGTTCGGTGTCAACTTCCTCAACTACAGCTTCATCGAGTCCTTCCGTGAGGCCGACGCTGCAACAGCACTCCTCTGGGGCTCCTTCGCCATGGTCGTCGTTGCCAGCATAATGCTTCTTGGCAGGAGGAAGATGACCGTTGAGGAGTGGGAAGACACCGTTATAAAGGGAATGAAGCAGATGCTCTTCGCCAACACCATCCTTGTCCTTGCATGGAGCCTTGGAACCGCCGCTGAAAGCGTTGGAACCGGTGACTACGTCATCAGTCTTGCGACCAGCTCTGGAACAAACCTCGGACCATGGATGCCGCTGATAATGTTCCTCTCTGCGATGTTCGTTGCGTTTACCACGGGAACTAGCTGGGGAACTTTTGCTATAATGGTTCCGCTTGGAGTCCAGCTCAGCTTGGCTTTTACCAAAGGTCAAGTTAATGAGATAGTCTTCGCCACCATCGGAGCCACGTTTACCGGAAGCATCTTCGGCGACCACTGCTCACCCATCAGTGATACCACCATCATGAGCTCCATGTTCAGTGGTTCTGACCACATAGACCACGTCACAACCCAAATACCCTATGCCTTCACGGTTGCGACAATTGGCAGCGTGCTGTACCTCCTGTTCGCCCTGGGAGTCACGAGCTGGGTGATACTCCTGCCGCTGGGTATAGCTCTCCTCGTCGGTGCGTGGTACGTCCTCAGCGAGTGGTACGGCAAGAAGTACGGCATACCGCACGGTAAGGTGCCCATCTACGTGGCTGAAGAGTGATTTCCTCTTTTTCCGTACCTTTCCTTCACCAATTTTAAAAACATGAGAGAGCACTCTTCTTAGAGGTGATGGTGATGCTGATTAGAGCTTTCGTTCCCGCCCACATCACAGCCTTTTTCGTCCCGCGCTTTCACGATGATCCGCTTAAAGCAGGCTCGCTGGGGGCCGGTGTGAACCTCTCCAATGGCACGAACGTCTTTCTCAGTGTTGAAACCGGAACGCTGGAGAGGCACATTCACGTGGCCTTCAACGGCGAGCCTGTGAAGAAGGACGAGGCCGTGATAAGCCACTCCGTCGCTGAAGAGCTCGTTCCAATGGATTTCACAGGTAGGGTTGAGATATGGCAGTACTTCGACTTTCCCAACGGCTACGGCTTTGGCAACAGTGCCGGTGGAGCCCTGGGGACGGCTCTTGCCCTATCATACCGCTTTGGGGGAACCTACCTAAGGGCCGCCCAAATCGCTCACAAACACGAGGTTCTCAACAAAGGTGGCCTCGGTGACATTGTGGGACAGCTCGCCGGGGGTATAGAGATCAGAGTAAAGGCCGGCGGCCCGGGAATCGGTGTGGTGGACAATCTGTTCTTCGAGGACTGCAGGGTGCTCGTTGTTCCCCTTGGAAGACTCTCGACAAAGGAAGTGCTCGACGGCGACGTAATTAGGGCCATAGAGGTCGAAGGCTCAAAAGCCTTGGAAAGACTCCTCGCCGATCCGAGACCGGAACGCATGATGGTTCTCGCTAGGGAGTTCGCCGAAAGAACCGGCCTCCTGAGCGGGGAACTCCTCGAGCTGGCGAAGCAGATAGATAATGTTCTATCCAGCCCAAGCTCAATGATAATGCTCGGCAAAGGTCTCTTCGCCCTTGTGAGGCCGAAGGAAATTGAAATAGTCAGGGAAGTTGTCACCGACCTTGAGGTTCCCTTTGACATCGTGGAGGTCTTCAGGGGAAGGCCAGAAGTTGGGCGGTGGGTGGGGTAGACTTTTATCTTCTTCAGCCCTATTCCCCTCGGTGGTGAGTATGGCAGACATGAAATACAGGGAACTTTCTGACCTTTACCGCAGGCTCGAGAATACCACACTCAAGACGCTGAAGACCAAGTTTGTGGCCGATTTCCTGAAGAGGGTTCTTGATGAGGAGCTCCTTGAGATAGTCCCATACCTTATCCTCGGTAAGGTCTTTCCGGATTGGGACGAGCGGGAACTTGGTGTCGGTGAGAAGCTTCTCATAAAGGCCGTTTCTAAGGCTACTGGCATCCCGGAGAAGGAAATAGAAAACTCCATCAAAGACACGGGTGATCTGGGCGAGAGCGTGGCTCTGGCATTGAAGAAAAAGAGGCAGAAGAGCTTCTTCTCCCAGCCGCTCACTATAAAGCGCGTCTACAAGACCTTTGTCAAGATATCCGAGGCGAGTGGCGAAGGGAGCCAGGACAGGAAGCTAAAATACCTCGCCAACCTCTTCATGGACGCCGAGGCTGAGGAAGGAAAATATCTGGCCAGAACTGTCCTTGGAACAATGAGGACCGGTGTCGCCGAGGGAATTCTGAGGGATGCGATAGCCGAGGCCTTCAAGGTCAAGGCGGAGTTAGTTGAGCGCGCCTACATGCTCACTAGCGACTTCGGCTACGTGGCGAAGGTATCCAAGCTTGAGGGCAACGAGGGTCTTTCAAAGGTTCAGATCCAGATAGGTAAGCCGATAAGGCCGATGCTGGCCCAGCTGGCGGCAAACGTCAAAGAGGCCTTAATCGAGATGGGCGGTGAAGCGGCGTTTGAGATAAAGTACGATGGGGCGCGAGTTCAGATCCACAAGGACGGCGATACGGTTGTAGTCTACTCCCGCAGGCTGGAGAACGTCACACGTTCAATCCCAGAGATGGTTGAGGCGATAAAGTCCCATATAAAGGCGGAAAAGGCGATAGTCGAGGGCGAACTGGTGGCGGTCGGGGACGGCGGCCGTCCAAGGCCCTTCCAGTACGTGCTCAGGCGCTTCAGGAGGAAGTACAACATAGAGGAGATGATAGAGAAAATCCCTCTGGAGCTGAATCTCTTTGACGCCCTATACGTTGACGGGGAAGGGCTTATAGACGTTCAATTCCGGGAGAGGAGAGCCAGGCTCGAGGAAATTGTCGAGGAAAGTGGGAAGGTTAAGCTCGCCCAGCAGCTCGTCACGAAGAACCCGGAGGATGCGGAGGAGTTTTACAAGCGAGCCCTTGAGCTCGGTCACGAGGGGCTCATGGCGAAGCGCTTGGATTCCGTCTACGAGCCTGGAAACAGGGGCAAGAAGTGGCTCAAGATAAAGCCGACGATGGAGAACTTAGACCTCGTCATCGTAGGTGCGGAGTGGGGTGAGGGAAGGCGCGCCCATGTACTTGGCTCGTTCCTAGTTGCCGCCTATGACCCAGAGCAGGGCCGCTTTGTTCCCGTTGGAAAGGTGGGTAGCGGCTTCACGGATGAGGATCTGGTCGAGTTCACCAAGATGCTCAAACCCCTCATAGTCAAGGAGGAGGGCAAATACGTCGAGATAGAGCCCAAGGTGGTCGTTGAGGTAACTTACCAGGAGATACAGAAGAGCCCGAAGTATGAGAGCGGCTTCGCTTTGCGCTTCCCGCGCTACTTGGCCCTGAGGGAAGACAAGGGTCCAGAAGAGGCCGATACTCTGGAGCGCATCGCCCAGCTCTACGAGTTCCAGGAGAGGTTCAGGGCAAAGAGGTGAGCTCCTCTTTCTCTTCTTCCTCTGGGATCAGCCCTGTGGCAAGCTTGGCCGCTTTCTCCACCATCGCCGCAGTGACGAGCATGAATGCCGTAGATATGGCTGCTAAAGAGGTAACAACCTCAACAGGCAGGCCCTCGATTGCCGCCAGTGGGGGCAAATCGTAAACTGCATGTGCAGCCATGGAGAACGCCAGCCCGCGGAACCTTTTCCATCTTCTTCCACTCAGGAGAAAACCGGCCGATACTACAGCCCAAACGGTGTGGAGTCCGACGAGAACCACTCTAACGCCGGCTAAGTATAGACTCTCCCCGAGAGATATTATCCCCATGGTGTAAGCCAATCCCTCTATTAAGCCAAGGAAGAAACCGGTTCCTGCTACCAGTTTCCACTTTTCCCATTTTTGGGCATCCCTGAAGAAGGCTAGGGGAAGAAGCTTAACACTCTCCTCGACGAGACCAGCGGCTGCCGCCAAAGCCAGCCCACTTCCGAGAAGGAGAACCGGAAGCTCAAGAATGGAGGCAAGAATCAACGCTAAGAGTCCCATCCCAAATGCCCTGCCAAGCCATCTCACTTCTGGGAAGCGCCTCCAGGTTCTAAGCGTGCACTTTACGCCGAGGAGAACGCTTAAACCGCCAACCACCACTACAACCCCGAAGTAGTACTCGATGACCCTTTCGACCACTGGCATGATATAGTTTCTCCTTTATCGCTTATTAACCTGATTTCCTCCCCGCCCTGAAGGACAAGGCTTGATAGAATAGCCAAGCTTTTTAAGGTTTGTGTATATCTAATGCTGAATTCATGCCACGATTGACATGGGGGTGTTTAAAATGAAGGACGAGCTCATCGAGCTGATATTCCAGGAGGAGGCAATAATCTTCGGACACTTCGTTCTTACCTCCGGCAAAGAGAGCGACTACTACATAAACGTCAAGAAGCTCATAACGAACCCGAAGGCTCTGAAGCTCATCGCGCGGTTGATGAAGTCCAGGGTGGAAGAGATGGGCATGGGGTTCGATAGAATAGCTGGTCCAGAGCTTGGAGCGGTTCCCATCGCAACGGCCCTGGCCCTTGAGACCGACAAGCCTCTCATCATCGTCAGAAAGAAAAAGAAGGAGCACGGCACGGGGAAGCAGATCGAGGGTGAGATTAATCCTGGAGATAGAATCCTCCTCGTTGAAGACGTCACGACGACCGGCGGGAGTGTCCTGAGGGCCGCGGAGATACTTGAAAAGCAGGGTGCGGAAGTTGTTGTGATAAGCGTTGTAGTAGACAGGGAGGAGGGAGCTAAGGAAAAGATAGAAGAGAAGTATGCCTTCCTCCCACTCGTCTCTGTATCAGAGCTTTTTGCCCGCAGGGGCCTTGTCCGTATAGAGAAGCGGGAGTAGGCCCTCGTGCAGCTTGTGGGGGAGCTTCTCCTTTTTTTTCTTTTCTCCGAATATCCATCTTTCCAGGATGTCCCCGCTTCGGTTATGGCTTTGGATGCCTTTGAGTGAGGTGCGTACTCAACTACGGGCCTCCCCTTGTTGGTGGCTTCGGGGACATTGTGGTCGTAGGGTACTATCCCAATGACGGGCATCTCGATGCTGTACTCGAGGAAGTCTACTATATCGTCGATATTTGGTGAGGATTCCCTGACCTTGTTGAGTATGGCCCCGACCTTTAGACCGTAGCCCTCTCCAAGGGCCTTTAGTTTCACTACCTCGCTCTCTATCATCCCGTGGATAAAGTGGATCGGACAGCGCTCTATCTCAACTATGATGAGCTGGTACTGAGTTAGTCTGAAGGTCGAGATTGTGTCGAACGGTATTCCAACGGGCGAATCTATTACCGTGACTTGATATCTCGTCTGTATTTCCCTCACGATGTCTCTCAGCCTTCTCTGGTATATGTCTAGGATGTCGTAGAGCTTTGAGCTCCTTGGAAGAACGTCCACATGTGTTTTAACGTCTGGGTATACTGCATCGAGAACTCTCATTTCGGGGGTTTTTATCGGGGTGTGGGGATTTGTAGATCGGGTTGTCTATGCCGAAGTGGAACGCAAGTTTTGGGAGATATGGGTCGCCGTCTATGACGAGTGTTTTGTAGTTCTTCTTGGCGAGGTAAGTGCTTAGATCTGCGGTCATGGTGGTTTTTCCAGCCCTACCCCTTCCTGTGATAACTACGGATACCATTGGATAATCCTCCTGTTTTTTAAATTATAAATTATTAATAAATGATTGGAAGAAAAGCCTCAGATGTAGTCCTCAAGCGTTTTTGCCCTGACCATTATTGAGGCCTTTTCTCGGCCGTAGAATATCTCTACAAGCCCGTCAGATTCGAGTTGTTTTATTGTTTTAAGAACCGTGGGCATTGGGGTCTCAAGTTCCTCGCTCAGGTTCTGGAGGGCCACAGCCCTCCTTTTGGTGGCGAGGATTTTATAAACCACATCCTTATGCCTGCCGAACATCAACGGCACCGTTATTTATTACTCGCTCATCCTAAATAAACCTTCCGAAGGGGGTTTTGACGTTCATTCAAGGTTAGGTTTATAAAGCCTCCCCGAAATGGGCAATTATGCAGGGACTTGTTGAGAGGATGGACTGGAAAGGACTCGGCATCGTTAAGCTCGGGAATAGGGAAATCCACGTCCCGTTCACTGCCCCGGGGGATGTGGTTGAGATCAAGCGGTGGCGGAGAAAAAAGCGGACGCTTATAGCTACCAAGTATGAGATTGTTGAACATTCCGAAATCCGAAGGAAGCCCGTCTGTCCTTATTTTGGAACCTGCGGGGGGTGCCTTCTCCAGCATCTGCCCTATGATGAGCAAGTCAAGTTTAAATCTGACAGGCTTTCCGAAATTCTTGGGATGGAAGTTGAGGTTATACCATCTTCCGAGATATATGGCCATCGAAACCGCATTGATGTTGTCATTTCGACAAGAGGGATAGGCTTCAGGAGGCGCGGCACCTGGTGGAACGTGGTGAACATCGAGGGGTGTCCCGTCTTTGGAGATGCCAGCAGAAGGGTCCTCAGCTCACTCAGGGAGTTCATAGAGGACCATAAACTGAGCCTCTACGAGATAGGCAAGAACAAGGGCTTCTTGCGCTACATCGTCATCCGTGAGGGTAAATTTACGGGCGAGCTAATGGTGAACCTCGTAACTGGCCAGGGGAGCCTTTCCGAGGATTTCCCGGCCTACTTTGACTACGCCGATTCCATCTACTGGAGTGTAAACAGAACGCCGAGCGATGTTTCCTATGGGGTGGTGGAGAGATTCTGGAAGAACGAGTTCATACGCGAGAGGCTCGACGATGTCGTTTACCTCATCCATCCCAACAGCTTCTTCCAGACGAACAGCTACCAGGCGGTTAATCTTGTGAAAGAAGTCGAAAAGGCCGTTGAAGGTGAGAGCGTTCTCGACCTTTACTCTGGTGTTGGGACGTTCGGTGTTTACCTTGCAAAGAGAGACTTTAAAGTGGAGGGCATTGAAATAAACCCCTTCGCTGTGGAAATGGCGAACCGCAATACCAAACTGAACAATGTTGATGCTATCTTCAGGGTTGGTGAAGACAAGGACGTCGAGGACTTGGCAAACTACGACACAGTAATACTTGATCCTCCAAGGGCAGGTTTACATCCAAAGCTGATTAGGAAAATCTTAAAGGATGAACCGCAAACCATCGTTTACGTATCCTGCAATCCGGGGACTCTCAAGCTGAACTTGGATAAATTACTCTCGAAGTACTCCATAGATAGTGCTGTTGGCTTGGATATGTTTCCCCATACACCCCACGTAGAAGTGGTTGTCAAACTTAAATTCAAGGTTTAACTTTAGAACCAGTAAGTTCAAAAACTTAATATACTTGGTCTGCATAACGTTGGGTAGGGGTGATTAAAAATGCTCGATGAAAGGGACAAGATTATAATCGACATGCTCACCAGAGATGCCCGCACTCCGTTCACGGAGATAGCGAAGGTATTGGGCATCAGCGAGACGGCCGTCAGGAAAAGGGTCAAGGCTCTCGAGGAGGCTGGGGTTATACGGCAGTACACCATCATGGTTGATCCGTCAAAGCTCGGTTACAACCTCGTCAGCCTTACTGGGGTTGATACACTCCCTGAGAAGATATTCGAGGTCGCGAACAAGCTCAAGGAGTTCGAGTTCGTGAGGAACGTCTATCTCACGAGCGGTGACCACATGATAATGGCCGAAATCTGGGCCAAGGACGGAGAGGACCTTTCAGACATAATCTCCAACAAGATAGGTAAACTTGACGGCGTCACCAAGGTTTGTCCGGCCATAATCCTCGAGAAGCTCAAGTGAGGCCGAGGTTTTGCCTCTCCAAACTCTTTTATGCTCTGCGCTGGATTAGTTAGGCTTTTGATGTTTCATAGAGTCCGGAGAGGAATGTCCACGCTGATAACCGCAACTTTAAAACTGTCCAAAACATTCCGCCAGCGCTCAAACTTTTGCCCGGCAAAAGTTTGGGGTGGTGCGGTGGCCGGGATTTGAACCCGGGTCACCGGCTTGGGAGGCCGGTGTCCTAGACCAGGCTAGACTACCACCGCGCGTTTAATACTAAGCCACTCTGGGCTTAAAAGCTTTACTTTATCCTTCCGCCTTTCTGGCAACTATCAGCCGAACTATACCTTTGTAGTAGCTCTCCTCGCACTCCACCTCAAAATATCCCCTGACCAGGTGGTGGGTCTCCCTCAGCGTATTGTCCTCTATGAGCCAGCCAAGAACGAGGTCTAGAGGTTTTAAAAACAGCCAGTTTAAGAGCTCACACTCGCTCTTCGTGTGTTCCAGGAATATTGCCCTGCCGCCGGGCTTTAAGACTCGGTAAATCTCTTTCATAGCCTTCTCTGGATTCGGCACAGTACAGAAGACAAAGGATGAAATCACGGTATCGAAACTTTCACTTGGAAACTCCAGTTTTTCAGCGTCCATAATATAAAATCGGGCGTTCAGACCGAGTTCTCTGGCCTTCTTCTCTGCTATCTTGACCATCTCAGGCACAGCATCGACTGCATGGAGCTTGACGTTGGGATTGTAATAGGGAAGGGTCTTGCCAACACCGACGCCTATCTCAAGAGTTCTTCCCTTAACAAAGCTTATAGCCTTCTGTCTCAGCGGGCAGAAGAATCTGTCCAGTGGTTTTTCTAGGATGTTGTAGCGCTCCCCAAGCCTCGCGTACTTCTCCCGGAAGCCCATGATCTCGAATTTTAATCAGTGGTTAAAACTCTTGCTGGATAGAAACGGGGAGTCGGCAGACTTTTAAGGCCGGACCCTAAAGCTCCTCCGGTGATGCTCATGCCGTACCTGATAATCGAGCACCTGGAGGAGCTGAGGGAGTGGGTTCTCCTCGAGTACCGGCACGCGAGCGAGTGGTGGGGGGAGAGACTGATATTCACCAACGTGGAGCCGCACGAAAGGGAAGAGCTGGCGAAGCTCGGCGGGGTTATACCGCAGAGTGTCACAGAGTTTCCCTTCGACAGGTCGAAGCTCATAATCCTAGACCCCTTCGCAGAGGAGGAGCTTAGGCCCGAAGATATAAGTGAGGACAGCATAATAGTCGTCGGCGGAATCCTCGGCGACTTCGAGTTCACCGGGAAGACCAAGAAGTTCATAACCGAGAAGATCGAGGGGGCAAGGGCCAGGCACATCGGGAGCGTTCAGTTCTCCATAGACGGCTCGGCTATCGTTGCGAAGCTGATTGCAGAGGGTAAACGCTTGGAGGGGATAGAACACGAGGAGAACCCAACGATAAAGCTCGACGAATTCAGCGAGATAACTCTCCACTACGCGGTTCCGAAGCTGGACGGAAAGCTCCTCCTAACGCCCGGGCTGATAGAACTCCAGAAGATGGAGCTGGGCTACACTGAAGACGAGATAATCGACGAGGAGCTTGAGGCGTTCGTTGAGGGGAAGGGAGAGCTCTAAACCGGATCCCTCCCCAACCCATTTCTGCGTTGCAGAATCTCTTGATGGATTCCGGGAACAGGTACTGTATTACACTTCTGACCATTAGCCACCATACGACATACATTGGCTGTTTTAATCCTATAAACTCTAGTGTACTAAACAAAATCCCAAAACGTAAAACTTATAAGGCTCGGTACGTTGTTACTAATGCCCTCTATGGGGGTGTTAATATGAAACGTGGGATATTACTCGGAGTTCTCCTGGTTGGAGGACTGCTTGTAAGCCTCGTTCAACCCAAAGCTGCTGGACCCCCTGGGACCACAACAGCGATGTCAGGCAATGGAGTCAAGATGAGTGGGTCTGGGCCGGAATTCATGGGCAAGTTCTCGTGTGCGATGGAAAGTTCCAGAGAATCCTCACAGACACAGTCTACGGAACAGCTACAGCAAAAGGAATGAAAGAGTGGTATGGGGGAATTGTAAGAAGACCAGATATCTCGTATGCATACGTTAGGTACGTGAGATACAATGGAGACAGTGGTACAGCATTTGCAGATATACCCAACTACTTTGGATGAATAATTAATCATGTAATAACAGGAGGCAAGAATATGAAAAAATCCCTTGCGTTTTTTATTGTTTTTCTTATAGCCTCAACGGCATTTCTCCTACCGTTACAGGCATCGACTGTCCCATACTGGTTCAAAGAAGGAACCTACATTAAATACGCAATGAAAATGCCCTACAATCCCGAGAAAAACGAGGTAAACATCTTCATGATCTGGCCAAGACTCCTTCCGAAGGACGCTTACAACAGGATTAAAGAGGTCTATGAAGGGGATGCTGGCCTCTTCAAAATTGACAACCGTAGCATAATATCGCTCTTCGTTACAGGAGATTCGCACTTGACTTTTGAGATTTTTAATGTCACTAATGAGACCGCTCTCGTGAGGGTTACTCTGGAAATGAACAACGTGAGCGTGAGACCGGGAGTAACCCTTCCCCGCTTGGTCTTATCAAAAGTTCTCCACCTAAACCTGAGCAACATGATGTACTACGAAGAAGACGGCACTCCAATCGGACCACCCATGTTCTTCATAAACCCCACCCACCCGCCGAAAAAGGGGGATTATCTTCTCACTCCAGCTTTTCTGAAGAAATACGGCCTTAGGGGGAATGATATTGTCGTAACGAACGTCTCCTTCACTTGGATGGAAGACAAAATCCTCCACACACATTACAGGGACTTTATTCCACCCTATCTGTTTGTTGAGAGCAAGGGTGCATATATTATTGATGACCTAACAACGGGTGAGAGCCATAGTGTTTTAATTGAGCTGATTTACGAACCGGACACGGGTATTCTTATAACAACAATTTTCGCAGATATGACGTCAGAACTGACAAGTTTGGGGGTTATAGGAGCGATTGCTCTTGACAGGGTAAACTCCCGGAAGCTTAAGAAGATCATCGACGAAGGAAAGGACGATAGGGAGTGGTGGGCTCAGGGATTCAACCTCTACGACACCAACATCAAGCTCCCTGACTACGGGAGCGGGCGTTCACCTTCGACGCCGGCTAAGTACTTCTTCGCCCTCTCGCTCGTCATTCTCGCTGTGATCTTCCTGTGGACGGAAAGGAGGCGGAAGAGGTGACGTGGAAAGCGCTTTTCCTGGTATTTTTGATGGCCGGTTTGCTCATCCCTCCTGTGTATTCAGCTGTAGAAGCTATGGAGAAGCCCGGCTACCTGTTCGTTGAGGCACCCAGTGGCCTGGTGGCTGAGATAGTAGGGGTAGCTCTTACGCTACTCCCGTAGGTCTGGTGCTCCCTCCTGGAAACTACACCGTCAGGATAACCGGAAACGTCACGGTGGTTGCCCAGGTTTCAGTGGTGGCCGAAACCGCCACCATCGTTCGCGTGAATCCCAGTGAGATTGCAGAGGCGGTTTCAGGGGAGGGAATCGTGTCGATAAGGGCAATCTTCAACGAGAGTGCCAACTACAGCCGGGAGAAGCTCAACCCACCATTCAATCCGTTTGCGTTCCCTGGGGGGTGTGGAAGTAACTCCGGGTATCTCAACATATCAAACCCTTACCCAATGGGTCTCGCAGTGCGGGGAAGGGACGAGGTGTACATAACCCTCAATGGAACCTTTATGCATATTGGAGACGATGACGGGAAACCCTGTATTTTCTATGTTGAAGTGTATCCCGGGGGAAGCGAAAGACAAGAAAGTGTCAGGAACGCCACCTACCTCGTCCCGTGGGCGCGGCTGGAGATAACCTCTGTTCCCGAGGATCTAACGTTTTACATCAACGGGGGCCACAATAGGTACATCTTCTATACCCCCATGGGCCTCTACGTTCCCGCAATCCCCCATGACGTCTACAACGCCACCGCCATCGGTTACTACGGAACGATACGGATTCCGATAATTCACAGGCTCGACACCCACGTCGTTGGGATAGCGGAGAACCACTACCTCATCGAAAGCGTCGTCAGGGTTGTTCCCAATGAGACTCACCACATTAATGTGGACATGAAAAAGGTGAAGTCTGCCCTGACGGTGGAGGAGAAGACGGTGAAAGCGGTTGCCCTTGAGATCGATTCGGAGCCCGGGAATGCCTCGCTCGTCGTCACCGATGGGGTCCTGAGGGCCTTCGCCACCACGCCCGCCACGCTGTTCCTCCCTCCCGGGAACTACACGGTCATAGCCTCCAGGGGCAACCTCTCCGCCCGGGAATCGGTGGTTCTGGTCGAGAGCTCAAGCGTCTTCCTGAAGCTCTCCCCGGCCAGCGCAACCCTCACGGTCGTGACCTATCCAGGCAACGCGACGGTGCTCTTGAACGGCAAGGAGGTCGTGGCAAGAAACCTCACCCTCAGCCCCGGACGCTACAACCTCACCGTGAAGGCCCCGGGCTACCTCATGAAGAGCGTGGAGGTAATCCTCGCGCCCAACGAATCGAAGAGGATTGAAGTGAACCTAGAGAAGAAGCCCGCGATGGAAAGCCCGGAAATCGTTGTTCCAAAGCCTTCAAGAGGATTGGACGAAACCAACTCGGAGAAGAAGACCCCGACCAAGGAAAACGACACCCCCGGAGACACCCAAACCCTCCCGGCACCTCCCTCTGGCCCGCCGGGAAGGCACTACTACTTCCTGTGGGTCAAGGTAGTTATCCTTACAGGGGTCGTGGGTGCAGTCTACCTGGTGCTGAGACTGAGGAGGTGAGGCAATGAGGGCCCAGATAAGGTGGGAACTTGAGGATCCCTACAACCTCATCGTCTTCATGTTCGGCTTTATCATGCTCGGCATCACCTTCTTTTCCGGCCTCACGAGCAACGATACCGTGTTCATGATAGCCGGACCGGACAGCGTAATAGTTTCCGAATCTGCCAAGAACATTGGCCTCACCCTTCCGAGACTGGGAGTTGAGGAGTACACGATATTTGCCCTCACTGGAGCGTTGCTGGTTTCGCTGATGCTCAGGTACGACAGAGATACCAGGGTTGCCAAAAGCGTCTACAGCCTGCCCGTCAGGAACCACTCCGTGGTCCTTTCGAAGGCACTCTCCGCCATGGTGCTGCTCTTCCTCGCCTCAATCCTGCCGGCCTTTCTGGCGTTCTTCTACATTTACGGAGATATCCCGAACCTCGTGAAGAAAGCTCTCCTCGATGAGGGTTTTTTGGCAGGCTACATCCTCTACTGGGTGATGATGGTGCTTTATGGGGTGTCCCTGTCTGCCCTGGTTGCGATGCTCTCCCCGAACACCTTCGCCTCCCTCTTGGGAAGTATCACGCTCCTTTACGTCCCCCTCGTGCTCAAACTGAGGAACCTTCCCCCCGCGATAATTGATGATGCGTTCTTCAAGGCCTACACGACTCAGTTTTACCCCGCCGACAGGATAGTGGCGTTCCTTGACGGTTCCTTCTACGTGGGGCTTCTCCTTCCGGCGGTGATGCTGGGGATAGCTCTTATACTCAGCGAGTGGAGGGACGTCTCATGAGGCTCCTGAAGGCGGTACTGCTGTCGGTGGTCATCATGACCCTCCTCGTGTTCCCGATAGAGAAGAACATGCTAATCCAGCCAATTTCTGAGGTCATCCTCATGGAGCAGGGGATCATCGTGCCCTCTTCGGGAATGGCCATACTGAGCTCCAGCGCGGACGATGGAACGGGCTACACCGTCAGGGTCTTCGACCCCGAAAGCGGAAGGACAATCCTTGAGAGGAACGTGACTGGCAGCTTCAGGGGCAGGATCGTGCTGGAGCATTCTGGCCCCTACTACTTCTCGATCCGGACCATGACGCCCGTGACGATAGCGGTGAGGGTCATCAACAGGTACCCCTCGGTAGCGGTGCTCAACATAAGATACGGTCTGGGGACAATGAGTGCCTTCCTACTGGCGGTTATCCTGCTGAGGGAGGGGCGAAGGAAATGATAACCGCGAGGAACCTCACCAAGCGGTTCGGGAGGCTGGTTGCCCTGAATTCGATAAACCTTGAAATCGATGAGGGATTTACGCTCATCCTCGGTCCCAACGGCGGTGGAAAATCAACGTTCCTCAATCTCTGTGCCGGCCTGTACAGGCCGAGCAGGGGAGAAATCAAAGTGTTGGGAGAAAATCCGTGGAGCAACGATGGACTGAGGAGAAGAATAGGGGTCTCCTTCGACCCCCCTGCGCTCCCAAAACACAGAACAGCCAGGGAATGGCTCGGCTACCTGGCGGAGGTCAAGAGATTGGATGAAGACGAAGTCCTCAAGGCGGCGGAGCTGTTCTCCGCGGTGAAATACCTCGACAGGAAGATGGGGGAGTACTCCGCCGGCATGCTCAAAAGAATCAGCCTCACCCAGGCGTTCCTCGGAAAACCGGAACTGGTGCTCCTGGACGAGCCACTGGCGAATCTCGACCTGGAGGGAATCAGAGAAGTAACGGAAGTCATAGGCGAGCAGGCGGAAAAGGGGGCCAACATGGTCGTGGTCTCCCACATCTGGCGCCCGCTGGTTGAGTTCGCGGACAGAATCTTTGTGATAGCCGCGGGGAGGGTGGTGCTGGCAGGAACTCCTGAGGAGGTAATCCCCCAAATTGAGGAGATTTAACCGCACCATTCACCCACCGTCCTCTCAATCTCCCTCCAAACCCTCTCCCTGTCTTCCTTATCAACAACCAGGAAGATTTCCTGAACACTGCCATCACTCTTCGCTATCAGCTTCAACCCGGTGATCGTTTCCCGCGAGACCTTTATCTCGAAGCCCCTTGAGTCGCTCGCATATATCCTGCCTGGGATCACTTTCTTAACTCCGGAAATCTGAGCTATCTCTTCGAGGGGCTTTTCAAGGCCTTTGAGAAAGTGGTGCTCTCTCTTGACGCCCTTCTTGAAGTGCTTGGGCATGTTTGAGAATATTAGGTGGGCTTTTTAGCGTTTTCTCTCATTTCTTCACCCCGAAGAACCCCCATGAACTCTATGACGGCCAGGAGAATGACGGCAGTCCAGAAGGCGACTTCATGCGTCTCCGTGGGATTACAGTCTCTGAACGACACGTTCCCGGCATTCACAATAAACCCACTGCCCGCGGGCTCTCCAAGCTTGAACGCCTTCAAAGTCCCGTTGTAGTGGATGACGTAAACCGCTGAAATCGAACGCACAGGAATTTCCTCGTTCCCAAAGATGAGGAGCTCGCCGGTGGAGTTCGCATCGGGCGCGAAATAGTGCATTACATCGGGGGATCATCAAAATGCCGCTTTCCAACGGGTAAACGCTGATATGTTCCGCCTCCTCCTCGCTCCAGAGGTAGGGCCTGAGCCTTTCTACGGGTATGGAAACCTTCCCCTGCCCAGGGCTACGATAAGGTTTCCGTCCCGCAGGTCCGGCTTGAGGGAGATGGTGGACTTTCCGGGTTATCCCCGACGAGGCTGGTTCTGCTCCCCTCTTTAACGACGGTCACGCCCTTGAAGTAGGCTCCGTTCTCCTCTCTGGTCAAATCCAGCGTATCGACCGTCACGTTCTTGGTGATGTTTATCGCCACGAGCTTCCACGGCGCAACCCTGACCACGAGGTAGGGCATCGCGACGGCGAAGTCCATCTGATAGTCCTCAATCTCCGGCCTTATCGTGGTGATCCTCTCAAAGCAGCCCTCCCCCGGACGGAAGACTTCAAGTGAGTTGTTTCCGATTGTTGGGGTGATGAAGACGTAGTATAAACCCCTGTACCAGTAAACCACTGGCTTCTCCCACGATTCGTCTATTAAGTATGCCCCGCTGGAGTTGGCGTAGAAGTTGAAGCTCAGACAGCAGACTGTGAGGACGAGCGAACCGCTCATGGAGGGGGAGTACGTTGTGTAAGTCACCGAAAGGATAGCTGAATCGCCTGAGATGATGACCACATCAAACTCCATTCTTTCGGCCCCGTTGTACCCTGCAGAAGCATGAGGAAGAGGTGCGAGAACTGCCAGGGCTAAAAAAGAAGTCCAATGGCCCTCCTCATAGCTATGCCCTTTTCCTGACCTTCACGGCAACGCCCTTCTTAGCCCTCACCATCTCCTCGCCGCTGAGGACGGCCTTCCCGACGCCAATAATCCTCTCGTCCCTAACAACGCCAACGATGTCGTCCGGACGAATTCTCTCATCGGCCTCGCCAACGCCCACTGCGAAGACATCACCGCGGAGCTCGAAGTCCACCTTCACCCAGTATGACTTTATGGCATCGTATATCCTCTGCATTCCGTAGGGCGTTACGCTTATCACGCCGTCCCTGTAGGTACCCGTCTGCTGGTTGTCCACGAAGAGCCTCAGCATCTTCGAGCCCTTGACCTGGCAGTTCTCTGGGAGAACGGCCTCTCCAGCGCCAACGCCGAAGTAGAAGTCGAAGACCTTCCTTATGCCCTCAAAGTAGCGGTAGGTCCTGTCCTCCTTGGTTCCCTCAAGGTCGAACTGGCTCAGCGTTTCTCTCAGCGAGTTCAGGCTCTCCCTGCTCGTGGTCCCGTTCTCCACGCGGGTGAAGATTATCTCCCTGCCGCTTATCTCCGAGGCTAGCTTGGCTATCTCCACGTAGGCCTCGTCGAGGTGGGCTATTATCGGGACGTCCTTCGGGTACTTCTCCAGGGTCTTCGCGAGCAGCTTTGCCGCTGGCTTGATCTCCTCCTCACTCCAGTGACCGGTGACGACTATGTCGTACTTTGCTAACCACTCCCACTCCCTTGGGACGACTCCGAAGGGGGAGGTTAAAATCAGCTCGTGGACCTTTGCTATGCCAGAGCCTAGGGCTTCTTTCATTGCCTTGCGGTAGAGCGTGTGGGAGCGCGAGTGGGAGTAGGGCTTTTTAGCTGAGCAGGGGAAGAGGAGGAGCAACTCGGTGTTCTTGGGCGGAACGAACCTCTCCACAACGCGAGCATGCCAGCGCTTAACCTCTGGCCGCCTGATAGAGGCGTCGCTTATGAAGTAGACCGTCTCCTTCTGGATCGGCGTGTATTTTTCGAGGTAATCGCCGTGTTCTAGGTCGGCTATTCTGAGTATGCCCGCGTGATACTGGGTGTGGAAGAGGTTCTCAACCAGATAGCGAAGCTTGCCTTCTTCTAGGGCCTTTCTGACGAGAAGTATTGTCTCACGGGCGAAGTCAAGGGAGTTCTCGCCTTCTCTCCAAATGAAGGGGCTGTACTGCGTGAATCCCTTACCGTGGAAGTCGTAGAGCTTCAGCGAGCGGGTGTCGAACGCATCAACGCCGAGGTAAACTGCCAATGGGTAGAAGAAGGGCTCCAAATCGGCGATTATCATGATGTTCGGAAACCTCTCGCGGAGCTCCCTCATGATTCTCACGAAGTAGCGGTACTCCTTGACGAGAATCTTAGAGTTGCCCAGATAAACGGCCTCGAAGTTGTACCGCTCGATTATCTTGAAGAACTCAGGAAGATACTCGGTTCTCCTTAATGCCGGGAGATAGAAGGCGTTGAAGCCTTCGTAGTTCACGCTCCAGAGCCTTCCGATGGCCTTCTCTATGACCTCGGAAGGGGTGTAAAAGCCGAGTGGTATCGCTGGGGCGAGGTTGAAGTCGTACTCCCTAGGCTCGCTTGGATGGAAGAAGGAGTTGAAGGGGGAGATGGTAAAATCTACCCCAGCCAAAGCGGGGGTTCTAAAGGAGTAATCTCCCAATCTAACGAGGCCCAGTCTTCCAGGACCTTCGTGTCTGAGTGCCTCCATGGTCAGGCCTCAGACAAGATTGTACCTCTGGAGGAGCAGCAGCTCGTCCAGCGTTAGCTTCTCGCCACGCTTGAACTTCTCGAGGGCCTCCACTGCCTTCTCAAAGCTGGCGTCTTTCTTGGAGCGCATCCTTGCCACGAGCCTGTAGGCGATCAGCTCCTTGTGCTTCTCATCGTACTCCCTTATCTTCCTCTCGATCTCACGGAGCTGCTTCCTGACCTCGCGGATCTTCTCGCGGAGCTCGACGACCTTCTGGTGGTACTCGTCGGCCTCCTTCTTGACCTCGTCGGCCTGGTTGAAGGACTTTATCATCTGCTCGTGGAACTGCTGGCTCTGGTTGGCGAGCTTCTGTATCTCCATGCTGATGGCCCTCCTGGCCTTCTTGAGCTGGTCGACCTTCTTCCTGGTCTCGACGAGCTTGTTGTGGAACCTCTCGGCCTGCTGGATTATCTCGAGCTCGGTTGCGAGAACCTGAATCTGGTCGACTATCTGTTTCTCGCGCTCGGGCGTTATGTTTGGGTTGGTCTGGAGCTCCCACTCGAGCTTCTCTATGCGCTCCTGTATCTTCTCGGGCGGCATCTTGAGCCTTCTGAGCTGGTTGTACTCGTCCCTCTTCGTCCTGTACTCAAGTATCTCCTGGTAGAGCAGGTCGAGCTTGGCGTTGATCTCTTCGCGGTTCTTCTTTAGCTCCTGAATCTGCTGGTTGATTTCATCCCTCTTGGCTTTATACTCCCTGCCTTTCTGGCGGAGCTGTTTTACCTCATTGTTCTTTTCGTCCCTCTTTGTTATCCAGATTTGAAGCTCCTTTTCGAGCTCATCAAGTTTGGCGCGAATCTCATTTCTCTCCTTCTCGAGCGCCTCAATCTCCCTCTTGATCCTCTTAATTTCTTCTGGGTCTACTTTCATTTGCATCTCTCTTCCCCTTCCCTATTTTTAGAATAGCCCGTGAGCTTCCTCCAAACATCTGGTAGGTGAACGGCGAGAGTAATTAAAAACTTTTTGGCTGAAAATTTTGAGCTGGTTTAGAAATAAATGAAAGTAAACGAAAATTAGGCCTTCAAGGGTTTTCTCCCTTTGAGGTGTATGGCATGAACTCAACCGTGCCTCTCTGTTTCATTGGCTGCTTGTAGAGCTCCATAAGAGCATAGACTTCCTCAGGAACGTTAGTCTCGACGTGGAGGCCCAGCTCCTTGGCGGTTTCGTAGGTTATCGGATAGTCGTGCGTCCAGCGTCCCTCCGTAAGTATCTGCGCCAGCTCCCTGGCCTTCTCTTCTCCATACCTGTCCTTCAGAAGATCGTAAACGAGGTCTCGTACCTGTTTTATGGCCTTCTCGGCGACGTCCGCCAGGATTAATGTCTGGTCGTCGACCTTGTCGACGCCCTTCTTCTCGACGGCCCTCACTATGCTCGGTCCTGGGTATTGGCCAAGCTGCGGGTCAACCGGTCCAAGAACCGCGTGCGGATCCATTATTATCTTGTCAGCTGCTAGCGCTATCAGTGTTCCGCCGCTCATCGCGTAGTGGGGCACTATAACCCTCGTCTCGGCAGGGTGGTCCTTAAGCGCTCTTGCTATCTGGGTTGCCGCCAGCACTAGGCCGCCGGGCGTGTGGATTATTAGATCTATAGGCTTGTCCTTAGGGGCCATCCTTATGGCTCTGAGTATTTCCTCGCTGTCCTCGATGCTGATGAACTTGTAGAATGGTATGCCGAAGAGGCCGACGCTTTCCTGGCGGTGTATCAGCGTTATAACCGTTGAACCTCTCTTCTTTGAGAGTCTCTGCAGTATCCTCGCCCGTGCCATCTGTAAGCCTCTGTATTGCATCTGGGGCCAGAGGAGCAGGTAGAGGAAGAACAGCCACCACAGGAGTGAACCGAAGAGCCCAGTAGTAGTGTCGTTCATGTTCTCACCAAATGAAGAAGGAGAATGAGGATATTTATAGGCTTTGGTTCAGCCCTTTATGACCTGAGTTCCGGTATTGCCTTCGAGCGCTTCCACAGCCTTATCCAGCGCGGCTATAATGGCCCTCTCGCCGCCCCACTCGACGAAGCGTATAGCGGCGAGAACCTTTGGCCCCATGCTGCCCTTCTTGAAGTGGCCCTCCTCATAGTAGCGCCTGAGCTCTTCGACGGTAACTTTTCCAAGCCACCTCTCGTCGGGTTTGCCGTAGTTTATAGCGGCTCCGTTCACGTCGGTTAGAATCATGAAGATGTCGGCGTTTACCTCTTCTGCGAGCTTCTCTCCGGCAAGGTCTTTGTCTATGACGGCCTCAACTCCCTTGAGAACTCCATCCTCCTCGATAACGGGAACGCCACCGCCGCCGCTGGCTATGACTATGAATCCCTTCGCCACTAGATTCTGAATCACAGGGGTCTCGACGTGACCTATTGGATCCGGACTCGGCACAACGCGCCTCCAGCCCCTGCCGGCGTCCTCAACGACCACCCAACCCTTCTCTTTGGCGAGCCTTTTCGCAGTTTCTTCATCATAAAACGGGCCAACAGGCTTGCTCGGGTTCTGGAAAGCCGGATCGTTCTTGTCAACGAGAGTCTGTGTCACTATAGTCGCGACGGGCCTCTCAACGCCCCTCCTCTTCAGCTCGTTTCTTATCGCCTGCTGGATCATGTATCCTATTTGTCCCTGGGTCATCGCTCCGGCAACGTCCATGGGCTGGGCGGGAATTCCGTGAACGCTTTGACCGGCGTCCATGTGAAGGAGGAGCGCTCCAACCTGGGGGCCGTTTCCGTGGGTGATTACAACTTCATAATCGCCATCGAGGATTATATCAACGATTTGCTTTGCGGTCTTCATGACGTTCGTCATCTGCTCCTCATAAGTACCCTTCTGGCCGCGCTGAAGGATAGCATTCCCGCCAAGGGCTATTACAACTCTCCTCATACCCTCACCTCCATTCATAACTTTGTCTCAAGGAATAAAAGCGTTCCTTAGTCTTCAGCCTTGTGCATTAGAAAAAGCTTCGGAACTTTCCAGAAAAGGTTTACAAAATGAAAGAAAGCTCACAGATACCACTCGGAGAAGCTTCCAAGGCCGAGCTTCTCAAGCGTCCTCATGACACCAAGGGCTATTCCTTCGACCTCTATTCCGCCAGAGAGCTTGTAGGCGTCGCCGACGACGTAAACATCTCTTATCGGGAAATCCTCGACGAGCTGGCCGCTCGCGACCCTGTTCACGGGGTTTCTGTCGAGATAGGTCTGAATCAGCAGAATCTCCCCCTCATTATCAAGGTCGGGGAAGATTCGGTAGATGTCCTCGATGCCCTTCTTCTGCTCGGCCTTGACGTTTCTGCTCTGCAGAGCGTGGTGGAGCATTATCAGGGTGTATCCCTCTTTAGCGAGCTCAGGGCTTATCGAGCTCGGCTCGTTGTAGCCGTTTATCTTCTCTGTGTCGAGGGTAAAGACGACAGTGTTTCCAATCCTGGTCTCTCCCTTCAAAGCGACGTTGTACTTTATTCCCTCGCTGGGCTTTAATTCATCGACACGCTTGAGGTAGTCCCTATCGAAGGCATCTCTGCCGATGAGGCTTACCGTCTCCTTTACCCCGACGTTGGAGATGAGCACGTCGTAGGTAAGCTCTTCGTTGTCGGCGGTGATTACCTTCTTTCCTTCAACGTCAACCTCGACCGCCTTCTTCTTTGTGAGTATCCTTCCGCCGTTCATGCGGATTATCACGGAGAGGGCCTCAGGCATTGACTTACAGCCGCCCTTGACTAAACCAGGCCCGTCCCATCTCAAAGCGGCCTTTATCTCCCTGGCAAGCTCTATCGCTGGAACGTCCAGAACGCTGTCGGCCCAGCCGAGGAAGCTTTTGATGAAGGGGTCAACGAACTCATTGTCGCCTATCCTCTCGCGTATCCACTCGCGGCCGCTCATCTCGGCTTCTTCTCCCTGGGGCAGCTTTCCGCGCTTTATGTCGGCCATGAGCTTCAAAGCCCGGGCCTTTTCCATGAAGCTCAGATACTTCCAGCCCTCACGGTAGTGAAAGGTCTTTCCTTCATAGAAAATCATGCCCTTGGGATTGGAGTTCACGATTTGAACATCTGCACCGAGGAGCTTGAGGAGGTAAGCCAAAGGCCCATCCTTGCCGTGGGGTATCATGTGGAACGCTCCGGTTGAGAGACCGAAGCCTTTGTAGTTTAAGTTTGTGCATCTTCCCCCGATGTAGGGTGCTTTTTCGAGAACAGTAACTTCGTAGCCGTTTTTAGCCAGGAATGATGCGGTTAGCAGTCCTCCGATTCCAGAGCCTACAACCACTGCCCTCATTCTATCCCACCTGAAAAGCTGAGGGAGAGGGAGAATATAAGGGTTTAGCTATTGCATGACTATGCAACTCCTTTACTCTGCTTTCTTTTCGTTCATTCTAATCGTAAAACTTAACTCTAAAAAAATTTATACTCAAAAAAATAAAGATAAATTACTTATAGTAAAAGAAAAAATTTATAAAGACAAGTTGTCTAGATAGTAATGCAAAAACTTATAGGAGGTGAGCAACTTGCGACGGAAGCCATTGCTAGCAGTCCTAATTGGACTGCTGATGGTTGGAACCTTAGGAAGGGCAGTATACGCAGAGCAGTATCCGGCGCCAGAGGCTTCAGAAAAGATTAGTACCAACGAGAAAATTACGGTTGATGGAGTGAATGTTCCACTGAGAAAGATGAGCAACGGAATGATAATTATAGGGCAAACTTCGGAAGTGGGTAGGGTGATATATTAGAAAAAGTCAATCAACTGATGGTAAAGCGCGTTTTGAACAAATGGGATGACGTGACAACAGAGAGTAACTATGGAAATGTCATAACTAACTCTGACTATAATTACAGGGTTACAACTCTTAAACTAAACGATAACAAGAAAATAAAACTATCGATAGGTGCAGCACTCTCTGCTAGATTTAGAATAGACTATTACGATCCAGTGGAAACTGTAGACTTTAGCGTGTATCACTATGCCCATAGTACAGCAATTATGGAATATCCACCTTACCTAACCTACCAATACAACTGTAAGAGCATCAAGTTGATCAACAAATTATCGTTCTACGGAGAAACATACACTGACGGTTGGAGCATAGGGGTTACTATATAGCTTCCACCGAGACTATCGATTCAAGTGTCCGGCGGTAGTTCATGGGTTTCAATAGATGGTTCTTTTGGAGAAGACAGTGTCAGTAATTACGACTCAATATTCCATCCATACGACGGGACACTAACTGTTTATGATTATTTCAAGTGCGGATGTATAGGGTGAGCTCTAAGCCTATAGCAACATTTGGGTCAAAAAGGGTGTATTTAGAAGTCTCGATACGAGTACATCCGTGGCAGTAGACTCCTCTGCGTTTTGAGGTGAGACAATGAGAAAAAAATTCTCTCCTCTCTCTTGATTTTATTGAGCGTCGCGGCTATTGTGGCCTTAACAAAAGTCCCCCACACTGAAAAACCGACCGCTCAGGGAGTGATAAGCCCCTCCTGGGGGAACTGGACGGTAAGACGCCTTGAACTTGCCCAGGATCTGGTTACGGGCGGCTGGGACAGTGACGTGTCTTTTACGATACTCCCCACCCTATATGCGAAGTACCACGGGGTTCTGACGTTGGCTCTACTGAACCTGAGCCCTGCACATCCCCAGAAAACCCGGGAATTTTTGAAGGACTACGAGGGGGAGTTCTACAACAGGCAGGATTATTTTTCCGTTGTTGATGTCTATTACCTGTTAACGCTCCTCAAGGAGTTTAATTTGAGTCTGGGAAGCAGGGAAACCATTGAAAACTTCATCCTTGAAGATATGAAGAAGTCAAACGAGACTTTCTTGCATGCAAAAAGCCTTATTTTACTGAACTCCCCCCTTGCGAAGAACGTTTCCATGTCCCTCTGGCTCTCCCTGAAGCCGGAGCACTCCTTAAATTTTGTGTGGAACTTTCTTCAGCTCAGGGAGCTTCTCGTGATGTCCGGCTATTCCCCTGCGGAGATACCAAATTACACCAGAATGTATGAGCTGGCGAGAACAGTGTTTGATGATGCATCCCGTGAGGTAAATAACCTTGGCTTTTATGATCTTCACACTCTTGCGCGCTTTATGAAGGAAGAAAACATCAAAAACGAGACACTCAGGAGAGAAATATTGGCCGATATTTCCAAATACAAGTGCTCAGATGGTTCGTACTCCGATACGAATGGGGCCAAAAGAGGGTACATCGACACTACCCACTGGGCAGTCTGAACTATACAGTGCCAAGAGAGGAGAAAGTCAAGGACTACCTGCTCTCAGAGCTTTCAGACGAAGACAAACCGAGTGCAATATGGGCAGAGTACAGGGCCTTAAGGGTATTGGGTATCCCCAATGAGAATCTTAAGAAGATTGTAAAGCCCCGCTTGCAGAACTTCATCACCAACCTGAATCTGTCCGCTGTTTATCACAACCACTATCTCCTCAAGGATGTATACTATCTGCTTGTAATGAGTAGGGAACTGGGCATTGAAATCGACGAATCATGGAAAGAAACTGTAACCTCCTTCGTTTTGGACTTGAGGGATGATGGTGCATTTGGCAGCAAAATATCCAAAATAAAAATTGTTAGGCTCGAAACAACGCTTTACTCAGTTTTAATCCTCAACGAGCTTGGGTACGGTTACAGGGATGGAAAGACAGTGAAGTTTATTGAATCCAACAGAAACGGCGCCTTGTGGTGGTCTCTGCCAATAACTAGATACGCGCTGCTGGCTCTAAATTCATGTGGGGCCAAAGTTGAAGGCAAAGAAGAGATAGTAAAGGCCCTTGAGCGGAGAAAGTGTCCCTACGGTTTTTTTCTTACGCTCCCTACGAGAATCCCAAGCAGGGGGATCCGATAGCAACGTTTTTAGCGCTCGATATCCTTAGGCTTCTCGGTTATAGTTAGCCACCCACGTTTTTGTTTTTCCAACATTTTTGGATTTAAACCTGTTTACAGGGATAGAAAGCTGACAATCGTCTTTCTTCACAAATAGATGAAAATGAAAGGTCAGAGCCTCCAATCGACTCCAAGCATCTCGCTGTACGCATTGAGCACTTTTTCAAGGTATTCCTTCGCCGTGCCAACCTTGTCTATCTTAAACTTTTCCGTCCACTTTTCGTTGCCGAACTCCTCGCTGCCGGCAGCGACTAGGTCAATGACGCGCATGCTGTCCCAGAATACTGGAATATATCCAGATTTCTTCGCGAACTTAATGAGGCGCTTTATCTGCTTCTTCGCGTGCTCCTCCATGTCGACGTTCTCTCCGTAGGCGTCCATGAAGAGTGCCTTGAGGACGGGCTTCATCCAGCCGCGGTGGAAGCGGCACCAGCCGACGTTGTCGTACCAGAACTCCCAGAGTGCGCTTGCTATTATCCTGCTCGCCAGCTCCTCCGGCTCAAGGAAGACGCCGAACTGGTAGAATGTCCAGTATCTTCCCTGAATCGGCAGCGGGATGTAGTTACCTATGGCCCAGTACATCGTCGGCGTCATCTCACCGTCCTCGCCGAGCGGGACGAACACGCCGTAGTCCCTGAAGCTCTCGCCGTACTTAAGCCTGTCCTTGAACTTCTCGTCGAGTATCTTGCTTGCCTTTCTCTTGCCGAAGCCAATTATTCTTGCTATCTCGTTCTCAGCAAAGGCAACGCGGTGCGCTAACTCGGCCACGAGCTTAGCATTGACCTCACTCGCCTTGACCGGGCGTTCAAGGAGGGCCTCCTTGGTGAACTCTGGTTTTCCGCTCACACCGACCTCCTCTGGCTTGAGCAGGTCGCGGTGAACCAGTTCAAGGACCCACGCTGCCGTTCCGCCGAACTCAATCGCGTCGAAGCCCATGGCGTCAACCGCATGAACGCTTATGTCGCTTGCTTTCAGGCTTATGCTTCCGCTGAGCGGGCCGTTGGCTTCATAGGGCTCGTATTCAACGTGGTGGCCGCGGCGGTGCTTCTTACAGACGACGGGACACGGCTCGCCGCAGGTCGTCCAGTTCTTGGTTTCGATGGCTTCCTTATTGAAGGGCTCCCAGTAATGCTTTATTATGCTCTCGTGGATCCTTATGCGCTCCTCCTTTGGGATGTACGGCATCTGCCAGTTGAGTATCGGGACGAAGTCGCCCTCTGCCGGATAGTTGCCGCCGAAGGTTCCGCCAGTGTTGAGCTTCGGGTTAAAGCGGTACTTCGTTGTTTTCTCGCTGATAATCTCGTTGTAGGACTTCTTGTGGACGCCCTCAACGATGGTCTTGGCGGTCTTGAAGTTGGAGATGTCTTCTTCTGGGAAGGCCTTCTTCTTTGGCTTTCCTCCAAAGATTATGCCGACCACGTTGTGTGCCCTGAGGAGAACGCTTCCGGAACCACCGCGGGCGGCCCAGTCCTCGCTTCCAACTAGCCTCTTACCGTTCCTCAATGCCTGAGAGAATATTGCGCCGTAGTTGGTGTTCAGCGCGGCCGGGCCAACGACGGCTATTCTGTACTCTATACCCTGAACCTTCTCGCCGACGATGTCTATTAGGTACTGCGTAAGGGCATAGACACCCTCTTCGTCCTTGTAGCCGCGCCAGATCTCGATGACCTTCTCAGCATCAATCTCGTGAAGCTTGACTTTGACGTTTTTGCCGTCGTTGTAGAGGAGTACCACGACGGGCTTCTCTGCTTTGCCTTCGAAGGTGACGAAGTCAATCCCGACGTTCTTGAAGGCGTAGGCCGCTCCACCCATGGCCGAGGGGAAGAGCGTTCCATAGAGCGGTGAGCGGAAGAAGAACATCAGCCTGTGAGCTCCGGGAAGTGTCGAGCCCGCAAAGGGTCCCATCCCCATAACGACAACATTTTCTGGATCATATGGTTTGAGTTCATAAGTTTTAAGGCTCTCGTGGAGCTCGATTCCATAGTCGATGATTCCATAGATTCCTTCCTTTTCTAGCTCCTCGCTCTCAACTTTATTTTCACTTAGGTTGAGCTTGAGGACAGTGAACTTCATGGTCTCACCCCTTTGTATCACTTCGAGTGTTGATATCGGAATCAAGAATATTTAAGGCTTCCGGCGAGCCTATGTAAGGATTAGGTCGTTGGGATATTAAAAGTTGTGTGTCTACATAAGTTAGGAGGAGAAACTGAGAATAGAACACGAGAAAGGAGAAAGGAAATCACTCTATGTCCTCAAAGCGCTCTTCCAGCTTCTTGAGGACGCCCGGAAGTGTAGTGTACTCCATGTCCTCGAGAGGCAGCCTGTGAGGCTCGAAGGGTCCGTGCCTGCGCATGTACTCGGTTATCTCAAGGGCCTTTTGCCTGGCGTAGTCGAAGGCTGGGTCGTCGAAGAGGTCAACTGGGCCGACGAGCTTTCCTTCTGGGCTTATCTGCCAGCCGAGGGCAACGACCCTCGGTGGACCGTCGAACCTCGTGGGGTTGGCGTAGTGCATCGGAACGGGCATTATAGGGCCGTTGTGGCTTCCGCGCATCCAGCCGCTGACGAGGTGCGGGAAGGCGAAGGGCTCGAGGACTTCTCCAAGGGCCGGGAGGCCGCTCTGGGCCCTAACAATGGCAACTGGGTCATCCTTGCCGACGTACTCGCCGGCTATCTCGTAGAGCTTCTCCGTGCTGATAACGGCTACCGGTTCATCCTTGCTTATCTTGTGGCCCTCCTTCGGGAAGACGCGCTTTATCACGTAGCGGCTCTTGGCGCCGATAAGAGCTAAGAGGTCGTAGACTTCCTCTGGGGTGTTGAGTATAACGCGCTTGTGCTTGAGTATATCCCAGACTTCAAACCTGAAGCCAATGTGCATGCTGGGGTCTATGACCAGTCCGGCGGTATTGAATGGATCCGCAAACATCCTGAATATCGGCAGGTTGAAGGCTCCAGGTTCGGTCTTGTCCATGTGGAAGGTAACTATCGGCTCGCTCTTCCTCAGGGTTATCTCCATCTCGGCAATGCCAGGACCCATACCGCGAATGTTGCCGCTGAAGGCGTCCTTGAGAAGGTCCTGGCCGGCTCCGTAGAGGCCAAGCTCTTTGGCGACCTTGGTGGCCTCCTCGAAGGCCTTCCAGGCCATACCGTGAACATCTGGGCTGTCAACGCCCTTCTTGTGGGTCATGATGAGCTGGAGGTCATCACCTGCATAGGCTACGTAGAAGTCAATTATGGTGCCTTCTTCCTTGGCCTTAGCCAGAGCCTCTTCAGCCGTCTCGATGAGCTGAGGGTGAACCCTCGAATGCCCGGGCCAGCCACCTATGTCTGCCTTGATGACGCTGATGGTTATCTTTTCTCCAATGGCCATAGCAATCACCTCGGTATCTCTAATCACTTTTATACTTATAAAACGTTAATATCACCATAAATGATACACAGAAAGACGTCAAAAACCGAAGTTTTGGGAAGAAGCGAAAAGCTCACTCGCAGATGTCCGTCCAGCCAAACTTTTCTTTGACAACCTTGATGAGGTTCTTCAGTTCTTCCTTCTTGATATTGACGCTTGAGCTGGCGCCAACAAGGGCTATTATCCCGTGAACCTCCTCCTGAACCTGGATGACGTCGTCGTGGACTTTAACAACGCGGAGCTCCCTCTTGGCTGTCTCGTCCTCGCTTATCATGAACTTGTCCTTTCCGATGAGGATGGGCTCCTCCATAACAATCACCTTGTTAAATTTTTATAAGCCAAAGTTAATAAAACTTCCGTCCAACACAAAACTTATAAACCTGCTCTCAGTAAGGTTAGGCTGGATGGGGGCGTGGTGTAGCTTGGTCCATCATCGCGGGCTCCAGAGGTATGAGGACTTGCGGGTTTGCTGATTGGGGATGAGCCTTTGGAGCTCTGACCCGGAGAAACCCGCGGACGTCATCCGATCCGACCGTTTTCAAATCCCCGCGCCCCCACCATTCTCTCAAACTTCGCGAAGTCGAAGTTTATCAAAAAGTTCTGACTGTTTTAACAGGCCAGATTAAAGTTGCATCCCCAAGAGGATGTTTTATATTCTTTAGAATTTCACAACACACCTACATTCTGAGTTCCCCCAATCGACGCCCTTCGGGCGTCAAAAAGAAAAGCAGACTCAAGATTCAATGCGCTCCTTACACTGAAATCATACTTCATGTGAGCGCATTGGGGGTGCACACTGGTAATCGGTCAATTTATCGAGCAGTCACAACTTTGGTCAACTTCGCAAAGGTTGCCGCTAATTCAAAGCTTGTTCACTTCTTTCCGAGCAGTATGCCCCCAACTATCATCGCCAGTCCCACAACCGTTGACGGGGCTATGCTCCCGCCTACGACCTCCGATATGAATACCAACGAGAGGAATGGCACTAAATAAGCCAGGCTCGATGCGAAAGCCACGTCGCTTTCAACGGCTTTATACCAGAGGAGAAACGTTATCCCCATCTTAAAGAGGCCGACGTAAACGGCTCCGGCGAGAGCCTTTGCCTCTGATATCTCAATGCTCCCGCTGAGAAAAAACTATGACTGAACTGTAGGCAAAGCCGAAGATGAAGTTCCAGAACATCTTCTCCACCAAAAGTCTCTCGTCGTGGAGGTTGAGAATCCAGTAGAGAGCCCATATTATCGCGCTCCCGAAGCCGAAGAGAACGCCGAGAGGATCGGTAAAGTCCAAGTCGGCTAGGTTTCCTTTCGTAGCTCCACGAGAGCACCGAGGAAGCCGAGGAGCAGGTCGACCAGTGCCCTAAAGCTCGGCTTCTTTCCCAGAATGGGAACTGAGAGGAGGACGAGCATTAGGGGCTAGGTGTAGTTTAAAGCCTGCGCTTCCTGAGATGGTAGGCGTTCATATGCTGAGAAGAGGACAGTGTGGTAGAGGAAAGGGTTTATCAGGCCAAGATAAGCTGAGCGGGGGTTCTCTCCCCTAAGCGAGAAGTCCCTGGAGCAGAGAACCCCGAAGAGAATTAGCGACGTTAGGGAAGCGTAGAATAGTAGCTGGAGGGGGTTAGGTATCTAAGCGAGAGCTTGAATGCAGAGGCAACCGTTGACCACAGCAGAATCGCTCCAACCGCGTGCTTTTTGGACATGGTGAGAAATGGGAAAGGGAAATAAAAAGCTTTCACTCCTCCCTGAAGGCGCCGTACTTCTTGGGGTCATAGAATGGGGGAGCAACGGTCACG
Organism: Thermococcus piezophilus; assembly: GCF_001647085.1. Lineage (NCBI taxonomy): Archaea > Methanobacteriati > Methanobacteriota > Thermococci > Thermococcales > Thermococcaceae > Thermococcus > Thermococcus piezophilus. The sequence continues at coordinate 889,110 of NZ_CP015520.1, forward strand.
GCCTTCTTGGGCTTGCCTCTTATTTCGATCTCCAGCTCAATGCCCGGCTTGGCATATTCCATCTTGACAAAGGCGATGCCTATTCCAATGCCGAGGAGAGGTGAGCTGGTTCCGCTGGTGACCTCTCCGATGAGCTCCCCGTCCTTGTAGACCTTGTAGCCCTCCCTGGGTATGCCCTTGTCGACCATCTTGAAGTGGACGAGCTTCCTCGGAATGCCGCGCTCCCTCTGCTTGAAGAGGGCTTCCTTTCCTATGAATTCCTTGTCCCAGAATATCGCGAAGTCAAGGTTGGCTTGGAGTGGGGTGACCTCGTCTATGTCCGTGCTGAGGAGCTGAAGCTCCTTGGTCTCGTTGCCGTAGAGTGTGTAGCCAGCCTCAAGCCTGAGCGTGTCACGAGCGCCGAGGCCAGCTGGTCTTATGCCGTACTGCTCACCGGCCTCCAGAATCGTCTTCCAGACATGGAGGGCCTTCTCGGGCTCGCCCCTCTTTGTTGGGTCGGGGTGGTAAGGGTTGGCGTCCTCGAAGTAGAGCTCGAAGCCGTTTTCGCCAGTGTAGCCGCTCCTCGAGAGAAGCATCTTTATGCCATCGAGCTCTACCTCCTTGGCCTGGAACCACCAGAGGTCGTTGATGTCTATTCCGAAGAGGTCCTTTGCCAAGTACCTCGCCTTCGGCCCCTGGATGGAGAACATTGCCATGTCGTAGGTCTTGTTCTCTATCTTAAGGTCGAGCTCGCCGAACTTCTCGATTCCTCTCTTTATCGCGTTGAACCAGGCCTCGAGCTTCTCGAATGCATCGCTGTCGCAGACCATCATGTAGGTGTCGTTCCCCATGTTGAAGACGAGCGTCTCGTCCTTTACAGCGCCCCTCTCGTTCAGAACGAGAGTGTAGGTTCCGCTTATGGCCGGCGGCTTGGCTATGTCGTTAGTGGTAACGTACTGGAGGAACTCCAGGGCGTCCTTGCCCATGAATATGAACTCACCCATGTGGGAAACGTCGAAGATGCCCACGCCGTTTCTAACGGCCAGGTGCTCCTCCTTTATGCTGGAGTACCAGATGGGCATCTCCCAGCCAGCAAACTCCTCAACCTTCTTGGCGTTTTCCTTGTGCCAGTCAAAGATGTGCACCCTCTTCACCATAATCATCACCGCTCAAAATTGGCTCTGAGTGTTATAATACTTTCCACTAGCAGGGCAACAGTAATAAACATCGATGGACAAAACAATACTGGGGTGGTCAAGGATGTTTGAGAAGATTTTGTATCCGACTGACTTTTCCGAGATATCGCTCCACGCGCTCAGGAACTGCATTCCGAAGTTGCTCTCTTTGGGTGTGGAGGAACTTCACCTCATCCACGTCATCGATATCACCGTTGCGGAGTTCGAGGCCTTTGAACTGGAGGATATCTACAGAGATAGGTTAGAAGAACTCTCCAAGGAGCTGAAGACGACGGGCGTGCGGGTAAATCCCATAGTGAGAATCGGCATCCCCTCGATAGAGATTTCTGAGGCAGCTGAGGAGCACGACATCGACCTTGTGGTGATCCCGAGCGTGGGCGAAAACATCTGGAGGGTAATGTTCGTGGGTAGCACGGCTTCGAACCTCGCGAGAGCCACCAAGAAGCCCGTCCTTCTTCTCAAGTACGTGAAGAACGATGAGGGCTTTGAACTTCCACTGGACTGCGCTGAGATCTTTAAGCAACCCCTCATCTCAATAGACTTCTCTAAGTGCTCTATAAAGGTGCTGAAAACCGTCAGGGAGTTCGAGGAGCTCGTGGAGAGAGGGGTGCTTCTTCACTCCGTCGATTACGGAAAGATTGATGATCTGGAGCACAACATAGAGATCGCCAAGAGGAACCTCGAGAAGTCTGCAAAGGGCTTTAAGGTGCCTTTTGAGATGGAAGTGCTCATTGGTTCGGCTTCTCAGGCACTAATAGGAACCGCTATCGCCAAGAGGGCCACGCTCATAGTTATCGGTAAGAAGGGGAGGAGCTTTATTAAGGACCTGCTCCTCGGCAGCACGGCGGAGAGGGTCATAAGGGATTCCAAACTCCCCGTCCTGCTCGTGCCGTGTGACTAACCTCAGACTGGAACGGCTTCCACATCAAATTCGGTAGCTACCCTGTTGCCATCATCGGTCGTTTTTCCTTTGTTCCATACCTTAAAAAGCTACTCCCTAGTGCTTTCGCCCGTCATTACTGCACTTGCTATCATATGGGCTAGTCTTAAAGGTTCGGGGGTGAGTCCCGTTTTCGTGGTCACCCTAACTATCTCGGCCGCGGTTTCTTGGTCAAGCCCAACGGCCTGAAGGTAGAGCCTCCTAGGGACGAGCTCTACCAGGAGAGGAGCCCTCCTTAGCAGGGAAATCCTCTCGCTGGCATCTGGAAAGTGCTTTCTCAAAGCCTCCTCCATGGCCGCTAGGTTGGGCTTTTTCCTGATCACGATCACAACGGGAAGTCCCGTCTCGCGGTGGAGCCTCTCAACGTCCACGACGTTGAATCCGGCATAGGTTATGCCTTTGAGCATGATGACCCGGAGATCCTTGAAGCGGGAGTTGAGGACGGCATCTATCATTGCATCGGTTGCGTTGGTTCCGTCCACTGTTATCCAGCGCGAGAGAACCCCGACAACCTCCTGAGAGCCCTTCATGACGACACCGATTAGGATGGTCTTATCTCGGTTCAGCTTGGAAGAAAAGAAGAAAGTCCCGTCGTCGAAGCCAACCACGCGGACCTGGGGCTTGACCTTCCTTATCACTTCAGAACCTCTTCGAGCCAACGGGCATACTCCCCGTTTACCTTGTCGATGTCTACCCTCATTATGAGCGGCACGGTGTAGGGGTGAAGCTCTATGATGACCTCCTTCAGCTCTTTCCACTTACTCACGTCGGTCTTTAGGAGCGCGCCGACCTCGTTGTCCTCTGTGATCTTCTCCTCCCACCAGTAAAAGGCCTTGTGCTCCCTCAGGTTGGCGCAGGCGATGAGCTTCTTCTCGAGTAGGGTTTTGATGGTTTTTTCGGCGCTCTCCCAGTCTGGAAAAGTGGTGTAGACGAGTATCATCTCCATTTCCCTCACCTCCAAGGAGTTTTCGATGGATAAGCTTAAATCGGTTGCGGGGTTAATAACGGTGGGATGCCATATGCAGCGGGTGCGGGCACACATTAAAATCTACGGCCGCGTTCAGGGCGTTGGTTTCCGATGGAGCATGCAGAGAGAGGCGAGAAAGCTCGGCGTGAGCGGGTGGGTTAAGAACATGCCCGATGGAACCGTTGAGGCAGTTCTTGAAGGCGATTTGGAGAGGGTTGAGGCTTTGATAGGCTGGGCGCATCAGGGGCCGCCACTGGCGAGGGTAACCCGTGTGGAGGTAAAATGGGAAGAACCTCGGGGAGAGCAGGGCTCCAGAGTTGCCGGATGAGTTATGCCCTCTCGAGGAGAACCCTTTTGGGGCAGTACTTGACCTCACAGTAGTTGCAGACGAACTTTTCTTTATCCTTCTCCGGTGTGTGGAGGATGAGCTTCTTGAAGCCCTCCATCTCCTTGATCTTCATGAAAACATCAACGGGCAGCGTTCCATCGATGACGATGTAGAGCTTGCCCGGCTCCTCATGGAGGTTTCTGCTGAACACTTCCATTACTGGAACCCCGTTCTCTGCCAGCAGCTCCAGAACCTTCGAAAATCCTGTTAGATAAGCGTCCTTCTCCAACTCTATCTCGAGCACTTCCCACCCCATTAGCGGAGCGACCTCTATCAGACTAGACAGAGGATTGAGCTTCTCGAATATGAGTTTAAGCGGGTACGTCTTCTCGATATATTCTATTGTGTGGTAGACGATCTTCCTGTTAACACCGATAACTCTGGATAGCTCGCTTATTGGGACCTCCACGTTCCGCAGGTATATCTTTCCATTCTTGACGCTGAGGCCGTTCTCGAAAAGGAACTCCGCCACCTTCCTCCTTGCGGGGTAGTTCTTGAAATACACCTCAAGTATGAGCATCATTTTTGTTCACCTCTTACTCACATATGGGTAAGAATGGATATTTAAATCTTTCTCCCTGGTCTTGACCCTTGGCAAGTGCTACTTTCGATAACGCTCAAGCATCCTGATGGTGGCAGAAAAGTATTAATTGTTCTAAAGTTGCAACTTTACCATGCAAAGCTTCTTGCGCATGAATCACCGCAAGGTTATTAACGAAAGAGCATGTATCCTTCTTTTCAGAGGTGAGGGTGATGGATAAGTTTGACGTAATAGGAATTGGCAATCTGAACTATGACATCATAATGCTCGTTGAACGCTTTCCTGAATTCCACGAGAAGGTGAGTGCTAAAAGTGCGTTCTTTGGTCTGGGGGGAGCGGCCGCTAACACAATCTCCTGGCTGGCGCACTTCGGGCTTAAAACTGGGTTCATAGGTGCCGTTGGGAAGGATGAGATCGGTGAGGCGCATCTGGCATATTTCAAGCGCATAGGTGTCAATACCGACGGGATAAAAGTCGTTGATGCTCCATCGGGCATAGCCGTGGCGATGATACACGGCGAGGACAAGAGGATAGTTAAGTATCCAGGCGCAAACCTGATGAAGGAAGTTGATTTTGACTACCTCGCCCGTACTGGGCACGTACACCTCTCCTCGAATCCTTCAGAGGTCATAGTTAAAGTCGTCGACTTTGCCTATGAAAATGGGATAGAGGTATCCTTGGACATAGGTGAGGCGGAGCTTCCAGTGGGGATTGAGGAAAAGATTGACTACCTCCTAATGAACGAGGATGAATTCAGGCGGAAGTTTGGTGACCTTGACCTATCCAAATCCCGTGCCAAAAACGTTATTGTAACCCTCAACGGGGGCGGGGCACTTCTGCGGGACGAGGACGGTAACGTTTATGAGGTCAGGGGCCTCAGCGCTGAGGTAGTTGACTCAACCGGAGCCGGTGATTCATTTGATGCTGGACTGATATACGGTGTTCTCAACGGATGGCATCTAAGGGATGCCGCCACTCTCGGAATGTTGCTCGCCTATCTGACCGTTCAGAAGGTAGGGGCCAGGGCGGCCATAGTGCCTCTCGAAAAGGTTATGGATATTGCGGAGGAGCTCGGCTTTAGGCTGCCCTTCGATAGGCCTTGAGGGTGATTATTGTGGGCTCCCGGTGCATCCTGCCACTCCTAAGGCCTCCACCCACCCTGAGTTTTTTAGAAACCCTTAAAAGATTGAACCCCTAAGGGTTAAGAAGGACAGGGAACCTCGATTTCGGAGGTGACTCGGTTGGAAATCGTAGTGGACAACTTCAAACCAAAGATCACCAGACCATTCAAGAGGAAGAACGAGTACTGGGTCAAGCTTATTGACCAGAGTGGAGAGTATGTAATGAAGTTCAAGAGCCCTCTGGAGGCTGAGGATGCAATCTACGGCATGCTCGATGATCTCCAGGTATACGGGGGCAAGGTCAAGCTCAAGCTCAAGGAGGGCAACGTCATCGAGGATATCGAGGTGATGGAGCTCTACAAGCCCTCTGCCAAGGACTGCTCGATGAGTATTTCACTGACTAATTTTCATTCAATGTTCTTTTCTGTTCATTGGAGTTGGAAATCTGACAAAAACCTATATATACTCTAGACCACATAGTCTATTATTGGACAGAGCTCAGAGGTCAAACCCAGAATCGTCAAATATTCTCTGGAGGTCGTTATTGTGGCAAGGAGAAAGGACAAGGAGCTCTTGGAACTCGCTATGGACATGGGTGGAGAAGAGGCCGTTGAGGTAATCAAGGCTCTCGAGAAAAAGAAGGAGTCAACCGATGAAGAGCTAGCGGAGATAACGGGCATCCGAGTCAACACCGTCAGAAAGGTTCTCTACATGCTCTACGACCAAGGTTTGGCCGAGTTCAAGCGTATAAAGGATAAAGAGACCGGCTGGTATTATTACTACTGGCGCCTTGAGACCAAGAGGTTGCCGGAGATAATTCGCTCCAAAAAGATGGCCGAGCTAAAGAAGCTCAAGGAAATGCTTGAGGAAGAAACCAGCGAGATTTACTACCACTGCGGAACTCCTGGACATCCAAAGCTGACCTTTGATGAGGCCATTGAGTACGAATTCCAGTGTCCGATATGCGGCAACATGCTCATGCAGTACGACAACACTGTCGTCGTTGAGGAGCTCAAGAGGCGCATAGAGGATCTTGAAATCGAGCTCGGCCTCAAGAAGAAGCCAAAGAGGTCCACGAAAAAGTCAAGTTGAATGGTCTATTTAATGAACTTCGGGGATGGTAGAGATGCAGGAAGTAGTTATTCTGGAGAAGGTTTACGGGGACAGGAGCGGCTTTCTCAAGCTTGACAAAAAGCTTAAGTCGTTCCTTGGTGATTTAGAAGTTGAGTGGAAGCTTTCAGCTGTCAAAAAGCAGTGGGTTAAGGTCAGTCTAAACGGAGAAGATGAGGAAATATCGGCAAACCTCGTGCGCGAGGAATTCGGAGAAGTTCCCTACAGGCTGAGTGCGGTTAAAGAGAGTGAAGTTTACCGCGGCAGGTTCATAGACCTTGGAAAGGTCGGATACGGCGCCTACGTTGACATGGGAATTTTTTCTCCTAAGCCTAAGGACGCGCTTCTTTCTCTCTATTACCTCAAGGAAACCTTTGGTGAGATGCCCGTCAGGGAGATGATCAGAAAGTTCGGATGGGTGGACAACCTGCCCGTTGAGGTCGTTGTTACGACTGTCGAGTTCGGCGCGAGGGAGGTCGAAGTGGCATTCACCGATGCTCAGCTCAAGCGCATAAAGTCCTGGCTGAGCGACGGTCATGACAAGCTTTTCGTAACGGGAACCATCAGTGAGAACGTTGAAAAGGCCCTCATAACAACGGGCCACGGCAGGGACGTGAAGCGCATAGAAGAGTTGGGCCTGATGGAGACACTCCTAATACTAAAGAAGGGAACACAAGCACCGGGAATCATCAAGGAGATTGGCCCGCACCTCAGACGGGCTGTTATAGGCGCCATCAAGTTTGGAGTGTGAGTATGTAAATTATCCTCGCAACAAGTGAGGAAAGGATTATGAAGCAGTAAGGCAGCAGCTCCGGAATAAAAAGTGCTAGCGGGATGTAAATTGCCGCCATCATCATCAGGAAGGGCGTCTGGCCCCTCATCTTTGTGCTTTTTTCTCTGTAGATCACCGCGTAAACTATAACGAGAATCGCTAGCGCCGTGTTCAGGAGGAACCTCACCAGGTATCGCCAGCCGTTGGGGTTCATGTGCCTCGGCACACCACTTGGGAGGCCAAAGTAGACGTATAGGAGCGCCAGTCCAACGCCGGTCATGAGCAGGTATGCATAGTTTCTTAGGCGCCTCTTGGGAAATACCATGACGAAGAGGAGTGGAATTGCGGCGAGGTATGGGTTTATTGCCAGAGTCAATAGAGTGAACGTCGAGAGTATGAGGGTCTGGATGAAGGCTTTCACTTTGTTGGGCGAGAAATGTATGTTGCTTATTATCGCCAGCGTGATTAAGAAGAAGGCCAAGCCGAGGGTGGTTCCATCGAGATGGTGGAGGTAGTTCCTGAACATCGGCGAAGCGAAGCTCAGGCCGAAGACTATGAATCCCAGTTCCCGAGCGCGCTTCGGTGCTATGTAAAAGGAGAACGATATGAGCAGAAGGATGAGTATCCAGTGGGCGAAGACAAGGTTCTCCTCAATGGGTCTTACGACCATAAAGAATCCGCCGAGTATCGCTCCCAGGGGAGAATCCGGTGAGCCTCCAACTGCGAATTTAAGGCCCTGGAGGAAGTCTTGGAGGAAAACTTCACTCATTCTTGGGATCTGGGCCGTGAGGTACCACAGTACGAATAGGGACAGGGTCAGAGCGTAGAAACTGCCAGCGTAGGTTTTATCCTTTCTGAGGGCGAGCATGAAAACGATGGCTATTAGAGCGAGCAGAACTGCGAAGCTTACCTGAGATTCCACTGGTGGGCTCCAGAGCTCTTCGAATGCCCTTTCTGTCATATAGATGTTCTCTTCCGTGCCGGTTATGAGAACCGTCCCGTTGAGCACGATGACGGAAGGCAGAAGTGAGGCGTTTTCCGATAGACCAGTCTTGGGCCAGAGTGCTTTTATCATGAGATTGTTATAGACGTTCCCGACGAGAACGAGCGTTTCGTTTCCCCTTTCTTTTACTGTTGAGAGCTTTTCATCGACGTAATACGCCCATGCCCTGGCCCACGTCTCGTTTCCTCCTACAACCCTGTAAGTGGCGTTGGAGCTTAGAAACGCCTGAAATGCCCTCTGGTCTGGATAGTAAGTCAGCTCACCCCCAGAAACGAAGGGAACGGTGAGTAGGATGATGAGCATGAGAACGAGGGCGCGCTTCATTCTATCCCTCCCAGTGAAATACCCAAGTCTGGTTAAAAAGTTAATGTAGCCAGGTCCAGCGCGGCCTCACGGCAACGGCGTCCGCCCGCCTCAGCCGCGGTGAAGAATTGGGAAAAAGGGCTTAAATGTTTTTACTCTTCCTTGGATTCCTCAGTGCTCTCTTCCTCATCCTTCTTCATATCCTCAAGCTTGGCTATGAGCTTGTCGACGATCTCCATGAATGCCTTTGCAGCCATGGTGTCCTCGTAGAGGACTATTGGGATTCCCGCGTCGCTCGCTTCCCTGGCCTTGAGGTCAATGGGTATCTTACCGAGGAAGTCAACGCCCTCCTTCTGGGCGAGCTTTTTTCCACCTCCCTCTCCGAAGAGGTCGATCTTGTTGCCGCAGTGCGGGCAGATGAGGTAGCTCATGTTCTCGACGACTGCTATGTAGGGCACTTCCATCCTCTTCATCATGTTGACGGCCTTGCCGGTGTCGAGGAGAGCAACCTCTTGGGGAGTCGTGACGATTATCGCCGCGTCGAGATGGAGGGTCTGAGTGACGGTGAGGATCTCGTCGCCGGTTCCCGGCGGAAAGTCAATTATCATAAAGTCCAGCTCGCCCCACTTGACGTCGCCGAAGAGCTGCTTTATGGCCTTCGTGACGAGGGCTCCGCGCCAGATGATCGGCTGATCCTTGGGAACGAGAAAGCCCATGCTCATAACCTTTATCGGTGTAGTCTGGCCAAGGAAGTCGTTCATTGGCGGAATCATCTCGAACCTGCCGTCTTCCATCCTCTCAGCGAGTACGTCGGCCTTCTCGACACCGAGCATCTTTGCCACGTTCGGTCCGTGTATGTCCGCGTCGAGGATTCCGACGAAGTAACCCTTCTTTGCAAGGGCAGCGGCGAGGTTGACAGCAACGGTGCTCTTCCCAACGCCTCCCTTACCGCTTAGGACGGCTATCTTGTACTTCCACTTTTTCTGCTTCTCGTTTATCCTCTGGATGAGCGGGTCAGCGCCCAATCCTGCTATGTTCAGGGTAGGGGGAGTCTTGATAGTCATTTTTAACCACCTCCGAAGTTAGGTCTGCCTAAGGGCTTAAAAGTTTTGTCATAAAGAGACCCTTATTAGGCATTTTTGTGGAATAGACAGCAGTCTGAAGTGCGGGCTGACGGAGTGACGGCCAGAGAGGGAGAAAATCACTATCCCGGCTTGGGAAGTATCAACACCGAGAACCTTTCACATGGCCTTTATCTGCTCGCGGGCTGGTCAATAGCCTCTGGCTGCTCAAAGATTGATCTTGTGGAGCGGCCGGACATTGGCCTCGATGGCAAGTCAGGCTATCTAGACATCGTCTTCAGAAAAGATAAAAACTGAAGTCAAAGCTTCACCTCATTTTAAAGCCTTCTAGAGCTGCCTTTATTTCATCAACGCTCGCTTCGTCCTCCAGCGTTGAGAGGTCGCCTAGGCTCTTGTCCGTTGAAATGGCCTTGAGGACGCGCCTCATGATCTTGCCGCTCCTTGTCTTCGGGAGCTTGTTGACGAAGAAGACCTCAGCTGGAGCCGCTATCGGGCTGAGAGTTTCTCTGACATAGCTGATCAGCTCGAGCTTGAGCCTCTCGTTGGGGATATAACCCTCTTTGAGTATGACGAAAGCAACGGGAACCTCACCTTTGACCTCGTCGGGTCTGCCTATTACGGCAGCTTCCGCCACTGCCGGATGGAGAACAAGGGCGTGCTCTATCTCAGCCGTTCCGAGTCTGTGGCCGGAGACGTTGAGCACCTCATCGGCTCTGCCGAATACCCAGAAGTAGCCATCCTCATCCTTCATTGCGTAATCGGCCGGATAGTAGATCCACACCCCCTCCTCCGGCCTGCTGAAGCGCTTCCAGTATGTCCTGATGTACCTTTCGTCATTGCCCCATATGCCTAGGAGCATTCCGGGCCAGGGCTTTTTAATGACGAGCAATCCCCTCTCATTGGGTCCAGCCTGACTTCCGTCCTGCCTGAAAACGTCCGCGTCAACCCCAAGGCCGGGGAAGGTTGTCGAGCCCGGCTTTAGCGGAGGAAGTTGTATCCCTGCAGAGGGGTATATCATGTAGCCACCGGTCTCAGTCTGCCACCAGGTGTCTATTATCGGACACCTCCTGCCGCCAACAACTTCGTAGTACCACTTCCAGGCCCTGGGGTTTATCGGCTCACCTACGGTGCCGAGGAGGCGGAGGCTTGAAAGGTCGTGCTTCTTCACCCACTCGTCCCCGTATCGCATGAGCATCCTTATGGCCGTCGGTGCTGTGTAGAATATCGTAACGCCGTGCTTCTCGATTATCTCCCACGGCCTGTCTGGTTTCGGATAGTTCAGGGCGCCCTCGTACATCATAACCGTTAATCCAAGGGTCAGAGGGCCGTAGACGAGGTAGCTGTGGCCGGTTATCCAGCCAACATCTGCGGTATTCCAGAACAGGTCGTCATTCCTAATTTTCCACGCCCATTCCATGGTCTTGGCCACGTAGACGAGGTAGCCACCGGTGGAGTGGACTATTCCCTTCGGCTTACCAGTGGTTCCGCTCGTGTAAAGTATGAATAGCGGATGATTGGACTTAACATGAACGGGCTCGACGTACTTCTCGGCGCCTTCGAGAAGGTTGTGCCAGTAGTAGTCCCTTCCCTCCACCATTTTGATACCGTTTTCGCCCCTCTTTAGGACAACAACGCTCTCCACGCTCGGCGTCTCAAGGAGTGCTTTATCGACGATCTCCTTTATGTTCAGGGCTTTTCCGCGGCGGTAGAGGTAGTCAGCCGTGATGACGACCTTGGCTTTGGCATCGTTTATCCTCGTCGCCAGAGCCTCGGCGGAAAAGCCACTGAAGACGACGCTGTGGATGGCTCCAATTCTCGCGCTCGCAAGCATGGCTATAACTACCTCAGGAATTAGTGGCATGTAGATGACTATCCTATCCCCCTTGTTAACCCCGAGGTTCTTCAGAACCGAGGCGAAGCGGTTAACTTCCCTGTAGAGCTCATAGTACGTCAGCGTTCTCGTTTCACCGGATTCGCTCTCCCAGATTATCGCGGCCCTGTTCCTTCTTCCGGCTTTTATGTGCTTATCGAGGGCGTTGTAAGAGGCGTTCAGCTCGCCGCCGACGAACCATCTGAAAAACGGTGCTTTGGAGTCGTCCAGGACTTTGTCCCATGTCTTGAACCAGTCGAGAACCTTCGCCTGCTCTGCCCAAAACTCCTCCAAGTTCTCTATCGACCCTCTGTGGAGCTCATTGAAATGCTGCATTGGAATGTACCTCTCCTGGAGAAATCCTTCTCCGACCTGCATAGGAATCACCGACTTTCTCAGAATTAAGTTGTCTTAAATTTCTTACGGTTATTGTCAAAATGATAATCGTCAATTAACGAAAAAACCGGGAACAGGATGTTCGGGATGTGGGGGGCCCGTGGGTAGGAAGATTCACTAATCCCGGTGGGGTCTGGAGTGTTTTTCAGAAAATCTGACAAACTTTTAGTTATTTGGGCCGATTGTTTAACAATAATATGTCACACGTGAGGGGAGGGCTGAAGAATAGACAACGCTATCCGGAATGTGTCAATGATATCATTTGGACAATCTCTGAGGCCTCCATATCTGCTCCACAGCTTTACTTCCCTTCAATTCAATGAGGATCAGAACGTGCACGAGGTCGAGGCTCTCTTCAACCGCGGAACTCTTACTGATATTCTCAACAGAAGATTGACAAAAGGACTTTGGTTCACCTTTGAATATGGCAAAGTGGAAAAGAAAAGTAGGGGGCTCACTCCCCCGGCTTGGGTAGAGTAACCTCAACGCCGAGGGCCTTCCACATAGTCTTGATCTGCTCGCGGAGCTGGTCGATTGCTTCTGGCTGCTTGAAGAGGTGCTTGAACCTACCCTGGAGCTTGAGATACTCCTCGATGGGCTTCTTGAACTCGATGGCAACGACCCTGCCATCCTTGCGCTTGACCTTAGCGCCCCCACCTGGAGCCTGTATCTTGATGTTCCAGATGTCGCCGTTCTCAATCTCGAAGAGCGGCCAGACACCGGTCTCAATGGCGAGCCTGGCGATCTCGACACCCTTCTCAAGCGGGCTCTTCCAGCCGGTCGGGCAGGTACACTGGACCTGGACGAATGCAGGGCCATCGACCTTGGCGGCCTTCTTCATCTTCCTGATGAAGTCGAAGGGGTTGCCTATGCTTGCTGTGGCGACGTACGGAATCTGGTGGGCTGCGGCAATAAGGGCAACCCACTTCTTGGGCTTGTCCTCACCGATGGAGTACTTGCCCGGCGGTGAAGTGGTGGTCCAGGCTCCGTATGGGGTTGAACTTGACCTCTGGATTCCAGTGTTCATGTAAGCCTCGTTGTCGTACATCAGGTAGACGACGTTGTGCCAGCGCTCAAGCATTCCTGAGAGGGCCTGCATACCGATGTCTGCCGTTCCACCATCTCCACCGATGGCGAGAATCTTACCCTTCTTGCCGAGCTTTTTCCAAGCAGCTTCAATGCCGCTGGCAACGGCAGCGGCGTTCTCGAAGGCGACGTGAATCCACGGGGCCTTCCAGGCTGTGTATGGGAAGACCGCCGAAACGACCTCCATACATCCAGTCGCGTGCGCTATCGCGAAGGCGTCCGGGTCCCCGTACTTCTCCTCCATGACCTCACTGAAGGCCTTGGTGGCGAGCCTTAAAGCAGTCGCACATCCACATCCAGCACAGGCGGCGTGACCTGGTGCCCAGTACTCGCGAGTGGTAACGGGGGGCTTTCTAACTGCCATCTTCATCACCTCACAGAATCTCCTTCCTCAGGCCGATCCAGTTGACTTCCTCAACCTTCTCCCCGTTAAGGGCTTTCTGCGCTATGGCCAGAGCCTCGTCGAGGTCCTTGAAGGTGACGTCCCTGCCTCCAAGACCGAGGATGAAGTCAACTATCTTCGGCTTCTCGCTCTCGTTTATCAGCGCCCTGCTGAAGTCCTGGAAGAGGGCTCCACCGACGCTGAAGGTTACGTTCTTTTCGAGCAGTGCGAGAACCTTTGCCTTCTTTGCGAGCTCCCTGACCTCCTCAACCGGGAACGGTCTGTAAACGGTGATCTTCGCAGCACCGACCTTGAGGCCCTTCTCCCTGAGGTGGTCAACGTACTCCTTGAGGGTTCCGGCGAGGGAGCCCATGGTGACGAAGATTATGTCGGCATCTTCGGTCCTGTACTCCTCAATCTTCTGGTACTTTCTACCAAAGCGCTTCTCGAACTCAGCGAAGGCCTCATCAATGACCTTCTTCGCGGCCTCGTTGGCTTCCCAGACGCCGTAGCGGGCCTCCATGTAGTGGGCTGGGAATCCGAGTGCACCCTGGGTTATCGGCTTGGCCGGGTCGAGGTAAGCGTGCTTTGGCACATACTCGCCGAGGAACTCGTCGACGAGCTCCTGGTCTGGAATCTCAACCGGCTCGACGGTGTGGGTCAGGATGAACGCGTCGAAGCCGACCATGGCTGGAAGGAGAACCCTCTCGTCCTCGGCAACCTTGAATGCTATCAGGATGAGGTCAAGGGCCTCTTGGTTGTTCTCGGCGTAGAACTGGAGCCAGCCGGTGTCGCGCTCGCTGATGGTGTCCTGCCAGTCGTTCCAGATGTTGATCGGGGCGCTCAGGGCTCTGTTACCAATAGCTATAACTATCGGGAGCCTCATTCCCGCGGCGATGAAGAGTATCTCGTGCATCAAGGCGAGACCTTGGGAAGCGGTTGCGGTGAAGGTCCTAACGCCTGCCGCGGAAGCACCGACGCAGGCAGAAATCGCTGAGTGCTCGCTCTCGACCTTGACGAACTCTGCGTCAAGCTCCCCATTGGCGACGAACTCACTTATCTTCTCGGGGACGAGAGTCGAGGGCGTAATTGGGAACGCCGCTATGACCTTCGGCTTGGCGAGTTTAGCCGCCCAGGCGGCAGCCTCGTTAGCCTTCATAACCTTCTTAATCGGCATCTCCACCACCTCACTTAGTTTCCCTAACCATAACTATAGCCTTGGTCGGGCACTCGTTTGCGCAGATGCCGCATCCCTTACAGTAGTCGTAGTCGAAGACAGGGTAGTTCTCCTCATCGAGATAGATGGCAGGCTCTGGGCAGTAGATGTAGCAGAGGTAGCACCTAACGCACTTGTCCCTGTTAAACTCTGGCATGAAAACTCTCCAGCTTCCGGTCTTGTTCACGACGCTACTTCCCGGGAGGTAAACAATTGCTCCCGGGGTCATCTTTTCGCTATACTCCTTCTGAACCCTCTCAATGTCGGCCTTAAACGGACTCTCGGCCATTTATATCACCTCGGGTGAGTTGTCAACTTGACACTTAAACCTTTAGGGTAAAGATGGAAAGCTCAGCCGAAGACCTCGGCGAGTTTCTTGAGCTTCTCCCACTCGTGGATCACCCACTGCTGGAGGATCTCAACGTCCTCCTTGGTCATGTATTTGAACCTGCCCTGGAGCTTGAGGAACTCCTCTATCGGCTTGGGCTCCTTCTTGGTGCTCGGCATGTTGATCTTGTACTTGCCGTTCTCGTACTCGAAGAGCGGGAAGTAAGCGGTCTGAACCGCCAGCCTGGCCAGCTCGATGCTCTTGTCGGTCGGTGAGCGCCAGCCAGTTGGACACGGCGCGAAGAGCTGGATGAAGCTTGGTCCCGGTATCTTCTGAGCCTTTTTGAGCTTCCTTATGAAGTCCTCTGGGTAGGCGACGCTGGCCGTTGCCGCATAGGGTATATCATGGGCTATGACGATGTCAATGACTTTCTTCTTGTTCCTCTTTTCCAAGAAGTGCATCTTTCCGCCTGGGGTGTTGGTGGTCCAGGCTCCGTATGGGGTTGAACTTGACCTCTGGATTCCAGTGTTCATGTAAGCCTCGTTGTCGTACATGATGTAGACCGCGTCGTGCCCCCTCTCGAGGAAGCCGCTCAACGCCTGAAGGCCTATGTCGGCCGTTCCACCGTCACCGGCCCAGCCGACAACCATTATTCCGTCCTCACCCTTGACCTTGTAGCCCTTGGCCTTCAGAGCGGCCTCGATACCGCCTATGACGGCACCAGTGGTCTCGAACGCGGTGTGGAACAGGTTGGCGTTGAGGGCGGAGTATGGCCATGGGCCGGCGATGATTGTTGAACAGCATGCGGGGATCGCGAATATTGTCTTCTTTCCGTAGGCCTTGAGGAC
The DNA here is from genome assembly GCF_001647085.1 of Thermococcus piezophilus. Lineage (NCBI taxonomy): Archaea > Methanobacteriati > Methanobacteriota > Thermococci > Thermococcales > Thermococcaceae > Thermococcus > Thermococcus piezophilus. Next base: position 904,638 of record NZ_CP015520.1, read on the forward strand.
GTACCTAAGGCCGAGTGAAGCACCACAGCCCTGGCAGGCGGTGTGGCCCGCGTAGAAGTGCTCTTCCGCGGGTATGCTCAACCTCTTCTTAACGTTCTCTGGAATCTCCATCATTCTCACCTCTTAAGGTGGTACCAGTCCACCTCTACATCCAGCTCGCCCTTCTCGATGATGGCCTTCATGTTCTCCGCTATCTTCTTGACGTCGTTCACGGTGAAGTCCCTGCCTCCGAGGCCGACTATGTAGTTCTTTATGATCGGGTGGGCATTGGTGTTGTAAAGCACACCCTTGGCCTCGTTGAAGAGTATGCCCTCCTGACCGAAGGAAAAGTTCCTGTCGAGGACGGCTATTCCCTCCACGTTCTTGGCCAGCTCGTAGAGCTCGTCCTTCGGGAACGGTCTGAACCAGCGGACCTTGGCTGCTCCGACCTTGTAGCCCTCTTCGCGGAGAACGTCAACGGCCTGCTTGACGGTTCCCATGAGTGAACCCATGCCCATGAAGACGAAGTCAGCGTCGTCAGTCCTGTAGAGCTCTATCATCTGGCGGTAGTCTCTTCCAAACATCTCGCCGAACTCCTTGCCGACTTCCTTGATGACCTTTCTAGCATCATCCATGGCCTTCTCTATCTTGTAGCGGAACTCGTAGTAGTCGTTTGGCCCTCCAAGGGAGCCGACGGCAATCGGGTTGTCGAAGTCGGTCAGGGTGTAGAGCGGTTTCCTCGGAGGAAGGAACTCATCGACGAGCTCTTGGGGAATCATCTCGACGATGTCGTAGGTGTGGCTCAGGATGAAGGCGCTCTCGACGACCATCGCTGGCAGATTAACGGTCTCGGCGACCTTAAATGCCATGAGAACACCGTCGTAAACTTCCTGGTTGTTTTCAGCATAGAACTGCATCCATCCCGTGTCGCGCTGGGCCAGGCTGTCCGTCTGGTCGTCCCAGACGCTCCACGGCGGGGCCATAGCCCTGTTGACGTCGACCATAACTATCGGCAGCCTCGCGCCGCTCGCCCAGTGGAGCATCTCATGCATCAAAGCAAGACCCTGAGCAGAGGTTGCCGTAAAGGCCCTTGCTCCAGCCGCTGAAGCTCCGATACACGCGGCCATGGCGGAGTGCTCACTCTCAACGGGCACGTACTGAAGGTTCTCAACCTCACCGTTGGATATAAACTCGGCTATCTTCTCGATGATGCTCGTCTGCGGGGTGATCGGGTAAGCCGCCACTACCTCAACGCGCGCATGCTTGGCGGCGTAAGCAGCGGCGTAATTGCCGCTCACAACCTTCCTAATCGGCTTGTACTTCATGCTCAACACCTCACTTTTCTTCTTTTTCCATGGTTATGGCCTTGGTCGGGCACTCGTTGGCGCAGATTCCACAGCCCTTACAGTAGTCGTAGTCAATGCCAACGTAGCCGTCCTCGCGGATGTATATTGCTGGCTCCGGGCAGAACTTCCAGCAGATGTAGCACTTGACACACTTATCATTGTTGACAACAGGTATGAATGTCCTCCAGTCACCAGTGAAGTTGATAAGAGTCGTTCCTAAGGTTATCGGGGCATCGGGATATTCGTCCACGGATTTGAGGACGATTTTTGTGGCCCCTTCTTTCTTTTCACCAAATAACGTGTTCAACGCGCTTCACCCCTTTGTAAGGATTATAAGGAAAGAGAATCAGAGCTCGTAAATGACAGTCTTGTTGAAGGCCTCTTCTGCAGCCTTGGCGTTCTTTTCACCAAGGGCTCCAGAGAATACGTCCTGGATGGCCTTCTGGACATGCTCAAGGCTGACAACGCCGGTGGCCTTGGCGACGGCACCGAGAATGGCGGTGTTGGTGATTGGAAGGCCGAGTATCTCAAGGGCTATGGTGGTGGCATCGACAAGGGCGAGCTTGGCGGGCTTCTTCTTGAGCTTCTCAAGAACCTCTTCCTTGCTCTTCTCGGTGTTGACGATGACGATTCCACCGTCCTTGAGACCGGCGGTGACATCGACGGTGTCAAGAAGCGACGGGTCGAGGACGACGACTATGTCCGGCTCGTAAATCTGGGTCTTTACCCTTATCGGCTTCTCGTCGATCCTGGTGAATGCTGTGACTGGGGCACCCCTCCTCTCAACTCCGAAGAAGGGGAACGCTTGGACGTATTTGCCCTCAAGGAAAGCGGCTGAAGCTAATATGTTGGCAGCGGTAACTGCACCCTGTCCACCCCTACCGTGAAAACGAATCTCTATCATCATTCCTGCCTCCTTAAATTTGTCAAAACTTATTCATCTATTGCATTTATTTAAGTTTCGGTATTGGGTTAAGCAGCCTTCGGCAGGTGTCTTTGGGTAAGAATGAACATATCAAATGTCCGATGTCCGATTTATACCTGTGGTATACACCTACAAATCGAAAAGCTTTAAACTAGGTATATAGACTATATGCTTCTATAGAGGTGGAGTACATGGATGGCCTAGCTATAGCAGCGATTGCAGTGGCGTTCTACATCGCATGGAACATAGGATCCAACGATTCAGCCAACGCCATGGGGACGGCAGTGGGTGCTGGAATACTCAGCTTCCGTCAGGCAACCCTCACCATAGCAATATTCGTCCTAATGGGTGCTTACCTGAAGGGCTACAAGGTCATGAAGACGGTAGGGAAGGGCATCGTTCCCGAAGGCTACCTCACGATGGAGATGGCGGTTATAGCACTTCTTGCCGCTGGTATTTGGGTTACCGTGGCCACCGTTAGGGGCCTTCCCGTTTCGACCACTCAGGCGATAGTTGGAGGAGTTATCGGGGTCGGTTTGGCGGTTGAAGCCCCAATAAACTGGTATACGCTCATAAAAATAGCCTCCGCCTGGGTTATTTCGCCTATACTGTCAGGAGTTCTTGCCATATTTCTCTACAAGTTCTACTCCAGGGTTATTTCGAGCATAAAGAGCGTCTCGACAATTGAAGCCCTCTATGAGGCCCTTGCGGTACTGGGCGGCTCATACATGGCCTTCAACTTCGGCACCAACGAGGTTGCCAACGCCTCCGGGCCATTGGTTGGGGCGGGCTTCATGGGGCCCAAGGTCGCGGGCATCTTTGGAGCCATAGCTCTCTCTATCGGCGCGCTCACTTTCAGCTACGCTGTCATGCATACCGTTGGGAAGAGAATAACAGCTTTAGGTCCCGTCTCGGCTTTCGCGGCTCAGTTTGGCTCTGCCATGGCGGTAAGTTTGGCCAACATCTTTGGCCTTCCAGTCAGCTCGAGCCAGTCCATCGTTGGCGGTGTCATTGGTGTTGGTCTGATAGCGGGAGAAAAGGTCGATAAGTCCGTCATAAAGGACATAGTCTTCGGCTGGGTGGCAACGCCGCTAACGGCGATATTCATCGCCCTCGGAATCTTTAAGGCTTTCTCGGTGTTCGGGCTGGTTTAATCGCCGTATCTTGACCCCCAGCCTTGTCAGCTCCTTTATCATCCCCGTCTGGATGTAGGCTTCTATTTTCGTCTCCTCGCCGTACTCAACCGACAAAACCTCACCGATAGCACTTGTCAGAGCCATTACCTGAGGGACTTTCTCAGGCTCCCTTACGGTTATCTCGAAGGCCCCGTATTTGGGCAGGGTTAGTACCACTTCTTCCAGCGCCCCGTAAAGTTCCTCTAGCTGACCGAACTTGGCCGAGATGGAAACGACACGGGAGACGTTTATCCCCCTCTCTGTGACTATCTCCATTATTCTCTCAGCCTTATCTTTAACGTCCTCCTCGCTCGTCAGGTCCCTCTTGTTGAGGACGACTACCATAGGCTTATCCAAGGTCTTAAGCTCCCTCAAGACGTTGAGCGATGCCAGGAACTTCCTCCGTATCTCCGGCCAGGGCTCGCTTACATCGAGAACGAGCAGGACTATGTCGGCCTTAACTATCTCCTCCAGCGTGGAGTGGAAGGCTTCAACGATAAACGGCGGGAGGCCATCGATGAAACCGACCGTGTCGGTAACTAGAACCCTTTTACCGCCTAGCTTAAAGCGCCTTGTGGTGGTATCGAGCGTTGTGAACATCTGGTTTCTGGCCTCTATCTCCTCCCTGGCGAGGGTATTGAGGAGAGTGCTCTTTCCGGCGTTGGTGTAGCCAGCTAGGGCAAGTAGGATGAAGCCAACCTCTTCCCTGCGCTTCCTTTTAACCTCCCGGTCGGCCTTGATCCTCTCCAGCTCCTTCCTAATCTTACCCATCCTGTAATGGATGTGTTTGAGGTACTGCTGGGTCTGGTATTCACCCATTCCCTTGAATCCCGCTCTGTCGCCGAGTTTTATGCGCCTTATTGCCTCCTTAACAAGGGGAACCTCGTACTGGAGGCTAGCCAGTTCGACCTGGAGCTTTGCTTCCTTGGAGTGGGCACGCTTTTCAAATATCTCGAGGACTAGCTGCCATTTGTCTATTATCTCGACCCTCAGCTCCTTCCAGAGGTTGTAGGCTTGACTTGGCGTGAGCTTGTTGGCGAAGATGACCTTATCCGGCCAAAGCTCCCTCACGAGCTCTTTGAGCTCCTCAAGTTTGCCCTTTCCTATGTTGTACTTCGGGTGCTCCTCGCGGTTCTGCTCGAGAATCGCCACTACCTCATAACCAGCGCTTCTCAACAGCTCTTCAAACTCCTCCCTACGTATCCTCTCACGCCTGGATTTCCTGATGACTCCTATAGCTTTCATCGTCCCCGACTAAGCTTCTTCCTTTATATCCTTTTGGAGAGGGTAGTTCTCAACCCAAATTTTGGGATATGCATTTAAACTTAGAATGCAATTTTATATGGTGGTTCCTATGGATTGTGAGGATGTTCAGATTAAGCTGAAAGAAATAGAGGAGCTCCTTGACAAGCTTGGTAAGGAGCACCCGAAAGAGATTTCTGCATTCTCTAGGTTTCTCCGCGAGGTCGTCGACAACAAGGCCCTGACCACGAGAGAGAAGGAGCTCATAGCTCTTGCCCTGGGGATAGCCCAGGGCTGTGAGTGGTGTATCTACCTTCACACCCAGAAGGCCCTCGAAGCGGGCGCTAAGAAAGAGGAGCTCATCGAGGCCGGTCTCGTCGCCGTTCTCATGGCCGGCGGTCCAGCGCTTATGCACCTTATACCGCTCATGAAGGCCATAGATGCCTTCGAAAAAGAGCATGGAAAGGAGTGACTTCCCTTTCTACTTTTTATTTAGTAAAAGGAAAAATTCTCAGCCCTCAGTGAGCTTGAGGATTGCCTCTGCGAGATCGCCTTCAGCTTCCTCGAGGGCCTTCTTTGCTGTCTCATAGTCGACGCCTGCCTGCTCCATAACGAGCTTGATGTCGTCCTCGGAGATACTGATTATCGGCTTGACCTCCTCGGGGCCGATTATCTGGTAGCTCTTCTCACCCTGGGCGGTTATAACCGTCACGACGGGCTCTTTGATGACTATCTCCTTGTTCTCGAGCCTGATTATGACCTCCTTGACTCCCTCAAGCTCCTCCATCCTGATGCCCATCTGGCGCATGAGCTTCTTCATCTGCCTCGGGTTCATTCCACCCATCGGAAACATCTCTATCACCATCGGAGGTTTTGTGATTGTTAAATATTAACTTTCCCCTAAGAGTTTGAGTAGTTTTTCTTCATTGTTCCCTTCTCCACCAAAGGCCATCTTAAGGAGAGGCGGCGTCACAAGCGTACTCAGGAATATCATCAGCACGATGACCACGTAGGTATCTTCATCGACTATGCCAGCGTTCATGGCTATAGCGAGCATCGCGAGCTCAACGCCCATTCTTGGTATCATGCCTATTCTGATCCTGAGCGACTGTTTGCGGTTAAGTCCAGCTAGGAGAGCTTCGAGGCCGCATCCTATCACCTTGCTGGCTATCGCTCCAAGGCTGAAGACCAATGAGAAGACCCCTACCTCAGAAACGCTCCTAAGCGGATGCTCATGCCAACGTCAACGAAGAATAACGGGATGAACATAGAGTGGTCTAGGATCCTTGTGTGCTCAAATATCGGCTTTCTGAATTTGGTCTCGCTTAAACTAAGACCGAAGGGGTAGGCTCCAAGGATAGAGGCTAGATTCATGTGTTCCGCTAGATAGGCAAAAGCGAAGAGGGCCGCCATCGATAGGGTTATTGTCGAGTCGGCAAAGCCGAGATGGACGACCTTTCTCAGCAGTCTATCTATCGCAGGCGGGATGAGGTAGACCGTGACCAGTATGAAGATGATGACCTTGGCAAAGATGAGTTCTATTCCAATTGGATTAATGCCTCCATGGACAAGCATCGAAATGACAATGCTCAGGATGACTATTCCGAGGATATAATCAACTATGGCAGCCGTCAGTATGGTGTTGCCCTCAACAGTCTTGAGCGCGTCGAGCTCCATGGGAACCATGACCGTTAGGCTCACGCATCATTGAAATATCCTCCACCTCTGTGGTCGGGGGAAGAACATGCCGAGCATTATGCCGCCGATGATCTGGCATAGGACGACGGGTTGCCCGAGCGAATACTCTTAGAAGCCTCACGATACTTTGAGCGGAAAACATTCCTAGGACATTCTTTTTCTTATCAACAGCTGGGAACTGCTTGATACAGGTTTCGAGCATCATTTCGAGGGCATGGCTGAGGCTGTCGTTATGACTGAGGGTTATCTATCTGGGGTTCATTATGTCTTTCACGGGTCTGTCCCAGTCGGAGTGTGCCTCCTTGATCGCGTCAAGTCCCACGAGAATGTAGTCGGAGGGGGGAATTATGAGGTTGATTATCTCGTCGATCGAAATGAATCCGCGGAGCTTTCCATCGTCATCGGTGACGACGGTGCAGGTTTGATGCTCGAGCTTCTTTATGAGCTCCTCTATTTTATCATCGGGAGAGAGCCTGAGGAAGTTCTTCTCCATTACGAGCCTTATGGGCATCTTTGACAGCTTGAGGATATTAAGCTTTGGCCTCTCCTTTGGTGGTCTATCTCTTGACAATTTTTCACTCCCTGGAAAAAGAAGGAGTGGAGAATTACCTTTCCGCGGGGAACTTCGACGTCTCCTCGTTCGCCTTCATAATCTTTGCCTTGTACTCCTCGTATTTCTTCTTGGTCTCTTTGGCTTTCTCCTTCTCACCCAAGTATTCGTAGGCCTCGGCGACGTGCTTCCACCACATTGGGTCTTCTTCGGCCTCCTTGAGGCAGTACTCGAGGAACTTCTTGTAGGCTTCCCTGGCGAGCTCCTCCTTTCCGAGCTTTCTCGCTATGTTGCCAACGTCCTCCCAGAAGACGCCCTCCTCCTCGGCTTCCTTGGTGTAGTACTCCAGTGCCTTCTCCCATGCCTCCCTAGCTTTCTCCTCGTTGCCCAGCTCCTCGTAGAGCTTAGCGACATCTTCCCAGAACCAGGGCTCCTCCTTGGCGTACTTCTCAAGGGCCTTAGCTGCCCTGTTCATGTTTCCAGCCTTCTTCCAGTACTCGTGGGCCTCCCTGAGGTAGTAGGTGTCCTTCTCCCTCTCGTACAGGGTCTCGTATATCTCGGCCGCTTTCTCGTACTTCTCGGCCTTCTCGTAGGCCCAGGCTGCGCTCTCCATCCAGCCGAGCTTCTCATACATCTCAGCGGCCTTCAGGTAGTTGCCGGCCTTCTCGTACTTTCTGGCGGCGGCCTTGTACTTGCCCATCCTTTCGAGCTTCTCAGCCGAACGGAAGCGGTCGGCCAGGCCCAGATCGGGCTCGCTGATGTACCATATGCCGAAGGCAAGAATTGCAACGAAGAATACTATTATCCAACCAACGGGGTAAAGATGCTGCCAATCGGTGCGACTCCAAGTGGCACTTAAGTAGAGACCATAGCTGCTGATGATAGTGAAAATCGCCAGTATCCCTCCGTACTTCCAGCTCTCGGCGTAGAGCGTCAGCACTGTGAAGAAGAGCAGCATCAGCGTGACGCTGAGGAATCCAAGGGCTAGAACCACCTGGAGTAGCAGCTTCCAGCCACCATACCAGACTATGCCAGCGGCTATCATTATGACAGCAATTAAGAATCCTATCAGATAAGCTTTGAGCTTGTCCATTCTTCCACCCCCTCAAGCTTCAGCAGGCAGATCTTGTACTCGAGCTTTGGCGTGTAATAGCCGAGCCCACCTTGGGCCACGACTCTGTGACAGGGAACGACTATGGGGTAGGGGTTCCTCTTCATGGCCCCTCCGATGGCTCTCGGTGAAGTTCCAAGGGTCTTTGCCAGCTCTCCATACATTACAACTCTTCCTCTTTTAACCCTTTTTGTTAGCCATTCGTACACCTGACGCTCAAAATCAGTTATCCCGTGGAAGCTCAGCTCGCCGAGGAGTTCGTCGTTGTCTCTTCTCCCGACCAGGACATCGTGAACCAGCTTGGGGTAAACGGATTCTTTTGGGACCAACTCAACTTCGACGCCCCTCCTCTCGAGGAAAGACCTCAGACTGGCTATTCTCTCCTTGAGGTAGTCCCTTCCGTCCAGGGAGAAGGTTATTCCATGAATCCTCTCCCCGAAGAGAACCCCTATCCAAACCTCCCTCCCGGCGATGGTAAAGCGCTCAACACTCAGCATCTTTGCACTCCTCCAGCCTTAAGATTGCTTTCCTTAGGGGCCCGATTAGCGTGTGAACTTCTCTTCCATAAAGAAAGGCCCTGCCTACAAAGCGCCTGAAAACTTTGACAAAAACTTCTTTTCTCTCCTCATCCTTTGGATAGTCCAGGACATCGAGGAGCCTTTTCCACGTATCCACAAGGACTTCTTTCTCCTCCCGAGTTGCTGGCTCCAGCGATGGATGAACAGCTTCTCTCTTTGTCTTGCTCAGCTCGTAGAGGATAACCGCGGCCGCTTGGCTGAGGTTCATGGTTGGATAAGCTTCGCTCGTCGGTATCGTGAGAGTTAAGTCCATCCTTTCAAGCTCTTCGTTTTTCAGTCCTATGCTCTCGCGCCCGAAGAAGATGCCAACCCTGCCTGGATAGCCTTTGAGCGCTTCTCTCAGCTCCCAGGGCGTGATGGGTGCCCTTTCGGGGATGTACCGTCTTCCGGACTTTGCCGTCGTTCCAATTGCCAAATCAACGAGCCCCAACGCTTCCTCGAACGTCTCCACGATTTCGGCTCTCTCCAGAACGTCTCTCGCGTGAACCGCGTAGGCGTAGCTCTCCTTGGTGATGTTGGGATTAACCAGAACCAGCTCGGTAAAGCCGAAGTTCTTCATCACCCTTGCAACCATGCCAATGTTGGCCGGGCCCTCAGGTTCCACTAAAACGATCTTCATCGGTAAGGCTTTAAGGAAAAGGTTTTAAACGGTTGTGGTGGTGGGATGAAGATTTATGTGCTCGGTGCGGGCTCGATAGGCTCGCTCTTTGGGGCGCTTTTGTCAAGAGCAGGGAACGACGTTACGCTTATCGGCCGCGAGAATCAGGTAAGAGCGGTAAGAGAGAACGGACTCCGGGTTGTTGGGATAGAAGAATTCGTTGTTCATCCAAAGGCAAGTATCTACGCTCCAGAGGAGCCACCTGATCTGCTCATACTTGCCACGAAGTCCTACTCAACCAAGACTGCCTTGGAGTGCGCTAAAAGATGCATCGGTCCGGAAACGTGGATACTCAGCATTCAAAACGGGCTGGGGAACGAGGAACTGGCACTGAAGTTCACTCCAAATGTTCTGGGGGGGATAACCACCAACGGGGCGATGCTCGTTGAGGGGGGCGTTTTGAAATGGACAGGTAAGGGTGTTACAGTCATCGGAAAGTATCTCACGGGAAGCCATCCGTTCGTAGATGAGATCGCAAAAACTTTCAACGAGGCGGGGCTGGAAACTTACACAACTGAGAATGTCGTTGGGTGGAAGTGGGCCAAGGTCATTGTTAATTCAGTCATAAACGGCCTCGGAACGATTCTAGAGGTTAAGAACGGCTTCTTGAAGGACGACCCGTACCTTGAGAGTATCTCGATAGACATCGCCCGTGAGGGCTGCATGGTGGCCCAGCAGCTCGGGATAGAGTTTGAAGTCCATCCCCTGGAACTCCTCTGGGACACGATAGAAAAGACAAGAGAGAACTATAATTCGACCCTTCAGGACATCTGGCGCGGGAAGAAGACAGAGGTTGACTACATCCACGGGAAAATCGTGGAATACGCTAAAACGGTGGGTCTCGAGGCACCGAGGAACGAGCTTCTCTGGGCGCTTATCAAGGCCAAGGAAGGGCAAAGTAGATAAACCTCTCGGGTGAATTAATCTTGGGGGAGAGAGAATGCCAATATTCGGTGGTAAGGAAAGCAATGTTTTTGAGGCCATTGAGACGCATCTTGAGGCTGTTAATGAGTCCCTTGTTGCCTTTAGGGAGCTCATAGCCGCTTATCTGTCAGGGGATTTTGAAAGGGCGAAGGCCTTCGAGAAGGAAGTAGACCAGCTCGAGAGTAAAGCAGACAGGCTCAGGAGAAGCATAGAAACAATGCTCTACGAGGGAGCTTTTCTGCCCACCAACAGGGGTGACTATGTCAGGCTTTCTGAGCTGATCGACCAGGTGGCTGATACAGCCGAGAGCGCCGCTCACACCCTCATTCTGGCCAAGCCGAAGGTTCCGCTTGAACTTGAAGGTGAGCTTATGGAACTCGTTGATTCAGCGCTTGAAACGTACAGCATTCTTGTGGATGCTGTGAAGGCCCTCAACGTTGACGTCGACAGGGCCATAGAACTTGCGAAGGTTGTTGAGGATGCCGAGGAGAAGGCCGACGATGTTGAGTACGACGTCAAAGGCAAAATTTTTGAGAGCGAGACCATCACGACGTACGCCAAGATAATATGGAATCAAATCCTGACCAAAATCGGCGACATAGCCGACCGCGCTGAGGACGCCTCCGATCAGGTCATGCTCATGGCAATAAAAAGGAGGGGATGAATGTGGTCAAGGTTTTGGTTGCCGCACCGCTGCACGAGAAGGCAATAGAGGTTTTGAAGAACGCCGGTTTTGAGGTAGTTTATGAAGAGTATCCCAACGAGGAGATGCTCATAGAGCTCGTTGGGGACGTCGAGGCGATAATCGTCAGGAGCAAACCGAAAGTCACCAGGAAGGTCATTGAGGCCGCCCCTAAGCTCAAGGTCATTGGAAGGGCAGGAGTCGGCCTCGACAACATAGATATTGAGGCCGCGAAGGAGAAGGGCATAAAGGTCGTCAACAGCCCGGCCGCCTCGAGCAGGAGCGTCGCCGAGCTGACGATAGCTCTCATTTTCGCGGTCGCAAGGAAGATAGCCTTCGCCGACAGGAAGATGCGCGAGGGAGTCTGGGCGAAGAAGCAGAGCATGGGCATCGAGCTTGAGGGCAAGACCATAGGCATAGTCGGCTTCGGCAGAATAGGCTACAACGTGGCTAAGATAGCAAAGGCTCTCGGCATGAACGTCCTCCTCTACGACCCATACCCGAATGAGGAGAGGGCCAAAGAAGTCGGAGGAAAGTTCGTCAGCCTGGAGGAGCTTCTCAAGGAGAGCGATGTTATTACCATCCACGTCCCGCTCATCGATGCCACCTACCACCTCATAAACGAGGAACGCTTGAAGCTCATGAAGCCAACCGCCATCCTCATCAACGCGGCCAGGGGAGCCGTTATAGACACCGATGCTCTCGTCAAGGCTCTGCAGGAGGGCTGGATAGCTGGAGCTGGCTTGGACGTCTTCGAGGAGGAGCCCCTGCCGAAGGACCACCCGCTGACTAAGCTCGATAACGTCGTTCTAACGCCCCACATAGGCGCTTCAACGGTCGAGGCCCAGATGAGGGCGGGCGTCCAGGTGGCGGAGCAGATAGTTGAGATTCTGAAGGGCTAAGCTCTTTACCTTTTCTCTATTAACTTTTTAAACTAAAGGTGGTATTCTTTACAGGTGGTTGGTAATTGATTGACGCCATTGTAGAAGCCATCAGACTTGCCGTCACGGTATTCCAGAGGACACCGTTCTGGCAATTAGGCGGGCCTACTGGCTTGAGGAAAATCCAGTAGCCGGGTTCAACCTCGAGAATATCCTCGGGGCGATAGAAATTGGCAGGAGGAGGGCATTCCCGTCTGTCAGGACACAGGGACCCTGACCTTTTTCATTGAAGCCAGGTAAGAAGCCCTTTTCTCGGCGAAGTTGAGGCCTGGATCATCGAGGCAACTAAAAGGTCAACGAAGGATATACCGTTGAGGCCGAACGCCGTTGATTTGCTCACTAACCAAAACTCAGGCGACAATACTGGCCGCTTCGTGCAGGTAATCCACTGGGAGCGGGTTGAAGGTGACTCGCTAAGGATAGCCTTTCTTCCCAAGGGTGGTGGAAGTGAGAACTGCTCTGGCTATGTTAACTCCTTCACGTGGCCTGGAGGGTCTTAAAGAGTTCCTCCTTTGGCACGTCAGCTCCTGAGGTAGCAAACCTTGTTCCCCTGTTGTGCTTGGAATCGGAATAGGGGGAAGCGCCGAGACGGCCTTAACCCTCGCCAAAAAGCCCTTCTCAGGCCGGTAGGTGAGAGGCACTCCGACGGTAGAATAGCCAAGCTCGAGGAGGAACTTTTGGAAGATATAACCGCCCTTGGAATCGGCCCGATGGGGATGGGCGGTAGGACCACAGCCTTAGACGTCAAAATCGAGTATGCCCACAGACATCCTGCTTCCTTTCCGGCTGGCATTGTCGTCCAGTGTTGGGCCAACAGGAGGGAGTTTCTTGAGGTGAGCGCCGATGGGAGCGTTAGAGTCTGGCAGTAAGCTGAGAACGCCCCTTAGCAAGGAAAAGGTTTTGGGCCTTCGGGCTGGGGATGCAGTCTACCTCTCCGGCATCATCTACACCGCTCGTGACTTGCCCATAAACGAATTTTGAAGCTCGCGGATAGGGGAGAGCTGCCTATTGACATCAAAGGAGCCGTCATCTACCACTGCGGCCCCGTCGTCAAAAGGATTGGGAATGGATACGAGATAATCTCAGCGGGCCCAACGACGAGCGCAAGAATGAACGCCTACCTCGACGGGATTCTGGGCCTTGGGGTGAGGGGAATACTATGCAAGGGGGTATGGACGTCGAGCCCTTTAAGTGCAAGGCCGTCTACTTCGCCTTCACGGGCGGTGCTGGAGCCCTGGCCGCTAAAAGCATCAAACGGGTCATTGATGTCCTTTGGCTCGACGAGTTCGGCGTTTCAGAGGCCGTCTGGGTTCTTGGGGTGGAGGACTTTCCCCTGCTGGTAGCTATAGACGTCATGGCAACTCTCCCTACAGCTGAGCCCACCTTTCTCTTTCCGCGTTCAGCGGACTATCATGCCCGCGTAGAACTCCCTGAGCTTCCTTATGTGCTCCTCGACCCACCCTCCGCTCACCTTCTTCCGAGCGGTGCCCTCTTTCCTAGCCTCCTCCGCGACGGCCTTCGCCACCTTTGCGTGGACGTCTGGGTTGAGGGGGGGATGGCATTATCAATTCCTCACTGGGCTCTTCAACAATGGAAGCCATTGCTCCCGAGGCGGCTATTACCATTCTATTGGTTATAGTCTTCGCCCTGACATCGAGTGCACCCCGGAATATGCCTGGGAATCCGAGGAGGTTGTTGATCTGGTTTGGATAGTCGTTCCTTCCGGTTGCCACTATTCTCGCACTGGCCTTCTTTGCCTCTTCTGGGAGTATCTCGGGCGTTGGATTGGCCAGGGGGAATACTATCGCGTTGTCGGTCATCCCGGCTATCCACTCGGGCTTTATGACACCGGGTCCAGGCTTTGTGAACGATATAAGCACGTCTGCTCCGGTGAGGGCCTTCTCTTGGCCGTCCTCGATGCCCTCGCCGTTGGTCTTCTCCAGGAGCCAACCCCTGTGGGGGAACAGCTCTTCCAGCGGTAAATCGGGGGTCAGAACCCTCGGCTTCTTACCTACCAGCTCGACGACCCTGACGTTCCCTGGCTTCATCCCTGCTGAAGTGAGTATCCTCAGTGTGGCGAAGCCAGCTGCACCGGCGCCGAAGAGCGCTATCGTGACTTCCTCCAGCTTCTTCCCAACTACCTGGGGGGCGTTCATCAGCCCGGCGAGAACCACGGGGGACGTCCCCTGTTGGTCGTTGTGGAACACGGGTATATCCAGCTCCTCCCTCAGGCGCTCCAGGATGTAGAAGCACTTAGGCGAGGCTATGTCCTCGAGGTTTATTCCCCCGAAAGAGGGCGAGATAGTTTTGACAACCTCGATGAATATCTTTGGGGTCATTCCCGGCCAGCATTATTGGGAAGGCATCGGCGCCGCCAAAGACCTTGAAAAGAAGCGCTTTGCCCTCCATCACGTGCAGACCAGCGAGCGGACCGACGTCACCGAGCCGAGCACGCGCGAGCCGTCGCTCACAACGGCCACGGTGTTTCCCCTGTTGGTGTATTCATAGACTTCATCTGGGTTCTCGGCTATTCTGAGTGACACCTCGGCAATGCCCGGTGTGTAGGCCAGGCTCAGGGTTTCCTTCGTGAGTTCGACCTTGGGAATGACCTCTATCTTCCCGTTGCTCGGGAAGTTGTTCCTGTGGAATTCGAGGGGGTTCATGCTTTTACCGACGTCCTTTGGCATGTAAAAGTTAAAAGGGCTTCGATATGTCCATATCTTTACCTTTCTTGTGTTCATTATAATCTCTTCCAAGCTGGCAAACTTTGTAGAACCTTTATCAAACTTCGCGGAGTCTTTTGGAAAGGCTCGCGAAAAGCGGAGAGGGCGAAGGCATTTTTAATGTGTATTCACTTGTCGAGTGCTCTTTGAGAAGGATTCCAACCAAAGAGGCAATTCAACACTGAGTTCAAACATTTTTAGACGCCCGAAGGGCGTCGACTGAGAAGAACTCTACTTTAGGACAGGAATCTACTGCAAGATACAGTTTTGCCATTCTATTAAATGCGACTTTAACATCTGCCCGTTAGAACAGTCAGAAACTTTTGATGAAACTTGCGCCAGCAAAGTTGTGGTGGACCGGGCGGGATTTGAACCCGCGGCCTCCGCCTTGCGAGGGCGGCGCTCGTACCAGGCTGAGCTACCGGCCCACTCCAGGTTATAGTGAACCTGGCAAGGGTTTAAAAATTTTTGGTAGTGGTTAAAAAAAGAAGCAAGGAAGGTACTGGATTAAAATTTCATGTTCCCAGTATTAAATTTACTGATCTACATTCTTTTCTGTATTTTGTGACCACTCTTGTTTCTATCTTTTTAAGGGGATTGATGTCATAATCCACACTGTACCTGCTTTTCCAGTCTGTTGAATAACTTAATCCACTGCTTTTGAATCTGAATTCCACACTTTGTCCTGGTCCTGTGTATTTAGAGTCACTAGTTGAGTATGCTAAACTATCAGAATTGGAATAATCTAGCGTAACTGTAAATGTGCCTCCTTGCGAGTCTGCATTTTCAATTTTGACTGTGCATTCTATTTCCCAATCCAGAATGCTGGTCCCATAGCAAGAAGCGTCCACAACTTTGTAGTTAACTGGTACTTCATACTTTTCTATGGTCTGATATGGGACTTCTTCACACGCTTGGAATACTGGCAAAAAAGTATAACTAAAATCACAACCGCGGCGATAACTCCGAGCATTTTTCTCCACAAGTTTTTACCTCTCCAACGTATTATGAGTTAACATAGTATTAACTGTATTAGTTGGATTTAAACTATATAACTCTTTCGTATAATTGTTGATATACTAGTGGTAATTTGAGGATAAGAAAGAAGGGCATAGGAATTGCCGTGCTTTTGTAAATAAAAAGAAAAATCCTTAAGCTCCTCGCCTTTTTAATTTTTGGTGATCCTCATGGAGCTCGAACTCCTCCGCAGTCTCGTTTCGATACCCTCTCCCTTTGGAGAAGAGAACGAAATCTCACGGTTCATAGCGTCTTTTCTCGAGGAGCACGGTTTTGAAGTTGAGCTCCTTCCAGTTGAGGGCTTCGGCGATGACGTCATAGCTTACCTTCCAGGAAGAGGCTACACCGTTGTCCTTAACGGGCACATGGATACAGTGAACCTCTCGAGGGGCTGGACGAGGAACCCGTGGGGAGAGCTCGAAGGCGACCGCTTCTACGGCCTCGGCAGTGCAGACATGAAGGCTGGTCTAGCTGCGCTGATGGCGGCTTTCCTTGAGATAGCCGAGCTCCCAAAAAGCGAGAGGCCTAACGTAATCCTCACGGCCGTCTCCGACGAGGAGGGCTACTCAAGGGGAACTTGGAGACTCATAGAGAGCGGCAAGCTCGGCGATGTCGATCTCGTTCTAATCGCCGAGCCCACCAACGAGAAGCTGATGCTAGGCGCGAGGGGCAGGTTCGTCATACAGGTTGAGGCCTTTGGAAGAAAGGCCCACGCCGCCCGACCCGAGCTCGGAATCAACGCCGTTGAGGAGCTTGGGAAACTCGTGGGGAACCTCTCGAGGATACGTATGAAGAACCACTGCAAGCTTGGCGAGGGTTCCTACTGCACGCTGCACTTCGAGGGCAACGCCGACGGCCTGAGCGTTCCCGATTACGCGAAGGCCATAATAGACAGGCACATCGTCATTGGCGAGGACTGGGAGGACGTTAAGAGACAGCTCCTAAGGCTCGCCGAGAAGCTCAGGATAAAGGCAGAGCTCAGGGTGGAGAGGTTCCCGAGGCTGACGCCCGAGATGCTGCCCTACACTGTGGGGGAAAACGACCGCTTTGTGAACCTTTTCAAGAAGATTCACGGCTCGCTCTTCGGTACGGGGCCTAAGGTAACCTACGGGAAAAGCGTTGGTGACTTCAATTACTTCGGTGCCTACCTGCGCAGGCCGACACTCGTCTATGGTCCCATTGGGGGCAACTGGCACTCAAGCGATGAGTGGGTGAGCTTGGAGTCGGTAAAGAGGGTGAAGAGACTCTACGTCGAGTTCTTAAAGGCCTTAGCGTAGCCCCGGTTAGCCGGTCCTCATCACGGCTCAGTCCAGGGAGTTGTCGTCATCGGCGGCAAAGGTTTTAAGGTTCCCTTTAAACCCTTTTTCATGTTCCAAGTTATTGCCAGGGCAAGGAAGGACGCGAAGGCACTGCAGTACATAAACGAGCGCAACTACGCTGGCTTTTTGGAGGTTTCTAGCCTTGGGGGAGGTAGAACTGTTGAAGAAGTCGGGGAGACCCTCGAGGAGCTCCTGAGGAATCCCTACATCCTGATCCTCCTCTTCGGCGAGAAGGAGAAGGATTTAATGGAGGATGTTCTTCCGATCCTGGGGGAGTCGGGAAAACCGTTCTACGTCCGGACTCTGAGGACGAAACGGGTTAGGAACATGCGCGTCGATGAGCTTTACGGTCACCTCGAAGAGATTAAGGCTCGCTTCAGGCTCGGAATCGAGTGGAGCGGTGGTTACAAGCTCAATCCCGAGGACCCCTTTGGGGTTGAGATTCACCCGGATTACGACATCTACCTGGCCATCGGCGAGGGCTTTAGGGAGGCGATGAGCGGTATTCTCGACGTCGAGCTCGGCGAGAACTCACTCATCCTGAGGAAGCTCATGAACCGGGAGGTTTACTTCTCCGGCCCCAACAAAGTTGCCGAGATCAGCAAAAAGCTCGGCGTTCCGACTGAAGTTCTCTGGAAGTGCCCCTGCAGTGAAGACGTCTCCCTCGAGAGCCTAATCGAGCTCAACGGGGACTACATCGAGGCCTTTGCTCATGCTTCAAAGGCGTTTCTTTGGCAGTTTGCGGACTACGACATTATTGTCCCGTGGAGCGGGGGCAAGGACTCCACCGCGGTTCTAACCTGGCGAAGGAAACGTTCGGAAAGGTCACGGCCATCTACATCAGCATGGAATACGAAATGCTCCTGACGGACGAATACGTGGAAAAGACCGCCAAGAAGCTCGGCGTTGAGCTGATCCGCGTTGATGTTCCAATGCCGCTCGACGAGTTCGGCATGCCGACCCATAACAACCGCTGGTGTACAAGGAAAAAGGTGGAGGCTCTCTATAAAGCGGCGAGCGAGTTCGAAAGACCTCTTTTAGTTGTCGGCGACCGCGACGGCGAGAGCGCAAGGAGAAGGCTGAAGCCGCCAGTGATTGAGAGAAGAAACGAGCTCCTCGGCGAGTTCCTGGAAGTAATGCCCATAAAGTTCTGGAGCGGCATGATGGTTCAGCTCTTCATACTCATGAGGGGCCTTCAGCTGCATCCGCTGTATTACGAGGGCTTTTACAGACTTGGCTGTACGGTTTGTCCGAGCTTGGCAGAATGGGAGGTCGAGCTTTTGAAGAAAAGGGGGTGGAGAAGCTCCTCGTGAGCTACTCATAGCTTTTTGCCAACGGCCGCGCCTACCAGGAACGTACCCACGAGGAGGGCTATTATTAACCCATCGCTCAGGCTCTTTGATGATCCACTTGGTGTGGTCGTTGGGGTGTTTGTCTCCGTCCCGGTAGGGATGACTATCTGTGGGATGTCCGTAGTGGTGTTGTCTTCTCCCACGTTGACCGGTGCTGGCGTTGATGTGAGGAAAAGCTGCGCAGTTTCTCTAGCGTACTGGTAGAATATCATCGCAGTCTCGATGTCCGCGGAACTTCCGTTCTCCTCATAGCTCTCGGCAAACTCGTAGTAGGCTATCGCGAGTATTGGGGTTATTCCCTGGCTCTGGGCGAGGCCTATGGCGATTTTGGCGTCCTCTTTCATGGTCTGGAGCTTGTCAAGGAGTATCGTCTGGTTGTCTATGCCGAGCGTGTCGAGGAACACCTCGGCCCTTACGCGGGCTTCCATCGCCGTGAAGAGAGCCGCCGAGTATTTTCCGTCCTCGTAGTACTGCTCCGCTTGGAGGATGCTTTGGGTGAGGTCGTTTCCTATGACCTCTCCATACATAGATTCGATGTAGGTAACTATGAGGTTCGAGCTGTCGATGTAGTCCCTTGCTGTTGCCTTAACGACGTCCTTGCTTATGACGTCATTGCCCGCGAACCTCTCCCCGAGCTGGGCCCAGAACACGGCTGTCTTTGCCCTCTCATACGCAAAGGCGACATCCCCAACGGCGTTCCAGTAGTCGTCGCTGTAGTAGTACTTCCACGCCTCTTGGAGAAGGCCCTTGGCCTGCTCGACCCTCTCCTCGGCCGCCGCCACGGCCTGCAGCATGGTGATGCCCTTAATCGTGAGGTTTGACACAATCCTCTCGGAGCTGTTTATCTGGGAATCTACCGTTTTCAGAATTCTTTCAACGTCATTGGGGCTGTTCACGTCTAAATACCAGTCCACGTGGCGGATTATTATCCTGGCCTGGAAGTCCTTGCTCAGGGTGGTGTAATAGCGGCCGTCGTCGAGGGCTTCCTTCGACTGGTTGAGTATTCCGGCCGCCTCGTTGAGGGCCTCCATAAGGGTGATGTAGGTTGCGTAGCTCACGTCGCTCTTCTTCAGCTTCTCGAGGGTCTGCTGATAGTAGGCGGTTGTGTTCTCGTAGTCCTTCACGGCATCGTCCCTGAGGAACGATGTGTCTATCTTGACATAGGCAGGTGCTTGGGGCCTCGGTATCCTGTGGCCCGTGAAGTAGTAAACGGCGTCGTAGATGTCTTTGATTTCGATTACTTGGAGTCCCCAGCGCTCCTTCGCGTACTCGACGACGTCCACTTTCTTGGTTTGGGTGTTTATTTCAACTATCCCTCCTATCTCGTTTTGCTGGGTCTCCTGCACGTACTGAATCCTCTGTCCCTGCGGAATGAGGAATATCTCCGCCCCGACGTCGTGCGCCGCTGAGGCCTTCTCAAGGATTCCGCCGACGGGCCCTATGGTTCCGTCGGGATTTATCATTCCAGTCATCATGACCTTTGGATTAACCTTCCATCCTTCAAGAGCCGCTATGATTCCGACGGTCATTGTTCCGCCAGCTGACGGTCCGCCTATGATTGGAGAATCGGCCTTTATCTGTATGAAAACGTCGTACTCGCTCATATCAACGCCGAGAACCTTTCCAGCTATCTGCGCCGCGAGCCTCGCACTGGCCTGCATGTCCACCTCTGCTAAGGGCCAGGTCTCGACGTAAACGTGTCCACTTCCGGGAGCCACCGTTATGACGAAGTCGGTGGCGACACCGACGAGCTCGCCGGTTGCGGTTTTTGAAACCGCTGGCGCCTTGAGCATTACCGTGTGTCCCTCGCCGGGGCATTGGGCCGCTGTGAGGGGAACGAAAGGCAGAAGAAGCATGAGCATCAGCAGTGGTACCAAGGCCTTTCTCATTTTCTCACCCCGATTTTTAGCTCGATAAGGAATAATAAAGCGTTTGTGGTTCAACTCTCTAAAACTCGAGGGCAAAAGCTTAAATTTCCTCTTTATCCGATAAAACCCTGGGGATAATGATGGGTGTCTTCAACAAACTGGTTACGAGGAAGTTCAGGAACATCGCCGGTGACAGATACGACGAGATACTGAAGCGCTATCGGGAGTTCCTTCTTCTCCCAGATGAGTTTGTTCTTCCTGAGATACATTTGATTTTGATTCCGATAGACCGCTTCGCCCACGAGATTCCTTCCGAGCTTTACGAGACGCTGGAGGCTTACTCTGGAGCCTCGGTTATGCTCGTCTACGTCTCCGAGAGCATGGCATTCAGAATGATAGAGCAGACCCTCGGAAGGGATGAGGCGGAGAAGCTGAAGGCCGCCGAGAGGGAGCTGGGAGAAAGGGTCCTTGTCGAGATAGCGTCCAGCTTGGAGGACATCGGCCTGAGGGTTACTAAAAGGCACCTCTTTGGGAACAAGAGTGACAACGTGATTAAGCTCGCCGAGAATTTTGACCTCCTCGTGATTTCGAGGGGCTACGGCTCGGAGATAACTAAGATGTCCCCCATGAGTCCCCTCGTCCTTAGGATAGTCCAGCACGTGGTTAAGCCGACGATAGTCTATTAGGTGGTGCACATGGAGCAGGTAGTCATAGCGGTTGCAGTGTTCCTCTTTACTTACGCCCTCATAATCAGTGAAAGGGTTCACAGAACGGTCGCGGCCCTCTTTGGGGCATCGGTAGTCCTCTTCCTTGGCATCGTTCCATGGGAAAGGATGCCGGAGTACCTCGACCTTGGAACGCTCCTCCTTCTTGTAGGCATGATGATAATAGTCAACACTGCCAAGGAGAGCGGCCTCTTCGAGTATATAGCGATAAAAACGGCCAAGTTCGCAAAGGGCAGTCCCATGAAGGTTCTAATTCTGTTCTCGATTGTTACCGCCCTCGTCAGCTCCGTTCTTGATAACGTCACGACTGTTCTCCTCTTAACTCCGATGCTGCTCTACATAACCCGCCTCATGGACGTTAATCCCGTTCCTTTTCTCTTGGCGGAGATATTTGCATCGAACATCGGCGGAACGGCGACCCTGATAGGGGACCCCCCCAACATAATGATAGGCTCGGCAGCGGGGCTTAGCTTTACAGAGTTCCTCATCAACATGGGCATCATAGCGACCATTGACCTAGTCGCGGCCCTGGGGATAATCTACCTCGCCTACAGGGGGACTATAAAGACGAGCAAAGCTAAAAGGGAGAGAATCCTCTTGACGATTGAGAGGCTCAGGGAGGACGAGGCAATTAAAGACTACTTCCTCTTCAGGAAGTCATTGATCATTATAATCGGCGTTGTCCTGCTCTTCTTCGTCCATGATAGGCTGGGGATTCCGCCGGCGGTGGTTGCCCTCTCCGGGGCCTCGGTTCTTCTCATGTGGAGCAGGATAGAGCCGACTAGGATACTCGAAAAAATCGAGTGGACGGCGATATTCTTCTTCATGGGCCTCTTCATCATAGTGGGCTCCCTCGTCGAGACTGGCGTCATAGACGACGTCGCCAAGTGGCTTTTGGGATACGTCTATACCACTGGCCAGGCGCTGGTGATGATAACGTGGTTTTCGGCCATAGCTTCCGCCATAGTCGACAACATTCCCTTGACGGCGGCAATGATACCGCTTATAAAGTCGATGGGCTCCTCAATGAACGTCTACCCTCTCTGGTGGGCCCTAAGCCTGGGAGCCTGCCTCGGCGGCAATGGAACGGCGATTGGAGCATCTGCCAACATAGTTGTCCTGGGAATAGCCTCCCGCGAGGGGGTGGAGATAACCTTCATAGACTTCCTCAAGATAGGCCTCGTCATAATGTTCACGACGGTCGCCTTGGGTATGGGAATTCTTTGGATAAGGTACGTTGGGGTGTGAGACAATGAAGATCCTCGTGCTCGTCGACGGTTCGAAGTGGAGCCAAAAAGCGGCGCTCCACGCCATAGCGATAGCCAAAAAGAAAAGGGGCAAGGTTACGCTCTTCTCCGTTCTCGACAGAAGAGAAGCCAGGGCCCTCGCCTTCAACATGGGTATGATAAGCCAGGACTTGAGGAACGTTCAGAAGTTTGAAGAGGAAATCTGGGAGGAGATGAAGAGAAGTATAAGGGACATAATGACAAATCTCCTCGAGCTCTGCCAGCAGGAGGGCGTTAACTGCTCCATAAGAATAGTCGAGGGCGAAGCTAAGGGCAAGATACTGGAGGAGGCCAATAGTGGGAAGTACAGCCTTGTGGTCATGGGCGCCTATGGAAGGAGCGGAAAAACAAGGATAGGAAGCCTTTTGGAGGAGGTGGCTGGCTCTATAAATCCCCCTGTTATGGTAGTCCGCTAGCGCCTCCAGAGGGCCAGCACAAAGAGGAAGAGCACCGCCACCTCCAGTATCCCTACTATCACGCTCATGTCCCTCCCCACCCAAGCGGCTAAGTGAAGGGTTTCAAGGGTCTTCTTTATCGCCAGCAGGAAGAAGGCGATTATAAGGTATAGAGCAGCGTGCAAATGGCTCTTTTTGTAGGCTATGAGCGACACTCCCGCTAGTGCAAGGGCAAGGGCTATCCCGATAACGGCAAGGGCCATCTCAATCATTTTTATCACCCACGCTCGTGAGCAGGTCTATCAGGTTGTCGGCGAGCTTCTCCCACAGGCTAGGGCGGTAGTCTCTTATCACCCTCGCCATCACGGATGGGTTGTATGAAAGCGTGTATGTCACGTTTTTCCCCTCTTTTCGAGCGCTCACTATTCTAAGCTTTACCAGCTCATCCATGTGGTAGCTCACCGTCGGCTGGCTGAGCCTAAGCCTCTTCGCTATCTCGCTCTGCCCCTTCGGTCCCTTCATGAGGAGCAGCAGGATTTTCCTTCGCGTTTCCGTTGAGATGGCTATGATGAGCTTCTCGTACTCCTTCTTGAACCCTTTGGGGAATATATAGCGCTTCTTGCCTATCTTCCTTGAAAACACCTTGCCTTCCTTCTCCAGCCTGTGGAGGTGGTATTGAAGGTCGCCTATGCCAACCCCCAGCTCCCTCGCCAGCTCCCTGAAGGTTACGCCGGGTCTGTTCTCAATGTATTGGAGGATTTCATTACGACGCTCCATACCCAACACTTAAACCGTTGTGGTTCATCCGTCTATGGGAATCCATATAAAGACAACCTTTTTATGTCCTGCGGTGAAAGCATGGAGAGGCTGGTGAGAGTAGCGGAGGAACTGGCGAGACGTTACCGTATATTATATTATGAAATTAGGATAACCAAGGTGAGCGCTTCCCACTTAACCATGCAGAACGGTCAGCTTGAGGAGCTTTCTGTTAACACAGAGATTGGGATAGGTGTGAGAGCATTCAATGGTGCGTGGGGCTTCTCCTCAGCCAACGACATGGGGAGGGCTGAAAAGGCCATCGAAACGGCAATGAAAATAGCCAAGCTCTCCAGGGGTGACTCCAGGATTTACCTCGATGATCCGACAAATGATAGGGCCGAGCTTCCAATGAAGCGTTCGTTCCTTGACATGGACATAGAGGACAAGCTCGCCCTCGTTAAGGAGGTTGATTCACTCCTCAGGGGCAGTTCCATCTCCAACAGGAGCGTTTCCTACGGCGATGGGGTTAAGGAGCAGCTCTACTTCAACTCGCTCGGGAGCGAGATAGAGACGGTCGTTCCGAGGATAAGGCTGAGCTTTTCAGTCACCGCCAAAGGTGGCGGCGACATGCAGATCTACTGGAAGAGCTTTGGGGGAACTGCTGGCTGGGAGCTCCTGGAGGGGGTTGATTTAACCCACTGGACGGCATTCGCCCGCGAGAAGGCCCTCTTACTGCTCGAGGCGAAGTCCCCTCCCTCGGGTGAGTTCGACGTGATAATGGATCCCGAGCTCACTGGGGTTTTCATCCACGAGGCCCTCGGTCATGCCGCTGAGGCCGATTCAGTGAAGACGGGTGAGAGCATACTCGCTGGAAAGCTCGGCGAAAGGATAGCCGTTGAAGAACTGACAGTTGTAGATGACCCCACTCTGCCGGGCAAGTTCGGCTCTTACATCTATGACGACGAGGGAATAAAGGCGAGACGCGTTGAGATAATAAAGGACGGTGTTCTGGTCAATTATCTAACCGACAGGGAGACAGCTGCGCTTCTGAATTTGAAGCCGAACGGCCACGGAAGAGCTCAAAGTTACAACTACCAGCCCCTCGTGAGGATGGGCAACACCTACGTCGAGCCTGGAGACTGGTCGTTTGAGGAGATGCTCGCGGAGGTTAAAAGGGGCCTCTATGTGATAGGCGACAAGGGCGGAGAGGTCGACACAGCCAACGGCACCTTCACCTTCGGGGCGAAGGAGGGCTACATCATCGAGAATGGCGAGATAAAGGAGCAGGTGAAGGACGTTGCGCTGTCAGGCAAAATCCTCGATGTGCTGAGGAGCATCAGAGCCATCGGAAAAGACCTCACCATCGAGTTCCCAGGGTACTGCGGAAAGGGCCAGTGGGTTCCCGTCGATGATGGCGGGCCTCACGTCCTCACAAGGGCGGTAGTGGGGGGATTGCTGTGATTGAGAGGCTCATCGGAATCCTCGAGAGGGAAAACGTCGAGTGGGAGCTCTACTGGGAGAAGAGCAGGAATGGCTCCTTCCGAATAGAGAACGAGAGGCTGGAGCGTTCTCAGAGGAAGTTCCAATCTGGAATAGGTCTCAGGGTTGGCTACAGAGGGAAGCTCGGCTTCTCCTACATAACGGGCCTCAACCATGATAAAGAGACGCTGGAGGAGTTCGCGAAGAGGACGGTAAAGCTGGCCAAAGTCAGTGAAGTTCCCTTTAGGGGGTTCCCCTCGGAGAAATCTCCCGCCAAGGTTAAGGGTCTCTACGACAAACGTATAGATGATATTCCCTTCGAGGATGCCCATGCGATTGCGAGGGATTTCGCGGAGAAGATAGCTGAGCTTAAGGCTGGACGGAAGAAGTACACGCTTTCCGGTAGCCTCGCGTTTGGTGTGAACTTCTACGGGATAGCGAACTCAAACGGGATTTTTCTCGAGGACAGGAGCACGGGAATGAGCGTGAGCACCTACGCCGTGAAGAAGGGGACAAAAACCGGAAGCGGCTCCTACTACCAGTCCTACAGGTCTCTCCAGCCCTTTGAGGAGCTTGAAGTGGCGGTTGAGAAGGCAGTCGAAGAGGCGCACATGAATTATATGGCGGAAAAGTTACCTCCCTATAAGGGTGAACTTCTCCTTGAACCCCAGGCTTTTAGAGCCATTGTGGGGATTTTCCTGGAGAATCTCTTTGGCGACAACGTCTACCACGGCCGCTCCCGCTTTACTAAGATTGGAGAGAAAGTTTCAAGTGAAGAATTGACCCTAATCGATGACGCGACCGTCGATGGTGGTGTCGGCAGCTACCCCTTCGACGGTGAGGGAAACCCTGGAAAGAAAACCGTCCTCGTGGAGAGGGGCACGTTGAAGGGCTTCCTGCTGGACGAGACGTATGCCAGACTTCTGGGAATTGAGAGCACGGGCAACGCGGTGAGGGACTTCAGGACGGTGCCCCACGTCGGGACGAGCAACGTCGTGGTTGAACCTGGAGAGGAGAGCCTCGACGACTTCGAGGGAGTTGTCGTCAAAAAGGTCTTTGGCGAGCACACGGCGAACCCGATAAGCGGCGATTTCTCTCTCACGGTTGAGCTGGGTTACGTAGTAAAGGACGGCGATGTCAGGCCCTTCAAGGATAACATGCTCGTAGGCAACGTCTTCGAGCTGTTCAACTTGGTGGTGGCCGTTGGAAAGGAATTTGAGAGAGTTGGCTCATTCTACTCCCCGAGAATTCTGGGAATTGGCAAAATAGTGTAAAGTTTCCTAACCCTTGAAAGAAGGGAGGCCATCAGGCTTATCCGTAATGTCTCAACGTTCGTAGGAAAAAGAGCCTTATTGCCCCGTACTTCATGAACAGGGATGTGATGGAGGAGTACGTTCCGGAGCTTTTGAGCCTTCTAGAGGAGGTATCGAGTACGTCCTCCGCCGGGATGTGGGAGAGGACAAGTATTGGCTCAGGGTTGTCAAGTCGGTCAGTAGTGATATCCTGGGTTCAAACGCCTCATTGCGCTTCCGGGGCGTAGCGGGATGTGAACCTTTTTAATTGCCTCTCTTCTTATCACTTCTGGTGATATGATGAAGCAAGCTATTGCGCTGGTCTTCATTATCCTGCTCTTCTCATCCTCGGTTGCGGCATATCAGGTTCCAGAACGAGGCGTCATTTACCAGGTTATGGTCGACCGCTTTTACGATGGAAACCAGAGCAACAACGGGCCTTTCTACGACCCAACACACACGAACTATCGCCTCTACTGGGGCGGTGACCTGGAGGGCCTCATCGAGAAGCTCGACTACATCCAGAGTCTCGGCGTCTCGATGATATGGCTCTCGCCGGTGAACGACAACACAACAGGATGGTCTCTGGCAGCGCTCCCTACCACGGCTACTGGACGCGCGATTACAAGCGCATAGAAGAGCACCTCGGAACCTGGGAGACCTTTAAGCTCCTCGTGGAAGAGGCCAGAAAGAGGAGAATCTGCATCGTCGTTGACTATGTTCCCAACCACTCGAATCCCGCAACGGACGGTGAATTTGGCTCCCTCTACGACAACGGCACCTTTGTGACGAACTACTATTATGACGGCAAGAACGCAATAGTGAATCCTTACACCGGGAGCAGGGAGCTCATCTACCGCCACAACGGCGACATAAATGAGTGGTTCGGCTTTCAGCTCAAGTATGCCGATCTGTTCGGCTTGGCTGACTTCAACCAGAACAACCCGTGGGTTGATTCCTACCTGAAGGAAGGTGCAAGGCTCTTCGTTGAAGCCGGCGCCTGCGGCTTCAGAATAGACGCCGTCAAGCACATGGAGTTGGGCTGGTTGGAGGACTTTTACCTTGATCTGTATTCGAGCTTGAAGGAGCCGCTCTTCATCTACGGCGAATACTACTCCCTCAGCCCCTAGAAAACCGACGATATGTACTACTTTTACCAGTACTCCAACGTGACTCCGCTGCTCAGCATCCCGATAAGGAATGATGTCGTGAGAACCTTCGCCTACGGCAGGAGCATGAAGGACCTCGCTAATGAGCTGGAGGACTACTACTCCCTTTTCGTCTATCCGAACAAAGCTGTTAACTTCCTCGACAGCCATGACCTCGTGAGGTTCCTCAACGAGAACTATCATTTGGATCGCTACCGCATGGCCTTTGCACTGACGATGACCCTCCCCGGCATTCCGGTCATCTACTACGGTGACGAGAGCTATCTGGTGAGCAGGGACGGAAAGGGGACCCCTACAACAGGCCCATGATGGTCTTCAACAACACCACTGAGGCGGCCCGGATAATAAGAACCCTCGCCGCCCTTAGAAAGACCAACGACGCTTTAGCCTTCGGCGATTTTAGAACCATCTACACCGACTACAACGTCTGGGCCTTTGAGAGAGCCTTCGGCTCCCACAGGCTCCTCGTGGTCTTGAACAATGGGCCAGAGAAGAACCTTACGCTTTCCCTCAACTGGAGCGACGGGACCTATCGCGACGCACTCTACGGAGCCGATATGGTCGTGAATAGAGGAAAGGCCCTCGTAACTCTTCCGAGGAACTCCTTCTATATGTTCCACATTGAGGACGATCAGAACGAACCTCTCATCGGCTCGGTTACGCCCTACATAGCCCAGCCCGGCCAGAAGATTCTCATAGCTGGCGCCGGTTTTGGGAAGAGCGGAACCGTCTTTATTGGCGGCGAGAAGGCTAGGATAATCTCATGGAACTGGAGCCAGATACTTGTGGAAGTCCCGAGGCTGAAGACCAGCGATGCTTGGGTTCCTGTTTACGTTGAGGTGGACGGAAAGGATAGCAATAGGGTTAAGCTCCGCTATTACTCCGAAAACGAGATTCCTGCGCTGGTGGTGAACGGGAGCAACCTGACGGGCGGGCTCCGGTCGATGGAGACCTTCCTGAGTTGGCGGAGCCGAGGTATCTCATCAAATCGAGCACGGGCTATTACTTCACCGTTGTCCCACTTCCAAACGGCACGGTCTTTTCAGTCGAGCTCTACCGCGGTCTTCCATGGGGCGAACTTGAGCCCCTTAACGTTACCCTCTATGGAAAAGCTGGTTCTACGATCCTCCTCAATTCGGAGCCACCGGTGAGCACTCCCACGGAAACACCTATTTTAACGTCCCCCGAATCACCATGCGAATCTTCAAGTTTGGATTTCTTATGCGGGGATTATCGCGGTTGGGCTTACCTTGGCCTTCTTGATTTTGAGGAAGGGCCGATTTTGATTTTTCTTCCACTGTTATGCATTAAGAAAAAGAAGTGTTAGGCTCGGCCCCTAAATCTGTTCCAGGAGCTTTCTCCTTTTCTCCTTGTATTCCTCCTGTGTTATGACGCCCATATCGTAAAGCTCCTTTAACTTCTTGAGCTTCTCCAGCGGATCATCTTTTGCTGCCGTGCCCTGGGCGGCTATCCTGAGGGATCTGCTCACGGTCTCCTTTGGTTTGTGTATCCATAACTCCTCGCCCATCAGGTGCTTCTTCTTCTCTATGCTGACGGGCTCCACGGCTATCGCATTGAGGGCGTCCCTTATAGCCTCTACTGCTTTCTTGCTCTTCTCTTTGTCCATCTTGTCAAGTTTTATGACGTCACCGCTCTCATCCTTTATGACGAACTCGGCATACATCTTTCCTATCTTGACGTAGACCTCCTCGAGCTTCTCGTAGGGGATGGCTTTCATCTCGTACCTCCCGAGTATCTTCTCGTCGAAGTAGATTATCCTGTGGGTCGTCACAACGAGCCACTTTGGCTTTTCGATGCCGAGCTTCTTTTTAACTGCGTAGAGAACCTCCTCGTTGGGATGCAGATGCTCTGTTAAGTCCTTGGGACGCTTCTCACTCATGACTCTCACCATTAGCATCTCATCGTTTGATTATATTAACCTTCCTCGCGGTAGAGGAGAAAGAGGGTCTCTCCATCGACGTTCTCTATCAGCGGAGCCAGACGCTTCCTCCTCTCTCCCCTCCTCAGAAAAACACAGAGTGGTCTCTCCATCAGCTCGGTCTCAAACCTTACCATTTCCCACTCGAAAGCGGCCGATGGGCTTATGGGAAACCTCTTCTCCCCTTCCTTTGTCTGAACTATCACCTCTCCCCCGCCTTGGGGCTTGACCTCCACGGCGAGCACGATTTTCTTGTACTTTCCGCTTACGATGGAGCCGTAGGCAACTGCCATTCCAACGGCGAACAGGATTACTGGCAGGACGATTCCCTCTATCCTGAGCGGAAGTCTTTCTCCGAGGCTCAGGAGTCCCCAAGAAAGGATGAAGGCCATAACAAGAACGGTGAGACTGGATGCAAGGGTTTTAAGACCCACCCTCTTTTTTCCTAGTCCTGCCAAAACTTTCTCCCACTCCTCCGCGCCCTTTACGTAGTCCGTCATCAGGCTGAGCCCCATAAGGAGGAACAGTGAGGGGAGCCCTAAGTTTGAGAAGTATGGGCTGGTGAGTATCCTCTCCCCGGTCTGCCTGTAGGTCTCTGGAAACGCTATGGGGAGGAACTGGGAGGCGCCTATGGCGTAGGGAACTGTGTATAGAACCATCGCCAGCGAGATGACCCTGCCAGCCGAGCCTGTGGAGAGCAGCATTCCAAGGAGTATTAAGATTATCGAGGCGAAGACGACGTACCAGTTCCCGGCTGGAAACAGGCTCGAGTAAGCCAACGCGAGAAGGACTATCACGGGCAGTGCTATGATCAGCTTGAGGATGGTAAAGATGGTCCTGGGTTTCATCTTATCTCACCCAGCAGTTTGCTTAGAATCACGCTCACGTCCTCTTCGCCGGGCAGCCACCTCACCACGTAGGCTCCGATGCTCTCTAGCTCCCTTACTATCGCCCTCTTCTCCATCTCGAGCAGAACTCCCGTCTGGGGGTCAAGGATTGGGTAGACGGAGACATCGATTATCACAGGTCGAATCCGGCCCCTGTGGAGATTCCTCAGCATCACAGCCCCCTTCTTAACGCCGGCCTTGTTGTTCTCCAGGATGTTGGAGACGTGGATCACCAGCGGTGTGTACTGGAGGAGTATCCTCTTGAGCCTCTCCACGGCATCGCAGAAGTTCTCATCCCCAGTGTGAACCCTCTCGAAGTCCATCATTGTTTTCACAATTTTGTGAAGCTGTTTCGGCCCCGTTGCTGGCGGTAGGAACTTCCTCGCACCCAGGAGGTAGAGGCCGACGTGGTAATCTTTCTTGAGGAAGCGGTACGCCATGGACGCAACGAGGTTCATGGCGTGCTCGTAGGGGCTCTCGCTCTCCGTGCCAACCTTCATTAAGTCACTCGCGTCCACGATGAAGAGTATCGCCTTCTTGCCCTCCCTTTCGAACTCGTTCACCAGCACCTGACTAGTCCTCGCGGTGGCCTTCCAGTTTATCAGCTTCATCGGATCTCCTGTCTGGTATTTTCTTATCTCCTTGAAGTCCGTTGAAATCGGCCCCCTGATGGAGAAGCTCGTCTCCGGGACGCTTATCTTGACGTTCCGTCTTGTTTCCAATATGGGCACGTTCCCGAGGATCTTTGGAACGGCCCTAAGGCGAAGCTCCTCACCGTAAACGCCCCATAGGTAGCGCACCCCGAGGGGGTTCCTCGTCGTTACCTCACTCTTTGGGAGGTTGTAGAAGCCCCTCAGTATGGGCTTTATCCTGTAGGAGTAGCTCACCTTCAGCGGCTTGAGCCCCTTGAAGAAGACTCCCACGTTGCTCCCATCGGCCAATGCGACGTTTTTGGGGAGCGGGTCCCTAACGACTACTATGCCCACTCCTCTCTCGACCATCACCTCGACGCTTATCTCAACCTTTTCTCCAGTTCTTACCTCCCGCTTCGAGATTCTCCTCCTGACCGAGACACCGCTCGGGGGGTCGATGAGCATCGCAATGGCCAAAACTGTGAGCGGAATCACAGCTAAGCTAACCATTCCTGGGGCGAGGAAGAGGGTTCCCATGAGGATCGCCCAGAGAAGGTAGCCCAGCAGATTCTTCTGCATATCACTCACGTCCGCTCTCTTTGGGCACTGGCGTCTTTTTGAGGGCTTCCTTGACTATCTCTTCCCCAGTAGCGCCCTCGAATGCGTATTCAGGCTTGATCATAATCCTGTGTGCGAGGGCATCAACCGCGAAGACCTTGATGTCATCTGGAAGCATGTAGTCCCTATTGTTTAGGAGTGCGTTCGCCTTAGCAACCTTCATGAGTGCGATTCCACCCCTTGGACTCGGTCCAGCCTCCACGCGCTCGTCGGAGCGGACGTTCCTCACGAGCTGGGCTATGTACTTCAGCAGGTCCATGCTAATGAAGATGTCCCGTTCTACGATCTCCTGCATCTTGAGGAAGGTTTTCCTGTCGATCAAAGGCTCCATTTCCACTGTAGGGTCGTCTTTGGCCCAGCTCAGGCGCGCTTCCAGAATGGCGATCTCATCGTTCAGGCCCTTCGGGTAACCCACGCGAAGTCTGAGAAGGAACCTGTCGAGCTGGGCCTCTGGCAGGGGATAGGTTCCCTCGAACTCTATTGGATTCTGGGTGGCAATCACGAAGAAGGGCAGCTCCAGCGGGAAGGTCTCGCCTTCTATAGTTATATGCTTTTCCTCCATTGCCTCGAGGAGAGCGCTCTGGGTCTTCGGTGGTGCGCGATTGATCTCGTCAGCGAGGAGAACGTGCGTGAATATCGGGCCTTTTATGAGCTCGAAGGTGCCCTTATTCTGACGCCAGACTTTTGTTCCCAGAATATCGGCTGGTAGAAGGTCTGGAGTGAACTGAACGCGCGTGTACTTCAGGCCGAGAACTTTCCCGAAGGCTTTGGCCAAGAGTGTCTTTCCGAGACCCGGATAATCCTCAAAGAGCACGTTGCCGTTCACCAGCGCAGCGGCTAAGGTCTTCCTAATGACCACCTCATTGCCGAGGTAAACGCTCCCTATTCTCTCGATAATTTCTTTTGAGATCTCAAAGGCATCTTTAATCTCCATCATAGATCACCCCATCATCCTCTTGAGCTCATCAAAAACTTCCTCAACGATTTTGAGCCTGTTTTCAAGCTCTCTCCTCTCGTAGGCTTTCCTTATCCAGAGAGGGGTGAGGGGGGATGTTTTCTTCTCCTCGTAGTCGGCTATCCTCGAGACGAGCTCCTCCACTTTGCCTCTGTCCCCGAAGAGCTGGGCGCCGTAGTAGGCTATGAACGTCACGAGCGGGCCCTTCTTACCTCTCACCACGAAGTCCTCGACGGCTTTCCTCGCCTTCGCCATCTCTGGCCCGAACCTCTCGACGGTTTTGGCCTCATGGCGCCTCCACTGGGATATGAGGTACTTCTCGGGGTCACTCTTCGAGACGACGGAGTAGACCATCGAGCCCGCCACGACAACGCCGAGAACAAGCGCGATCCACTCGCCGTAGAAGACCAGTCCTGGATAGCTGGTGCTTAGTTCTCCCCTGACGCTGGTGTAGAGGCCGAGGATTCCCCCGAGGATGCCGATTCCAATGAGATTGCGCTCCACCGTTTCGGCCCATAGGTGTCCCCTATGGTCGAACTCTGCTACGGCGTAGCCTACAAAGAGAAACGCACCGGCGCAGAGGAAGACGCTCCTCACGGGTTGGAGGGCATTGATCTCCGATAGGCCGTAGAAAAGGATGAAGATACCCGTTCCCCTGACGAGCCGGGAGTTTCTCTTTAATGAAGGGCCCACTAGGGCAGTTCCGGTGCCGATAACCACCATTGCCATCTGGGTTTTCCAGGGGAATATCTCCGCCGGAAGAACTGTGAGGGCCGCGGCTGCCCCGGCGATGCGCATTAGGGGAGACTCGACTTTCCTTCCTGAGTATTCGAGGATGTCCGCTGCGAACATAGAGGCAGCGAGAACCAGGGCCGGAGTTACCAATGCTCTCAACCACTCAATCTGGGCGGACATGGCGTATATCAGCGTAACCGAGCCTATGTAAAGCGCAAGCCTTCCCCAATTCGGGTTAAACAACACAACCACCTCCAATGAGGGTTAACAGGGCGCGGTAGAACCGTATGAACTCCTCCCTTGAGACCTCGCGGTGACTGTACTTGGCTTTCTCAAAGATTTCGGTGAGCACATCGAGGGGCTCCCATGGATACATCATGTCCGTTAGCACAGCCTCTATCTCCCTCGGCGTCAGCTCGTCGACGTTTACTCCGGTTTCCTTGCCCCATGGCAGGAAGCACCTATCGTAGTGCTCCACAACGGCGTCGTTGTAGCTCTTCACTATTCTCGCGGTTGCTCTCTCCACTAGCCCCCCGCAGCGGGCCTCGATGGTGTGTTCGCCAAGGGGAAGCTTCAGTCTGAAGTCCTTCCCTTTCCCGACGGGCTTCCCGTCCACGTAAAGCTCCGGTTCGTTCTCGCACTCGACGCTTATCTCAATTACCTCACCCTCTTTGAAAAGCGGGATTCCATTGTTGAAGATTATCTTCAGTACTGGCTCTCTTTCGACTTTTGGGGCCTTTTTCCTTACCAGCCCGTATCTAGCTATTACCACGGCGAGGAGCAGTGCAATGCCCAAGTAGAGCCAGGGTATCTCCCTCTTCTTCACGATTAGAACATGAAAGGTTTCCTCGGCCGGAAGGTAGTATGAGGAGCCTCTGAAGAACACCCTAACGGTCACGTTCTTTTCATCGTCGGGCACCGGCACCTCCAGTGTCGCTATCCCTGAGGCATTCGTCATCACCTGTCTAATTTCGTTCTCCATCTCTACTGTGAGAAAGACATTTGGAACGGGGTCGTTTAGGGCGTCCAGAGCTTTAAACTTGATTACTGTCGTTTCTTCACCCTCACTTCTGTTCGTTAGGAGCTCTATCTTGATGGGTGAGACGATGACAACGGTTGTCCTAGCAAGGAGGTTGTCACCGTGATAGAAGTCTATGCTCCTCTCGCCGATAAAGTTGAAAGGCTCGAGGGTAAGCGTGAAGCTCCCGTTGCTGACCGGCACTTTGTAGAGTTTTCCTGGATAAATGCGGGCGGATATCTGGCCTTTTTCAAGTCCGATTATCCCTCCCGTAATTTTAACGGGCTTCCCGAGCTCAGCTTCAACCTTCTCAGGAAGCTCCATCTCGACGATGGCTATCTCAACATTTACCTCCGCTGGGGAATAGCTTGCGTCTCCTGGATAGTACAGGCTTAAGTTGTGGCTTCCGAGTTGGGTCAGGAGTACGCGGAGGGAAAACTCGCCGTTTTCAGAGGTGTTGACTGTCCCCATATAGTTTTTGTCGAGGGAATACTCGATGCTAGCGTTGGCTATCGCCTTTCCATCCCCGCCCACGAGGTGCCCCTTGACGGTCACGTTCCCCTCAAGGGAAACCACCTGCTCAGGAACATCAAACTCGGCGAGAGCCTTCACTGCAATCTCTATCCAGGTTTCTCTGGGGACGTATGGGGCACCCCAGCTTGGAAAGTAGTGGAACGTGATGTTGTAGACACCCGGGGCCAGATATCTCGGCAGGGTGAAGTTCACCTGCAAGAGCTTTCCCGTGAGGTTTTCAAAACCGAGCAGAATGGAGCGGTTCCCGTAGTCCAGTGTGGTGTATATCGTTCCCTCATCCAAGACAACGCCGGTGGAATCAGCGACAGTGCCACTGATGGTAATCGTGTCCCCAGCGGTCGCGTTCTGGGGCCAGTCAAAGAGAGTCACCTTTGCCCAATCGATTACCTTCACGGGGATGTATAAAAAGGAAGGGTTTTCTCCGGCAGTTCTAATGCCCAAGAAGTGCCACTCGGGCTCAGATGGTGCATAAAAGAGCAGGTTAAATGCCCCTTTGCGGTCAGGGAGGAGAACTGGGAGGAAGGAGGAATCCATAGGAAGGAGTATAAGTTCAGTGACATTGTCTTCGGTGTATATCCGCACCGTCCCGAGACTTCCTCTTTTAATTACGAGGTAGGCGGGCTCTGCTCTGAGCTTGACCCCTCCGCTGACGTTGACAATCACAATGGCGTCTTCCTTCATGACCTTTCCGTGGTGCTCTACCATGGCTTTTAGGACTATTCCATAGCTGCCTGGGCTCTGGAGTGTCCTCAGCGTTATCTCCGAGGTTCCTGGATTCAGGAGAAACACCAGGGCAGGCTTCTCTGGAACATACGCGTAGAGATACACCTTTGAGTTATTCACGACGTTCATCAAGGTTATGTTCAGCTTTATCTCCCCGCCGGGCTGGAGCTCAAGGCTGTTTGGAGATACCTCAAGCTCGAAGGGCCTGAAGAGGTTCGGGTCTTTCCTAAGGGGGTCGAAGGTCAGCCAGCCAGCTTTATCGAAGTACAGCTCCGCCCAGAACCAGCGGTCTTTATTGCTGATGATCTGCGTTCCAGGAACGGCCCTGATGTAGAAGCCCTCCACGAGCCTCGCTGGAATGCCGTTCAGCCTCGCCAAGATGACGAACGCTGAGGCAAAGTCCTTGGAGGTGCCTTCCTTAGACTCGAAGAGGAACCACGTGAGCGGGTCCGTACCGTTCGGCCTCTCGGGGTTCTCTAAGTAGGTGTAGTGCTTCCTGAGGAATTCGGCGATGAGCTGGGCCTTCTCGTAGTCATCGGTCGCGTTCCTCGTTATGGCCCTAGCGAGGGAGACGAGTCGGGTATCGTTGGGGGCGCTTAGGTAGTCGGTGAGGTTGCCTGCACTCAGGTTGTGAAGGAAGTATGGCTGAAAGGTATAGCTCACGGCCGAAAAGGAGTATGTGCTCACGTTAACTGCCGTCTTGAAGAGGTTGTATTCGGGGAGGGCCTCAACGCCGCTCGCGTTAACCATCGTCGTGTAGAGCGAGGTGTAGAGGTTGCCGCTTAGGGGGGCGAAGGAGATGACACCGATGGTGTCCCTCTCGGCGTGGTGCGGGACTTCGGGCATGGGTGGGGCAACCGTGTTTGCCAGGAGAACGGAGGTGTTCTTCGTGAGCCAGCTCCCGTTGATGTAGTCCGTGTAAACGTTAGCGCGGAGGTAGGAGACATGAGAAGCGCCGGTTACAAGAAGCATAAACTGCCCGTTCTCGGGAACCTCGATCGGCGGACCCGTTTCGTTTGTCTCGTTCCTGGTGGGTTCCCACTGAAGGAGGAACCTCTCGAGGCTCTTTGTTTGGGGGGGCGCTTTTATTAGAACTGGGCCCAGCACGGAGGAGATTATCAAGATGGAGAGGAGGATGAGGATGAAGAACGTAACGTACTTTCGTCTCGCCATGATGTTTTGTCTTTCTCTTTTGGTTTATATAACGTTTTGCTATAGTGTAAAAGTTAGGGGGAAGATACCCCGAACTGCTGACCCGTGAAATTCTAGGTTCTGTGGGTAAGGTTTAATATCTCGCGTACAAATCCTCTCTGGTGGTATCATGGACTTCGGAAGGAAGGTTCTCATCGGTATGGTTCATCTGAAGCCACTCCCTGGTGCGTACCTCTACGACGGTGATCTTGATTCGGTCATCGAGCGGGCTCTCTCTGATGCGAGAACTCTGGAAGAAGCGGGCTTCGACGCGATTATGGTGGAAAACTTCGGTGACGTGCCCTTTTCAAAGTATGTTGATAAGACTACGGTTGCCGCTTTCACGGCCGTGGCGAAGGCAGTAAGGGATGAAGTTTCCATCTCCGTGGGCATAAACGTCCTCAGGAACGACGGGATGGCTGCTTACTCCATAGCCTACGCCGTAAAGGCGGACTTCATAAGGGTGAACGTCCTGAGCGGTGTTGCCTACACCGACCAAGGGGTAATAGAGGGAATCGCCTACGAGCTGGCTAGGCTCAGAAAGCTTCTTCCGGCCAGGATAAAGGTCTTCGCAGACGTCCACGTCAAGCACGCCGTCCACTTCGGGGACTTCGAGGACTCCATAAGGGACACCGTCGAGAGGGGCTTAGCCGATGCTGTAGTAATAAGCGGAAGGGCAACTGGAAGTCCCGTTGATCTGGAGCGGCTGAGGCTCGCGAAAAAAATCTCCCCAGTTCCGGTCATAGTCGGCTCGGGCACGAGCTACGACAACCTGCCCATGCTTTGGAACTATGCAGATGGCTTCATAGTGGGCACATGGATAAAGAGATGCGGAAAAGTTAAGAACGAGATAGACCCCGAAAGGGCTGAGAGACTCATTAGGCTGGCGAAAGAACTTCGGAAAAGGGGCCTCTGACTGCCACAGTTCTGAATATTTTTCTCCGAAAGGTGTATTATCCAGTAATACTAAAAACAAAATCTGTCCCTCTTTTCTTTTCTGCGAGATGGTTTTGATTCAATGGCGATAGAAATGAGAAAAGCAGTGTTATCCAGTCCTGTCCTTCTGCAGGCCCCATTAGTGGCAGCTCTAGAGGATGGGAGCTATTCCGCGAGTTTGCATGTATTCGGCCTGCTCATCGGCACGTTAATGGCCTTTAGCCTTCTGCTCCTCCCGATCTTTGGGGCACGATGGGTCTGGGAGCTAATCATGGACAAGACGAGTGTCGATTCTTCAGAGGGACGCTGAACGATGGTTGGTGAGCTTGCCCCGTTTTTGGTCTTCGTGCTGCTCACCGTGAGCGTTTTCCCGGGGTCTGCTTGGGTTCCGGAGGGATTTCCGAGCGAGCTTTCCTGCTTTACAGAGGTGGAGTATTCCAAACTAGGCCTCCAGCAGGCCAGCTCCACCCAGGAGGAGCCTGAGGAGGCCTATGCAAAATATCTAACCGCAAAGGAGTGCTACGACTCCTTCGGCAACTCGACAGAAGGGTAATGATGTGAGAAAGATGGGGCTTATCAAAAAGCTCGTCATCGGGTTTTTCGTTCTGCTGTTCCTAGGCATAGCAGGGGCCTTTGGCATTTACTACTACGTGCTCTCCCACTACGACCAAGAACTTATCGTCAGCAGCAATGCGGCCATTACGGGGCCAGTGTACTATACTTCAGAGGTATTCCAGGCAGGGAAATACAGAATCGTGGCTGAAAGCGATGTGGTGGTTGAGAAGATACAGACACTCGACCCCAATACTGGTGATGCCATTACGGAATACGAGGGCGACGACGTTATCTATGGCTCTTCCAACTCATTCCAGGTCAGAATCAACTACAACGGGCCTAACCCGAACGCAGAGTACTCTGTCTCTGTGAAGATATACCGTTCGGTTGAGAGGGACTGACATCTTTTTCATCTTTAGTCTTTCCATCATGGAAAAAATTATATCCCACCACTGGAGAGTAGGTTCAGTTACTTGCAGGGGGCACGGAAATGGGGAAGTACTTTGGCACCAGCGGAATTAGGGAAATCGTGAACGAGAAGCTGACTCCGGAGCTTGCTCTGAATGTCGGAAGGGCTCTAGGGACTTATCTTGATGGTGGAACAGTTGTAGTAGGCAAGGACACTAGGACGAGCGGAGAGATGCTCAAAAAGGCAGTGATAAGTGGTCTGCTAAGTGCGGGTGTTGATGTTATCAACATAGGTCTCGCCCCCACCCCGCTGACGGGCTTCGCAATAAAGCTCTACGGTGCCGATGCAGGGGTTACCATTACCGCCTCACACAACCCGCCCGAATACAACGGCATAAAGGTGTGGCAGGCCAACGGGATGGCCTACACACCGGAGATGGAGGCGGAGCTTGAGACTATAATTGACTCCGGGAGTTTCAGGAAAGCTTCCTGGAATGAGATTGGAGCATTGAGGACGGCCGACCCGAAGGAGGAATACATCAAAGCGGCCCTTGATATGGTTGAGCTTAAGGGAAGTTACACCGTTGTAATCGATTCTGGAAACGGTGCAGGTTCTATTCTTAGCCCTTACCTCCAGCGCGAGCTTGGGAACAAAGTTATCAGCCTCAACTCCCACCCCAGTGGCTTCTTTGTGAGAGAGCTTGAGCCGAACGCGAAGAGCTTGGCCATGCTCGCTAAAACAGTCAAAGTGATGAAAGCCGACATTGGTATAGCTCACGATGGTGATGCGGATAGAATAGGCGTCGTTGATGACCAGGGCAACTTCGTGGAGTATGAGGTCATGCTGAGCCTCATTTCGGGATACACCCTCCGGAAGTTCGGGAAAGGGAAGATAGTAACGACGGTCGATGCAGGCTTTGCCCTCGACGATTACGTTAGGCCACTTGGCGGCGAAGTGCTGAGGACGCGCGTCGGTGATGTTGCGGTGGCAGACGAGCTGGCGAAGCACGGCGGAATCTTCGGAGGCGAGCCGAGCGGAACATGGATCATTCCCCAGTGGAACCTAACGCCGGACGGCATCTTCGCGGGAGCACTCGTTCTGGAGATGATCGACAGGCTCGGCCCGATAAGTGAGCTCGCCAAGGACGTCCCGCGCTACGTGACGCTCAGGGCAAAGATACCCTGCCCCAACGAGAAGAAAGCGAAGGCCATGGGGATAATAGTGCGCGAGGCTCTCAACAGCTTTGACTATGAGCGGATTATCGACATAGACGGCGTTAGGATTGAGAACGGCGACTGGTGGATTCTCTTTAGGCCGAGCGGAACGGAGCCGATAATGAGGATAACCCTCGAGGCCCATACCGAAGAAAAGGCCAGGGCATTGATGGAGAAAGCTAAGGGGCTGGTAAAAGACGCAATAGCGAGGGCTTAGTTCCTGAGGGCTGCTTTTACCCTTTCCACGCTTCTTTCAATGTCATCTTTGTCGAACTCCAGGTAAACCGCCTCCGGAAACCTATCCTTCAGCACCTCGAAGAGTATCCCCTCCCCGGGAACGAGCTTAAATCCCGCCTTCTCCATTACCTCCTTAGAGCGCTCGAGTCTCCCCCCTTTGGACATGTAGAAGAACTCCTGCATTGCCTTAAAGTCGAAATCATCTGGGTTGCTCTTAGTGGTGTGGAAGACACCGCAGGTGGGTGAGCCCTTCACCCCGAGAAAGATGACTTTCTCGGGCTT
Organism: Thermococcus piezophilus; assembly: GCF_001647085.1. Lineage (NCBI taxonomy): Archaea > Methanobacteriati > Methanobacteriota > Thermococci > Thermococcales > Thermococcaceae > Thermococcus > Thermococcus piezophilus. The sequence continues at coordinate 944,696 of NZ_CP015520.1, forward strand.
CTCCTCAGTCAGAATCCGACCTATGAAGTCGGCTATCGTTTTTGCTTTCTCTACCATCCCGAGGTGCATGTAAACTTCCCTGCTCATGGGCGCCTTGGCCAGCCTATAAGTTCGTATTCGGGGCATGGATAAGCCAGAACCTGCCATTCATCGCCGAGCTCGGCGAGGAGTTCTCTCAAACCTTCAGCAGTCTTGAACTCCTTCTCCTTCGGCCCACGATAGACATAGAAGGGGCTTAAAAGGCACGGGGCTGTGATAAGGAGCTTCATTCGACCACCTTCCTTATTATCTCCTCAACCCTTCGACGGAGCTCCTTTAGGGTTCTGTCGTTAACTATCACATAGTCTGCCATGTCTTTCAGCTTTGAGGTATGGTAAAGCTCTTCCTCGGCGTCGTCCATCCTCTTAAAGTCCTCGAAACGTTTAATGCCCCTGTCTTTCCCTGCTTTCCTGTCCATGAGGCGCTTGAAGCGTGTCTCTGGGTCGGCGTCAACGTAGATCACGACGCCGCCGACACGTTTTATGGCCTCTATCTCCTCCTTGGAGCGGACTCCATCAATGACGATGTTCCTGCAGTGCCTCTTCTTGTCAATGGCGAGCCTTATGAGCACGTCCCCACCGTACTTGTTCTTCAGGTACTTCCCAAACTCTATTAGTCTCTCCCTCGTGGGTTCCCCTTTCTCAGGCAGCTCGGGGACCCAGGAATAGTCGGCGATGTTGTGGGTGAGGAGGTCGATCAGCGGCTCGCTGCAGCTCACGCGGCAGAAGCCCTTCTCCTCGAAGAACTTTGCAATGGTTGTCTTTCCCGCCGCTATCTTACCGACGACACCGACTATCATCTCTTCCACATCCTCCATATCAGGTTTGCACCGTCCGTCGATTCCATCAGACCTTCGTAAGTCAGGCTGATAATGAACTCTACAAGGGCTTTCTTATCGTAGATCACCGGTTTCTCAAAGCCAAACAGATATTTCAGCTCGAAAAACCCTATGTGGAGGGATCTGAATGGATTCAAGAGCGCAACTCCCTCTTTGAATTTTACTTCAAAGGGAAAGTCTGCAAGGACAAGTTTTGCGCCCTTATCCTTGGCGAGACTCAGGAGCCTTTCCTCGTTGGGGAACAAAATTTCCCTCGGTTCTCCTTCGATGGTCTCGTATTCGAGCTTGGGGAACGCGTAGCGTATTCCAACTGTATCGTATTCGAGGTTTAGTCTCCTCGCAAAGCCAATCAAGGCTTTTGCGTTGAAGCTCATGAAGACGAGTGTTTTTACGTTCCCTTTAACTTCCGGCCATTTCCTCGGTGGGAATTTCATTTCGACATCTATTATTGGGAGCAGAAACTCAAGAACCGTTCCCCTCACGAGCTCAGCGTTTTTCCTCAGCTTCCTCCGCTTTATCTCGAGGTCGAGGTTCGAGTAGACCGTCACCTGCTTGACGCCGAGTGCGTTCCTGAGCTTTCCTATGACGAAGCTGTTACCGATCACAACACTTTTATCCGTCCTGACATGGGCTATTATGAAGAGTTTGTCGCCCTCTGGGTCATAGCGGACCTCGTCTATTCTGAACGGAGTATCTGGAAAGCCGTTTTCCCTTCTGATTTTTTTCACGAGCGCCTCTATTTCTGGGATACTTCTCATTCAACCACCTGGGTCCTCTATGCATTCGTAGATTTCCCTGGCTATTTTTAAGGCTTCGTTCTCGTCGGAAGTGTCCCGAACTATAATTCTGCCGCTGGGAAAGATGCTCACCTCAAACTCCCTGCTCACAATGGCAAGGAACGGGGTGACCTTTTTTACTCTGTATTCTCTCTTTTTGAGGCATTCGCATAGTTCTCTAAGGTCAATACGGTACTTCTTTTCTGGAACTATCGTTACTGCTTTCATGCTTGTGCATGGTCTTGTGGTAATCACCTGCACCACCGGAGAAAAGTGTGGAAGATTCTTCATAAAACTTGCACCTTAAGATGCCCACATATGTTCTATATATGGAACATATATTTATAAATCTTGGAATAAATTTCCCTGCGGTGGGGAACATGAGGAAGCTTACGCCAAGGGAAATAGCGGTAATCGGAATGATGCTCGGTCTTTCGCTGATGCTTGAGGTCATGCCAATAGAGATGCCCACCATGTGGGGCATGAAGATAGACCTCGTCGCGGTTCCAGTAGTGATGGCCTCCTTCCTCACGGGGTTCATGGGCGGTCTCGTTGCGGTTTTCCTGCTCTTCGTTGGGCTGAGCATAGTCTCCCCCTCAAGCTGGCTCGGAGCCAGCATGAAGGCCACCGCGACTTTGGCCGTTCTCATAGGCCTTGAAATCTCCAGAAGAATAACGCGCTTCGACTTTGAGAACTCCTCCACAGAGAAGGCCATCCTCTTTGCCATCCTCGGCTTCTTGGCTGGAATAGCCATCAGGATACCCCTCATGCTCGCGCTCAACTATTACTACGCCCTCCCGATATGGCTCGGCGTCCCCAGAGAACTCGTGGTTCAGACCGTCGAGGAGTGGACCCACGTGCCCTTCTGGGTTGCTATCGGCCTACCGAACGCCGTACAGAGCGCCATAGACGTCTTTGTGGGCCTGGCGGCAACGCTGCCCGTGCTGAGGTCGCTTCCCCATATCCTTGAGTAGCCAGGGGATGTTCTCCGGCTCTAGCCCCCTTTCTCTTAAATATTCGTTCCACTTCTCGGCATATTCTAGAAACGTCCCGCCGCCTGTTTTCATGTAGAGCCAGACGAGGAGCTTTATGTGGAGCCTGTGGTAGAACTCGCTCGAGGAGTCGTAGATGCTCGCATACCTGCTTCAGTCCCCGGTGTCAAAATCGGGCAGGGCTTTTTTGACGCTCATCGCGCCCTCCCAGAAGAGGTCGTAAGTCCTCTCGTCGCCGGTGACTTTCCAGTAGTACAGCCCCTGGAGAGTTATTATGTGGCCGTTCAGAACGAGTTGCTCCGGGTAGTAGTTGTACTCCAGGTACCAGGGGTCATATTTTGTCTGGACAACGAAGCCGTTCTGACTGAGTGGCAGGTTGAACGAGTTCAGGAAGAGCCTTGCGGTTTCGAGATAAGTTTCGTTTTCAGTGAGGTTGTATGCCCGTGCATAAAGCCCTGCTGTCATGCCCTGGGCGTAGCCTGAAACCCCGGGACGCTCGCGTTCTGTAAGTGTAAGTAAACGTTGAAACTGCGTATTCAGTGTCGTTGTAGGTGCTGTGGGTGGCGAATGGAAGAAGCTCGTCCAGGATTTCGAGCATGGCATTGTAATCGCCTCTCTCGTAGTATACCTGGGCCCAGTGGAGTGCCGAGACCGGGTATAAGTTGAAGCCGTTCTGGTTATCCGCCGTTTTTGTAATTGTAGTTGATAATTTCCAGCCTCTGCTCATCGGCTGGCTTTCGGGGGAGCGAGGGCACATCTTCAGTCAACGGCCCCCATTCGGGCTTACAACCCCACATATCGAGTTACATCACTATCTATACTCCAAAACTATTTAAAAATTTCAAAAAACAAAAATTACTAAATATTTCACTCGTTACTACCTACGAAACAGCCCCAAAAGATTTAATAGGATGGATCTTAAAAATATACACCAAAGTTATCAAAATTGTTAATTATGGTGGATAATCATGAGAATCGAACTGCTCAACAAACTCGCAAGAAAGAAGATCTTCACCATAGATGAAATCGCCAATATGACAGGAATCGATAGAAACCCCCTGAAAGTTCTCCTCAGCAGGCTCGAAAAAAGAGGCTGGCTTGAGAGAATTGAAAAGGGAAAATACATTATAATCCCTCTGGGGGCAGAGAAAGGAGAATACACGCTCCACGAGTTCATAATAGGATCATTACTTGTAAAGCCCTCAGCCATAGCTTACTGGTCAGCCCTTAACTATCACGGCTTTACCGAGCAAATTCCCAACACCGTATTCGTCCAGACGACGGCAAGAAAGAAAAAACAAGACCTCAGAATTTTTGGAGTCAGGTATAAAATCGTCAGGATAAAGCCCGAGAAATTCTTCGGCATTGAAAAAGTGTGGATTGAGGGGTTTCAAGTTTCCATAACAGATGGGGAAAAGACTGTAATTGACTGCTTGGACAAGCCGAGATATTGTGGAGGAATAATCGAGGTTGCCAAAGCGTTCAGGGAGGAGCTTGACACAGAAAGGCTCAGAGAGTATGCGTTGAGAATGAATAACTCCGCCGTCATAAGAAGGCTCGGCTACCTCTGCGACTATTTTGGAGTGGATATTGACTTACCAAAGCCAGAAACGAGGAACTACATTCTCCTCGACCCAACAATGCCCAGAGAAGGGCATGTTGACAGTAAATGGAAGGTCATAATTAATGTTGAGCTGGAGGGGTTGGAATGATACCAATACTTGAAATCAAGGCAATTGCAAGAAAGAAGGGAGTTCCCGAGAGTACTGTGGAGAGGGATTACGCCCAGAACTGGCTTTTGTTTGGGCTTTCGAAGACATCCCTCAAAATGGCATTAAAGGGAGGAACGGGGATAAGGAAGGTTTACATTGAGGATTACAGATTTTCCGATGATCTGGATTTCACACCCTTGGAGGAATATGATGGGAAAACAATACAAGGGAAACTGGTGAAGAGTGTTAAGATTGCCAGAAAAGAAAGCGGTATAAGTTTTGAAGAGAATATTGCTTTTAAAGAGACGCCAAATGGTTATGAGGCTACGGTCTATTTCAGAATAATAAGGGCATCAGGACCACCGCTAAAAATCAATCCGCTGGAAAAAAGGAAAATTGTTCATCCTTATTCTGATGGGTGCAGTGCTGAGGTCTTAGTGTATTCCCTCGAGGAGATTTTTGCCGAGAAAGTCCGCTCGCTCTTCCAGAGAATGAGACCAAGGGATTTATATAATATTTGGCGTTTGAAAGATATTATGGAGTGGGGGGAAATCACTGAAATAATCTTTGGGAAGTTTAAGGTTAAAGATGTTCAGCTGGAGTTTGAAGAATTTGAAAGACGTAAGCTCTATTATGAAAGAGCCTGGGAGAGGAGCTTGGCACATCAAATAAATTCACTTCCAGAATTTGAAAAAGTCTGGAATGACGTTCTGAAATTCTTGGAGGAACTCGGGGAGAGTGTTAAGCTATGAGAATTAAAGTCCCCAAAGCCATCATAATTAAAGGGTGACACCCATGAGCGAAGCAAGCCAGGCTTTGCAGAAGATTGCGAGGGGAACGGGGATAATATTTGCCGGAACCGTTATCTCGATGTTCTTCGGGTTTTTGAGCAGGACCTTGATTGCGAGGTACTTTTCCACAGGGGAGTATGGGGTGTTTAATCTAGCGTTGACCGTTTTGAGCATTGCCCTTGTGATAGCTACGCTCGGCTTTCCAAATTCATTGCCGAGGGAGATTGCTTTTTACAAAGAAAAAGACCCCTCAAGGATTGATAAGCTGATCCCAACTGCATTGATAATCGTCGCGCTGAGCAGCATCTTACTGGTGATGTTCTTAATCCTCGAAGCGGGAAACATTGCTCGGATTTTCAAAGATGAGAGATTGGCTCAGGCATTAACTGTAATCGCTTTTGCCCTGCCATTTTCCGCTCTAACAAGCATTATAATCTCAATCTCCCGAGGCTTTGGCAGGGTCAGGGAGAGGGTTTACTTCCAGAACGTTGTTTATCCTACTGCGTTCCTGCTCCTCATCATTTCTGGAGTGCTTTTGAACCTCGATTTTAACTTCGTATTCCTTGCATACATAACTGCTCAGGCTTTTACGCTTCTGGCTTTGATGGTTGATGCATCACGGATGAAGATCTTACGTTTCAGATTTTATCTCGATCTGGCACTTGGGAAGGAATTGATAGCCTTTTCGATTCCGTTGCTCTTCACCGGAATTCTAGGTTTTGTCATGACCTGGGCGGACACGCTGATGCTGGGCTACTATAAAGGCTCTGAGGTCGTTGGTCTCTACAATTCAGCATCACCAATAGCCAAACTGCTACCGGTATTTTTAAGCTCGGCATCTTTCCTTTACGTTCCCTTAGCTTCGGGCTTCTATGCCCGGGGAAAGCTTGATGAGATGGGCAGGGTTTATCAGATTTTAACGAAGTGGGTGTTCTTGCTGACTTTGCCCCTCTTCGCTCTAATGTTTCTTTTTCCCAAAGCGGTTATAGTGTTCTTCTTTGGGGAAAAGTACGTTCCGGCAGCTCCGGCACTGCAAATCCTTGCTACTGGCTTCATGTTCCATACTCTACTGGGGTTGAACGGGTTGAGTTTGATAATAGCCGGCGAGAGCAGGTTCATATCTCTCTCAACATTCATTGCCTCAGTCCTCAACGTGGTTTTGAACACTTTGCTGATACCAAATTACGGAATGATAGGGGCGGCAACTGCCACTTCGGTTTCCTATCTTGTGTCCAATCTGCTGAATTCCATAAGGCTGTATCAGGTAACAAATATCCACCCGTTCAGCCGGAACTACGTGAAGCCTCTGGTTATTAGTTTTGTGCTTTTGGGGATAATTAAGGCATTGCACCTGAACGTGCCAAACATCTGGTATGCGATCCCGGTTTTGGTTGTATTCCTTGCGGTCTATTCGCTTTTGGTTCTTTTAAGCAGGAGCGTTGATAGGGAAGATATTGACCTTCTGCTCGCAATTGAGAAGAAAATGGGAATTGATCTGAAGATAATAAAGAAAATTTTAAGGAGGTTTGTTTAGAGTTTTATCTTTGGAACTTTTGCTATTGTTGCTGTTTTCAGGAACTTTATCACTTCTTTTTTCATATGTTTTACGATATCATCTGTAACTTCAATGTTTGGATCGTATGATTTGATTTTTTCAAACTTCCAGTCTGTAACATTGAAAATTCCTTTAAAGTTCTTGTAGTAGATAGCTATGCGGTATTTTTCAAGCTGCTCGATGTTTCTCTTTTCCTCTTCGTTTGAAGGTTCTCCAACATTTAGATGAGTTCCGTAAGATTCTGCAAATACCGTCTCTTCATATAGAATAGAATCATCGTCTAAATCGTTCCCTATAATTCCGAAAATAAACGGTTTAAGCTTAGTTAAGCTAATGTACTTTGAGTCCTCCGTTACATGCTCAATTTCATAATCTGTTGGGTATTTTATCAGTAATGGGACTCTTAAAAGCTCATCATAAAGGAAAGTTCCGTGATTTATCCTGCCATGCTCACCCAACAACTGGCCATGATCACTAGTCACAATTATTAGAGAGTCGTCAAAAATTTCCGTTTCTTTGAATATTCTCATCATCTCTAAAATTTTCTTGGTTACATACTCAACCTCTTCAGGATACTTCTTTCTCCAGTTTTTAACAAGATTTGGGTCAACAGGTTTGTTTCTCTTTAAATTTTCTAGGGTCTCTTGTATAGGTTTCTCAAAAAGAGAATAAGGCTCGTGAACTTCCATTAGATTTATGAAAATAAACTTTGGCTCATTTGTTAGAGTGTCCGACTTTTTCAGTTCTTCTATGATATCTCTCGACCCTTTTTCTTTGGGCCATCCTTTAAACATTGAAAGTGCTTGATTTATATACAATCTCCTGATAACATGTTCTAAACTTATTTTAACAAGCAATTTGAAGTGTTTCTCTAATAAAAGAATTCTAATGATCTCTGATTTTGTTTTCCAATTGTGAATTTGCTTAAGTCTCTTCAGCTTCTCTCGTTCGGATAGTGATAGCATTCCATCCCACATTTTGCTTAATAATGGGGGCTCGTAAATATAATCAAAACCGCTGAATCCAAATCTTGGATGAATGTAAGGGTTCGAAGTTAAGAGCCAACTCTCATACCCAAGTTCTTTTAACCGAATGGTCATGGTATAACTGTCATTGAGTTTTACATCTGCGCCTTTTTTGCTTTTGGTTTCATGTGCTCCGTGGAGTGCAGGATAAAACCCGGTAAACAGAGAAGCGTGGCTTGGAATTGTCCAAGGTGCTGGGGCTATGGCATTTTCGTAGGATATAAAGTCTAACCTTTTAAGCTCCGTTTCCAAAGGCTTGGCATAATCTTTTCTTAGAGTATCAATGAGTATAAATATCACATTCACATAGTCCATACCCCTTCCTCCTGCCTAGATCCTTGGATAGTATTTTATCATACGATATTTGGTGAGAGATTTTTTGAAATTTTTAAGATGCCTTCAAAAGTGTTCTATAAATCTTAATAGTTCTCTTAGCAAGCGTTTCCCAGGTTCTCTTGTTTTCTATATATCTTATTGCGTTTCGTCCTAATTTCACTTTCAAGACGGGATTATCAATAATTTTTAATACAGCTTTTGAGATGGCATTTGGATCTTTATCGGGTACGAGTATACCGTTGACGCCGTCCACAATTGTCTCTCTAAGACCTCCGATATTACTTGCAACGACTGGTTTTCCCATAACCATTGCTTCTGCTAAAAATATTGATGTCGCTTCTTCTAAACCTTTAATATGAATCGAGGGAACTACCACTATATCCACCGCGGCTAAATATTCTGGAATTAAATCATTGGGTAAATTCCCCACAAAGATTACATTTTCAGTTATGTTCAGTTCATGCGTTAATGTCTCTAACTTTTTTCTTAACGGACCATCGCCAGCAAGTATTAACTTTGTTTTAGGATTTTCTTTTAAAATTAATTTCATTGCTCTAATCAAATACTCTTGGCCATTCTTTGGAGTAAATGCCTTTGCATGAAAGATAATAGTATCTTTTTGTGAAATATTGTATTTCTCTCTAATTAGTCGTTTTCTGTTATTATATGACAATGGATTAAATTTGCGCGTATTTATACCATTTGGAATTACGATAGTTTTATTAGCATGCTTTATTCCGAACTCTTTAACAATCCAACTTTTTATTCTAGTATCTACAGAGATTAGAACATCTGCTTTCTCTACAGTCATTTTTTCCAGCCATTTTAAAATTCTATATCTAAATGAACCTTCTTTTAGTTTTTTATGAGCTACAAGTTCTATTGTTGGATATGAATGGAAAGTAATAACTTTCTTTGCTTTTCTATTAAGAAATACCGCATACAGCAAGTATGGGCTTAAATTGCTTCCTTGAACATGAATTATATCTGGTTTTATTTTCTTTACCTCCCATGCTAATCGGATTAAAGCAAGAATAGGAAATATATAGTACAATTTTGGAGCTTTTATTAAAATCACTTTTGCGTTACCTATCTTCAAAGTTTTTGACTCATTGCCAAATGAGATCACATATAACTCCAATTCATCGAATTTACTCAAACTCCTAACCAAGTTTATCGTGTGAACAGCAACTCCTCCACTCAGCTCTTTTTCGGACCATTTTGCGAGCATTACCACTTTCATGTTCACACCTCCTATTGTTAGCTAAAATATACCCGCACTTCCCCATTTTCATAGATCTTATTGGAATTCCTGAGAAAATTATAAAACTGTTTACTTGGGCGGATTATTTCTAATAATTTCCCTTTAGCTCCAAAAAGCGGAATAGTGAAGCCCTTTTGAAGGTCATAATTCCTTATAACTACCAATCCACTTTTATATGTGTTAGGATTTTTGGGATTAATAAAGTTCTCGGGCCTAGCCAGACTTGTGTTTACAAAGATGAGGTACTTTGAATTTGCATGGACTTCATTAATATGGAGTGAATTCAAAAATAACCCTGAGTAAATTTCTGACTCTGTTAATGCCTGTCTATTGGAGAGTTTCGTTGCATAAATTTGACTATTTGGATTAACAATTGGAGAAGTTATCATGAAGAAGACCAAAATACATGTTATTAGAGATGCCACATATTGGAAGTTACGCTTTGATAATATTTGAGAAGTTATTATAATGCCAACACTTCCAAATATGCTCATAATGATTTCTATGAAAGGAAACCACCTACTAGGTAAACTCTGGGGATATAACACAGTAAGAATGTACGGAAGAGGGATGAATAGTAAGGCGAAAATTGATAATAGTGACGATTTTTTAATTTTCTCCTTCTTAGGATAGTCCTCTGTTCTTCTCCGGTCTAGATGAGAGGACAGGATATAAAACCCACCAACAATTCCCCAAAACATCAAAATGACCATTCCTAGATCATATAAGATAATATCGCTCCAGGTGTATAATGGAGCTAATGTCGCCGATGTGATGAAGGTTTCTTCGGATGTGAGAGCGTGTTTTACTGATAAAATGAAAAGCTCAAAAAAGCTTGTCTCTCCACTACTAGTGGACATCATCCACTTAGTCAGAGTGAGTATGACAAAGAATAAAATAATTGACCTCGATAGGGTCATCTTGCTTATTTTCAACAATTTGGATGTAGCAAGTATTACGGAAAATGTAAATATCAGAATTAATGGGATTAACGGATGACTAAAAAGTGTTACTATAAGTGCTATAACCAACAGGATGTATGACTTAAGTGTGGGTTGGGTAGATAGGATTAGATATACAATAAAAATAAAGAATATTACAGTAAATGAAGAAGGAAAGTACATATATCTTGGTTGTAATACATGAGGAGAAAGGGAAGCTAAAAGCATTGACATTAGAGCGATCTTTATATTGAATAACTTTGTCACTAATATAACAAGAAAAAGTAGGAACAAAATCTGAATTAACGCCATATTAAGTTGAACTAACTTTAGATTGTTTATGTTTGCAATCACCTCAATAAAAACGAACAGTAGGTGATATACTGGGTAATAACGGTAGTGCCCATAAAAATCATCAATCCTGCCTGAGAGGATAATGCTCCTTATGAATTCCACGTGATATGGGGAATCATTTCCGTAAGGTCCAGGAAACAAAAACAAAAATGCCGTACTTAGCGAAATGGAGATAAAAAGAATTTCGAGTAATATTAAACTCACATGAAGTCTTGATAAAGCATACTCTTTTAGAATTTGAAATGATGTAAAGGCACTGAGCAAAGAGACAATTAGAAAGTAATATTCTGGTAGGTGATACTCATATTTGGAGTTTATGGAAATAAAAATTGATACTGTTAATAAATAGAAATAAGACATAGACGTTATCTTAAGAATGTGGGAATTGTTCTTTATCTTGCCTCCCTCTTCAAAGAGTAGTGACAAGTTTAGGCGTCTTGACATTAACAGTGAGAAACTAAAGGCCAATAGAAATGAAATCCCAATATGCTCCTTATTCCAGTGATGGAAGTAAGAGAGAATAAAAGCAAGTAGTCCCCCTACAAAATAAGCAAAAAATAGTGCATAAAATAGTATGCCAAATGTAGAGTTAACATGATTATCATGACGCCTATTCATTATAGTTCCCCCTTGTGAACATTGTCTGAATTACCTCTTTTAGACGTTCTTTTTCAAAATATTCCCGTATTTCCCTATCTGGAATTCTCTGTTTTTTGAACATCCAAGAATTTATGTATCCTTTAAACATCCAGATCCCTAGTTTAGATTTTTTGCTTAGATAATAGAAAACGTTTAGGACAATCAAAACAGGATTGTATCCAAGATAATACATAGCCCTGCCTTTATTTATGTATCCTTTTTTTAAGCCTTCCTTGCTACCTCCAACTCTATATTCATAAAAAGGTAAGTTCTCTACTCTTTTTGTCTTCCAGCCTTTATTAATAGCTCGTAATACGATAACCACATCAGGTGAACAAGTTATTGGAAATCCGCTTACATCCTCTATACATTGAACTCTATATAACCTCGTGTCTGGAAGTTCATAAGAGTATGTAGAAACGTATTTGATGGGTTTTCCATCTTTTATTAAATATTGGACTCCACTTGCTATTCCTAGACGATTATCTTTTTGGAATTCTAATAATAACCTCTCAAAATAATTGGGAGGTATATTAACGCTGGCATCGACTTTGCCTATATATTCTAACCTAATCTTCTTTTTTTTGGCAATCCATTTGGCATATTCGTATCCTTCCCATACAGCTAATGCAAAATTTAGGTGTGGATGTTTATTTCTGAAATAATGTTTTTGGGTTATTACGTATATCCATTTGTGTGGATGGTTATACTTTTTTGCAAGAGTATTTGCATATTCAAAACTCCCATCAGTGCTATTTCCATCCACAATAACCCAGATTACTGGCTGTATTGTTTGACTAGTTATGTTCTTAAATAAGCTATCCATATTTTCAATTTCATTTCTTATTGGAGTTATCAATGCATAACTCATGATGTGTCCCCCACGGATGTTAAAGAGTACTAATTGTTCTCTGAATATTATCTACCGCACCAATATGGACTCTTTTAGTTTTAATGATTTGCTTTATCTTTGTTTTTAAAATATTATTGTACAGTCTAATCCAGTTATTCTCTGGGAAGATGTAACTATATGCAAGAATATAATTCGGAAAAGCACGCCTTTGTAATATTGATGGAATTACGGTTGTATAAAGCTCTGCAATATTATTAGATATCATCCTTAACAATAACGCATCTTTATTATTTGTGGTGGGGTTTTTTAGCTCTTTATTAGTAAATATCAGGTAAAATATTGATCTTAATTTAACGCTTTCGTTTTCCCATATTTGGGGAATGATAGAAGTTTCTTCCCTAAGAAAATATAATAGCCGGATCTTATGATAGAGTGACAAATTTTCCCTTTTAGAATATTTGACAATAAATTCGAATATTTTGGGGAATATTGGAAAGCTGTGTACTGTATAATTCTCCAAGTCAAGTATGACTCGATCATCCCCTAAGACTCTATATCCACTTTTGATGCTGTCCATTATTATAGTAGTTTTTCTACTACCCGCTCTACCAACAAATATTTCTGCATGTTTATTTTTTGATATGCCTCCTGCATGGAGCAACATAAACCCTCTTAGTCCTAATGCTAGCTCGATCATTGGAAGGAGGGCTAGATCTTGTGCCAATAAATCCGGCGCTAAGAGTTGGTAGATTCCACGAATTTTTCCATGAAAATTTATGATTGTAGGAGGTCTCTCAAAACCAATAATCTCTAATTTCCACGAGGCTTTTCCATTAGCGGTATCAGAGCAATGGAAATAATTATCCTTAATGTAATACTTGTGATCTACAACATACGAGCCGCTGAGGTCTGGTTTAAATGGTCCAATATTAAGGATAATATCTGGATCTGTTATGTCTTCATCAACTTCAAAATAACTTAATGGGAAATTAAGTTCTGGGAGTTTTGCTTTGTTTTGGGTATTAATTTGAATAGTTAAAATATTATGGATGTTATAATTTCTAGTTAGTGCCATTGTTAACAACCTCCAAAATTTTTTCTATTGTCTGTGTGCTGATTCTGGTTGGGGGTATGATCCTATAATACTCAATATCATCATCCAGATTTTCATCGAGTTTTCTCTTATAAGTTTCCCAGTGACGTGACAGAGGAGAATCCGGGAAGAAATAAGAATATTCATAAATATATCTGTTAAACAGAGGAAATTCTAACATTTGATTGTAAACGAGATGATCGAGGACTTCTTCTTTTTTAGTCTCAATGATTTTTGGTTCTATTACATCTGTTCTCGGGAAGATAATAACCATTTTTTCGATTTTGGCCTTTTCGCACATACTATTTATCACTCTCTTTGGATTTACTTTAGTGAAAAATTTTGCATACCCTTTAGTCATTCTATATATCAAATGTTTAATCTGCAATTCAATTTTTTGCTTTTGTGTTAGATTGTTCTTGATAATCGGAGCAAGATTATACGTAAATATGCTCAAAGAGGTTGGAAAGCTTAGTGCAGTACTTTTATGCAAAATCGTGAAATTATCTCCAAGAAAACCAAAACCATGTTCAACCAAATGTAGGGCTATTGTAGTTTTGCCTCCTCCTCCCCTTGTTGAAAATAAAATCGCCTTATTATCCTTGCATAGTGATGATGCATGGATCATCGGATAGCCCATCTCCGCTAGTTTGAAATGTATTAGAAAATCTATGACATTCCCGACGATAAAAATCCTACCTAGCGGGTTACAAGAAATCCTTATATGAGTCGTTGAAGCTTCTATTCCCTCAATTTCGAAGCTCCACTTAGCACCTTTATATTGCTCATGGGGAACATAGATATAATCTTGGCCAAAATAATACTTTCCATCGCCAACATTGTAAGTATTTGAAAGCTTGGGTTTGAATTTACCAATTTCAAATATTATATCCAAGTTTTCGGGTTCATCTTCAACTTTAAAATTGGCATAGTGAACTTCAAATTTGTCCATAAGTCGGTTAATTATGCTTGTTTTATCAATTACTGCAAAATTAAGGATATTGTGGACAGAATAATAGTTCTTTTTTACCATATTATCTCCTCCAAGGCTCTTTTTAAATTGTTAGGGAAGTTAGCCTCATTATTTTTGGAGATTTTTTCAATTTTTTTGGCAAGCTTGAGTAGTGTTTTTGTATAATTTGCAGGATAGTTTGCCAAGGAAGTTACAAGGGAATATAACTCTTCCTCAGTATGTGCCACTTCAGAAAGCCCACTATGCTTCATGAATTTTGCAATTTCTAATTGATGGTCATCATTGTGCTCTCCATATCGGCTCAATCTTGGAAAGAGTATCAAAATCGCTCCATATTTCAGAGCAAGGATAATACTGCCCACTCCTCCATGTGATATAATGATCTTGGAATTCATATTAAAACGTATAATATCTTTGTATTCGGGAACAAACAAGAAATACTTAGCGTTTTTTGGATTATATTTGGTTCTTCCTTTTTGTATCACCATTTCGTAGAATTCCAGCTTAGGTGAAATCTCATCAACTAGTTTAATTAACCTATCAAAAGGAGCCGTTCCTATTGTTACAAACACTACATTTTTCTTAGTCATTTTTGACTGATTAATATGCGCTCTTTTTGGTACTAACACATTTCCGAGGTATTTTGCTTTTGAATATCTTTCAGCTAGTTTTTTCCATTGAACAACAAATAAGTCCGAGATACGATATACAGCTTTTCCCGTAAATGAGAGCTCATCAATTCTACAGACGCTCTCTATGTACACCTTTTTTATATTCAAAAGACTCGCAATGTAAAACGCTGGAATTGCAATTTCAGAACCAGTTGATATCAAAATATCCGGTCTCTCTTTTAGTAATATATGGAGCTCCTTAATAAAGAGTAGGAAAAAATGGGCAAAAAGTATAATACTCCTTTTTATTCCTGCTACTCCGGGATACTTAATAAGCAGATTTTCAATTCTATAAATTTTTTTTATTTCTTTGGGCAGATTCAAAAAGTTTTCATTGTATGTTATCAAAAAGATTTCATGCTCTCTAAATGCACTTGTTAATTGTAATATCTCTGTCAAATGTCCTCCAGGTGAGCATATGATTCCTATTTTCATTTTATGCTTTCCTCCAGTATGTTTTCTTGCATCTCTAGTATCCGTTTCCAGTCATATTTTTCTTTTACAAACGTTCTCCCAATTTTCTTGAAGGATTTCTTTAGTTCGTTATTATTGTAAAGCGACAAGATTTTTTCTTCCCATTCTTTGGCTGTATTTGCATAAAGTACTTTCTCTCTAGCAATATCAACAACCGCAGGCAACGGTGTGGATATAACAGGCCTCTCACATGCCATATACTCGAATAATTTGAGGGGCAGGGCATGTTCAGTTATAGAGTTTAGCTTAAACGGGATGACTCCTACATCCATCGCGGAGATGTAGATAGGCACCTTAGAGTAGGGAACATTGGCGACAAATCTAACTTTTTCGATAACACCATATCTCTTTGCAAGCTCTATATTTTCTCGATATCTGCCCTCTTTCCCTACAACTACGAATATAATATCTTCTGGGAGTTTTCTTAGGGCTTGATATATGGGTTCAAAGTCAACCCACTCTCTCAACACTCCAACATAACCAATGACAAAATAATCCTCTAAACCAAATTGAGACTTAGTGTTACCATAATCTTTAAATAGCTCAGTGTCTACGCCATTTGGCAGAACTACAGTCTTATTATCAGGAATGTTGTACTTTTCTTTTAGGTGACTATTTGTAACAGTGATTTTTTTAGATAATTTAATGTTTCTCTTTAAAATTTCTTTTCCTACTCTTGCGCCGATAGGTCTTAATGGTCTTGGTATTTGGGGAGACTCGCTTATCATCCCAACCAAATCGTCTGCAAGGTCAAATATTGTAGGAACGCTCTGTTTTAATAGAGATTTGGTCGCAAAATATCCGAGGGTAAGGCTGTTGTAATTTATGTGAACATCAAAGGATCTATTTTTGAGCAGACGCTTAATAGCAAAATAGGAATAAACATTTTCTTGGATAACTGGGCTAACTTTTTTGTCTGTTATATACATTATGTCTACTCGTTCTAGTATCTTTTCCCATTCTTTACTGTATTTTTCAAAGTTGTGCTGTTTTCCTTTCCACCAATCATTAATGCTAACTAAGGTTATATCATGATTCTTGGAGAGATATCTTACAAATTGGTGAGGTCTGTTGTGCTGTGATTTAACAAGGTCTACTATTGAAGTCATTAATATGTCCATAGTGTTTTAATCCCTCCTAACCATCTTTGCTAAAACGTTTAACGTCAGCCCGGCGATAAACAGCTGAATTCCTATGAGTGCAAAAATCCCCGCGGCTATTGCCTGGGTCAGGAAAACTCTTCCGCCCTCCCAGTAGGGCTCCAGTGCAAGGTATGCAAGTACTCCCGCGGTTATGAAGCTTATCATACTCAGGGCACCGAATAACAACAGGGGCCTTCTGTAGCCGATTAAACTCACGACCTCCATTAACACGCCAAGGCCATGGGCTACCGGGTGCTTTTTATGCCTGTTCGGCACGTCGTACCTTACATTTATAGGGACTTCCTTAATTCTTAATCCCTTCTCCGATAGCTCTGCTATCATCTCGCTCTCAACGTTATAGCCCGAGAAATTTAAACTTAACGATTCCAGGGCTTTTCTGTTCAAAGCCCTGAACCCGCTCTGTGAATCGGTTACCTTAACTTCGGAGGCCATGTTCGTGGTCAGGTTTAAAACGCCCAACCCGATTCGCCTGTAGAACGGGATGTTTTTATGTGCCCCGTTTAGATACCTCGAACCTATAACGAGATCCGCCTCGCCCTTCATTATCGGCTCCAATACGAGTGGAATCTTATCTGGATCATGCTGTCCGTCGGCATCAATGCAAACGACGGCATCGTAACCCTTGGCCAATGCATACTCAAACCCCGTCCTGAGGGCGTTCCCCTTCCCTCTGTTGGTCTCGTGCCTTAAAACAGTCGCTCCCGCCTTCTTAGCGATCTCATGAGTCCTATCTTTGGAGCCATCGTCAACTACCAGAACTTCCCCGTACTTTTTGGCCAGAGCAACGACCGAGCCGATGGTTAACTCTTCATTATACGCTGGGATGATGATTAGGATTTTGTGTTCCATGACACTCACCGGTGAAATCGTTACAATATCTTTAAATTAACATTATAAATTTTAGCCAAGGGTATCATTTGCTAACCTGAAACATAATACGTATATTCTATCTTTTAAGTTTTTCTAACCATGGGAGATATTTTGGTTCGCATGTGGAACGTCATTTGATGGAAATCGTCCTGAAGGATGTCAGATTAGAACATTTCTTTAACATTGTGGTACTTGAAGACTACTATTCATGCTGAAACTTGAATAATGTTCCCCTCTGGACATCCAAAGGACATCTTAATGACGTTCGGATCATCCACTGTGGCCGGAATTCTACGCTAGTTTATTTCAATCCCCCGCCCGTAGTCTCATGGGCATCTGCCATTGTCCGGGTGTCGCTGTTCCCATCACCGAAAACTTTTTAAATCCTCTTCCCTCCCTAATTTCGGACACGCCCCGGTGGTGTAGCCCGGTCAATCATGCGGGACTCTCGATCCCGCGACCCGGGTTCAAATCCCGGCCGGGGCACCAAAACCTTTCTCGCGGGCCCGTGGCTCAGCCTGGTCAGAGCGCCCGCTGATAAGCGGGAGGTCCGGGGTTCGAAGCCCCGCGGGCCCACCAGTTTTACAAACTTCGCCTTCGCGAAGTTTGACCAAGGTTGGTAGCTCCTTTTTGAGGTGCAAGTTCTTGAGAGGTTTCTTACATTAAAAGCATTGTTTTAAGTGAGAACCTATCTAAGGACTCATCGTAAAGGGTTTAGCCATAAAAAGACGCCCGTAGGGCGTCAGAGGAAGTAAACCCACTTCAAGGACTCCCCTAAACAGGTTCTCACTCAAAAAGGAAACTTCAACTTGGAAAACCAACTCGTAATAACGCCTTTAGTGATGAGCTACGAACTTTTGGTGAAGCTTTTTTCAAAAGCTTCAGCGCTGGCGGAAAGATGGCGTGTAATTTTAAATGTACTTGCTTTAGAGTGGTTCACTCTTTAATCACCAATTTTGTAGGATTTCACTTCCGACAAGGCGTTCAAAGAACGCCAGAATGAGAGTGAAACTGTTGAATGGGCGGGTTTTAAAGTTAAACCACCATTCTAAGGGCGATTTTAATGTGCACGCTTTAAGTTCCAGCCAAGTTGACAAAAAGGGAAATCTTTTGGTCAAACTTTGCTCTGCTTAACGAAACTTAACGAATGTACGGACAGTTTGGGTGCTAGCCTTCAGCAACCTTTGCTGGACAAAGTTTCAGTGCTGGCGGAAGGTTTGCGCGTGGTTCTAGGGACACTGTCCTTCGGAGATTATAAGACAGAAACCAAGTTAATCTCCACCAAATTTGGGCTCTAGTCTGTTCAAGTCGACTAAAACATGGGGGATTTTGTTCTGTTTGGACAGACTATAATGTGGTGAGGATCTTTCCTCAGGAGCGGGGAGAGCCGGATTCTTGTCCTCTACGGCCTCCGTGATGTTGGGAAGACAACGATGCTTGCCCGGGTAAGGAATTTTAGTTTCATTGAACTAGAGCCCGGTTAAAAATAGTTTTCTCAGGCTGGCTCTAACATCATCGATTTTTTCAGGGTACAGCATCCCCATTCTGGTCCGGACTTCACGTTTTGAGACGGAGAACATAATGTGCGGCTTTATGAGGCTCGGCCGGATAAAGGCCCCCCATAAAGGCAAACGTCATCTCCCGTTATTTCAACATTGTACTCCTTGAACCCGCTCCCAAGTTTGGACGTTATTTGGCAGACCACGATGCTGTTGCTGACTCTGTTGAACTTTGAGTTTGAGAGGATCAAAACGGGGCGGGGCTTCTTCTGTGCCGAGTCGGTAAAAGGAAAGGCCACCGTAATAATCTCCCACTGCTGGAGATCTCCTTTGGGCTCACATCTCTGGCTCATACTTCACACCCTTAACCTCGCTCCAGTACTCGTCGGCCTCGCTTTCCCAATCCTCGGCAAGGATGGGCTCTACCATCTTCTGGATAGCTTTCAGGTACTCTTCATCCTTGGTCTCCTTTGGGAGGAATTTGTTTCTCATTATGAAGTCCCTGAGGGCCTCTTTGATGACCTCACTCCTGCTGGAGTAGTACCCCGCCTGAACCAGCCGGTCTATTTCGGCCACTAGTGCCGGGGGAATCCTGGCGGTGATCTTCACGCTGGCACCCATTTGTATCACCATTTAACCCATTTGTCCGACATCATAAAAAGGTTTCCACAGGGGGCGGAGCCCCCCAGTAATTCAAATAAAACCGGGGTGCGGGGTGGAACCCCGCATCTCACCCTATCAAGTGAGTAGTTATAGAATGCCATAGGTTATACCCATTTAACCTCATTCCAAAAATGTTATTAAGAAAGTTACCATATTGGCCACTATATGCAAAAAATTACTACCTCACAAAAACTGAACAGGTAATAATGCGAGCAATACGAGGGACTGATATAGTGAGTACTGACGAGATTAGAGGGCTCTTTCCAGGTCTCAGCAGGGGAATGGTTAAAAAGGTCCTTTGGAGCCTCTCAAAAAAGATACTTTACAAGGCTGAAGAAAGGCCTCTACCTCGTCAATGAACATCCTGGAAACCCCTCAATAAAAACCCCTATCGGATAGCCCTTGTCATATTCCCAGGATATATAGCCTTCTCTTCCGCCCTGAGGCTTTACGATCTGCTTGACTACGAGCCGTTCACGATATTCGTGGCCACACCGAGAAAAATCCGGTGAGAGAACCATTGGGGAGTGCACGATCAAGGCCGTTGCCCTGGGAGAAAAGGCCACAGGAATGACGCTTAAGGATGGAATCTATACATCCACCCTCGCGAAGACGTTCTTCGACTGCTTTTACAAGCCGAGATACTGCGGGGGCTACTCCGAGATAACCAAGGCCTTTTATGAAGCCGGAAAACTTGACTGGGACGAATTCTTGGGCTACTTCGAACGCTTTGCCAGCGACTCCCTCTGTCAGAGAACTGGTTACGTCTTGGAGCTCCTCAGGGACGATCTCGGAGTTGATGTTCCGGAGAGGGTTCTTAACTATATAATGGGCAGGGTTAGAAGCTGGACGAAGCTCGTTCCAACTTTTCCCTCCCTCGGGAGGAGCATTAAGGGGTGGAAAGTGATAGACAACCTTGGAAAGGAGAAGATACTGGGGTGGGTCTATGGATGGGATAGAAAGCCTGAAGCTCAGAATTGAAGAACTTGGCCAGGTGATCCCTCTGTAGTTTGCGCCTTTCCCCAGAGAAAGGTTTATAAGCCAACTCCCTCAATGCCCACCAGTGATTAAAAACCACCTTTCTTGGAGGTGTTCGCAGTGGAAGCCAAGTTGGAGATACCCGTATGCACATCATGCGGAAAGGAGATAACCCCCAGGGAGCACGCCACTCACTTCGTCTGCCCAAACTGTGGCGAGGAGATCATCTGGCGCTGCGAAAGCTGCAGGGTCCTCTCAGTCCCCTACAAGTGCCCCAAGTGCGGCTGGGAGGGGCCGTGAAGTTTAGGAGGTGAAAAGAATGGCTGACTACAACCTTGTTGGCGTTATAAAGGTCATGCCGACCGACCCGGATGTCAACCTCGACGAGCTCGAGGAGAAGCTCAAGGCCGTCATCCCGGATAAGTTCGGCCTCGCCAAGGTCGAGCGCGAGCCGATTGCCTTCGGTCTCGTTGCCCTCAAGTTCTACGTCCTCGGTAAGGACGAGGAGGGTTACTCCTACGACGAGGTTGCCGACCTCTTCAGGCGGGTCGAGAACGTCGAGAGCGCCGAAGTTGAGACCGTTTCAAGGATCTGAGCTTTTTTATTTGTTTTTCATTTGTGCATATTGCCATTTTTGTAATGTTACAACTTCATTCAAAGTGTTAGAAAGCTATTTATAGTTCTTGTGCATAAGTTTCCATTGACCATATACATCCGCTTTCTTTTCTTTGTGGGCTCTAAGGAGGTTATATATATGAAAAAAAGTTTGAGTATGCTGGTGACATTGTTGATAGTTGGGTTTGTACTGGCCAGCGGATGCTTGGGTGGAACATCCACAGATGAATCCCCCACGACTACCCCACACTCATCCCCCACCACCCCAACCGTTCCGAGCTCATCCCCTACACACACCACGACAACAAGCACCTCACCGGCAACTTCAAGCTCAACAACAGTCACAAGCCCAACAACATCGTCGCATTCAACAACCACGACAACCACGACAACCTCAACCCAAGCCCCTGCTGAGGAAGCCTACTGGAGTCATCCGTGGGAATACGCTCCTGTGGAAATTGGAGATGCTATGTATACCATCACATACTACAGGTACGCCTATAAGGTTAGGCCAAATCAGACTTCACCCGTTTATGAATACATCTTGGAAAAACATGTGGAAAAGACAAAAATTCATGTATATGGGCAGGATATGAGATTGAACAAGATTGATCTGGGAGAACATGAGGTCTATGCCTATGAAACGGTTGTAACGCCCGTTAAAGCAGTTTCCATGGACAGTAAGCTCGTCATCACCATCTGGTATGTATCGAACAAGAGCAACGCATTCCTCTATCCATGGGACGTTTCCTGGTTTGCCATGATATCTCCCTACACTCAAAACACAGAGTTCGTAGGTATGGAATTTGAGTACAAAGGAGAAAAGTTCCTCTTCATGAATCCAGCCCCCTTCCAGAGTGGATTATTGCCGTACTTTGAGGGGAATGATGAGTTGCTGGGCAGTCTCAATGAGGATCTCACCAACATTTACATGGGATGGGTTTCCGTGCTCCATCTGGCGGTCTGGAGTGCCATAGCTGAAGAAAATCTCATGTCCCCCTATCAAGGCACATGGAGCGATATGCAGGGCCATACCTGGAGGTACTCAATAAAACCTGATGGAGTGGTTTCAATCGGGGGTTTTGATTTCAAAACGGCAGACGTTGAATGGAGCTATGCAGGAGTGCCAGAAAACGTTACTCTAAGTGGGTCTGGGAAAGTATCCCCTTCCCTTCCGATTCCGATTTTGGTGGAAGGAAGTTTCTCCTACAAGGAAAACAATAGATGGAGAACTGTTTATGCCTACTTGGAACTCAAGGAGTTAAGGCTTGAGAAGGTGAAAGGATGAGGCATTTTCCATTTTTTATTCTTATCCTCTTCTCCGTGGTGATTTCAGCGGCCTGCATTGATTCTCAAGGAGGAACACCATCTTCCCAGCCTTACCCATCACATACACAAACAGCTAACGTGCCCTCGACATGGAGTATGAAACTCGTCTGGAACATCTCCACAGTGGGTATACCTTTTATGGACATGGCCAAGGACGGAAGCCTTTCTGCGGTTATAGATGATCACAGGGTGCACCTCATTAAGCCCACGGGGGATAGTGTATCCATTGACCTTCAGGGAAGCGATGCCATTCAACCGGTAATAACTGGGGTAATAGTCAAAGGGGGAAACGTCTATGTGCTCGGGAATTATGAGGCGTTCTCCGGAATGAGAATTTACTCATGGGATGGAAAAGTCGGCGAAATAAGGGTTGGGAGTTTTGCAGACTGTATAATGAGGTCCCCGGATGGTAGTCACATGTGCCATCTCGTGACACTGTCTCCGACGGAACAGCTTTTAACATGCGATGGACTAAAAACGAAACTTGAATCAACGGACTATGCCATAAACGCCATTTCCGATACTGGAGTCGTGGTACTGAGGAGGAAATTGGCGGGTGAAGCCTTAGTAACAAAGAACGGGAAAAAACTCTTAACCCTGAACACTCCCAGCGTTATACCCCACGATGACAAATTGCTCGTGAGCGAAAACAATACCTTAAAAATCCTCGCCCTTAAGGGGGAGGTACTGGCGAGCAGGGAAAAGGCCGGTTTTGGATTGACGACCCTCTTAAGGTGGACTCTGATTCCTACAAAGCGTTACATCTTCCGGTATGAACCCTTTGGAGATACCCACGTCTTCACCTGGAATCTAACGGAGGTTAAGGTGCTACCGGGCTTCCCGTACTTCGCCAACGAGAACTTCGTAGTTACTGCCAAGGGGGAGACGATTCGTTGCTACTCGCTGAATGATTT
The DNA here is from genome assembly GCF_001647085.1 of Thermococcus piezophilus. NCBI lineage: Archaea > Methanobacteriati > Methanobacteriota > Thermococci > Thermococcales > Thermococcaceae > Thermococcus > Thermococcus piezophilus. The sequence goes on from NZ_CP015520.1 coordinate 968,053, forward strand.
CCACGAGGTTTTCAACGTCAAGGTTCCAGGGGATTCCATTGGCTACATAAGGCTCAGCGACGATGGGAAGGTTATGCTCGTATCTGGAGAAACCGGAAACTTCTGGCTTTATGCGGAAGGGTGAATCCTAAAGGGACATATTCAGTTTGGGCTTCCTCAGTTCATCGATGAATTCCCTGAGCTCCTCCGGGATCTTGCTGTAAATTTTTTCAAGGCTGCTTTCCTCACCAAGTTTAAACTTTGCGAGCTCCCTCAAAGCTTCAAAGAAAGTTCTGTAACCTTCATCATCCTTGAAGGCTTCAACAAAGAGCCCGATGTTCTCGTGGATGTCCTCGTAGGCCTCCTCGTTGAATAGCCCCTCGATGAAGTCAACGAGCGTGTCGAAGACGAGGCCGAAAATCTCTTCGTTCGTATCGACGGCCTTCAAGAGCGCGTCGCGGAGGGCCCTGAAGGCCTTTCCGTAGTCCTCTCTGCCAGCCCAGATCTCAGCTTCTACCAGCTTGGCGTTTATCTCTATCTCGTTGTCCCTCGGGTTCTTGAGAACCTCGTTTATCAGCGCCTCGGCCGTGTTATAGTCTCCGAGTTCGTATCTGAAGTGCGCCAGGTCGAGGAGGCTTATGAGGTGGTTCTTCTCGTCGCTGAGCCTCTCGAATATGTCCCTCGCGCGCTCCATGAGCTCTATGGCTTTCTCGGTCTCGCCGATCTCGTCGAGGTTCACCGCAATGTTGGCCAGCGTTAGCGCTATCTCCCTCTCGTTCTTGAGGACTTTCTCCTCAAGCTTGAGCAGCTCCTCATAGGTCTCTATTGCCTCCTCTGGCATGCCAAAGTGCTCGTAAGCATCGGCCAAGTAGTAGAGCGCCGTCGCGTACTCCTCCGGATCTTCCTTTTTCCTCTCGGCTATCCTCTTGTAGAGCTCAATGCCGCTCTCGGCGTCGTCGAGGTGAGCGTAAACGTGAGCTATCTCGTGGGCCAAATCGTAGGGATCCTTGCACTCGATGACGACTTCCTCAAGCCTCTTCAGCTCTTCCCTCAGAGTATCTTCATCTTCGATGTTCTCAATGTAGTCGTCAAACAGCTCGAGCAGCTTCTCGCAGTCCTTCTCGGCTAACGCCGTTTCAAACTCGTTCATTCCTCATCACCTGCCTTCGATTAGCCTAAACCAGTTAAAAAGGTATGGGCCTATATCCGGTCGATGTGCCATCAAAGACTTGGACCTTGCTTGGTTCTAAAGGCTCGGGAACAATGACTAGTGCTAAATCCCTGGTTAGAGGAAGGGGTGGAGCGTACAGGGAAAGGCTTGAGGGGCTCGGCATCGAGGTCCACATGAACGGATGGATCTAATTCTTTTCGTTTTTGGTATCATCAAAAACCATAAGTTTGGAACTTGTTGTTTTAAAAAGTGTTAAAAGTTAGCTACATCCCATCGGTTTTGTATTACTAGATTTGAAATCAGTGGCACAACATGGTGGTGAGCACAATGAAATCCCGCGGAAAGATATTCACCCTGTTTCTGGTCGGCGTCTTGCTCCTCGCCGTCGTGGCGAGCGGCTGTATAGGTGGCGAAACTACTACAACGACCATCACCGCGCCCTCTTCCAGCCCAACGGAGGCTGCTTCATCCCCAACAACCACCACTGCCGCTCCCAAGTACCCGATAACCGTTACGGACTTCGCGGAAAGGACCGTCACCATAGAGAAGCCGCCCGAGAGAGTGATAGTGCTCTCCGGCTACTGGGCAGAGATACTATGCGTCCTCGGCGTCCAGGACAGGATAGTCGGCATAGGCAAGTACGTCCCCTATGACACCTACCTTCCGGATGATGTGAAGAACAGGACAGTCGTTGGCAGCAACTTCAAGGGCCTCAACTGGGAGACCGTCGTCGGCTTAAACCCGGACCTCATAATAATCGACTGGTACGGCGGCAAGTACGCCGACGCCGAGACGATACAGAAGGCGGAAGAGCTCGGCATACCCGTCATAGCGCTCACTGCTAGGACCATCGAGGACAATGTGAAGGTCGTCGAGCTCCTTGGAAAGGTCTTTGATAAAGAAGAGAAGGCCGGTGAGCTGGCTGGATGGATGGAGGAGAAGCTCAGCGCCGTGAAGGAAACCGCCGCCCAGATTCCGGAGAGTGAGAGGAAGAACGCCCTCCTCATAAGTGCCCCCAAGGACATCGCGGGCCCGGTCACTGTCTACGCCAACGGAAGCGCGTGGGCGAGCATGGTGGAGCTCATCGGTGCCCACAATTTAGCTTCCGACATGACCTTCGATACCCAATGGCCCAAGCTCGACCTCGAGAAGATAATCGCCTACTGGGGCAACGACACGGACGTTTTAATCCTGACGTCATTCAGTCAGGACAGGCTTGAGGACGCCATGAACGGCATTAAAAATGACTCAAGGTGGCAGGAAATCAAGGCCGTGAAGGAAGGACACGTCTACGGCATCCTCGCAGGTTCAAAGGGCTATCTCGACTGGGGCCCGAGGATAATAGTCGGCCTCTACCAGATGGCCAACATAATCTACCCCGACCGCTACCAGAGCTGGGAGTCGGTCAGGGACGAGCTGATTGAGAAGTTCTACAGCCCGTTCTACCCTGGTGAGTGAGCATGAGGAAGGCCTTCCACCTTTCCTTTTTGCTCTCTCCAGTTCTTGCCCTCATCGTAAGCCTGTGTATAGGGACCTATCCAATTCCTCCCTCCGCCGTAGTGAGTATGGTGCTCCTTAAAGGGGCTCAGCTCATCTCCGAGGTTTTGAAAATTCTAACCCTCGGGAAGATATCCTTCCCCGTCATAATTCCCTACCCGAGCGTTTACCAGACCATACTCTTTGAGATACGCCTCCCCCGCGTCTTGATGGCCATGCTCGTCGGCTCGGCCCTTGCCATTTCGGGCGCCGTCTTGCAGGCCATATTCAGGAACCCCCTCGTGAATAGCTATATATTGGGCATCTCTTCCGGGGCGGCATTCGGGGCTGCTTTGGCCATAGGATTCTCTCTGAGCCTGGGCGTTACACCTCTGGCGTTTGCCTTTGCCCTACTCGCTGTGTTTATGACGACCTCTCTGGCCAAAATTGGTGGGAGGATAACCCCAGTCTCGCTCGTACTCGCTGGAATCATAGTCAACGCCTTCTTTTCAGCTTTAACGTCCCTTCTCAAGTTCCTTATGGAGCACGATAAGCTGGCGAGCATCGTCTACTGGCTCATGGGGAGCTTCGCCAACTCTGACTGGGGCTCGGTCAGAGTGGCCTTCCCGGTGATCCTCGCTGGCTGTTTCATGATATACTCAATGCGCTGGCAGCTGAATGTGCTCTCCTTCGGTGAGGAGGCTAAAATCGTGGGTGTCGAGACCGAGAAGCTGAAGTTTGCTTTTATTGTGATAATCTCCCTCATAACTGCCGTCTCAGTTGCTTTCTGTGGGATAATCGGGTGGGTTGGCCTGATGATTCCGCACATCGTTAGAATGGCGTTTGGACCTGATCATAAAACCCTGATACCTCTGACGATAACTGTGGGGGCTTCATTCATGGTTCTGGCCGATACGCTGGCGAGGTCAATAGCCACCTATGAAATTCCGATTGGTATTTTGACAACTCTCCTTGGGATTCCATTCTTCGCTTACCTGCTGAGAAAGACGGGCGGTGGTTGGAATGCTTGAGGTTAGAGGTTTATCATTTAGCTACGGTGATTTCAGCGTTGATGATGTCTGTCTTGAGGTGGGAGAGGGTGAGATTTTAACACTGCTCGGCCCGAATGGCAGTGGGAAAACGACGGTTCTGAAAAGCATTTACGGGTTGCTAAGGCCCAGGGAAAGGTGCGTCTTCATAGATGGCAAAGATTGTCACTCCCTACCTTTAAGGGAGAGGGCCAGGTTGGTTGGCTACGTTCCACAGTCCCATCATCCTCCCTTTCCCTACACAGTTCTGGACGTTGTGGTCATGGGCTTGGCCTCTCAGCTTGGAGTTTTTGAGAGCCCCAAAAAAGAGCACTATCAAAAGGCTCTGGAGAAACTTAAGCTCGTGGGAATGGTGCGTTTTAAGGATAAGCCCTACACGGAGCTGAGCGGGGGTCAGTTACAACTGGTGTTAATAGCGAGGGCCCTGGTTCAGGAGCCAAGGGTTCTTCTCCTGGATGAACCCACCGCCCATCTGGATTTTAAGAACCAGGTCAGGGTTCTCGAAATTGTAAAGAGATTGGCAGGGAGGGAAGGGATATCGGCAGTTATGGCCCTTCATGATCCGAATCTGGCCTCGATGTATTCTGATAGGATAGCCCTTCTTAAAGACGGACGGATTAAGGCCATTGGAAAACCAGATGAGATTCTGAGGGAGGAAATTCTTGAAGATGTTTATGGTGTTCCGGTCTGTGTCCTTGAATTCAACGGGCTTAGGATCATACTTCCAAAAACGGAGGTGATTCAATGATATGCTTCATCTTAGGATACGGCGCGAGGCCCCTGCCCCTGCTGGAAGAGATACTTGAGGGGGAGAGAATAGATGGGCTTGTGCTCACCGACCAGAACTGTGAGAGTGAGCTGGAGGGGATAGAGAAGTCGGATGTAATCTTCATCTACGTCCACGAGCTTCCCGAGATAGTGATGGAGAAAGTCAAGGAAAGCAATGCAAAGGTCATTGCATGTGCCGGGCTTGAAAGCCTGACCAACGTTCCGGAAGATGTTCTGATCAAAGCGAAGACCTACTACGTTCTCGGGGGCGAGAAGAATCTCAGGAACATGGTCAGGTTTTTGGTAAGCCTATCTGGGGAAACGGTCAAATATGAAGAACCGGAGGAGATCCCTATGCACGGTATCTATCACCCCGAGCTGGGCCTTTTTGAAAGCCTGGATGATTACTTAACGGTTTACAAGAAGAGGTTCCTCATTGGAGTCCTCTTCTGGAGGAGTGCATGGCTCTATAATGAGCTTAAACCAATTGAAGAGCTCATCAAAGCCCTTGAAGAGGAAGGCCTCGGGGTAATTCCTGTCTTCACCTACGGAAAAGACTCAACTACCGGTCTCGGGAAGGAAAAAAGTGAGGCTGTTGAGGAGTTCTTCATTAAGGACGGAAGGCCGATTATAGAGGCCCTTGTGAGCTTAATCTCCTTTGGCACAGTTGATTTAAAGAATCTGCAAAAGCTTAACGTTCCGGTTTTTGCCCCAGTAAGGTCTTACTACCAGTCCCTTGAGGAATGGAGGAGGAGCGAGCGAGGCGTAGACTACATGACTCAGGTTTATGGGGTAATAATTCCGGAAGTTGCTGGAACAATTGAGCCGATTTTCATATCCGGGACAAGGAACATTGAAGGTTACAAGGTGGGGGAGCCCTACGAAGAGCATATGAAATATCTGGCCCGGAGGGTGAAGAAGTGGGTCGAGCTCAGGAAGAAGTCAAAAAGGGAAGTTAAAATCGCCATAGTTCTGATAAACCCCCCATGTAAGGGGCTTGAGGCAAACGTTGCCGTTGGCCTTGGTTTGGATGTCCCGGAAAGCATCGTCAGACTCCTGCACAGGCTTAAGGAGGAGGGCTACCACGTTGGCGAAGACTTGCCGGAGAACGGTGAAGAGCTTATACAGTTGATTTTGAGGAGAAAAGCGATAAGTGAGTTCAGATGGACAAGCGTTGATGAGATAGTCAAAAGCGGCGGAGCAATTGACTTCGTGGGCCTGGAGGAGTATCTGGAGTGGTTCAACGAGCTTCCTGAAGATTTAAGGGAGAGAATCATAGAGGACTGGGGAAAGCCGGAGGATGTCCTGGCTGGAAAGGTGAACAAAGAAATGGTTGGGATGGTCTATAACGGGAGGTTTGTAGTTCCGGGAATAAGGTTCGGGAACGTCCTCATTACGCCCCAGCCTAAGTTCGGCTGTGCTGGGGCCAGGTGCGACGGAAAGGTGTGTAGAATTTTGCATGATCCAAGGATAGTCCCTCCGCATCAGTGGTGGGCCGTTTACAGATGGATAACGCGCAAATTTGGTGCTGATGTGGTTATACACTTTGGGACCCACGGCTACCTTGAATTCAGGCCCGGAAAAGGCGTTGGTCTTTCCCCCTCATGCGTTCCCGAGGCAAGCTTAGATGACATTCCACACCTGTACGTTTACGTGGTTTCAAATCCGATGGAGGGTGTTATTGCCAAGAGGAGGAGCTATGCAGCACTTATAGACCACATCTATCCCCCAATGGGGATGGCGGAGGTTCTGGACGATTTGGATTCCCTCCTGACCCAGTATGCAAAGGCAAAGAACCTTGGAGATGATGCGAGGAGACAGAAGATTTACGAGCAGATTCTTGAGAAGGCAAGGGAAAACAGGCTGAGAATAGCGAATCCCGAAGACGAAGAGAAGACTGTAGAGGAAATACACCGCTACGTTGAGCTGATGAGAGGTTCCCAGATAAACCTCGGCCTCCACGTCTTTGGCTGTCCCCCAAAAGAGCCCAATAGATTAGCGGGATACGTTGCCACAGCAATGGCTTATGATTCCTACTCTTCTCCTTCAATTAAGCGCGTTATAGCTGAGGCAATGGGTCTGGATTACGATGAACTAAAAAAGAACCCATTGGGAACCACAAACGGGTTCACGAACAGGGAACTGCTGGATATCTTCCACAAGATAGCTGTCAAAAGCCTGGAGCGCCTACTTAATGGGGAGAGCTTCGATGTCATCGAGGAGGAAATTGAAAAGTTCGGATTCAAAGTTAAGGAGAAGGAGAAGGAAAAGCTCGAAGAAATGTTTAGGAAAGCCCTTGAAGTTGCAAAGAAAATAGCTGAATGTGAAAGAGAATACGACGGTTTTCTGAAGGGACTTGGTGGGGAATACATCGAGCCTGGCCCGTCGGGAGCGATAACAAGGGGGAAATTCGAGATTTTACCGACGGGAAGGAATTTCTATGCAGTTGATCCAAGAACTCTACCAACTAAGGCAGCATGGCAGATAGGAGTTGAAACTGCTGAAAAACTTTTGAAAGCTTACAAAGAAAAGCACGGGAGATATCCGGAGAGCGTCGGACAGGTTCTCTGGAGCATAGACGGTTATAAGGCGGATGGGGAGCAGATAGCTCAAATCCTCTATTTGATTGGAGTTAGGCCGGTTTGGAAAGGAGATGTAGTTGCTGGGCTTGAGGTAATTTCCTTGGAAGAGCTCGGAAGACCAAGGATTGATGTTCTGGTCAGAATAAGTGGAATCGTGAGAGATACTCTGCCAAACTACATCTACCTAATTGACGAGGCCATAGAAAAAGTTGTTGCGCTGGATGAGCCTTTGGAGATGAACTACATTAAAAAGCACTACATTGAGCACATTAAAAAGCTCGTTGAACTCGGCAAGAGTTTTGAAGAAGCCCAAAGGTTTGCACGCTTTAGAGTTTTTTCAGCCCCGCCGGGTGCCTACGGGGCTGGAGTAAATTTGGCGGTTGAGTCATCGGGCTGGAGGAATGACGAGGATTTAGCTAAAGTGTGGGTTCAGTGGAGCGGCTATGCCTATGGAAAAGAGGCCTTTGGCGTCGAGGCATATGACTCATTTGTTTTGAACCTGAGGGAGGTGGATATAATCAACAGGAACCACATAAGCGATGAGCACGATCCGACGAACTGCTGCTGCTATTTTGCATATCACGGGGGCTTTAAGACAGCCGTTGATGCTCTAACGGGCAAGAACGTTGAGGTGGTTCAGACGGACACGAGAGACATAAGTGACGCCAAAATCGTTGAGATGAAAGTCGAGCTTGAAAGGGTCGTTAGGGCAAAGCTTCTCAATGGGAGGTGGATTGAGGAGATGAAGAAGCACGGCTACAGAGGGGCTAGTGAGTTCTCGAGGAAGATCCTCCACCTATACGGCTGGGAGGCAACGACGAAACTCGTTGAAGATTGGGTTTTTGACGAGATAGCAGGGAAATACGTTCTGGATGAAGAGATGAGGAGATGGTTCGAGGAGCACAATCCTTACGCCATTGAGGAAATCGCGAGAAGGCTGATGGAAGCCTATGAGCGTGGCTTGTGGAAGACGAGTGAGGAATTGATTGAAAAGCTCAGGGAGGTTTATTCTGAAATTGAGGGAATTCTGGAGGAAAGTCTCGGCGAAGGGGAAGTCCAGGGAGGAGTGATTGAAATCTTCACTGCCCGGGACGATGAGCACTGGAATGAAAACATTGAGGAGGTGGATAAAATATGGAGCCTCGTGAAAAACGCTTAGTATTTCCATTTTCTGCAATAGTCGGGCAGGAAAAGGCTAAATTAGCTTTACTTTGTGTAGCTGTTAATCCGCTGATCGGTGGTGTCCTGCTTAAGGGTGATAAGGGAACAGGGAAATCGACCCTGGTTAGGGCTTTGGCTAACGTTTTGCCCGAGATTGAAGTCGTGGCAAACTGTCCCTTCAACTGCAATCCGAGGAATCCTTTGGAGATGTGTGACAGCTGTTATGAGAGGTATGAGCGGGGAGAAGAGTTACCGGTAGCAAAGAGGAAGATGCGCGTTGTGGACCTGCCCTTAAGCGTTACAATAGACAGGCTCGTTGGAACCGTTGATGTCGAGAGATTTTTAAAAGAAGGAAGAAAGGCATTACAGCCTGGAATTTTGGCAGAAGCAAACAGAAACGTGCTTTACATCGATGAGGTGAACCTCCTGGATGACTACATAGCCGATTCACTCTTAGATGCTGCTGCAATGGGATGGAACACGATAGAGAGGGAAGGAATCTCTTTCAGACATCCGGCGAGGTTCATCCTGGTTGGAAGTATGAATCCAGAGGAAGGCGAGCTCAGACCTCAAATCCTCGATAGGTTTGGTTTATGCGTTGAGGTAAGCGCTCCAATGAATCCCGAGGAGAGAATAGAGATAGTTAAGAGAGTCGAAGAGTTTCATGAAGACCCGATAAGCTTCTATAAGAAGTTCGAAAGCGAAGAGAAGAAGCTCACGGAGAGGATTGTTAAGGCAAGGAAAATTCTGCCGAAGGTTGAGATAAGCGACAATTTGCTGAAGCTTTTGGCTGAAACAGTCGTCAATTTGGGAATTAAAACCAACAGAGCTGAGATAGCCACGATAAAGACAGCCAAAGCGATAGCTGCCCTAAATGGAAGGAGAAGGGTCTCACTGGAAGACTTAGAAAAAGCTATGGAATTGGCTTTACCGCACCGCCTGAGGGACAGACCGTTCCAAAAGCCACCCCAGATGGGGCCCCCAAAGCCTAAGGACGATAGCAAGCAGGATCACGATCATAAACACGATCACAGGCATGAGCACAAGAAGGAAGAAAAAAGTGAAAGGAGAAACCAGGAGTCTCGAAGTCAGGGGATCGGGAATTTGGAGCAGAATTTTCGTTCAAGTGAAGTTAGAATCCCAAGGATAGAGAGCAAAAACTTTGATGGAAGCGAATTCATGGGATACCGCTCCTCAAGGGACGTCAGCGTTACAGTGGTAAACTTCCCCAAGGGCGTTCCAGTTTCGTATCTTCCGCCGGCCAACGGCAAAATTAAGGACGTTGATTTTTACAGCTCTCTGGTCTGGGCGGTGTTGAATGGAAAAAAGCCTCCAATAAAGCTTGATTTAAACGACCTTCGCGTTAGGGTCAGGAAGGCAAAGGCACCAACACTCTGGGTTTTGCTCTTGGATTCGAGCGGAAGCATGGCCGTGCAGAAGAGGATAAGCATCGCGAAGGGAATAGCGGAAAAGCTGGTTGAGAACGGCTACATCAAAAAGTCAAAGGTAGCTTTGATAGTCGCAAAAGGTAATCAGGCGGAAATATTTGTCCCACCTACAAAGAACTACTGGGAGGTGCTCGAGAAAATAGAGAGCGTTCCAACTGGGGGCAGAACACCTTTAAGCTCTGCCCTCTATAATCTTCTTCTGCTTGCTGAACATGAGAGGAGAAAAGACAAGTCCTTGAAAGTTAGGGCATTCTTGATAACTGACGGAAAGGCCAACGTTCCACTTTTTGGAAAGAGGATTAAGGAGGAAATAGTTGAATTAGCGAAAGCATTGAAAAAGAAGGATATTGGGCTTATAATTTATGACACGAGAGGGAGGGGGATAAACCCGGGCCTGTCCTACGTCCCCATCCTGGAGCAGGTTGTGGGGGCGAAGGTACACAAAGTTTAGTCTGCCTAAAAGCCATCAGTTTTTTTAGTATCTCAATAGAATCGTCTCTAAAACAAAGTAGAAAAGGGAAATACTTCATCCACTGTAAATATGGAACTCCACGTATCCTTCAGTGGTGTAGTCCCACCAAAACAGGGTCTTTTTCCCATACTTTGCCCCATAGTGTTCCACCCAGTCCATGGGAGAGCCTTGGGGGACCCGAATCGTTGCGCCTGGCTCTATCTGGTAGGTTGAAGAGCCCACGGGTGCACCTTCGTCAACGTTATGCCACCATTTAGCCAGCTCTAGGTAGTAGTCGCTTTGATCATATACGACGACATCAGGTAGAGTATAGCTCCAAGAAAGCGAGGCGGAGATTGATGCACCATCTTCACCTGCGGAGACGCCAATTGAAACCCCAACTGTGGTGGAGCCAACGGTTGTGGTGGGAGCATAGTCTGAAAGGAAGTAGTCACTGTTATAATAGTCAGCGTCGATCCACGTGTACATATCAGCAGTTTTCCAGCTGGAGTCCCAGAGATACTCTCCCGGAACAGACTGCTGCCTAACGTGAACGCTGTACCAGTCGTAGGTATACGAACCATCGTTGGAGAGTTTATAATATAATGATCTAACGTTTAACCTACCGTAGGGTTCCCAGAGATCAACAGTAGAGAAATCCAGCTGGTATATCTGAGTCCACTCCCCAGTGGACTCTATGCTCACATCAATAGTTCCTGCGTTGGGGGGCATGTTGCGAACTGCCCATCTGTATGCTTCTTCTACGGCTCTTCTTCCAGGATCTGGTGAAATAAATACCTTTGTCACAAGTACGCCCTCACTTATGGGATACACTATGTAACCGTAGACTTTCTCTCCTTTTATTGGCCTGCCATCAGGTGTTTTGCCACTAATAATCTCAGGTTTGAACTGGTGAGGAAGTAGTGACTTTATGACTTCTGTGTGTCCATTCACCACTATTACGGGAATCCCTCTAAGAAGTTCGTCTTTTATGCTTTCCTTAGTCTCAGGATGTTCGGCAACATAGGGCCCATCAACGATTAGTATGTGCGCTTCTTTGGGAATCCCGTTCTGGAAGGGATGGATAGTTTCAAAGACGCCATAAAGATCGCGACCGAGATAATAAACAGGTACGGTATTCTTTATCGGCTTTTCTGTCCCGGCATTTTGGGGTGAATGTTCGGAGGTAAAAGCGCCCACAGCTACAAGTCCTATTACAAGTAACCCCAATAGTATGTTAAAGATTTTCTTTTTTATCATAGAATTTCACCTCCGAATCTTCACGTTGTATATGAAATATTATTTTTATATAATCTTTTACTATAGATGCTACTAAGCTATACCGAAAAATTTATAAATAGCCCTAAGGAACGATAAAATGGATACACTAATTGTAACTAAAAGTCTCCCAACAATAAAAAAGAGAACGGGTGGGGGTGAGGGGAGATGGCCCAGCTCACTGGACAGCCGGTTGTTATTCTGCCTGAGGGGACCCAGAGGTACGTTGGAAGGGACGCCCAGAGGCTTAACATCCTCGCCGCGAGGATTGTTGCCGAGACCATCAGGACCACCCTCGGTCCGAAGGGCATGGACAAGATGCTCGTCGACAGCCTCGGCGACATCGTCATCACCAATGACGGTGCCACCATCCTTGACGAGATGGACATTCAGCACCCTGCTGCTAAGATGATGGTTGAGGTTGCTAAGACTCAGGATAAGGAGGCCGGTGACGGTACCACCACTGCTGTCGTCATCGCTGGCGAGCTTCTTAGGAAGGCCGAGGAGCTTCTTGACCAGAACATCCACCCGAGCATTGTCATCAAGGGTTATGCTTTAGCTGCCGAGAAGGCCCAGCAGATCCTCGACGAGATCTCCAAGGACGTTGACGTCGAGGACAAGGAGATCCTCAAGAAGGCCGCGGTCACCTCAATTACCGGTAAGGCCGCCGAGGAGGAAAGAGAGTACCTCGCCGAAATTGCCGTCGAGGCCGTCAAGCAGGTCGCCGAGAAGGTCGGCGACAAGTACAAGGTCGACCTCGACAACATCAAGTTCGAGAAGAAGGAGGGTGGCAGCGTCAAGGAGACTCAGCTCATTAGGGGTGTCGTCATCGACAAGGAGGTCGTTCACCCAGGCATGCCCAAGAGGGTTGAGAACGCTAAGATAGCCCTCATCAACGACGCCCTCGAGGTCAAGGAGACCGAGACCGACGCCGAGATAAGGATCACCAGCCCAGAGCAGCTCCAGGCCTTCCTCGAGCAGGAGGAGCGCATGCTCCGCGAGATGGTCGACAAGATCAAGGAGGTCGGCGCCAACGTCGTCTTCGTCCAGAAGGGTATTGATGACCTTGCCCAGCACTACCTCGCCAAGTACGGCATTCTCGCCGTCAGGCGCGTCAAGAAGAGCGACATGGAGAAACTCGCCAAGGCCACCGGTGCCAAGATAGTCACCAACATCCGCGACCTCACCAGCGAAGACCTCGGTGAGGCCGAGCTTGTCGAGCAGAGGAAAGTTGCCGGAGAGAACATGATCTTCGTCGAGGGCTGCAAGAATCCAAAGGCAGTAACAATCCTCATCAGGGGTGGTACCGAGCACGTCGTCGACGAGGTTGAGAGGGCCCTTGAGGATGCCGTCAAGGTCGCCAAGGACATCGTCGAGGACGGCAGGATCGTCGCTGCCGGCGGTGCCCCGGAGATCGAGCTCGCCATCAGGCTCGACGAGTACGCCAAGGAGGTTGGCGGCAAGGAGCAGCTCGCCATCGAGGCCTTCGCTGAGGCGCTCAAGGTCATCCCGAGGACCCTCGCCGAGAACGCTGGCCTTGATCCGGTCGAGACCCTCGTTAAGGTCATCGCCGCCCACAAGGAGAAGGGCCCGACCATCGGTGTCGACGTCTTCGAGGGCGAGCCGGCCGACATGATGGAGAAGGGTGTCATTGCTCCGCTCAGGGTCACCAAGCAGGCCATCAAGAGCGCCAGCGAGGCGGCAATAATGATACTCCGCATAGATGACGTCATCGCCGCCAGCAAGCTTGAGAAGGACAAGGGAGACAAGGGCGGCGACGACTTCGGCAGCGACCTCGACTGAAGGCTTTGAGCTTTAGCTCTTCTACCTTTTCTGTTCTCCCGACTTTTGGCTGGGCTTCTCTGGTGGCAAGCCTTTTAAAGAACATTTCATTCTTAACTGGGATAAACGAGGGGGTGTTTTCCATGAGGGTCATAGGCGTCGATCCCGGAACGAAGAGCTTCGACGTTATCGGACTTGAAGACGGGAGGATAAAGCTTGACCTTACCTTTCCGAGTGAAGTGGTTGCAGAGGCACCTGAAAAGATTGTCAAGGCCATGGAGGACTTCAATGCCGATCTTATAATCGGGCCCTCCGGCTACGGAGTCCCGCTGAAGCACATAAGCGAGCTGACAGACAGGGACCGCTTCGAGATGACCCTGTTCTCATAGGGTTACAGAAGATAGTAAGCGAGATGGCTGAGGGGGGCATGAACGTCTGGTTCATCCCTGGCGTTATCCACCTCCCGACGGTGCCGGAGTGGAGGAAGTACAACAAGATTGACATGGGAACGGCCGACAAGATGGCGATAACAGTGCTCGGTATCTACGACCAAGCGAAAAGGTTCGGAACTGAGTATGCTTCTGGGGCGGAGCTACGGTAATAGCCGCCAACGGGATACTCCCGCAGGGGGAGTTTGCCAAGAGGCTCGACGAGGAACCGTTCGCAAAGGCTTGGGAGGCCATGAAGGACGGCTTCTTAAAGGCCGTTGCAAGCGAGCTGGCCGTTGTGGGCAACGCTAAGGAGATAATTCTCTCCGGCAGGCTGATGCGCATAGACGAGCTCAGAAAGGACGTGGAAGACCTCTTCGAGGAGCGCTTTGGACTTCCCGTTGTCAAGCAGAGGGGTCTTGAGGGTAGGGCTAAGGAAGCCGCCCAGGGGAGCGCGATAATAGCGGATGGCCTCGCCGGCGGAGGGTTCAAAGGCTTAGTGGAGCACGTTGAGACAAAGAAGAGCCGCGGGAGTGTTCTTGAGTACGTGAAGCTTCCGCTGGAGGTCTGACTTTACCCTTAGGAATCTTGAGGAACTGAGCGAGAGTCTTCCAAAATTCAAAAATCCCTCGGAGCTCCTTGAGGAGGACAGGATAGGAAATGATAGTTGTAGATGTGAATATCCTGATAGATGGCCTGTTTTTGGAGAATGATTTTCTTTGAACCGTCTCTTTGGTCGGAATGCTGGATTTTTGGGCTTAATATTCATCGACAGGTAGATCTTAGTTCCCATTCGTTCTTCCCACTGAAATTTTCAATAATGTTGAAACTTGAGATGGATGGTGCATAATTGAATTCATCTGTCCATTCTTTTACTCTGGTTTTTTCATCTTCTTCTCTTCGTGATGCTACGATTGGAAATTAAATATCCTACGAAAAAAAACATAACTTATTCAAACTTGTAATTAGAAAGACTTTTAAGGATTTTAACGTTACATCTAATGACAACCCTGGGGGGTGCCTCCGTGGAAGGCTGGACCAAGAAGGTTGGTGCTGTCTTCTTGCTTGCCACGCTGTTGATATTGTTAGGGGGGTAGGTCTATGAATTGCATTGTGGGGTTCGCGTCAGCATTTTTTATCTCTTTTGTTTTAGTTTTTAGTGGAGGATGGGTATATTCAAAAGTGAGCAATGTACTTCGAACAGCAATTGGAATGGTGATAGGTGGATTAATCGTTATCGTGGCTAAGAAACTTATAGCTGATACTTCCTGTTCTTGGATAATAACAAGTGCCGGAACAGTTATAGGAATGCTTGTTGGATTCTTGTGCGTTAGACAGTGGTTTTAATTTTTTATCTTCCAGAATTAATCTCCTCTTCAAGCTTTTTCAATTTCCCTTTAGCTCTTCTAAGCTGGGCGTTCGCTATGGCAACTATTTTCTCGATGTATTCCCTGCTCACCCAGAGTTCGCCGTTTTCTCCCAAAGGGACATCCATCCTCTCGGTGGAGCGTATCTCAACGAGCAACTTTTTGTGGCTGATGCTCTTTATGTTTGAATACTTGAAGCCGCAGTTTATTGCCAGGTTTAAAATCCTAACAGCATCTTCCATTGTTCTCGCCGAAACGTGTATGATGGGGCTCCTCACGAGGAACCAGAGCTGACCCTTTGAGTGCATCCCTATGGCATCGAGGACCTCCTCAAGGGTAACTTCCCGGTGCCACTTGCCGAGCCATTCAGCGTTAACCTTGTCTCCAAATTCGGGCATCTCCATTATCGAAATCCTTCCGGAGCAGGAGGACGTTGTGAAGTAGTTCTCAAGCGAGTTTATCTTCTCCAAGAGCGGAATTATGTCCTCATCCACCTTGCCCTCTTCCAGTGCCTTCCTAAGGCCTGCCATCGCCCTGGCCTTCTGCTCGTCGAAGTTCTTGGTAAATAGGAACATGGCCCCTCATCCCCCGTTGGTCTTAAAATCATTTCCAATCTCAACGAACCTACCCTCAGCTTTCACGAACTCGATGAACCTTTTGTAAGTTGAACGAACGCTTAAAGTTTCGGAATCCCCAACCACTATCAGCTTCCTCTTTGCCCTCGTCAGCGAGACGTTTAATCTTCTCAAATCCTTCAGGAAGCCAACCTCGCCCCTCTCGTTTGAGCGCACGAAGGAGAGGATTATGACTTCCTTTTCCCTGCCCTGATAGCCATCCACGGTTCTGACTTCTATTTCCTCGGGAACGAGTGAGCTGATTAAGTCACGCTGGTCGTCGTACGGCGTTATCACGCCAATCCACTCTGGCTTGACGCCCATCTCGAGGAGCTTCTCAACGGTCTCGGCCACTATCCTCGCCTCAAGTGGGTTCTCCCTGCTTTCGCTCCCGCGCCTCTGCCTCTCCCACTTCTCCGGGTGTTTGGATATGTCCACGAAGACGAGCGGTTCGCCTGGGTTCAAAATTGAGTCCCAGGGCTCTCCAAATCCTGGCCTCATCACCTTCAAATCGGCCAGCGTTATGTTCCCCACGCTCTCATCGGCCCTTATCCTTCCGCCGTAGAACTCCCTGCTCGGAAACGCCATGAGCCTCTCGTTCATCCTGTACTGGACTTCGAGCATCTGGGCCTTGGCTGAATACCTCTCTATCAGGCCCTCAAAGAGCGTCCTGCTCAGCGCCTTTGCCTCTTCGCTCAGAATCGTCGGCGGCAGCTGCTTGTGGTCACCCGCTAAAACGAAGCGTTTGGCACGGTTTATAGGTATTAACACGCTTGGTATTGTTGCCTGTGTCGCCTCGTCTATGATCGCCACATCGTAGTCTGCGTAGCCGATTACCTCCAGCCCGGCCGAAGCATTGGTGGTGAGAACAACGTCTGCCTCCTGGATTATCTCTCTGGCTATTCTCTCCTCCAGCTTTATGGCATCGTCGAAGGTCTTCTGGACGAGCTTGTTGAGCTTTATCCAGTTGGCCATCTCCCTGATGAGTTTTGCTGATACCCCTCTCGTGCCCCGCCTCCTCCTCGACAACGCAAGGATTTCACTGTCGGTCAATCCGCGCCTGTACTTCGGCAGGGGCTTTGTGAAGGTGTCACGCTTTTCCGCGAGGTTCTGTGCCGTGACTCGGAGTTCTCTCAGCTCGCCGTATAGGTCATGCTTGGTCATGAGATATGCAAGAGTTGTCTCGTGGAGGTGTTTGGAAACGCGGCTTGGGTGTCCAACCCGGACGATTTTCAGGCCCGATTCTGCTAATCGCTCAACGAGGTTGTCCACAGCCACGTTGCTCTCTGCCGTTGCAAGAACCTTGTGGCCGCGCTCTACTTCCTGCATTATCAGCTCGGCCAGCGTTCTGGTTTTGCCCGTTCCAAAAGGCCCGTGGATGAGGAAGAAGTTGGGGCTCCCGAGTGCCTGGCTGATTGCTCTCCTCTGACTCGCGTTCAGGCTTTTATCGATCGGATCAGACTCGACCGGCTCGCTTTCTTCTGGATCTCTTAGGCCGAGATAGAACTCCAGTGCCCTCTTTCCGCCCTCATAGAGGTGTTCAAGGTTTTCAATCCAGCGCTTGAATGTGATATCATTGGCGTAGAGGTCTAACCTTACTCCTTTAAGCGCCCACTCCGGGACAGTTTCAAGGGCGACTGTAATGAACCTCTTACCCTTCTCGACGACGGTTCCAACTAAATCGCTCTTCAGGGGGTCGCGTTTGCTGATAACTACCAAATCTCCTACGCCTATCTCCGTTTTAAGTTCCCGATCTCGACCGTATTTTACCATGAAGTATCCTAGTTCTTCCCCGATGATTTTGCCGTTCAGGCCAAGAATTGCTCTGCCTACCTTCTCACGCTCTCTGCCGCTCAGCCTTTTCATCTCTGCCCTCATAGCTTCTATCTCGGCCTTTCTCTCGTACTCTACGAGAACCTTGAGGTGGTTGATGAACTTCTCAAGCTCCATTCTCGCTCCCAAACGGAGGAAAGAAGAACGTCTTAAAAGGTTGAGGGTTGGTCAGCCCATGCGAGTTTCCTCACCGCTCGGACGAAACTTCCCTCATCATCCCAAGAAGAGTAGAGAAAGGGGGTTAAAAAAGCTAAGCCTTCCCAAAGGAAATTACTGCGATGATATCCCTTTGGAAGGATTTCACTGCCTTCATGTGCCTTTCTTCAACGCGACCGCAGCAGGCGACGCGGTTGTAGAATATCTCCAGCTCCCTGAGTAGATCCGCGAGCTCCCTCTTGGTGCTTTCACTGTACCCGTTGTTCAAAAGCTTGCCTCTCAGAAACGGTATCACTTCCGACGGCCTTCCGAGGGCCGCCCAGAAAAGGCCTTCCTTCAGTATTTCACCCAAAATCTCCTCAAAACTAAATCCCCTCACATTCAAAATCCTTTCCTTAGCGATGGGTTTGGTACTCCCCCCTCATTGTGGAATCACCAAAAGGAAGGATGTTTGGAAGTATTTTGGCTTTTCGGCAATAGTCTTGATGTGATGACAAAATGTGGAGAAAAAGGACCTAACTCTCGGACGAACTGCCATTTATTTCTGCTCTTTTTGTCACATCATCAGGGCAATGACGCCGAGCGTGAGCAGTATCGGTGCCGCGTAGGATAGGGCTATTGCGAGTCTTTTCATGGGTGCCACCGTGTCCAAATGTACACATTTGTTTATAAAGTCTACACTTGTAAAGTTGTCAAATATAAAGCTACTGGTTCGAAGCTGTACATTGAAACCGCGGCCGAGTTCGATCCTCGATGTGAAAACCCTTAAAAACCCCTGCCAGATTCATGTTAAAAAGGAAGGGGAGGTTCACGAATTATGGGGGAATTTGAACAAAAACTTGTCAATGCAATTAAGGGCTACACCTTCGACGACGTTCTTCTGGTTCCGCAGGCAACCGAGGTCGAGCCGAAGGACGTTGACGTTTCGACCCAGATAACTCCGAAGATTAGACTCAACATCCCGATTCTCAGCGCGGCTATGGACACCGTCACCGAGTGGGAGATGGCGGTAGCGATGGCCAGGGAGGGCGGCCTCGGTGTCATCCACAGGAACATGAGCATCGAGGAGCAGGTCGAGATGGTAAAAAAAGTCAAGCGCGCCGAGCGTTTCATCGTCGAGGACGTTATAACCATCGAACCCGACGAGACTCTTGACTATGCGCTCGTCTTGATGGAGAAGAACGACATCGACGGCCTTCCGGTGGTCGGAGAAGACAGAAAAATTATCGGAATCATCACCAAGAAGGACATAGCTGTGAAGGAAGGCAGGCTCGTGAGGGAGGTCATGACCAGGGATGTCATAACGGTTCCGGAGGACATCGCCGTCGAGGATGCCCTCAACCTTATGGTTGAGAACAGGATTGCTCGCCTCCCCGTGGTCGATGGGGACGGTAAGCTGGTCGGAATCATCACAGTGAGCGACCTCATGATGAGGAAGAAGTACAGGAACGCAGTGAGAGATGAAAACGGCGACCTGTTGGTTGCCGCCGCGGTTGGTCCCTTCGACTTGGAGAGGGCCAAGGCTCTTGACGAGGCAGGGGTTGATGTTATAGTCATCGACACAGCTCATGCCCACAACCTCAAAGCGATAAGGGCGATGAAGGAGATAAGGAACGCCGTTGATGCCGAGTTAATCGTCGGAAACATCGCCAACCCGAAGGCCGTCGATGACCTAACCTTCGCCGATGCCGTAAAGGTTGGGATAGGGCCAGGAAGCATATGCACCACACGCGTTGTCGCTGGCGTCGGCGTTCCACAGATTACCGCTATAGCCATGGTGGCTGATAGGGCCCAGGAGTACGGTATTCACATCATCGCCGACGGGGGTATACGCTACTCCGGCGACATCGTCAAGGCAATAGCCGCTGGAGCCAACGCTGTTATGCTCGGCTCGCTCTTGGCTGGAACCAAGGAAGCCCCTGGAAAGGATGTCGTCATAAACGGCAGGAAATACAAGCAGTACCGTGGCATGGGTTCCCTCGGAGCGATGATGAAGGGCGGGGCTGAGAGATACTACCAGAAGGGTCACATGAAGACGCGCAAGTTCGTCCCCGAAGGAGTCGAGGGGGTCGTCCCCTACACGGGAAGTGTTGGAGAGGTTCTCTACCAGCTCGTCGGCGGCCTGCGCTCGGGAATGGGGTACGTTGGTGCAGCAAACATCGAAGAGCTCAAGGAGAAGGGTGAGTTTGTGATTATAACCCAGGCGGGTGTCAAGGAGAGCCACCCCCACGACATCTTCATCACCAACGAGGCGCCGAACTATCCGGTAGGGAAGTGATTTTGAGTCTGTTCTTTTTCCCTTTTGCAGAGGTGCATGAAGGTTCTTCCAGGATAACTTGAGAAGTGTGAACATTGACGGCGTTGTATTTTGACAAAGCGTCGAGCACTTCCCATCGCTTTGAATCTCGATTTTTTTGAGCCATTCCATCAAAATCTTTGAGATTAATTTTTCCTTTAATTTTGACAATGATTTTCCTCTCCGCTTTGAGGGCCCCAACTTTCTCTATAAGCTCTTTATGAGTTCCTTCAGATATTTTTCTCTTGTTGAACAACAGGATTCTATCGCACGGAATTTCAGCCTCCTTCCGGTTGTAGGTTGTCAAGAGTACTGTTGTCCCTATCTCCTCTGAAGGTTTTAGGATAGTGTCCATTGATTCTTCTCTCGGCCTCTGTCTTGGGAATTCTCCACAGTTCGGCCATGAACTTAAGGTTTTTTCCACGCTGACCCTCCACTGGAAGAGACCAAATAAATCCCTATCCCCGCCGAAAATTGTGAAGATTTTACCCCTGATTTTGTTGTGCCCTTGGATTGAATCGTATCCGCTGATGTAGAGGTGGCCCCTCGTTGGTATAACAAGGGCGTTGGCGATTTTGCAGAGTGTAGTTTTTCCAGCGCCGTTCGGACCAAGGAGGCCGTATATTTCGCCTTCTTTAACTCTAAAGTTGATATCAACCAATGCGGCAATCTCTTCCCGCGGTGTTCTGAGAAAGTCCCACAGGCTTTTCAAGTCGAACAGGGACTTTATTGGAGGAAGGTAGTACTTGGTCAGATTAACAGCCTCTATCACTTAAACCACCCTGATTACGTACGTTCTTCTTTTTCTTTCACGTCGAACCAATCCCATGTCTTCAGGATTCCTGATAGCCCTGCAAGTGTTAGCTCTGCTGAACAGCTTACTTAATTCTTTTTGGGTTACCTCATTGTTGTCAAGAATGAAGTCTAATATTTGTCTCTCCAGCTCGCCCAGCTCGTGCTTGTGTATATTGTTTAGTTCGATCTCCACTTTGAGAAGCAACACAAGTTTTCCGTTTTCACATTCCTCCTTGAGAATGTGTACTCTCATTAGACTCACCTCACATGTGCCCCAGCGTTCCCAGCCGTCTCGCCTTGTTAAAGCCCCACCTGAAGGGGAGGTACCCTACGAGGAGCATTATGGCCGTGATGAGGAGCATGTTCATCAGGCTGGGGAGGATTTGAGATAACGAGTAGCCGCCACCCATTGTGAGCTTGCCCATTTTAAGGATGTAGGTTTCGGGATGGATTTTTGAGAGGGGCTGGAGTCAAGAGGGGAGTTTATCGGGCGGAAAGTAAAGCCCGCTGACGAGCTGGGCAGTTATATTGAAGAACCAGTTTAAAGGGTCCTAGGTGGCTTTGGTTGCTATTCTGAATCCGGCTGAGAACAGGTCGAGGGCAAAAATTAGCAGGATACCGCTCAAGATGACGACCAGAACGCCGAGGTTAAAGTGAATTCTCAAACCGAAAAACAGGATGTACGCAAGTGTTATGAGAAATGTCAATCCTAAGTTCCACAGAATTCGCCAAGCGTTGATTCTAATGAAAATGGAAGTTAGTGAGGCCGGAGAGTTGTAAAGGACTGGGAACACCCTTCCAAGAACGAAGTGATGAGATGCTCCCTCTCGGCAGAGAGACGAGGTTGTGGATTATTGAGCCTATGAGTAAGGTAGTCAAGGTAGTTTGGAGTGCCATATTGAGCGATGTTGGCGTTGATTGTTATCAGCTTGGCAAAGATGCCTATGAAGATTATGTTCAAAGCTAAGCCTATGAACTGCAAAAGCAGGTCAAAACGTCTTGAGAAGAAGACTTCCCTTTGGATGAAGACGAAAGCTTTGACTGTTCTAACGCCCTGCACTGCGGCAATTGAACCACCCAAAGCTAGTTGGTGGAATTGCGAGTTTTGCCGGTGTTTTTGAGAGCGTAACTGGAGTTAACTACTTCGATGAATTAATCAAAGCGATTGAGCGGATTTTTAGGAGCGCAGAGTCAAAGCGCGTGAAGGAGTACATGAAGCGCCTCGGGATTGACAGGGAGGCAAAGATGGCAGTCGTAGTCCAGAGGCAGGTAAACCCAAAGCTCTCCGGAGTACTCTTCACCCGCTCTCCAAACGAATTAGATAAGGCATTAGTTGAGTTCGTCAAAGGTTTTCCCGAGAAGCTTGTTGGGGGAAAGAGGGCGGTAAGCGTATCCTTCTTCCGCGCGACCCCACCAAGGTCAAAGACCCCTTGATGAGGGAACTCATTGAAACCGCTCTTGAAATTGAGGAACTCTTTGGAAACCCCACGACATCGAGTGGGCCCACGACGGAACCCTATGGCTCCTCCAGTTGAGGGACATAACGGTACTGGCTCGAAAATCAAAGAAAGTGAAGGAGAGCTCAAGGGCCTCACAAGGATGGCACAGGCTCACTGGAGTTCCAGCCGGTCCTAGAAGAGTAAGAGGAAAGGCTTACTTCGTTCTCGATGATCAGCCACCTGAGGAGGCTGAAAAGCTCTTCCCCAAGGGAGGGGTACTCGTGACGTACGTACTCCACGCTGAATACTACGGCCTCTCCATGAAGGCTTCTGGTATAGTGACAAAGGTTGAGAGCATTCTCTCTCATTCCGCGATAATAGCAAGGGAGCTCGGAATTCCGTGCGTCACAGGTGTAGATGTGAGGTAATTCGAGAGGGTGACGAGGTTATCGTGGACGGTGATGAGGGGGCTGTTTACATCAGAAATCCATGAAAGATGTTTGGGAGACTCAATCTCTGGGAGGCGAGCTGGGAGGAAGACGAGCTCACAAAAAAGCTCAGGGAGGGGTACTTAACGGCACTTCAGGAACTGGATGATGGAAAACTTGAAACAACGATACCCAGGGCCTTTGAGTACGTTAGAAAGCTCTACCCTGTTAATAAAGAGAGGGCCTTTAACGTCTACCACTTCATCAACACACTGATGGAAGAGGGAACTCCGATGATTCTTGCCGGAAAGTTCAACGTCGTTGAAGTCTTCGCCCGCGCTGACCGAAAGGAGGAACCGAGAGACGAAACCAAGAAACGGCTGTTCGAGATTTATAACCTTCTCAAACGGTTCATCAATTACACCGATGAAAGAATCAGAGACATCCCGGCCATGCTCTTTGGCCTGGGGAAAACCGTTTAAGCCCTTCCACTTTTCTTCTCCTGGTGGTGGGATGAGAATTGGAATCATTGGAAGCGGTGCCGCGGGGTTGACCGCTGCAATAGCCCTCGCGAGGCGCGGCTTTGATGTCACTGTCATCGGAAAGGGGTTCAAAAACACTAACTCATACCTCGCCCAGGCGGGGATAGCCTTTCCAATCCTAGGCGGTGATTCTCCTAAAGCCCACGTTCTCGACACCGTAAAGGCCGGCAAGTACCTCAACGACGAAGAGGTCGTCTGGAACGTCGTGACAAAATCCTCTGAGGCTTACGATTTTCTAACATCGCTCGGTCTTGAGTTTGAGGCCAACGAGACGGAGGGGGGACACTCCTTCCACAGGGTCTTCACGATAAGGAACGAGACCGGAAAGCACCTGATAAAGCTCCTCCACATGGCCTCAAGAGAGCATGGGGTGAACTTCGTCGAAGGCCTTGCCGAAGAGCTCGCCGTTAGAGATGGTATAGCCTACGGCGTCTTTCTCGATGGGGGGCTGCTGAAGTTCGACGCTACCATTCTGGCCACGGGCGGCTTCGCTTCGCTGTTTAAGTACACCTCCGGCTCGCCCCTCAACCTCGGAACGCTGATAGGCGATGCCGTCATAAAAGGTGCTCCAGCAAGGGACCTGGAGTTCGTCCAGTTCCATCCCACAGGCTTCATCGGGAAGGAGGGCATCAAGCTCTTGAGTGAGGCCGTCAGGGGAGCTGGAGCTAAGCTCGTGACGGATGACGGCGAGCGCTTCGTGAACGAGCTCTCCACGAGGGACATCGTAGCGAGGGCCATATACCACCAGATGCAGGCTGGAAAGAGAGTCTATCTCGATGCAACTGGCATAGAGAACTTCAAACGTAAGTTCCCCCAGATATACGCCTTCCTCATCAAGGAGGGAATAGACCCCTCCAAGGACCTTATTCCAGTCTTTCCAATAGCCCACTACACCATCGGCGGGGTAGCGGTCGACCTGGGGTACCGCACGGGTATTAAGAATCTCTACGCAGTTGGGGAAGCCATGAGCAACGGTTTCCACGGGGCGAACAGGCTGGCGAGCAACTCTCTGCTGGAGTGCATCGTGAGCGGACTTGAAGTTGCCAGAACCATAGCGAGAGATAGGCCGAAGCTTGGCGGGGTTCCAGAGGTTCCCTACACCTTTGACTCTCTGGGTGATGTTGAAGCCCTCAGGGAAATACTGTGGGAGCACGCTGGAATAGTGAGAACTGCCGAAGGCCTGAGGTTTGGCTTGGAGAAGCTTAATGGGATTGAGGTTGATGGAAGGCTTAAGCTGCTCGCGAAGGGTGTTCTTGAGTGTGCTTTGGCAAGGGAGGAGAGCAGGGGGAGCCACTACCGTGATGACTTTTCCGTCATGAGGAAGGAGTTTGAGAGGCCGAGCTTCTTCGACGGGAGGTGCAG
Organism: Thermococcus piezophilus; assembly: GCF_001647085.1. Taxonomy (NCBI): domain Archaea; kingdom Methanobacteriati; phylum Methanobacteriota; class Thermococci; order Thermococcales; family Thermococcaceae; genus Thermococcus; species Thermococcus piezophilus. Next base: position 992,458 of record NZ_CP015520.1, read on the forward strand.
GCTCTGAGCCCAAACATTTAACTTCTCATCGAATCATTATCATACCCGGTGAAACGGGTGGAGCTCCTCTACCTCATAGCCTCCTTCGCAGTCATCATCGCCCTCATCTGGCTTAAAATCAACATCGGCGTCTCGATATTCGTCGGCTCACTTGTTCTGGCCTTTCTGTTCGGCATGAGCCCCTCCGATGCGGTTGTGGCCCTCTATCATTCTGCCACCTCCTGGGAGACCATCAGGCTCGTACTTATCATCGCCTTCATCATGGGGATGACCTCGGTGTTCTCACAGATCGGCTATTTGAAGGATATGGAGGCCGCCGCGGGCAACCTCTTCCCCAAGGCCAAGTACTCACTGGCAATGCTTCCGGCCCTCATAGGCCTCATGCCGATGCCCGCTGGCGCCCTCGTTTCGGCCCCCATGATAGAGCCCGTCGCGGGCAGGTTTGAGCTGAAGCCAGAGGATAAGACGCTGGTCAACTACTGGTTCAGGCACATATGGGAGCACTCCTGGCCGATGTACCAGGCCATAGTAATCGCCTCCGCCATCGTCGGGATTTCCATAAGGGAGATAAGCACCAAGATGTTCCCCCTGACGGTTCTTATGGCTATCATCGGCTACCTGATGCTGATTCGGCCCCTTCCGGATGACGGGAGTGGCGAGGGCGACTTCAGAACCGGCCTAAAGCTCCTCCTGAAGAGCACGTACCCCATACTGGTTATCATACTCGTTTCAATCGTTCTGGGCATCGACATGGTCTACGGTGCTTTTCTCGGCTTCCTCTCGGTTCTCATTCCCAACCTGAAGAGGGTGAGCCTGAAAGAGGTCATTGCTCATGCCCTCCAGCCCAAGATAGTCTTCCTCCTCGTTTCGGTCATGTACTTCAAATACGTCCTTGAGGTTACGGGGGCCGTGGAGGCCCTCCCAAAGGGCATGTTGGCCATGAACCTCCCAGTAATCCTTGTCCTCATGGTGACGCCCTTCGTTGTCGGCCTGATGACGGGCATAAGCTTCGCCTACGTCGGCATGACCTTTCCGCTGTTGCTCCCCTTCTTCACGAGCTTTGACAGGGTCGCCCTTGCCTATCTAAGCGGCTACATGGGGATGCTATTCAGTCCTGTCCATCTCTGCTTCGTTTTCTCGGCCGAGTACTACGGGGCCGAGCTCCGGAAGGTCTATTTGAGGCTGCTGGTTCCCGCTCTGGCCATCTTCCTGCTCGGGCTTCTTTACATCACCGTTGTGCTTTAGAACAAGCTTTTATACCCCTGAGCATAGCATTCTCTAGGTGAGATCATGAAAATGGATGAGCTCGTTAGGGAGATTGAACGTCTCAAAGAGGAGAGAAACGCCATAATCATGGCCCACAACTATCAGCTGCCCGAGATTCAGGACATAGCGGACTTCCTCGGTGACAGCCTTGAACTCGCAAGGAAAGCTGTTAACGTTGATGCGGACGTCATAGTTTTTGCGGGCGTTGACTTCATGGCTGAAACTGCCAAAATCCTCAATATGGAGAAGACCGTCCTGCTGCCAGCGAGGAGGGCAACCTGTGCGATGGCCAACATGCTCAAGGTGGAGTACATCCTCAAGGCCAAGGAGCAGTACCCGGACGCGCCGGTGGTTCTCTACGTAAACACCACCGCCGAGACCAAGGCCTATGCCGACGTTACGGTTACCTCTGCCAACGCCGCGAAAATCGTTGGAAAGCTCGATTCTGACGTCATCATTTTCGGTCCCGACAAAAACTTGGCCCACTACGTCGCCAAGGTCACCGGAAAGAAGGTCATCCCCGTTCCTGAGTACGGCCACTGCTACGTGCACAGGCAGTTCACCCTTGAGGATGTCGAGCGCGCAAGAAAGCTCTACCCCAACGCCAAGCTGATGGTTCACCCGGAATGCGAGCCGGAGGTACAGGAGAGGGCCGACATCATAGTCTCCACGGGCGGAATGATAAGGCGAGCTCCCGAGCACGACGAGTGGGTCGTCTTCACGGAGAGGGAGATGGTCTACCGCCTTCAGAAGCTCTATCCGGACATCAAGTTCCACCCGGCTAAAGAAGACGCCATCTGCATCGGCATGAAGGCGATAACGCTCAACCACATCTACGAGTCGCTAAGGGACATGAAGTACGAGGTTGAAGTTCCAGAGGATATAGCCGAGAAAGCCAGAAGGGCCATAGAGAGGATGCTGGAGATGAGCTAAGTCTGTAGGGAAAGATTCTACCATTTTTGTCAAGTACAGAGGGAAACTTTTTAAGGATTTTTACCTCTTTATCTAACATGAGCCGCGAGGAAACAATGGCCCAAATTGTGATGGACTATCTCAATCTCAGCGTTAAAGGTGTCGAGCGTGAGCTGAGGATTTCTGAGGACATCCGAATAAACAAAGCAATAACAATAATCGGCCCAAGAAGGGCTGGGAAGACCTTCTACATTCTTCAAAAGTTTTCCAAACTGAGGAAGGCTGGTAAAGCAGCCGTCTTCTTCCCTCTCGACGATGACAGGATATACCCTCCAACACCCGATGACCTTTCAACTCTCGTGAGGGTATTCTACGAGCTCTTCCCGGATGCCGACGAGAAGTACCTTTTTCTCGACGAGATTCAGAACGTCCCCAACTGGGAGCTTTTCGTTAAGCGTGTCATGGAACGTGATGGGTTCAGGGTTTACTTAACCGGCTCCTCTTCAAAACTCCTCAGCAGGGAGATAGCAACGGCCCTTCGGGGAAGAACTCTAACATTCGAGATGCTACCCTTCAGCTTCCGAGAGTTCCTTAGAGCGAAGGGGATTGAGGTGGGTAGGTATCTCTCAACGAGAGAAGAGGCGGTTGTCAAGACTCTTCTGAGGGAATACCTAGAGTTCGGCGGCTTTCCAGAGGTTGTTCTTATCGAGGACACATACCTAAAGCGGAAAACGCTTTCCGAGTATGTGGATGTGATGCTGTATCGCGACGTTGTTGAAAGGCACGGGGTAAAGAATTTAAAAGCTGTGAGGCTGTTCCTGAAGCTTCTCATAACGTCCTTTGCCAAGGAGTTCTCGGTGAACCGAACGGCTAGGTACATGAAGGGTATTGGCGTGGACGTCAGCAAGAACACCCTCTACAGCTACTTCGACTACTTTGAAGAAGCTTACGTGATCTTCCCGCTCAAGAAATTTTCCTACAACTTGAGGGAGGTTGAGAATAGCCTTCCCAAGGTCTACGTCGTTGATACGGGTTTGATAAACGCCTACTCGCTTCGCTTCGGGGAGACCATTGGTAGGCTCATCGAGAACGCCGTTTTCCTTGAACTTAGAAGACGTGAGAATGAGCTCTACTACTTCAGGGACGAGCGCGGGAGAGAGGTTGATTTCCTCGTGAAGGATGGAAAGGATATCTCGGAGCTCATACAGGTCAGTTATTCACTTGAAGCCCCCGAAACGTTCGAACGAGAGATCTCGGCACTGGTGAATGCCTCGGAGAAACTCGACTGCGAAAACCTCACGATAATAAACTGGAACAGAGATGACATTCGTGAGGTCGGAGGGAAAAAGGTCAGGCTCATCCCTCTCTGGAAGTTCCTGCTTGGAGGTGACAGTAATGATTCACCTTAGTTATCTCATTCGCTTCGTAGAGGAGGACGCCCCCTTCGGCGACGTCACGAGTGAGGCAGTTATTCCGGAGGAGTTGAATGCAAAGGCCGTAATCATCGCAAAGCAGGAAGGAATAATAGCGGGCGTTGAGGAAGTCAAGGCCCTCTTCGAGCACTTCGGGGTTAAAGTTGAGGTCAGAAAGAGGGATGGCGAGGCCGTGAAGAGGGGCGACGTCCTCCTTGAGCTCGAAGGGAACGCGAGGGCAATACTTCTCGTCGAGAGGACAGCGTTAAACGTTATGGGCAGGATGAGCGGCATAGCGACCGAGGTCAGAAAGCTGGTGGGGAAGGCCAAAGCCATAAACCCGAGGATTCGCGTCGCCGGAACTAGGAAGACCCTCCTCAAGCCGATAGATAAGAGGGCGATACTCATAGGCGGCGGTGAGCCCCACCGTTTTTCCCTTAGCGATGCGGTACTCATAAAGGACAACCACCTGGCTCTTGTCCCCCTGGAAGAAGCTATAAGGCGCGCCAAGGCCTTCAGCGTCTACACGGTCGTCGAGGTTGAGGTCGAGACCCTCGAGGACGCCATCAAAGCGGCCAGAGCAGGTGCCGACGTTGTGATGCTCGACAACATGAAGCCTGGGGAAATAGCCGAGGTTTTAGAAGCCCTCAAGCGGGAAGGGCTCAGGGAGAGAGTTAAAATTGAAGTCAGCGGTGGAATAACGCCCGGGAATATAACCGAATACGCCAAGCTTGACATTGACGTTATAAGCCTCGGCTACCTGACGCACTCGGTGAGAAACTTTGATGTCAGCCTCGATATCGTTGGGAGGCTGTGAGTTTTATCCTTCCATGCGTTTTTCTTTTGGGTTCCCTTCTGTATCTCTCGCCGGCCAAGGCAAAAATTTAGGGTGCCGCCCGAACTGTTGGAGCTCGTAATCATAATTCTGCACTTATTTTCTCCCCAGTGCACTTGCATACCTGCTGTTTCGTATAAGCTCCTTCACCCGTTCAAGGGCGGTTAAGTATGCATCTTCTGTGGCATCTTTTAAGTACTCCTCGTACTGTGGCTTCATCGCACGATGCAACCGCGAAGGTTACTGTAGCGAGGATTGCCGCCAGCGCCTGCACAATGTAGCAGAGTGCTAATACAAACTCTTTCCCGTTAATCTCAACCTCAATCTCAGCACCAAATCCATCGGATTCCTTCAGCTTTTCAAGACTTGGCTTAACACAAAATTTAATGTCCATCACTATCCTCATTCTTCGCTCAATTCTTTCAGGTTTTTAAGGAGTTCTTTGTAGTCATTAATTATCTTTAGGTACCCTTTAATCCCGTTCTCCTCAAATATGCGAGTGCAGGATTCCAACTCTTGGATGGCCCTGTCAGTGACGTTTATTGCAACCTTCGCAAACTCTTTAACCGGTACCCTACAGACCTTCCTGTAATCCACACTTACGAGATAGATATACTCATCCTCCCTGAACCCGTAGATGACTAAAGTTGGATCATAACTTCCAAGAAAGGATCTCAAGAACAGGTCTGATGCCAATTTGTTAAATTTGTTTTTCAATAGTCCTCTGGGAATTCTGACTTCATTGTCAAGCCAGTTCGGGAGCTCTTTAGGGATCTTAAAGCTTCATCCGTAGGACCTTACGTTCTTGGGAACTTCCCTATACTTCCACAGGATAAAAAATCCCTCTCCCTCATCCGATACCTGTTCTCTCTTCTTTCTACCCCTTAACCAGTTCAATATACTCAATCCCACCACCCCGCATCATTCAAGCTTCTTTTTCCTTAACATCCTTCCAGCATCCTCAGGCTCCAAATCTCCTTACTTAACAGCCCTTATGACATTTTCCGCTATCTCTATGCTTTTTTGATCCATTTTCACACCTCAAATTTTAGTTAATATTCTCCTCAATTCCTCATCAACCTTTCTCCTCTCCTCCTTAACCTTTGCAAGCTCAACGAGTATGTCCTCAACTGGCAAAATCTCCTCTTTCTCATCAACTGAAACATAACGGGAAGGACTCAAGTTATAATCGTTCTTTCTTGCCTCCTCTATTGTTATGATCTTTGAAAAACCTTCTATTTCCTTCCAGCCGAAATATGCATCAAGTATCTTCTTTATGTTTTCATCCGTCAAATAATTCTTTGGTCTTCCCTTTGCAAACTCCTTTGAAGCATTTATAAGCAAAATCTCGCCCTTATGCTTCTTCGCCTTATTTATCACAATTATGGTTCCGGGTGCTGTTGTGTTGTAAAATAAATTATCGGGAGTAAAATCACTGCTTCAATAAGCATTCTTGCTGATTTTGAGAGCAAAGAAAGAAGTCTTCTCATAGCAACAGATGTAGCATCAGAAGGTCTCAATTTGCAGATTGCAAACGTCGTCGTAAACTATGAATCCCCATGGACTCCGATAAAGCTCGAACAGAGGATAGGAAGAGTTTGGAGACTTGGGCAAGAAAAAGAAGTGTTTGTATATAACCTCTTCCTTGCAACTAGAGCAGATTTAGATATTGCTAACGCTCTTTATGTAAAGCTTCTTAACATACATGAAGCTTTGAGTGATACAAGAGCAATACTCGGAGAGAAGATTCATGCCGCGTATGAGAAGGATGTTGGTAGCGTGGATCAGATATTCGAACCAGTTTCTGAGCTTGGCGAGGTTAAAATAAAAGGTAGGAGAAGAAAGATAACAGAGTATAGGATAGCGCTTTCGCAGATCACTGGAGAATTTGACGAACTTATGGAACTTATAGCGAGGCAGATTGCAGATCTTAAAGATGAGATATTTAGAAAGAGAATATATCCGACAGAGATTGCAGAATTTATAAAAGAACAACTTCAAAGACTTGGTGTAGGAGATTCAGAGAAGATAGAAAAGTTACTATTAGACGTGGTAAATTTGTGTTCTCTAGAAGTTAGGAATGTTCATGAAATTTATGAACTGCTGAAGACGATTGATGGAAGAATACCAGAAATACTTGTTATATTGGACGACAAAGAGGGCGTTGACTATATAGTGATTGCTACCGTAAAGTTTGCTGAGCATGAGATGAAGATTCCGCTCGTAGTCTTTGGAGATGATATTAAGATGGGTATAGATGCTTTGAAGTACATTATTGAAGTCGTGAAAAGATCAATAGTCCCGGATGATATCTATTATGAAAAGCAAATAAGGCCGGGAATAGGTATTAAGAGCATGATCAAAATTAAGCTTGAAGAAAGATTTAACTCTCTCTTACGTCCTTACAGGGAATACTCTTCAAAATATGGAGGACTTTGGAAGGATGTTGGTATAAAAAATATAAGACTCGAAATTTTGACAACAGTCTTAAGACTACCTTCTACACCCGGAAATCCAGAAGAGTATGATGAAAGTTTTAGGAAGAAAGTCGAAATGGCTGCTGTGGAGTTTGTAAAAAGATATGAAGAAAGAGAGGGTAGGGTAATAGAAGACAGGCAAAATACGATGAAGTTTGACTTCTATACATATCCAAAAAATGAGAAGGATGTTCAAGAGGGTATGAGGAGAGGTGAAAGATATATAGAAGTAAAGGGGCATGCTAGGGGCGCTGTGTTCTCAATACTTCCAAAAGGCGAGTTTGAGTTCGCAAAGAGTAGGGGAGATAAATACTGGCTTTACGTTGTGTATAACGCTTTGAGTGATAATCCCATATTAGCTACCATTAGAGATCCCATAAGCAAGCTTGCTATCGAGAAAGAAAAAAGGACTAAGGTTATTAAGGAAGAAGTCTATAAAGTTTATTTCAAACCCAGGATTTAACAATTTAAATAAATATATCACTCGCTCGACTCCTTTGAGTTTGGCAGGAAACTAAGACGGAAGATAAATAACTTTAAAAGTAATAGGGGCAATATACTATTCGGAAAAAGTTAAGTACGGAATACAGGGTGTTGGTGAGTTTTATGAGAAGTCTGAATGAAATTTTGGAAATCTTCTCACAAATTCCTTTGGAAGTCTGGAACAAAATTGTTCAGGAAGAACCAGAATGGAAGAATATGCGAGAATTTCTTGAAAAATATGGATTCAGCAGATTTGCAGTTCTCATGACAGCAGCCGGATTAAACGACTTTCAGCTTAAAGGAAAGGCCGAGGTAGCATACTGGCCAAAAATAAGAGAATTGCTGGAGTCCTGCAAACCTCCTGAAAGCCTGTCCGACCTAAAATCGATTCTTTCAGAATTTTACAGCAGAGAAAGATTGCCAGATCTAAAACTGAAGAGATTGAGTCGGTTCCTTTCAAGCAGACTCGCTGAATGGTTATGGGAATCAAGTGCAAAGGATGTTGCTGAGAATTTCGTCAAGATTTGGTATGAGCTTGCTACAACAATGAAACAGAATAGAGATGCAAAAACAATTGTCTTTGCGATGAAATGCCTCGGGATTGCACTTCTCATGGCTGGGGAGACTAATTTCAGTTTCGAGAGTATTCCCATTCCTGTGGATTACAGAGTCAGAGAATTCACGAGAAGACTCGGTATAGCCGTGAATACTGACGAGGACGTGCGAAGATTCTGGAACAAAGTTCTGGAGGGATTGAGAAAAAATGGCCAGAGAATAAACATGATTCACCTTGATTCTCTGATATGGCAGATTGGCGTGCTGAGAGATTCTGAGATAGTGGATTATTTTTCGAGATTCGGTTTGAAGGAAGTTGGGGAGAGAATATCGGAGGTGTTGAGAAGATGAGGCTATGTGTAGTCCCGTGTGGAAAGTTAAAAATCTGGGACAAAAATCCTGATGCAGGACCCACAAAGGCAAAGGACGTTTACATTGGTCCCTTTGCAAAAGCATGCATTGATTATGCTGAGAGATTTTATCCCCGAAGATATGTGATTCTATCTGCCAAATACGGTTTTCTCTTTCCGGATGAACTGATTCCCGGAAATTATAACGTGACATTCAACGATCCAAAAACGAACCCGATAGGGGTTGAAGAACTGAGAAGACAGGCAGAGCAAAAAGGATTGATGAAATATGACGAGATAGTTGTTGTTGCGGGTAGCAATTACGTGAAAATAGTCAGAAAGGTGTTCGCAGGAAAGAAGATCATAACTCCGCTCAAGGGGCTTGGAGGAATGGGTCTAATGATATCTGCTATAAAGAGAGCCATAGAAGATGGAAGGGAGCTTTAAATTATTTAATTATTTATGTAAAAAGCATGTTGGGAGCTGATCTGAATGGTCAGGTAAACCTTTAAAAAAGCTATACTCACCCCACAGCCTGAAAAGGTTGGAGAAATTAAAATTCAAAAATTTGAAGCAGGTAAAGTGAAAATTGCCAGGCTTTTCATAGAAGGCAATTTCAGCAGAAGATTTGTATGCAAGAAAAGCACTGGAAAAAGTTTCAGAACTGGATTTCAAAGCGGACTATTTTCTGACTCCAAGTGGATTTTTAATAATTCCTTGAAAGTTCAGAAGATTTGAAGAGGCTGCAGAAGAAGGAAAGTTATGGGTTGAGAAACTGCTGAGAGGTATTGAGATAAATGCTAATCACGTTCTCGTTGGTGTGGATTCCTACAGCAGCAACAGCATCAAAGAACCACACGTCGAGCTCTCCATCACTTACTCTCAGGGAGAATGGCACTGCACAGGTAAGATATATCCTACAGTTCATCTGGAGAAGGGATTGGCCAAAGCTGACATGGACTCTCACTTTGTAGAGCTTGATGACAGGGTTATGGTGGAGGCCTTAAATCAATACATGAGTTAATTTGAGGTCCGAGGTCCAAAAGAGACAGTATAAATAGAAGATTATTATCTGGGTCGCTCTCATACTCATTGTATATGTACTAACAGACGATACATTCATATTTTACCATTTTTCAACCCCTATGAGCTAGATCTACACCATCTTCAGTTAGATACAGCATTTTTCTCAACTACAAATCTTTCAGCGATTAGGTATTCAAGGTTGAAGCTTAGTTCAAAGTCTGAAACATTACTGAGTTTCGTTTTCAGTTCATCTCTTGTTAATCTCTCCATTTCCAATTTCTTCGACAATCCTTTTTCTCAAAGGATTCATTGAAGCTTTAAAAAGTCGTTCATGCTGTTCTCTATCTCCTTCTCGTTCAGACAAATTCGATTCCTCCTGCGTTTTAACCGAGTTTCAATCTTTTATTAAATTTTCGTTAGAACTTCGGGACGTGTCCGCTTAACATAACCACCTCGTTGTAGTAAAGTATAAACAGCTTACGAAAATTCCAGTTTAAGATTAAAACAGCTAATCGAACAGAAAAAGATCTTTATCCTCTGCTTTAGTGGAAAAACTGATTCAATCTTACTTCTACAAAGGAATTGATGCCCGTATTCTAAATTAAGACTTTTCAGTGCATCGATTAGCAGAGCTTTATCAATGATGAATTTTGGTTTATTCTCACAGTATTTAGCTTCTTTGACAAAATTTGGATTCCTTATTGTGTCCCCAACCCTTATATCTACATCCATGTCATGGATAAAGGCGTTCATCTTTGCCATTGCATAGATAAATGGATTTATTTCCTGTCCATAGAGCTTTAAAGGCCTTTTAACTTCTTTTTTCTATAGAATTCACCCGCCGACTGCCCCGAGTCTTCAGCAAATTTTCTCAAAAGGCATTCGTATGCTCTGCCCAGAATGTCAGGCTCTACATCATCCAAGCCAAGCCTGTACTTGCTCAGACTCTGCATTAACCTGTGGATGCTCTCATCGCTTATTATTCTCTGTCCTGCCTGAGTTGCATTAAAATCAACAATATCAATAACTCCCTGCAATTTTGGATTCTCTTTTGCTATTTTTCTCAATGCCTCTGTTAATTTTTCACCCAAACCTGTTGTTATTTTCCTGATATTCTTCCAGAGACATTCTTCAGGGATGTAGAATCTTACGAGTTTTCTGTCTTTTTCTACAAGCTTCCTTGCTATCTCTTCATTTCCAAATTCACTGGCAAGCTTCTTTATTTCATCTTCATACACATCACAGAGCCTTTTGTAAAATATCAATGGAATTATGTAATCTTTATACTTTGGAGTATCTATTTCTCCTCTAATACTACATGCTGCTTCCCAGAGCCAATTTTCTAATGTTGAAGTATCAAGCTTTCCAAACTACATCACTACACCTCTAATTTTTAAAGCCGAGCCACATATTTTGGGAACTCCAAGTTTAGCAGAATATGCGAACTTCCCAATCATTCTTTCATTCCCATCAAATCCAGCGGACTCCTTATTTTCTCAAATCTTTAGTAGCAACATGAGTATATAACTCTATCGTTTTCGAGCTTTTGGGCCCTAATAGCTCCTGAATGCATCTAAGTCAGCTTTCAATCAGGTGAGTTGCAAATGAATGTCTTAAGGAATGAACGGTGGCATCTTTTGTTATTCCGCTTTCTTACATGCGTTCTCAAATTCTCAAAAATTTGCTCCTCAGCGAGAATAAACCGAAATTCGTTATAGATAAGGCAGAGCTTTGAAAGGCTCCCTCTTGTTTGCATCCGCTATAACCAATCACTCATCAACGCCGAAGAGCTCAAGTCTCTCTAAAATCGGTGAGTAGAAGAAGTGAACGTAAATGAAGACAACATCCCAAAACGCTCAATTCTGTAGTATGGTCTCGTCTCCGTGCCGGAGTGCAACCGTCAGGGCATCCACCGAAACCTCGCCCCCGGAGTGCCTACTCCCAGCCGAAGAAAAAGATGGAAAAAGACATATTCACCACCCGGACAACTTTAGCCTTTCGAGTTCCTTTTCCGCGTCCCTTATTGCATCGTTCAGAGCCATTAAAAGAACTTCTTTAGGAACTTTAATTGCGATTTTGGCCCATGCAACAAAGAACAGGGCAGCTCTGTCGCCAAGGTTGGAGACATAAACTATCTCCAATGGATCATAAGTGCCAAGATTAAATCGGACAAAAGGTGGACTAACACAGTCAGCCGACTTGACCAGTGTTGGTAGCGCTTTTTCCAAGCCCTGCTTTAGTTGAGCGATGTCCCACACCACTCTCCACTTTTCCTTAGGTAGTTTTCCCTCCTCAATAAACTCTTTCAGTCCCCTCAGGTCATCCAGGTAATCCCTCAAGTTTATAGTAGCGTTTAGAACGTAAACGTCGCCATAAATCTCGATATCATACTCATTCAGGTAGCTCTCATCGCCCTCGCTCCAGAACTCCTCCGGGCGGAGGAGTCTAAATTTTAAATGCTTCACTTTCACTGGCCTCTTCTGTAGAATACGGCGTATGTTTTCTATAGTGTGTTGAACGTTTTTAGTGAACTCTCCAGCGGAGACCTGGATGTTCCTGCCGTCTGGAAGTCTAATCTTGACGTACTCTCCATTTTTTATGATTTTCAACCCGAATATATCTGTGGAAACTGTTCTTAAATTTACGAGTTCCATCAGCATATTCAGGAACTCTTTTACCAGGATGGGTTCTTCAGTGATGAAAATGGGTTCCTCGGCTGTTATCAGAACCGGAAACCCATCTTCCTCTGTGGTAAAATAAAAGGAGAAATACACCATAACACAGCCCCCTAATATTTAGATGCCGGGAATGCGGTGACTATCCTATACCACCCATTTCCCACTTTTTCAAGCACTACTGCCATTTTTGTTCCAAGTTTCGGAGAGTACCTCACGAGTAGCATGCTGTTCGGCTTCTTTCCACAGTCCACATCATCTGGATTCCGTATGGTCTCTTTTATTTCCCTCATGATGTCTTGGGCAGAGAGGTACTTAAATTTGTCCTTGGACCTATACGCCCTCGTGAGTATATGTCGTTTAATGATGTGTTTAACTCCTTCCTTGTCAAGTATAACCCACCCACCATCAAAAACCCCGCAAGATAGTGTTGCTCCTTTAAACCATATATTTCCAAAATATGGATATTCTTTCTCAAATTTCTCGGCAAGTTTCTTCGCGTCATTTGCGTCCCATCCGTTGAGCCATGCTTGTGCGAGTAGTTGTCCGAATTCTTTTGGACTGAAGAGGCAGCTGACTTGGTCAAGCTCGCTGGTTTTGACTCCCACTATTTTTCTTGGGCCATTATAAATCGCAATACTTTCAACTTTGGGTAGTGGGATGATCCAGATTTCTTTAGGTTGTAATTAACGTCCGGATCCCTCATGTAATTGCCTGCAGTCGTTAGGAAACCGTCACCAAACTCTGAGGTTTGTTTAATGCCTATGGCCCTCAGCACATACTTGCCAGGTGAACGCCCCGTATTTCTCAATGACCCTGTAAAGTCCAATGACAGCTATTGTGGCTAAGCTTACGGTTATGGCTAACAGTTCAGTACTGCCCACTACTATACTTATACCAACACCAATAGCTGGTAGGAACTGCGGCTGGACTTTATCTCCTGGCTTCCTCTCAGGATTGAATTCTGAGGGGAGTTCTACGGTGCTGTTCGAGGTAGTGTTCACTAACTCTGCCGTGGCGCTTGCACTGCTGACGGTCATTCCAAGAAAGAGCACAACCGGGGTAAGAGCAACAATCCTACGCAATTTCATTGTATCATCAGTGTTGAGCACACGATTGTAGTTTTTAAACTTTGCTTAGTAACAACTGAGGCATGTCTTGGCAAACATCGTTGAGTAGTAATTGAGGACAGAAAATATTTGCTGGATTTTTAATCCAATCCGAACAACCCTATACAATATTCCCCGGCTGTTAAGTCTTTAAACTGCTTCCCTGGTCATTTCTGCTTCCACATCGCAATCCTTATATTCAAGCTTTTTCTTGAGATTATTGCAAGTTACAGCTTGAAAAGGTGATACCAATGGGAAGGCTCCGCGTTATTGAGGCTAAGGGCACGGAGAGGTTGAAGCGCGGTTTTGCCAGGATGGTTAAGGGCGGCGTCATAATGGACGTCACCAACGCCGAGCAGGCGAGGATTGCGGAAGAGGCCGGTGCAGTTTCTGTCATGGCCCTTCACAAAGTTCCGGCCGACATTAGGAAGGCCGGCGGCGTTGCTAGGATGGCTCCGATAGAGAAGATCCAGGAAATAATGGACGCGGTGACGATTCCCGTCATGGCCAAGGTCAGGATAGGCCACGTCGCCGAGGCTAGAGTTCTTGAGGCGCTCGGTGTGGACATGATAGACGAGAGTGAGGTTTTAACTCCAGCGAACCCGTTCTTCCACATAGACAAGAGGGAGTTCAACGTTCCCTTCGTCTGTGGAGCGAGGAATCTTGGGGAGGCCGTTAGGAGGATATGGGAAGGCTCCGCCATGATAAGAACCAAGGGCGAGGCCGGAACCGGTAACATCGTCGAGGCAGTCAGACACGTTAGGCTCGTCGCCGACAACATAAGGCTCATCCAGCGCATGACGGACGAGCAGGTCTACGGCGTGGCTGAAAAGTTTGCCGAGCCCTACCTCAGGCTGGCCAGGCAGATAAGGGAGATAAGCGGCCTTTCAGAGAGGATCCTCGAGAACGAGCCTGTTTACGGTCACTACACCTACCGCGAGATAGTTGACGGTCTCTACAAGATTCTCCTGGGGATAAAGAAGCTCGGAAGGCTGCCCGTGGTTAACTTCGCCGCTGGAGGAGTTGCCACTCCAGCCGACGCTGCCCTGATGATGCAGATGGGCATGGACGGCGTCTTCGTGGGCAGCGGCATCTTCAAGAGCTCCAATCCGGAAAAGATGGCCCGGGCCATAGTCGAAGCTGTAAACCACTGGGACAAGCCGGACGTTCTTGTGGAGATAAGCAAGGAGATTGGAGAGCCCATGAAGGGTCTAGAGATTGAGGAGCTCGAGGTCCGCCTCGAGGATAGGGGCGTCTGAGCTTTTTCTTTCTCTATTTCTGGGGGTGAGAAGGTGCTCAAAGTCGGAGTTATCGGTGTTCAGGGGGCTGTGAGCGAGCACATCGATGCAACAAAAAGGGCTTTGGAAAAGCTCGGCGTTGGGGGGGAGGCATTCTGGCTGAGGAGGCCCGAGCAATTGAATGCCATTGACGCAATAATCCTGCCTGGCGGGGAGAGCACGACCATATCTCGGCTGATGCAGAAGAGCGGTCTCTTTGAGCCGGTTACGAAGCTCGGTGAGGAAGGGCTTCCAATAATGGGCACCTGTGCAGGTTTAATCCTCCTCGCAAAGGAGGTCGAGGGAGCCGTTGAGGGGCAGCGCTTTCTGGAGCTCCTCGACGTCAGGGTTAACAGAAACGCCTACGGCAGGCAGGTGAACAGTTTCGAAGCCCCGTTAAAGCTGTCCTTCAGTGATGAACCGTTCCCAGGTGTCTTCATCCGCGCGCCGAGGATAGTCGAGCTTCTGGGCGATAAGATCAAGCCGATAGCCTGGCACGGCGATGAGGTCGTTGGCGTAGAGCAGGGGAACATCATTGGCTTAGCGTTCCATCCTGAGTTAACCGAAGACGCAAGGCTTCACGAGTACTTCCTCAGGAGGGCTCTTTGACTTTACAAATTTTCATATACGCAGAATAAGGAAGCTCAGAAGCGGAAGGCCCACTCTGGATACTCTCCGGTGAGACAGGCGGTGCAGAGCTCCCTTTTCCCCACCGCTTTTTTCAGCCCCTCGACGCTAAGGTAGGCTAAGCTGTCGGCCCCTATAGCTTCCCTGACCTTTTCAACACTACCAAAAGCGGCTATGAGCTCGTGCCTGGTGGGGATGTCTATTCCCATGTAGCAGGGATGCCTTATCGGCGGCGAGGCGATCCTCACGTGCACCTCCCTCGCGCCGGCCTTTTTGAGCATTGCGACAATCCTCTTCATCGTCGTGCCCCTGACTATTGAATCGTCCACGAGAACAACTTTCCTGCCCTCGACGATTTCCTTAACTGGCGAGAGCTTGAGCTTGACCTTCAGCTCGCGGTAGAACTGCCCCGGGGTTATGAACGTCCTTCCGATGTAACGGTTCTTTATGAGCCCCTCGGAGTATGGGATGCCGCTCTCTTGGGAAAAGCCCAGAGCGGCTGCCCTTCCAGAATCGGGCACCGCTATGACGATATCACCCTCCGCTGGACTCTCTTTGGCGAGCTCACGGCCCATCCTCACGCGGGCGCTGTAAACGTTCACCCCATCGAGCGTGCTGTCTGGTCTGGCGAAGTAGATGTACTCAAAGACGCAGTGGTGGTGATTTTCCTCCACTAGAACTTTGCTCTCAATCGAATCATCCACGAGGAAGACCTCCCCGGGCTTTACGTCCCTTATCTCATCAATAAAGAGCCTCAGCGCGGAATCCTCGGAGGTGAAGTAGTGACCATCGCCCCTTCCATAGCTCAATGGTCTAAAACCAACTGGATCCCTTGCGACGAGGAGCTTACCGTCGAAGAGTAAGGCAACGGAATAGGCGCCTTTGACCTCATTGAAAACTTCCCGCATCGCTTCGAACTCGTCCCCGGTTTCCTTGAGGTGCCAGAGGAAGGAAACGCCAAGGAGCTCGGAATCGACGGAGTGGCTGAACTTCACGCCGAGCTTCTCATAATGTCTCCGCAGGGGCAGGAAGTTTGTGAGTGTGCCGTTGTGGGCTAAGGCAAGCCTCTTACCGCAGCAGGAAACTTCAAGCGGCTGGGTCTCGTTCAGCGAGCCGGAGGTGGAGTAGCGGACGTGGGCTATGGCGAGGTTCGATTTCAGCTTCGCCAGCTCACCGTTGTGGAAGACCTCCGAGACAAGCCCCTGGCCGGTTAAAGTCTTAATTCTGTGCTTCCAGACGCTTATGCCGGCGCTCTCCTGGCCGCGGTGCTGCAGAGCGATGAGTGCGTAGTATGCCTTCTTCGGGGCGTTTTCAGTCTTCGCTGCAAAGATTCCGCAATTCTCCCTCATGGCATACCCTCACACACTGGTTTGACTTGAAAGTGATAATTATGGTCTGTTTTGACGGCCTTTTTTAGTGTTTTATGCTTAAAAGCTTTGCTCATGTTTTGTCACACTAATGGCAAAACAAAGCTTAAATATTCGCAAAGTTTACATAAATATGGTGAAACCCATGCAGGTTTATGAAGGTAAGGCCAAGAAGATAATCCCACTCGACGGTGGAAAGGTTATCATGGAATTCAAAGACAATGCAACGGCCTTTGACGGCAAGAAGAAGGCCCAGTTCAAAGGAAAAGGCTGGTTTAATGCCCAGATAAGCGCGACTCTCTTCGGGGTTCTCGAGGAGAGGGGTGTTAAGACCCACTTCATAGGCGTTGCTGGTGACAACAGGCTCATTGTTGAAAAGCTCGATATGTATCCGCTCGAGGTTGTGGTCAGGAACGTCGTTGCTGGAAGCCTGAAAAAGCGCCTTCCGCTGGAAGAAGGAACCAAGCTTCCGGAGCCGATAATCGAGCTTTACTACAAGGACGACAGCAAAGGAGATCCGATGATAAACCACTACCACGCCAAAATCCTCGGAATAAGCGAAGGGGAAATCAGAGAGATGGAGCGTATAGCTCTGAAGGTTAACGAAATCCTGAGGGAGTACTTCGCCGAGAGGGGAATAATCCTCGTCGACTTCAAGCTCGAGTTCGGAAAGAACGGCAGAGGTGAGATAGTCCTTGGGGATGAGATAAGCCCTGACACCTGCCGCTTCTGGGACGCCAGAACGAGGAAGAGCCTCGACAAGGACGTTTTCCGCTTCGACAGGGGGGATTTGATAAGCGCTTACGAGGAGCTCTATAAGAGGCTTACGGGCGAGGCCTGAAATCCGAATCATAGGTTATCCACACAATGTAGCATCCTTTTTCATCCTCCACTATTTCTATTCTCTTCAGTCTCGGGCCATACTCCCTAACGGCATCATCTACGACCTTGGACAGCTCCTCAAGGAAGGCCTTTCTCTTAACCGTCATCTCCACCTGCTCCACCAAAGAAAAGTAAAGGCAAGGGCTTAAAGCCTTACCCCGTAGTTCTCCACGACGATTCCTGGCTCCTTTGTAACCATTCCGAGCTCAAAGCTTTCGTAGTGTTTGTTGAGAACCTCGAGGACCTCCTCCTTCCCCTCTTGAGGGACTATGACAGCGAAGCCCACTCCCATGTTGAAGACCCTGAACATCTCCTCAAGCGGAACGCCGTTCTCGTAGATCAGCTTGAATATCCCCTCTAGTGGGGGCATCTCAAGGGAAAAGCCGTAGTTCGTTAGGCGCTTAAGGTTGAGCAGGCCTCCGCCAGTGATGTGTGCCAGTCCGTAAACCTCAACACTCTTCAAAAGCTCAAGCACGAGCTTGACGTAAATCCTCGTCGGCTCGAGGAGGTGCTCCCAGAGCTTTTTTCCATCGAACTCATAGTCGAGGCTGTATCTTGGAATGAGGAGCTTTCTGGCAAGGGTTAGGCCGTTTGAATGTACACCTGAGCTGGAAATTCCAATGACCACATCCCCTGGCTTTATCTTCTCGCCCGTTATTACTCCGTCTTTCTCGACGACACCGATGGCGGTTCCGGCTAAATCGAAGCCGTTGATGAGGTCGGGCATCACGGCGGTTTCGCCGCCGACTATGGCTATTCCCGCTTGCCTTGCCCCTTCGTGGAGACCCTTCGCAATCTGGGAAAAGACTCCTTCGTCGGGCTCTTTTACTGCGAGGTAATCAACGAGCGCTATTGGCTCAGCCCCAACGCAGAGCAGATCGTTCACGTTCATGGCTATCATGTCTATTCCTATGGTGTCGAACTTACCAACGGCCTCAGCAACCAGAATCTTAGTGCCTACTCCGTCGGTCGTCATGGCGAGGTGAAAGCTTCCGAAGTCCATCAAGGCTGCGTAGTGGCCGAGGTTCTGGGCCGGTTCTCCGAGTTTTCCTTTCCTGAAGGCAAAGGTTGTCTTGGCGGCGTTTATTATACTCTTTAGAGCTTTAGCCGTCTTTTCGTCGTCCACACCAGCCTGGGCATAGGTCAGCATGAGCAACACCTGGCCTTAGTTTGCGTGGAGGCTTAAAAGGTTTGCCATTTTCTTGCTTAAAAAGGCTTAAATACTTGCAAATTTTAACATTTTAACGTCAAACCTTGAGGTGATTTTTATGGTGAAGCTTAGGGATGAGCTAGGAACCGCGATGACGGATTCTGCCCAGAAGATACTCCTCTCCGGTAGCGGCGAGCTCGGGAAGGAGATAGCTATAGAGGCCCAGCGCCTGGGCGTTGAGGTTGTGGCGGTAGATAGATACGCCAACGCCCCCGCCATGCAGGTTGCTCATCGCTCTTATGTGGGCAACATGAAGGACAAGGACTTCTTGTGGAGTGTCATGGAGAGGGAGAAGCCTGACGTAATAATCCCTGAGATTGAGGCCATCAACCTCGACGCGCTGTTTGAGATTGAGAAAGAAGGTTACTTCGTCGTGCCAAACGCCAAAGCAACGTGGATAGCCATGCACCGTGAGAGGACGAGGGAGACTTTAGCAAAGGAAGCTATGGTCCCAACGTCAAGATATGCCTATGCAACAACTCTCGACGAGCTCTATGAGGCGTGCGAAAAGATTGGCTATCCCTGCCACACCAAGGCCATAATGAGCTCCAGCGGAAAGGGCTCCTACTTCGTGAAGGGTCCTGAGGATATCCCTAAGGCCTGGGAGGAGGCGAAGAAAAAGGCCCGCGGTAGTTCAGACAAGATAATCGTCGAGGAGCACATCGATTTCGACGTCGAGATAACCGAGCTGGCAGTCAGGCACTACGATGAGAACGGGGAAATTGTGACGACCTTCCCCAAGCCCGTTGGCCACTACCAGATAGACGGTGACTACCACGCCAGTTGGCAGCCGGCCGAGATAAGTGAGAAAGCTGAACGGGAGGTTTACAGGATAGCGAAGCGCATAACGGATGTTCTCGGTGGTCTTGGCCTCTTCGGCGTCGAGATGTTCGTTAAGGGTGGCAAGGTCTGGGCCAACGAAGTCTCCCCGAGACCCCACGACACTGGAATGGTGACGCTCGCCTCCCATCCGCCAGGCTTCTCGGAGTTTGGCCTCCACCTGAGGGCCGTTCTCGGCTTGCCAATACCTGGTGAATGGGTTGATGGTTATCGCCTATTCCCGATGCTGACCCCAGCAGCGACCCACGTCATCAAGGCCAACGTTTCAGGTTATTCTCCGCGCTTTAGGGGGCTGGCCAGAGCTCTGAGCGTTCCGAATGCCACAGTACGGCTCTTTGGAAAGCCCGAAGCTTACCCTGGAAGGCGCTTGGGTGTTGCTTTAGCATGGGACAGGGATGTTCAGGAAGCGAAGAAGAGGGCTGAGAGGGTCGCCCACATGGTCGAACTCAGGACGAGGAGCTCCGACTGGTACGATCAAGACTATGAAAAGAGGAGGCACCTTCTTTAACACCTTTTTTAGGTGTCAGCTTCCTTGGGGTTGGCGGGATTAGTCCCCAACACGTGACGGGCGCAGAATGTGCTTTTTGACAGAACAAATGAGCACAAAACGCTCTAATTTGTAGACAACATGTAATGTAACGTTGGATAGTTTTTGGCATTGTGATGAGGATTTTAGAACTTTATCAAATCTTTGGAAAAAATGCGAAAAATTTAAATTTGATTAATGTGCCTATATTATGTATGCCCTCTTGATGTTAAAATCAGGCGGTTGAAATCAGCCTCGACCTTAAGGGAAGCCACTAACCGCGCATCCTTTCCCTATAATCTTCGAGCTTCTTTCTTAGTCTCTCATCCCTGAGTGCGAGTATCTCAATCGCGAGCAGAGCAGCGTTCTTGCCGTTGTCTATGCCAACGGTGGCGACGGGAACGCCGGGTGGGAGCTGGGCGATACTGAGCAGTGCATCGAGGCCGCCCAGTTTGGCCGAAATGGGGACACCTATGACCGGCTTAACCGTGTGGGCGGCTATGACGCCCGGCAGGGCCGCACTCAGGCCTGCTATTGCTATGAAAACATCATAGTCCTTCTTTGCCAACTCCTCGACCTTTTTTGGGTCCCTGTGGGCTGAAGCAACCTCGAGGTCGTATGAAACTCCGAACTCGTCGAGAACTGAAGTCACCTTCTCGGCTATATGGCTGTCGCTTTTACTCCCCGTAACCACGAGCACCTTCATGGTCTTCACCGGAGTTCGTTCGTCGTTGACCTTTATAAATTTTGCCGTTTTTGTGTAAAAACAAAGCTTAAAAACTAAAGTTTTTGACAAGTTTATGGTGAACATCATGAAGGTTCTGCTCGTTGGTGGCGGCGGTAGGGAGAACGCCATAGGCGAGGCTCTTGTAATGGCCGGGGCCGAGCTCTACGTTGTCTCAAGGCATGTTAATCCCGGACTTAAGAGGTTTGCGAAGGAGTACAGCTTGGTGAAGGAGACCGACGTTCCCAAGGTTCTCGAGTATGCAGAGAGGTGGGGAGTCGAGCTTGCTTTCATTGGTCCCGAGGCCCCTCTCGAAGCCGGTATCGTGGATGTTCTGGAGGGAAACGGCATCCCAACTGTTGGGCCGAGTAAGGAGGCTGCCAAGCTCGAAACCAACAAGGCCTTTGCCCGTGAGCTGATGGAGAAGCACGAAATCCCTGGAAGGAAGCTCTTCAGGGTCTTTGAGGACGTTGCCGAGATGAAATCCTGGATAGACAACTTCGGGAGGCCAGTCGTTGTTAAGCCTCTAGGCCTTACCGGCGGCAAGGGGGTTAAGGTCGTCGGCTACCAGCTAGAGGACAACGACGAGGCCAAGGTCTACGCTGAGGAGCTTATCAGAAAGGACGGTAAAGTCCTCATCGAGGAGAGGACCGATGGAGTGGAGTTCACCTTCCAGATCTTCACGGACGGGAAGAGGGTTCTGCCGATGCCTCTAGTCCAGGACTACCCACACGCCTATGAGAACGACGAAGGCCCGATAACGGGCGGAATGGGCTCATACTCGTGCTCAAATCACCTCCAGCCCTTTGTCATGAAGGATGACTACGAGAAGGCTCTGAAGACGCTGAAGGCAACGGTCGAGGCCATGAGGAAAGAAGGAATTCCCTACAAGGGCATCCTCTACGGTCAGTTCATGCTGAGCAAGGAGGGGCCGGTGATAATCGAGTACAACGCCCGCTTCGGAGATCCTGAGGCGATGAACGTCCTCCCGCTTCTGGAGACAAGTCTCCTTGAAATAGCGGAGGGAATCGTCGACGGGAGATTAAAGAAAGCCGAGTTCGAGAGGAAGGCCACCGTCGTGAAGTACCTCGCCCCCGAGGGGTACCCAACGCACCCTGTTAAGGGTGTCAGGATAGAACTCGATGAGAAGGCCATAGTCGAGACGGGAGCGAAGCTTTACTATGCTTCAATTGACGAGAACCTCACTTTACTCGGCTCACGTGCCTTGGCAGTGGTTGGTGTAGCAGATACGCTTGAGGAAGCGGAGAGGATAGCCTCGGAAGGAATCTCCCACGTTAAGGGTGAGCTGTTCTGCAGGAAGGACGTTGGAACGAGAGAGAGCATCGAGAAGAGGATCAGGCTGATGAGGGAGTTCGGTAAAGATTTCGAGCCTTTGGCCTGCTGAGGTGGTCGGGATGATAAGCCGCGAGGAGATTTTGGAGGTTCTTGAGAAGTACGACCTAGAGAAGATAACCGTTGGCGTCATTGGAAGCCATTCCGCGCTGGACATAGCCGATGGTGCTAATGAGGAAGGTCTCCCAACGCTTGTCGTTGCCCAGAGGGGCAGGCACAGGACTTACACGGAATACTTCAAGCTTAGGAGGATGAAAGACGGCCTAACCAAGGGGTTCATCGATGAGATTATAGTTCTCGAAAAGTTCGCTCAGATAATTGACGTTCAAGAGGAGCTGAGAAGGAGGAATGTCATCTTCGTCCCCAACCGCTCGTTCGTTGTCTATACCGGAATAGACCGCGTCGAAAACGACTTCCTCGTTCCGCTCTTTGGCAGCAGGAACCTCCTGAGGAGCGAGGAGAGAAGTGAGGAGAAAAGCTACTACTGGCTGCTCGAGAAGGCTGACCTGCCTTACCCAGAGCCTGTTAAGCCCGAAGAGATTGACGAGGTCGGTTTGGTCATCGTCAAGCTTCCTCACGCCAAGAAGAGGCTGGAGAGAGGCTTCTTTACGGCTGCCTCTTATCGGGAGTTCCGCGAGAAGGCCGAGATGCTTATCAAACTTGGGATAATCACCGAGGAAGACCTCGCCAAGGCAAGAATCGAGCGCTACATAATCGGCCCGGTGTTCAATTTCGACTTCTTCTACTCGCCTATAGACGATGAAATCGAGCTCCTTGGGATAGACTGGCGCTTCGAAACCAGCTTAGACGGCCACGTTCGTCTTCCAGCTCACCAGCAGCTTACCCTTCCAGAGCATCAGTTCGAGCCTGAATATACTGTCTGCGGCCACGCTTCGTCAACCCTTAGGGAATCTCTGCTTGAGAAGATCTTCGACATGGCTGAGCGTTATGTTAAGGCGACACAAAAATACTATCCCCCGGGAATAATCGGCCCATTCACTTTGCAAACAGCTCTTGACAAGGATCTCAACTTCTACATCTACGACGTTGCTCCAAGAACCGGCGGTGGAACGAACATCCACATGGCCATAGGCCACCCGTACGGCAACGCCCTCTGGAGGAGGCCGATGAGCACAGGTAGAAGGGTGGCGCTTGAGATTAAGAGAGCCATTGAGCTGGGCGAGCTTGAGAAGGTCGTTACATGAGGTGGTCTGAATGAGATGGGAAGTTAGGGTAACCGTCCGCCTTAAGGAGGGCCTCAACGACCCTGAGGGAAGGGTGATAGAAAGCGCCTTGAGAAACCTGGGCTACGCCGTCGAGAACCTCAAGGTTCCGAAGTACTTCGAGTTCGAGCTTGAGAGCGATAATCCAGAGAGGGAAGTTGAGGAGATGTGCAGGCGTCTGCTGGCTAATCCCGTCATACACACCTACGAGTACCGCATCGAAAAGGTGAGCTGATGTGCCAAAGTTTGCTGTCATAGTGTTTCCAGGGACAAACTGCGACTTCGAGACCGAACGGGCAATAAGAAAGGCCGGCGGCGAGGCCGAGAGAATCTGGTACAGGGAAAGCCTCAAGGATTTCGATGGCGTCATCCTTCCTGGGGGTTTCAGCTACGCCGATTATCTACGTGCCGGAGCGATAGCGGCGAGGCAGGAAATAATGGAGGAAGTGAAGGAGCTCTCGAAGGAGGGAAAACCCGTCTTGGGGATATGCAATGGCTTTCAAATACTGACTGAATCCGGCCTCCTCCCGGGTGCTCTGAGACCCAACAGGATTCCAAGATTCATCTGTAAGTGGGTTCACCTCAGGGTCGTCGACACCGAGACGGCTTTCACCAGCCTCTACGAGCCGGGAGAAGTGATAAGAATGCCAATAGCTCATGCAGAGGGTAATTATTACGCCAATGATCTGAGCAAAGTTAGGATAACCTTTCAATACAGTGATGGGAATGGCGAGATTATAGAAGATGCTAATCCAAACGGTTCTCTGTTAAATATAGCGGGAATAAGTAACGAGAAGGGCAACGTCCTCGGCATGATGCCTCACCCCGAGAGGGCGAGCGATAGGTGGCTGGGGGGTGAGGATGGGTTGAGAGTCTTCAGCTCTATGATTGAATATGCGAAGAGGTGAAAAGCAATGTTTCCCCATGAGGAGAAGCTTATCCATGAAAAGCTCGGGAGAGAGCCCAACGAAGTTGAGTGGGCGATGCTTGAGGTCATGTGGAGCGAGCACGCTTCGTACAAGTCTAGCAGGGAGTGGCTCAAGCTTTTGCCTACAAGCAACGAGCACGTGGTTTTGGGCCCTGGTGAGGATGCTGGGATAGTGAGGTTCGACGATGAAACTTGGATAGTGGTGGGAATAGAGAGCCACAACCACCCGAGCGCTGTGGAACCCTACGGAGGAGCAGCAACTGGCGTCGGCGGCATCGTTAGGGACGTGCTCTGCATGGGCGCTCGACCCATAGCTTTGCTCGACCCAATTCGCTTCGGACCCTTGGAGAAGGAGCGCAACCGCTACCTCTTTGAGTATGTTGTCAAGGGCATAGCGGACTACGGCAACAGAATAGGTGTCCCGACCGTTGGAGGGGAAACTGAATTCGATGAGAGCTTGGACAACTATACATTGGTGAATGTTGCATGCGTTGGAATAATGAAGCCCGAACATTTAGTGCACAGCTACGTCACCGAGGCTGGCCTAAAGCTCGTCATTGTTGGCAACAGAACTGGAAGGGATGGAATCCACGGGGTAACCTTCGCCAGCGAGGAGCTGAGTGAAAATGCTGAGGAAGAGGACCGCTCGGCCGTCCAGATTCCAGACTCCTTCACCGAGAAGCTCCTCATAGAGGCAACTCTCGAGGCCGTTTACACCGGCAGGGTGAGGGCACTCAAAGACCTCGGCGGCGGCGGTTTGACATGTGCCGCCTCTGAGATGGTTGGAAAGAAGGGCTTCGGTGCGGTAATCTACGCCGACCGCGTTTTCCAGCGCGAGCCCGGAATGAACGCGGTGGAGGTCATGATCTCCGAGAGCCAGGAAAGGATGCTCTTCGCCGTGAGGGAAGAAGATGTCGATGAACTCGGAAAGATATTCGAGAAGTACGAGCTCGAGTGGACGGTAGTTGGGGAGGTAATAAAGGAGCCGCGCTTCATCGTTTACTGGCATGGCAAGAAGGTCTCCGACTTGCCAATTGGCTTGCTCACAAAGGTTCCAACGATTGGATGGCCAATGAAGGAGTACTCCCTTGAGAAGGATGTTGAAACGCCAGAGGTGAGCTTTGAGGAGGCCTTTGAGAAGGTCTGGGGTAGTCCGAACGTAATAAGCAAGGCATGGATATGGGAGCAATACGACCACGAGGTTCAGGGGAGGACCGTTGTAAATCCAGGAAGGGATGCGGCAGTTTTGAAGATAAACGAGGAGTATGGCTTGGCATTCGTGGCAGATGGAAATCCACGCCACAGCCACCTGAACCCCTACCACGGGGCGATGGGCGCCGTCGCCGAGGTTGTCAGGAACCTCGTAAGCGTCGGAGCTGAACCCCTGGCTTTAGTTGACAACCTGAACTTTGCTTCGCCTGAGAGGCCGGAGGTTTACTGGAGCTTCGCCGAGACGGTCAGGGGACTTGCCGATGCGGCCAGTGCCTTCGGCTTGGTATACGTCAGCGGAAACGTCAGCTTCTACAACGAAGTTGCCGGAAAGCCGATAAAGCCCACACCTGTGGTCGCTGGTCTCGGAAAGGTGAAGCTTGAGGAGACACCAGAATTTGGTCTCGAGGAGGGTCTGCTCATTGGGGTCGTGGGTTTCACGAGGAGAGAACTCGGCGGAAGCGAACTCTTCAGGGTTCTCGGCGTTGATGGTGGGATTGCCCCGAGGGTAAACCTGGAAGAGGAGAAAGCAAATGCGAAGGCTCTGCTCAAGGCAATACGACTCGGGCTCGTTAAAGCGGTCCACGACGTGAGCAAGGGTGGAATAGCGGTGGCCCTAGCTGAAATGGCTGTTGCAGGAAAGACGGGCTTTGTCATTGATTTGGCCAGAGTGCCCACGGAGGACATGAAGCCCCTTGAGGTGGCCTTCTCTGAAAGCCACGAGCGCTACGTTGTAGCCTTCCCCGAGGAGAACATGGAGCGCCTGAATGGTCTCTTCAGGAACTTTGCAGTAATCGGAAGGGCCGATGGAAATGAGATTGTTTTCACCTGGAATGGAACGGAGCTCCTCAGGAAGCCCCTCGATGAGGTAGTCGAAGTTCACAGCTTGCTTCCAAAGCTTCTGGGTGAGGGGGAATGAGGATAGCCACCTACGCCTCCCACTCCGCCCTTCAAATTTTGAAGGGCGCCAAGGATGAGGGCTTTGAAACGATAGCCTTCGGGAAGGCGAGGGTCAAGTCCCTCTACACGAAGTACTTTCCGGTTGCGGACCACTTCTTAGAAGGAGATTATCCAGAAGAGGAGCTTCTTAGGCTGAATGCAATAGTCATCCCAACTGGTTCTTTCGTGGCACACCTCGGCATCGAGCTGGTTGAGGAAATGAGGGTTCCCTATTACGGCAACAAGGCCGTTCTCAGATGGGAGAGCGACAGGAACCTCGAGCGGAAATGGCTCGAAAAGGCCAAGCTCAGGCTTCCGAGGGTCTATGAGGATCCAGATGACATAGATGGTCCGGTCATAGTTAAGCCCCACGGAGCAAAGGGCGGCAGGGGCTATTTCCTGGCAAAGAGCCC
The DNA here is from genome assembly GCF_001647085.1 of Thermococcus piezophilus. Taxonomy (NCBI): domain Archaea; kingdom Methanobacteriati; phylum Methanobacteriota; class Thermococci; order Thermococcales; family Thermococcaceae; genus Thermococcus; species Thermococcus piezophilus. The sequence goes on from NZ_CP015520.1 coordinate 1,019,076, forward strand.
TGAGGACTTCTGGGAGAAGGCGGAAAAGATAGGCGTAAAAAGCAATGAAGACCTCTTCAACGTTCAGATACAGGAGTACGTCCTTGGAGTACCTGTTTACTCCCACTACTTTTACTCGAAGCTCAACCGCGAGCTGGAGCTTATGAGCATCGACAGGAGGTATGAAGCAAACGCCGATTCGTTGGGAAGGATTCCAGCTAAAGAGCAGCTTGATCTCGGCGTTGAGCCGAACTACACAGTGATTGGCAACATACCAATCGTTCTCAGGGAAAGCCTGCTTATGGACGTTATCGAGGCCGCCGAGAGGGTGGTTAAAGCTGCCGAAGAACTCATGGGTGGCCTCTGGGGCCCCTTCTGCCTCGAGGGAGTCTTCACAGAGGATTTAGAGTTTGTCGTTTTTGAGATTTCAGCCAGGATAGTGGCTGGCACGAACCCCTTCATCCACGGTTCGCCCTACAGCTGGCTGAGGTACGACGAGCCCGTTAGCACAGGCAGGAGGATAGCCATGGAGATAAGGGAGGCTTTGGAAGAAGACAGGCTTGACGAAGTTTTGACATAAACGTGAGGATTTGCCACAGGATAGGTTTATAAATTGACTGTCCAATGCGAAGGAAAAGGTGATGCTCATGTGGGAGAACTTCATAGAGGAGAAGGTTAGAGAGATTAGGGAAACCGTTGGCAATGGAAAGGCCATCATAGCGCTCAGCGGCGGCGTTGACAGCTCAACCACTGCTGTTTTAGCCCACAGGGCCATCGGGAATAAACTTCACGCGGTCTTCGTGAACACTGGCTTCCTAAGGAAGGGCGAACCAGAGTTCGTGGTGAAGACCTTCAGGGACGAGCTCGGCATGAACCTTCACTACGTTGACGCTCAGGAGAGGTTCTTCGATGCCCTCAAAGGCATAACCGACCCCGAGGAGAAGAGGAAGATAATAGGCAGGGTCTTCATAGAGGTGTTCGAGGGGGTTGCAAGGGAAATAGACGCGGAGTTCCTGATTCAAGGCACGATAGCTCCAGACTGGATAGAGAGTCAGGGCAAAATCAAGAGCCACCATAACGTCGGCGGACTGCCGGAGAGGCTGAACCTTAAGCTTATCGAGCCATTGAGGGATCTCTACAAGGATGAAGTCAGGGAACTGGCAAAGGAGCTCGGCCTTCCGGAGAAGGTATACAACAGGATGCCCTTCCCTGGTCCCGGACTGGCCGTCAGGGTTCTTGGAGAGGTTACCCCCGAAAAGGTCGCCATCGTCAGGGAGGCCAATGCCATCGTGGAGGAGGAGATAGCTAAAGCTGGACTGAGGCCATGGCAGGCCTTCGCGGTTCTGCTGGGCGTCAAGACCGTCGGCGTTCAGGGTGACATAAGGGCCTACAAGGAGACGATTACAGTTAGGGTCGTGGAGAGCCTCGACGGCATGACAGCAAATGCCATGAACGTCCCCTTTGAGGTTTTGCGGAGAATAGCCTTTAGGATAACGAGTGAGATTCCACAAGTTGGCAGAGTCCTCTATGATATAACCAACAAGCCGCCGGCGACCATAGAGTTCGAGTGAGGTGAAATGAATGATAGTCATAATGGACAATCACGGGCAGTACGTCCACAGGATTTGGCGTACTCTTAGATACCTCGGCGTCGAGACGAGGATAATCCCAAACACGACGCCTCTCGAGGAGATAAAGGCGATGAAGCCCACGGGAATAATCTTCTCTGGGGGACCGGACATAAACAAAACTGGTAACTGTGAGGCGATTCTGGAGCACTACGACGAGTTCAGCGTGCCCATCCTTGGTATCTGCCTCGGCCACCAACTCATATCGAGGCACTTCGGCGGTAAAGTCGGCAGGGGCGAGAAGGCCGAATACAGCCTCGTGGAGATTGAGATACTCGAGGAGAACGACATCTTCAAAGGGCTTCCGAAGAGGCTCAAGGTTTGGGAAAGCCACATGGACGAGGTGAAAGAGCTGCCCGAGAAGTTCAAGCTTTTAGCAAGGAGCGAGTTCTGTGAAGTCGAGGCAATGAAGCACAGAAAATTACCTATCTATGGAGTCCAGTTCCATCCAGAGGTTGCACACACAGAAAAAGGAAGCGAAATCTACAGAAACTTCGCTGAACTCTGTGGAGAGCTTTGAGTAATCCCATTCTACCCACATTTTTACAATAAATCTTTGTAAAAACAAAAATTTTTTAAAGTTTTAATCTCTACCATTTTTGAAAGTGTTGGTGGGGGCCGGAAATGGGTTACACAATTTATTACATTGTGTCATTCAGGGACAGGGATAAAGCCCTCAAAGTCTTGAAGCCAATCCTCGAAGAACTTAACTTCAGGGTTTATGAGAAAAATGCGGCAATAATAATAGAACCCAACTGTGAGCGTGTTGAGCCGATGATAATAAATGGAAGATGGATGTCGGCAAAAACTTACAAACTGCAACCCTATACCGGGATTTACAAACTGCTGTTGCTTTCGCTTTCCTCCTTTGCTTCAGTTGAGGCCTTTGATGATGAAGGCTGGTCGCTTAAATAAACCTCAATTATTTTCGTTGGCACAGCTCCTCTAAATGCCCTTTCCTCAACTAAAACTTTCACTATTCTCCCAATTTCCACATCTGGAACCTTATCAACCCAATATTCACCAGGCTTAACGTTCGCTCTTATGTCATCGTGTACACTAATTTTCACCACATTTTCTTTAATTTCCTCTATGACACCATAAGTCCAGTTTCTGCCGTATTTAGACTTGAAATAAAACCTAAACAGGATAACCACAACAAAAACAAAAACAAGGTAACCCAACGAATAATGAATGCCTAAAGAAAATCTCTTCAGAAGTGAGTATCCAAAAAACGCTAGGAAGCCTATGACGCTGATTGAGTAATAGAACATTTGATACGGCCTATACTCGATGAAAAATTCTCTATACTTGCGGAATATTGCTCTCAAATATATGAAATACACAGCTGTTAAGGCAACCAAATATAACTCGTTTGGCAAGAAAACTACGAGGAGTAAGGATAGAAGCAAATAGGAGATAAAAGCTAACTGAAGCTTTAGGACTAACAATTCATGAACTGTAACTTTCCTTTTTACAACTCTTCCCAGAAGTTTAAAGGCCGGAGGCTTCTCTTGGGGTCTTGGATTTATGGTGCTTCTTATTTTCTCCCATGCCGATTCTACAAACTCGCCCACTCTGTAGAATAATTCTTCGAGATTCATTTGATTTCACCCATTTCCAAATACTAAAGACTTTGTTATGGTGTCCAATTTAAATGCATCATACCTAATTGAAACTCCCTCTCTACAATCTTCACCATCGATAGCACATCTCAGGAAATAATATGAAACGCTGGTATAATTGTCAGGAACAAAACTTCCGACACTTGTTAATGCTCCAAGAAGTGCAGGATCAACATTTGGATCCGGCACGAGAAATGTTACAATACCAACAGGGAAGTTCCGGGTAAATCCTAGATGTTCCTGGAACTTCTTTGCTAAACTTAGGTAATACTCATGCTGATTCATGTCTATTTTCCCTTCGAATCTCTCCAAAATTGTAGGATAGTACATTCCTGCCGATTCGTTGTCCTGAAGACCGAGATAGCACCAATTGAGGACAAGTTCATCAACATCATCTTGGCTGGATATATTGTAATATCCATAAACTTCTCCGGGGAATGGTATTTTGCATGGTGTTATGACCCTTGTGTAAAGTCCGTTGAGCATCCTTACAATAAAAGGATCCTCAAATCCAACAATACTTACAACGGAGTATAGATATTTATCATTTCCTGGAGGGATGTCTCCAGAGTATCTGACCACTCCAGAACTCTCCGTGATTGTGATGTTCTTTATCTTAACCCTGACGGCGACGTGGAACGAGTCGAGCGGTCCCACGGTGACCTCTAGGTGATCCCTCACGAACTCATCCGGGTCTGAGGGCTCCACGTTAAAGCCAATCGAGTTGAGGTAGCTCACAGTATTTTTAAACCAGTCCCTCAGGGTCAGGTTGTCCATGTTTTTCTGGGGCATTCCTTTGAGGGTTCCATAGACCATGAGGTTCTTGAGCTCAAGGGAGGCGTTGTCCACGAAATCATAGTTTATTACGTATTCCGTTAAAGTCAAATATGCCCTTTTAAAGCTCAGCTCGACGATATTCTGGAGGTCATACTGGATGTTGTTTATGCCGAAGTACTGCCTCTCCACGAGGGTTCTCTGGGACTGGGATGCTATGATATAGCTGGACGCCTGCTGGTATGTAGCCACGAGGAGGAGAAGTGGGATAACGAGAAGCAGTGCTGTGACGTTGAGGAGGTATCCCCTGCGCATCAGCCACCCCTCCAGATGCGAAGGGTTACGGTTATCGACCCTCCGGTTGCGGGAACGCTCTTTATGCCTATGGCCTTTCCAGCCAAACCTTTGAGCTCTACTCTAATGGGATTATCTTTCGTTCCCGGGAACGAGGCGCTGTCTTCCTCTGCCCCAAGCTGGACGAATAGGCGGTATATTGCATCATCGAGTGCATACTTCCCTGGTTCCAGATCATCGGTCTTTTTTTGCACGGGCGCCTCGCTCGGCCTACAGTTGCCTATGAGGACGCTCCCTTGCTGGACACCGCTCCCGAGATTGTACCAGTAAATCAGGTTGTAGCCGCAGGCGTTGTCCTGGGCGTAGTAGGTGAATACCTTCCCATAGGGAGCATAGCCGTTGAGGAAGTAGTGGACGATGGCACGGCTGTCATCAACTCTGAAAACATAGTCATTGGAATCACTTTCAAGCTTAAATTCATTGGTCTCTCCTGGCACCATAATGTTGTTAGTTAGGCGGGTATAGGCAAGTCGTATGAGGTAATAATCTAAGGGGAACTCAAAGACCTTCGTGTTTGCGTTCGGACCGTCATAGAGGGTTGTTAAGCCGGTAGGATACCCAGAAAAAGATATCGCGGTCCACACGTCAACGTACCACGGCTGTGCTTTGTCGGGCAGGTAATAATCGAAGTACATCGTCTTGTATCCTGCGAGGTACCGTCCCTCTCCATTTGGGGAGTATATTTGTTCAAGGGGTATCGTGAACCTTGTCATAGTTACTCTTGGGATGTATGTTATGTTGATATAGGAGTCGGGGTATCCATAGAGAGTCCTTTGATTGCTCCACTCGTAGTTATAGTCCTGGCCGGCGTATCTCACCGGACGACTATAGTTGGTGTCATAGTATGCATCCAGCATTATCACCAGGTTGAAGTTTCTTTTGCTTAGTTCCTGCAGGGTGGCGTACCTGGTCAGGTTTCCCATAAGCGTGGAGTTGTCTATCGTTACCGTCGTCAGTCCTGGCGAGACGCTCGTGTTCTCGTAGATGAGGTTTAAAGTTGTTCCGTTAGAGTAGTAGATTCTTATCTCGTGAACGCCCTCAACGGTGAGTTTTATGTTTATTCCGGTAACGTTGCCCGGGACAAAGAGGGAGTTGAGGTAGTATATTCCGGTTCCCTCGCTCGTTATGCTGTAGAACTTAACCAGACCTGGGTTATCAACTTGGGGCGTTGAAGTTTTGTATTTTAGGCTTATCCAGCTACCACTACCAAAGCCGATTTCATACCATTGAGGATTGTAGAAGTAGGCATCTAGGACATTATCCCCTCCAACGAGGTAGTTCGATATCTCCGTAGAGGTTAGGGTCTTCCCATTCAGGATAAAATTTACAAATTCGCCAGCCCTTGTGGCGTAGTTGAGCAGTCCACTTATATCTGAAGCGTCGAGGGGGAGTTTGAATCTAAGAGTAACGTTGAGGGAGTTATCGTTGAAATCATTGCATTCATAAGGTGGAACCGAAACTCTGTAAATTGCGTTGGATATATCTGGTGTAGTAGTATATGCCCTAGACGAGGAAATGTACCATCCCCAATTCCATGTCCAACTCACCACAACGTAAACCCCGCTGTCAGGGTACACAACTTCCTGATTCCCACTGGCATCCTCATAGACTATGGCCCTGACGTCATAATTTGTAGTGAAACTTGAGAACCTTTTGTTTAAGTATAATCTAACGGTGTTTACTCCATTGCTTATAGTTATCTGACCAACGTATCCGTAGCCATCAACATAAACGTTCCTGTAATTAACGCTCCACCAGCTCAAGTCTTCATTAACGCTCACGCTTCCCCCGTTGTAGCTCCCCTCAAGCTGGAACCTGCCTGACTGGACGGTGTTTTCATATCCCGGAACTGTCTGATACTCAAGGTAGAGCTTCGAGACGGTCAGAGAATAATCGTTATAAGAGGATGGAACAGGCTGGGAGCAGTAATATCCACCTGCCAGAACCCTCTGTATTCCCACGAGCTTCTCCTGAAACGTTACGAACTTCGTCAGGTAAGCCTTGGCCACGTAGCCTCTCGGTGTTTCGTTCGCCACATAACCACTCACCATAACAGTTGCCGAGCCGACGTCGCTCGCGTTTTGATAGGAGTTGTCGAACGTCAGGTATGGACTCGTGTAGTTGTTGATTATGAGCTGGTATTTGTAGCCACTCGCCAAATTCTGAAGGAGGTACTTCATTATGGCTTCAGCCTTCTGTTTGTACTCTGTCGAGTTCAGCGCCCAGTAGGTTGCCACTATCTGCAAAGGGGGCATCTGAGGATTAACGTAGGTCAAATCAAGAGTGCCGTCACCAATCCAATCCGAGATTTGAGTGGGAGGAACGAGGTTATCCAAAGGAACAGTTCTAAAGGTTCGGAGAAGGTTCTCAGCCATATCCTTATTCTTCTCTCTAACCTGAGTGGCATAACCATGTTCCATGTTCTCAACCATAGTGACTGTAGATACTACAAACAGAGAGACAAGGGTTAAAGCGAGCAGTGCATCCAATGTAAATATAAATCCCTGCCTCATAATATCACCCTCTTGGCCATACCCACAATCTTATGACTCCCATTTGTTTGATGGGCTTGAGATATGCATCAAGGTTTCCTATATCCTCTACCGTAACCTGAGGAAACCCTTTAAGCTCGTAGGCCCAGACCGTAAAGGTTACAGGATCGTCTAAACTGGCCTCTGGAACGAGACAGAAGAATGAAACAGTCACTTGTCCATCATTGAAATTTACATTGCAGTTATCAGGGACACCTGTAACGTTGTAAGTTCCATATATCTTTGTCATATTAACTCCATATGCCCATTGATTGTTGTTTCTAGCGATAACGAGAACAGCATATCCAGTATACTCTTTGGTCGTAAATGCAGATACAAGGGTTAAGTTTCCGTTCTCTATATTTGCAGGAAATGTTAAACTTAACTTGCTCGGAGTATACTGATCAAGAACACCGGAATAAATTTCTCTTGGAAGATCGCTCTGGGACAGCACATACTTCTCAGCATATACTTTTTTGGAAGTTGGAAACATCTTTGCAGAGTACTCAATCCAACTTGCCCGAGATTTAGAAGACTGAATCACATCTTCATCTGTAACGAGGGTGCCGTTTATCACTGCAAAGGATTTTTTATATGGAGTTATACTGCCCAATACCTGGGGGTATTCAAAGCTAAGGATTACATTCAATGATGATAGCTTTACTGCTGTAAATACACCTCCTCCAAAACATGGGGGTGTTGGAAAAGATGTTGGAGGAGTTGCTAATTTCCCGCTCCCCGCTATACTTATGCTCCCGCTACCGGAAGTACTGAGTGCATTATCAAGTCCCTTATCACTAACCCATTCGTTTCCGTTCCATTTGTACCATTCCAAGGAAGTGCTCCTTCTTGAGATATATCCTCTTGTCGCGTACCACTCTCCATTATACTCAATGTAGATCCACCCATTTATTGTTATATCATTACTTCCCGTAAGTCTAATAGCAGGTAAATTGGCATCGAATATATATACGCTTCCCCCAATATATGCTGAATCACTGCCACTAAAATCTACATATCCCTTAACATGGACATTTCCTCCAATATTAATCGATCCAGATCCCGTTCTATCCCAATAATCATATACATACAAATCCCCGTTTACGGATATGTCCCCGCTTCCGCTCTCATCAAACGTACCGTTAATTGCAAGGTATGAGCCGATTGTTACGTCACCTGATCCAGTGTAGTCGAAGCCAGAAATTATACACAAGCTGGAATCTGCAATCAAGTCTCCGCTTCCTGTTCTTCTGAATCCATCAGTACAGTTTACTATTGTTGGATCACTGAACGAAATATCTCTGCTCCCGGTTATACTGCAGTCTCCATTATAAACTGTGCCATCAAATAGATATCCACTTTGAAGGGTGCTTGTAAAGTTTGCAGAAATCCCAGAGCGCATTAAATCAAATGTTATCTGGAAATTCATGTTGGACACCATTTTCTCCAAAACAGATATTGTATGTGTATCATTTGCTTCAAGTAGTGATATTAATCTGCTCAGTTTGGCATATTCAATGTAACCCTCCTGACCTCTTAATCCGAATATAACAACGTTTGTGCCATCCCAGTCCTCCGGCTCTCCGGGACTCTTCGTTAAGACGTCCAGCATGTTGTCTCCGATATTGGCCCTTTCGTACCAGCCCAGCATAGTAGTTATATCATCTTTTAGTGCACTAGATGTGCTGGTTATCATTCCCAGTATGAGTATAACTATGACCAATGAAAGCATCGCGTCAAAGGAAAGCAGCTGACCTGGCTTCATTTTCTCACCACATCCACGTTTATCTCAACTTCTTTTCCACCAAAATACAGCTTGCCCCCGCTCAGCCGAACGTTCGTGTTTGAGGCAAGGTCATTGACTATGTACTGCTTTATGTTGGTTTCTAGGGTTGTTTCAGGGACGGCGCTTCCCGAGTACGTTATGATGATATTGACCTGTATCTTGCTATCCAACTCGTTCATGCTAATGGATGTGAGCTGGAATGTGTGGTAAGTGTAGGTGTCAGCCTTTATTATTACGTTCAGGGGAGTGTAGTCAGCTTCGTTGATCACAACCCCTGTGTTCAGGTATGTACAGGCGTTGGACGCAGAATTCCTTGCATAGACTACCAGTGAGATGTTCTTGTTTTCGTTCAGGTAGGGAGGCACTATTATTAGAATGCCCGTAAGGATTATTGCGATTATGAAGATGCTCTCAATTGCAGTCTGGGCCTTACGACGAGACATCAACATACAGCCTTCCCTCCGTCTCGTTGTACTTTGCCACTATCTGGAATTCTCTATCGGCCTCTGTGAGTGTCACTGAGCTTTCCCGGTAAATTGGCACGGGACTGTTCTGAATGACGAGGTACTTCCTGCCAGCTATCGTGGCGCTTATCATGATAGTATCGTTGGAGGGCACGAGTGTGACTGTGACTTTGTCGCCCTCATTGAGGGACATGGGCAGTTCTTTTCTGATACTAAAGCCGTCTCCAACCGCGTAGACTTTAGCAACGGAATCCCTAACGTCTATTGAGAACACTTTGAGGTTCGTAATCACATCAAAGGTTTCGGCGTAGCTCGTCTCGCTGCTGGCGATATAGGCTAAGTTGACTATCGTCAGTGTTATCAGAGTAACCGCAAAGAGGAGGTCTAGACTTATCTGTGCTCTCATCTTCAGCCACCGGGATTGATGTTTATTCTCAGCTCGCCCTTGGCCGAGTCGAACGTCCAGCTCTCCGGCTGGTCCGGGTTCCACTCAACGACTATCTTCAGGGTGGGGGGAAGGCTTGTGGGATCTATTTCCAGGCCGTACAGCGTAATAGTTCCAACTGTGATGCTCCCGGATGGTGACCATACGGAGGGGTTGCCGTAGGGCACCGCCTGATACATTGACCTGCTCCAGAAAACGTTCTTGTTCCCGCCAGTCAGGACGGGAGTAAACCCCGTGCCTGTGACCGTGACATAGGTGCCGTTACCATCGTTACTATAGTTGCCATAGGTTATGAATATGTTTGGACTCCCCAGGTTCAGAGCCTTTTCGAGCATGCCTGCATCCCTTAAGTATGTCAGCTTGACGTATGTGGTGGACTTGGCACCGGGTCCCTGGGCGTAGACCTGGCTTATGGTGTTCGATATGGCATTGGCGAGGTTCTTCTCCTCAAGACTTACCTGAATACGGAGGGTTTCGATTGAAGTTGAACCCTCCCGGAAAGTGATGTTGTTCACAGAGTAAAGTAACAGTATAAGCATTATACCGAATATAAGCATGAACTCCAGTGATATCTGGCCACGCTTCGCTTTTTTCATCATACATTCTCCCCTCAATAGTGATTAGTTGTGAGCATCTATTTAACCGTTACTCTCGGATTTTTCAGCCTTTATTACTGCAAAAAGACTCGTTCCGGCTTTTCTGGTTGTAACTCCAAAGTAATCGCCGCTGAATATCTTGAACTTGTACTTTTCTGGAGGCAGGGAGTGCTTCCTCACGAGCTCGTCCAGTTCGTCAATAAAGAACTGGGTTAGCTCATAGTACATCAAATCGAGCTTCTCTTTCGTGTAGTCCCTGATGAAGAGAATCACTGGCAGCATCGCGAGGCCGAGAATTAAGTAGGGCTGTTTTAGCAGCAGGGAGGCCACTGCCGTGGCTGCAATGACACCTCCTACGGCGGTGTATGCTGCTTTTTCCTTTTTCTTTATCCCCTTGATTTCCTCTACCTTCTCTTCCCAGATGTCCAGAAGCGCCGGATTGTAGAAGTCAAAGGCGGTGTGACGCTTTCCCTTTGCAATCCTTTCCCTGATTAAATCGTCCCAGTTGTCCCTGTAATAGATGATCTCTCCATGGAGCCTAGCCCTTTCAGCATCGAGGGAGGAGATTATCCTGATTATGTCCTCGGCGCTTTCGTGGGCTATGTGAGAGTAGACTTCCTTCTCGTCGAGCTCCAGCGCGACCTCGACGGAGTCCTTTATTGGCTCGGTCATTCTTCACCACCGGGGTATATGTCATCGAAGTCAGGCAGACCGCTTAGCAGCTTCTTCTTCTTAGCCTCAGCCTCTTTCTTGGCCCTCATGAACGACTGAGCGTAGCGCTTGGCAGTTAGTACTATCTCTTCGATGCTCTTGCTTTCGTAGATGCCGCTCAGCAGGGTTACAACTTCAACCTCTCTCTCGCGCGGATCTGGATAGAAGCCGCGGAATATCTGCTTACCTCGTATCTTGTTGGTGAGGTAATCGAGGGCCTCGAATATCTCCGTAGCTTTGAGCAGCTCCGGCGGCCCATGAATTGCAACGAGGCCGTAGAGCGCTGACTCTATGTTTGCATCCAGATAAAGCCCCTCGTTCTCGAAGGACTTCATTATGAGTCGGGAGAGGCTTTTGAGTTTGTTTGCGTCGGCCTTTGCGTAGCCAATCGTCGAAAAGCTTCCAAAGGCCTTGAGGACGAACTTCAAATCGCTTGCGTCAAGGGTCTGTTCACCTGGCACGTCAACGAGGGCCAGTAGGGAAGCTATACGCTCGACTATGGTATAGTTTATCCTCTCATAGGCTTTGGTTATGTCGTCGCCGCTTTCTTTCATTTTGTTGTTGTCGATGGCTATTATGGAGTCTGCTATCTTTGAGAGTTTGTCGATGGTTATGGCCGCGTTGATGGTAGGCCTTATGCCCTCCTCTCTGAGGGGAAGTGCTCCGATGGCTACAACAAGGGAGTCTGGGTATTCCTCCTTGAGTGCCTGAGCCAGAACTGGTGTTCCCCCCGCGCCAGTCCCGCCTCCGAATCCAAAAGTGAGGAAGAAGACGTCAACGTCCTCATAGCCGATTATCGAGCCTATCTTGCGCATGACTATTTGCAGGTCGCGCTTCATCGCTTCCCTGCCAAGGAGGGGATTGGCGTTTACACCTTTGCCACCTGTTAGACTTTCTCCTATGAGTACCCTTCTCTCCGGCGGGATGTGCTTGAGGTACTCTAGGTCGCCTTTAGATGTGTTTATGGCGAGAGTTTCGAAGTCCACCAGCGCGAAGAGGTCGGCTATCTTAGTTCCACACTGGCCAATCCCTATGATTATAGCCCTCACGACTTAATCACCCCACGACTATAACGCGCACCCTACTGTTCTCGTTAAGAAGGACAAGCGCGTCTCCCCTAAGGTATCTAATGAACCCCGTTGTGAATATTTCTTTTACGATTTCGGCGTTTTCTGGCTCGTAGAATATGAACAGCACGACGCCCTTAGGGGTCTTGCCAGGGATGAGTACCACTGCTTTGTCCGTTGGGACGGTGACGTTGCCCACCGTGACGGTTCCGTTCTCAAAGTGGAATCTTAGGTAGGGGTTGTACTCCCTTATGCTGTATTCTCCAAAGTTCGCCATCACTATATAGCTCTCTTCGCCGATGGTTGTGGAGTTGGCCTCGATAAATCCTCCTGCGAAGAGGTCGTTCAGCGTGGTGACTATCTCACTCACGCTCTCATTGTCTATTCCAGGCGTTATGATGTGGAAGATGTCCTCGTTGAGGGCTCTCTCAACGTCGTAGAGGTCGACTGGCGGTATGTACTGGAAGCGCGAGAGGTAGAGTATCGCGCTAGCTATCCCTATGGTATTGTTTTCTATCAACCCGCTGTCGCGGGCGTCCATGACAAAGTTAAGGGTTTCATTGGTGTAGTTGTAGCCGTACTTGAGGAGCAGATCTGTGGTTCTAACAGTAAGCTCAACACTTGGCGTTCCTGGATATTCCCTGTTCTTTTCCCATATGTAGTATACCTTCCAGTAGGGCCATCCACCATTGACTCTCTGCTCGATGAGCCACTCGATGTGTGGTTGAAGCTCTTCCCGCGTGGCTATTCCATCGAGGGCCTCGAGGACAGTGATGGTGGTGAGGACATCTGGCTTGAGCATATATGAGAAGTACCTTGTGGTAACGTACGTTCCCCATCCGCCGTCCGTTATGCTCAGGAGCCAGTCCTTGGCCTTCTGAATTAGCGGGTCGTCGGGGCTCACGCCGAGATCGCGAAGGGCCTTGATGGCCAGTGCCGTTTCGTAAGGCTGAGGACCGAGAATGGTGTTGCCCCAGAGGCCGTAGTCGAGCTGGGAGCCCTTTATGAGCTCTATCGCTTGCTCCTTCTCCTCATCTGTGAGGGTGTTGTACATCAAGAGAGTCTCAAGGGCGTAATAGTATCCGACTGACATCCTGCCGTTCTGCTTCATCCAAACCGCATCCTTCTGGAAGGCATCCCTCGCCCACGCTACGGCCCTGTCTATTGACTCCTTCTCCGGATAGCAGGCTTCTATAGCTTTGAGGGCGTAGTAGGTGGCCTTCTCGTCGGAGGGTGAGTTCAGAGTCAGACCCCATCCTCCATCGGGATTCTGCATATTCTTCAGGGCTTGGCAGGGCATCTCGTATGGGTTTTTAATCTCGCTTGGAGGAAGTACCTCAAAGGACGTGGAGAGCGCCATCAGAGCAAAGGATGTTGTCGCTATGAGCTCAGTGGAAGAGAACAGATTTGGAGTGTTCATCCAATAAACGAGGTCGTTGGATGTTTTGCTGTAAGATTCGAGTTTTGTGAGTATTCTCGCGGTGTCAAAATCGAGTGGTGTGTAGAGAACTAGGACATAGGTGAGCATTGCCCTCTCTTTCATAGTTATCTCGCCGTTGAGTAGGACATCCTTGACCTCGTCTATGGTCTCTTTGTCGACGGGATAGCCTGTGCTGTGGTATGCGATGAGCTTAAGGGCTAGGGCTTCGTAATCGGAGATCTCGCAGGAGGCGTTTTCGAGATATTTAATCGCATCGCGGACGGTTTGGCTGTTGTAGGTGTATCCGCTTTCACCAAGGGCCCAGATTGCTACCACCGTTGGGTAACATGAGGTAGGTGTCTCTGGAACATAGCCCCATCCGTTTTGGTTTTTCGCCAAAATCAGGTATGAAATTCCCCTTTCAATGGCGGATCTTACCTTGAGTCTCTCCTCCGTTCCCAGATATGGGTAAGCCTTCTTCAATGCTATAACAGCATAGGCGGTATCGAGAACGTTGCTTGTCTCACCCGGGTAAAAGCCCCAACCGCCGTCGGGATTCTGGTTGGTGAGGAGCGTTTCTACTAAGGATTCTATGTTGGGATTGATAATAACACCCGATGTTAAATCATCAACTGCCCCTGATAACGCCATCAATGCAAGGCTTATTTCCCTCGTCTGCTTTGTAGAGTTGGCTGCATCCCTGAGGAACCTTACAGAACCATCTATCGTGCTCGCGCTGATGACTGGAATCAGCATGAGAACTACCAGTATCAGAGCTAGAACCTTCTTCATTATCTTACCCCCCTAAGTTCATTCTAAGCGGCAAAAATAAATAAACCTTTTCCATAAAAAGGGAGAGAAAGCTCAGTGCTTTATGAAGCGTTCCGTTTTATCCACATCATCGCGCATTATCAGAACGACACGGCTTGGCTCATACTCGTCCTCGATGTGATAGCCCGGAAGGTGCCTGACGAGCTCTTCGGCGAAGGCCCTAATTTCCTCATGGCGCGGCATGTTGTTGATCGTCAGCCTATTGCGTGAGAAGCCGACGAACATGTATGCCTTGGCCTCAACGAACATAGGCTTGGCTTTCATTATGAACTTTGCGTAGCCCTCTGGATTGTGCATGTTCTCGCCCTTGACGAGCGTGAGTCTTATCACCGTCCTCGTCGGCAGGCCGTTCATGAGCTCGAGCGTTCTAAGGATTTTCTCCCAGCCGTCGGGACTCATTGGGACATTGACGCGGTTGTAGGTCTCTATGTCTGGAGCGGTGAGCGAGACGTAGAGCTGGGTCGGGAGCTTGTCCTCTTTAATCATTTCTTCGAGTCTCTCCGGAACCGTTCCGTTGGTGACGATGAAAGTGGTGAATCCCCTCTTGTGGAACTCCTCAACGAGGTCGCCCATGTACGGATAGAGCATGGGCTCACCTGAGAGGCTTATGGCTGCGTGCTTTGGATTCCATGCCTCCTCGAACTTCTTCATATTTATTCCCGGCATGCCCTTGTAGCCGACCAAAAGCTTCCTCTGGGCCTTTATGCTCTCCTCGACTATAAACACTGGATCGTCCCATGGCTTAGGCAGTTCGACGTTGAGGAACCCCTCCATTGGGCGCCAGCAGAATATACAATTGTGGGTGCACCAGGCAAGGACTGGGGTCATCTGGAGGCAGCGGTGAGCGTGGATGCCATAGAACTTCTGCTTGTAGCAGAATCTGTCATGCTTTATACTCTCTTTTAACCAGTGGCAGAGCTTCACTCCGCTGTGATTGCCCACCAGAGCGTAATGTTGCTTCTTGAAGAGTCTCGCGATTTCTTCGGGCATGTTTGGATTGGACTTCACAACTATTGCCATTAGTCTCACCTAATTCGAGTTCAGGGATGTTTTTAAAAACCTGTTGGAAACATAACTGTCCCATATTTTATCGTCGAAAAATACTTCGACGATTGAGAAAGGTTTAAAAGCGGAAGTTCGAGGCTACTTTTATGTTTGAGCGGATAAAACCGATCCCAATGCTCAAAAAGGAGGAGTTCGAGATCTTTCCTACGGGAGAACCAGAGGTCAAGAACAAGCCGAAGGTTAAGTTCCTGTTTGAAGTTAAACGTCACCATTTGGCTTAATCCTCAAGCAGGGCGTTTATTAGGACTATGTCCTCAAAGAAGACATGATTCTTAGCGGCTATTTCTCCCTTTAGACCCACTTCTTTCAGCCTCTTGAGAGTCTCTTTTATTCCTGTTATGGAGCTCTGAACTATTTGAATGATTCCCCCGGGCTTCAGATAATCTACAACCTCATCTATGAACCTGTCGAGGACTTCCCTTCCGGTTTCTCCCCCCACCAGTGCTAGGTCTATAGGCTCCTTGGGTTCGCCGGGCAGATACGGCGCGTTGAAGGTGATGACGTCAAACTCCCCATCAACCCCCCCGAAGAGGTTGCTCTGGATGAACTCAACGTTTTCAATGCCGTTGAGCCTCGCATTTTCCCTTGCCAGCTTAATGGAGAGGGGATTTACGTCAACGCCGAGGACGTACTCTGCCTTTCTCGCCATCAGAAGTGCTATTATGCCCGTTCCGGTGCCCATATCGAGGGCAACGTCGCCATGTTTAACCGCCAAGTTCTCGGCTAAGAGAAACGTATCCTCCGCTGGCTCGTAGACTTGCGGATGGAGTTTGAGCTTTAGTCCTTTGTAATATATCATCATGAAAGTAGATATCTTCAGAACCTTTTTGTGTTTAACCCTGTGTCTTTTTGGTTTTTTGGGATATTTTTTGAATATCTTTCGAACATTTTGAAAATATTCTTATGTTTTGTATACTTGCCAATGTATTGTCATGTAGAAATGCCACATGACAGAACTTTCTTACATTTGATGACGATTTGTCATATGTAACCTACGAAAGACTTAAGTATGTGTGCCTTTATGTATAAGTGCACAAAATGGTACTGGGGTGTTGTTGAAGGAACAGGAAAGTAACTATAGGTAGTTTAATGGCCTTGTTGCTTCTGGCAGCAATCTTTGCCGTCCCCGCTGTCGCTGAGAAGCCAGAGACTATCAGGGTTGTCGCACACATAGACGTGGGCCACTTCAAGGCCGACGCCGTCAATGGAATCGGGGGTAAAATCGTCTACGAGTTCAAGCTGATCGATGCCGTTGTCATTGATATCCCAGCTAATGCCGTCGGCAAGCTGATTAATCTCGACGGTGTTACCAAGGTTGAATACGACCACATGGCTCAGGTTTACAGGGGCGGTCCTCCGTGGCTCATCAGCCAGCCGACCCAGCCTGCTCAGACGGTTCCGTGGGGAATTGAGCGTGTTCAGGCTCCAACCGTCTGGAGCATAACCGACGGCTCCAGCAACGGCGTCATTGAAGTTGCAGTTCTCGACACTGGAGCTGACTGGGACCACCCTGACATTGCCGCCAACATTGTTTGGGGAATTAGCACCAGTGGTGGTGTTGTTAGCACGGACCCTGCTGACTGGTACGACGGAAACGGACACGGAACCCACGTTATAGGAACTATAGCGGCCCTTAACAACGACATTGGTGTCGTCGGAGTTGCTCCGAACGTTGAGATCTACGCCATCAAGGTCCTTGACGACAGGGGAAGCGGAACCTACACTGACATAGCCATTGGTATAGAGCAGGCTGTTCTCGGTCCGGACGGAGTCCTCGACGCTGACGGAGATGGAATAGTCGTTGGCGACCCGGATGACGACGCTGCTGAGGTCATAAGCATGTCTCTCGGCGGTCCGAGCGATGACCAGTACCTCCACGACATGATAATCCAGGCCTACAACTACGGCGTTGTCATAGTTGCCGCCAGCGGCAACGAGGCCGCTGACCAGCCGAGCTACCCGGCCATCTACCCGGAGGTCATCGCCGTTGGTGCCACCGACTCAACCGACGCCATAGCTTACTTCAGCAACCTCCAGCCTGAGGTCAGCGCTCCGGGTGTTGACATCCTCAGCACCTATCCGGACGACACCTACGAGAGCCTCAGCGGAACCAGCATGGCCACTCCGCACGTCAGTGGTGTTGTTGCCCTCATCCAGGCTGCCTACTACAACAAGTACGGCAAGGTTCTCCCGGTTGGAACCTTTGACGACATGAGTACCAGCACTGTCAGAGGAATCCTGCATAGCACTGCTGATGATCTCGGTGAAGCTGGTTGGGACATATACTACGGTTATGGAATAGTAAGGGCCGACTTGGCAGTTCAGGCGGCCATCGGCTGATTTCTCTTTTTTATTTCTCTGTTTTGATAGCCTGAGCAAGGTTTTCTTAACTGGAACAGGAGCTTTAGTTGTTTTCAGGAAACGTTCAAGGGATTAGAGAGAAAAAGAAATCACTTCCTCTTCCACTCGGTGTAACCGCAGCGGCCGCAGCTCCAGCGGTCCTTGTGCTCGGCCATAAAGACACCCGGACCGCAGCGCGGGCAGAACTTGTTCTTCCTCTTGACCTTACCGTCCTGAACCTCGTAGAGCTTCCACTTCTGTCCCATTTTCATTCCTCCTTGGTTATTATTCCGTCCCTAATGAGAATGTACTCGGGCTCGATATAGAGCATCCTCTCCTTGCTCTCGTAGGCCTTGGCATAGCCCTTGCTGGCCCTGCTACCGAAGTAGGATCTAATGTACTGAACAACGGTGGTCTCGGGGTTGAGGTCGAGCATGGCAACGAGCTTGCCCTTGACGTCCTTCCTCGAGGGGGTCGGCTCACCCTCGTGGATGATGTCGAAGTATATCTCCTTTCTTCCGAGGAGCTTGTTCTCCTTTATCTCGGTAACCTTAATCTCCATCTCGAACCACCTCCATCTTGGACATGAGCTTCCCGCACTTGAGCTTACATTCAGGAGTTACCTTTATAAGCACTACTCCCTCGTTGGGCTGGCCATAGAGCACCACTGAGCCCTCGGGGGCGTAGAGCACCGCTGGAATCGCCGCGAGGTCTTCCTCTCCGCACACCTTTATGTAAACCCTACGGCCCCTTTCGGCCAGTCCAAACCCCTTTCTGATTGCGTTTAATAAAGCTTTCGTTATTGTTCCGGGGGGATTTTGCACTGTCATTATAACGGCTTCGTTCTCGATCTCGGGACTGTACTCCCGTCTTTTTGTCTTGTGGTCGTATATGGCCAAATTTGGCTTTATCCCGAGCTTGAGGACATTCTCTGTGACGACGTCACCGACTGTAACGACATGCCTGGCCTTTTCAAGCTCGCCCCGTATCTTCAAGTAGGGTTCAGGAATCTCCCCTCGGATAAGCCTTCCGAGGGGCTCCTTCAGCACTTTTCGGAGCTCGGGAGTTAATTTGAAGTAGGGCATCATCTGACCCTTATCGCGTACTTTCCTGGAACCTTAACGCCCAGCTTTTGGGCTA
Organism: Thermococcus piezophilus; assembly: GCF_001647085.1. Taxonomy (NCBI): domain Archaea; kingdom Methanobacteriati; phylum Methanobacteriota; class Thermococci; order Thermococcales; family Thermococcaceae; genus Thermococcus; species Thermococcus piezophilus. Next base: position 1,037,832 of record NZ_CP015520.1, read on the forward strand.
TCCTCGACTTCTCCGGCTCGGTAATGATGACGAGGTCGAACCATTCATCACTCAGGTCCCTGCCGCCGCAGACGGGGCAGCGGTCTTCCGTGGTGATGAAGTGGCAGTGCCTGCAGGCGCGCTCCTTCATGCCTCGCCCTCCTTGCGCTTCTCCTTCTCAATCCACTCGAACTTTCCAAGACCTGGCTGCCTCATCGTCAGGCCGATCTTGTTCTCCCTTATGACCCTGCTCTTGATGCTCACCGCGATAATCCTTGCCCTAACCTCGTCTCCAAGCTTAAGGGTTCTCTTGGTTTCTTTACCGAGGAACTGCTTGTTCTTCTCGTCAAAGACGACGTAGTCGTCCATGAGCTGTGAGATGTGAACGAGACCGTCCATTGGGCCTATCCTTATGAAGGCACCGTAGGGAGCAACGTCGATGACCTCGCCCTCAACCACCTCATGCATCTCCGGCTTCCAGACGAGGACGTTGAAAATCACGTCGTGGTAGGTCGCTCCGTCTCCAGGGACGACGACGCCTTGGCTTATCTCCTCAACGTCCATAACGGCTAAGATGACTCCCTCATCCCTGTCGTAGATTCCCTCATATGTCTCTCTCAAAACTATCTTTGCGGCTTCCTTTGGGTCTATGGTGAACATCTTGGGTGGAATCCTCACGACGTCCTTAATCTTCAGGAGCTTGTACATGCCTTTACCTCCTCTCTCAAAATAAAATGGGAAAATCAGTCCTTCTTGCCGAACTTCTCCTTGTAGAGCTCGATGGCACGGAGGATTTCTTTCTTAGCTTCTTCTGCATTGCCCCAGCCCTCTATCTTGGTGACCTTGCCCTGGAGCTCCTTATACCTCTGGAAGAAGTGGGCTATCTCGTCGAGGAAGGCCTTTGGGATGTCGTCGATGTCCTTCCAGTCGTCGAAGTACGGGTCCTCAACGGGAACGGCCAGAACCTTCCAGTCCTTGTCACCGCTGTCCTCCATCTTCATTATGCCTATTGGCCTAGCCTCGACGATGGTGAACGGGTAAACGGGCTCGCGCATGATGACCATTATATCAAAGGGATCTTCATCCTCGTACCAGGTCTGTGGAATTATTCCGTAGTCGATCGGATAGAAGAACGGGCTGTAGAGGACTCTGTCGAGCTTGAGAAGGCCGGTCTTTTTGTCTATCTCGTACTTGTTCCTGCTCCCCTTTGGAATCTCTATGAGAGCGTAAACAACCTCGGGAACCTCCGGTCCTGGCTCCAGATCATGGAACGGGTTCATCACTACCACCTCTTACCACTTGTAGAACTTCTAGGTTAGGCTTTCAGATAGGGCTTTTAAAGTTGTTGGTTGTGAAACGGGGAAAATAGTAAAGGGAAAAAGAAAAGGGAGTCAGTTGTCCTTCTTCTCTTCGGGCAGGGGTTTCCTGTACTCATAGGAGATGTCGCCCTCGATTATGGCGTAGACTTCTTCGCCCTCTATGTAGTGCGGTATTGGCTTGTCCAGCAGCTCAAAAGTCGTTTCTATGTCCTTTGGAGTCCTTAGAACGACCTTTTTCTGAACCTCTCCAGGGGCGCCCTTCACGATGTACGGCCTCATCTTCTTTATCTTGTCGTAGGGTGTCCTGGCAGTGTATACATATCCCAGAAGTGGCATGAGTATCAGCAATGCTAGGGCTGTGGTGACGGTCTTTGCTGTTCCAACATCACTCGTTATTCCCAAAACGCTGGCGCTTACTTCCTCCTTCACTGTCTCGGTGAGAGTCTTCTTTGTCGTCTTTGTTGGGTTCGTGAAGTAGTAAAGCTCCGCGGTTGAGTCCTTAATAAGCTCTATCTCATGGCTGAAGCTCTCGTGTATCTCCTTCCCATACGCCACTCCCACACCAATTACCGTAGCGGTTATTGTTACCCTCCTTTTGAGCCTTTTGACTCAAGGTCGTTGGCTATCTGAGTGCTCATGTCGTCCAGTTCTTCCATGTCCAGTACGTAATTAACGGTGAACCCCCATCCTGGAGCTGGCCTTTCTCGTCAAAGAGGGTTTCTTCCCATAGAACGACTTCTTCGTTCCCTTTGTTCACGTAGTATTCAACAGTTCCAGTAACATGGTATGTCCCATCCGTCAAGACGGGATTGGATTTGTAGGTATAAGTCAACAGGAATCTGTTAACAAGTGATATGGGGTAGTTGTCCATGGTGACGAGGTACCCGTAGAGGGTGTTAGGGTTCAAAAATGCTGCGTGATTGAGTGTTCCTTCCCCTGTATAGGTTCCAAGGATTTCGCTGCTGACCACATAGTGGTGAGCGCTCATGAGCTTTACTGAGTAAAATCCAAAAATGAGGAACAGCACTAGGAATGCTCCCAGCACCTCCTTCCTCATAACAAATCCTAATGTTTTTTCCTTTTTCATCTTTCATAATCTCCTATCAAGCTGTCTTAAAAAATGGCCTCCCCTTGGGCGGAATGCCCCTCCTCCGAATCGCAGCAGCACGAGTGAACCACGAGGACGTCTATGGAGTCTCCCCACATCCATTCGCATTCCTCGACCCATGGTGAGCTAACGAGCTCAACCGTCATCTCGTGGCAATGGTGGACGGATATACCATCCGTGTGCTCGTGCAGGGTTAGGTAGACGGTTTCCCAAACTTCGAGATGGACGCTCCAGGTTACGAGTGTCCGTCCATTGGGCATTGGAGTCAGCGTTACGCTGCCGTCCGTCGGTGTAAAGTCTTCCACAGTGAAGTGACTCCCCACGTACTGTTTGATCACCACGTCCTTCTCTGCTCCAGTGTTGACAACCGTCAGCTGGGTGTAGAAGTCGCCCGGTGTGTCCGACTCTATCGTCTGATATGTAGGACTGAGCAGTTCGTTCATAACGTAGAGCTGACAGTCGTTCTCTCCGTCGCACTCCGCCGTGACTGTTATTCCATCACTCGTGATGTCGTAGCCTTTCAGTTCGGCCCTCTCATTTGGTATATAATCTCCACAGGAGGTGAATTCTTGAATGCCTGGGGGTTGAGTTTGGTGTAGATAGTAACGTCGAGGTAATCACTTCCATCGGCTTCCACCTCCACATTCGAGTAGATGTGGGGGGAGGCACCGTGCTGAATGACGTAGTAGCTTCTGTGCTCGGCGAGATGCTCTTTATTTCAAATTCTCCTGGTATAACGTCTTTTATGGTTAGATCCCGTGTCTCTCCAGGGCTTGTCACCGTGATGCGGAACGTCCACTCCTCATAGGTGTGAGTGGGTACTACTAAATCCCCGCTCAGGAGCTCCTTCTCTATCGTCGGCCGCCGGTAATGATGAGTTTTATAGGACAGGTCGATATGACTGCGTCTCCGCCTTCCCAGCGGGCGTACATCGTAACTGGAATAATGTATTCGCCGGATTCAACCTCACCGACGGTTACGTGGTCGCTGAAGGTATATTCCTCGCCTGAGGCTATCATCTTCTCGACGCCGTCTTCCTTTTCTACGAACATGTCAACATCGTTTGGAAGGTTGGAATAGTCCGGCTGGAGCCATATCCAGGCGTCTTTCATCTCGTTCAGGTAGTTCCTGACGGTCAGCGCGTCAAAGTCTGTTTCACTGTTCGCTGCGACTTCCACTATGGCTGCGTAATCGTCCTCACACAGAAATCCAATGTACTCCTTTTCATGGGGTACGACCGCGACCTTAACTTCTCTCGATGCTTTCGAAGCTTACAAAAGTTCCACTGGAGCCCACGAGAATCAGCGATGCCAGTGCAAACGTTATGGTTATTGAGAATAGTCCTTTCCTAAACACCTTCGCTATTCCTCTTTTAGCAAAATTCCTTCTCCTCCTGATTCCAATTATCTCCTCGTTTCTGATCCCTGAAACCATGTACAGCACTCCTAGGAATATTGAAACCTCGATAAGCATCGCAAAGAGCGGCACTATCGGGTGGATGCTGTGGAGTTCCTCTATCACCGATGCAGGCAGGAGTGGTAAATAGGCGTTTATCTGAACTTTCGTTGAGTATAGGGACGTTGTTTGGGGCTCTTTTACTCTCACTGTTATCTCAGTTTCTTCTCCAGCACCAGCCGGAATTCTCTACCAGAGATATCTACTACCGGGCCTTTGCTGAAACGTAGTAGAACATCGAATAGAAGTTGTTGTTCTTAATCGTCAGTTCACGCTGGAACTCATCGCCGGGCAGGTACCAGCCTTCCCTCATCCTGCCTGCTGAGGTAACCGCGTAGTCTATGGGAATGAGCGCCCATGAGACGAAAGTTGAAACGGCTATCATGATGAGCAGGAACGCAGAGACCAGAAGGTAAGCGGTCGTGAACTTTATCGTAAAAAACTTCTTTTCTTTGCCTTTTTTGAAGTCCCACTACTGGTGAACGCGAGAACACCGATAATAACGAGCAGACCGCCAATCAGCATCCTGCTCTTTTCCGTGAGACCTGTTTCAAGGTACCCTCACCTTTGGGATGGTCAGGACTTTTTCGCTGGCTGTTACAACAGTTCCTCCTATCTTGTCCTGCGTTACAGAGGGAATGTTGCAGCTCTGCTGGTCAGTTGCAATGTTGTTGTCCCCTTTTGTGATATATTCTTCGTCAGTAATGGCGACTACTCTGTGAACCGTCCATATGTCCCCCTCTGAAAGATTATTATGTCCTCAACGTTGGGGTTTCTGTCAAATGGGTTAATGAAAAAGACGTCTTCCCTGCATATGGTGGGCGTCATGCTGTCTGAGTTAAGCGTAAGACATAAAAACGGGCCTGTCAAGGAGGGCTCCCAAGATGAAACATATAACTATGATGCCGATGGAAGAGAGAAGAAGGTATTCGATGAGAATCTTCATCCGCAGCTTTCTCCCCAGGCCTCAATGGTTATTTCATCAGTGTAGTCCCCAAGGGTGAGGCCATTGGTGTCTATCCTCATATCCCCCACCCATGCTCTCGTTGGCCAGTAGAATCGCCTCAATCACCTGACTCCAGCTTCCGTCAAAACTATCGGTGAAGAAGCCTATCTTGGCGGAATCCGAGCTTATTCTCACACATATCTTGTAGTAGCTCGTCTCGCTTTGGTTGTTTTCGATCAGAAATGCATCCTCGAAAATGTACACACTATCACTGCCTAAACCATCTCCCCCATTCTTGGTGGAACGGGCTTTGGGCGCTTATCTCGACTCTTAGGACCCTGTCACTCGAATGGGGATATAGAGGAAGTGGGCTTTTTATTGAGACGTTGTCTCTATCGGGGTCGCGTAAACGACGGTTATGGGCTCTGATGGATACACGCTCCTGAGCCCTGTGAGCAATAGAATGATATTCCAATACCGACGAAAATCTTTGTACTCGTTCTCACTCTTTCTTCCCCCTAAAAAAATGTTTTAAAAGGAGCAAAGGCTCCAGAAAGAAACCTTACATTCACGACATGTATCCACTGCAGACTCCAGCCTCTTCGTAGAGCTGTATCTGGCCATCAATAGTGTCGCCATCTACATGCCGGTGCTGTCGATGATCATTCCGATCTTGACAACCTCGCCCGGCATGATGGTCACGTCAAGGGTGGTTGCACCTGCCTGACGTAGTCTCCCTCAAAGAAGAGAATTCCACCACTGCCGCTGTAGGTTATGCGCGTGCATATGGAGGTACCCTCCCAGAGGTCGTTGCTGATCCCAAAGACTTCCTCGAAGACGTAGGTGCTGTTCGGGCTTACACCCTCACCAGGGTTACTATTCCCGTTTCCGTTGTGGCTGCTGAGATCAATCACGAGTTGTCCCCCGTTTGTGATGTATGCGTAGGGCTGGACAGGGGTCAGGTCGATGAGCTCTTCATCGTCGGCTACTACTGCGATATGTGCGCTCCTAGTGGCCTCAAAGTCTCCGAAGGTCGCGCTCGTGCCTAAAGCAAAGGCCGCCGCGATCATAAGCCCCAGCATACCAAGGGCCAAAATTTTCTTCATGGCTTTTCCTCTAGATGTTCAAAGGTCGTGCTCCGAGATATAGACTGAGCACTTATTCTATTATTGGGGCCTTCATGTATATAGTAAATTCCGAGTTACTGCATGGTAATCCCACGTTACCGCCCAAAAGAGCAGCCTTTGGGACAGGAAAGTGTTCTTCACCCATAATAATTAAAACAGCTTTTTCATCTTCCTGTGGTGCACGATGCTTATACCAAGGTACACCAGTGCTGCAAAAAGCAGGGGAATGCTTCCCAGATACCAGCCCAGTATCGTGAATATTATTGAGGTGCCCATATAAAAGGTGCTCCAGCTTATGTCGTCCTTTTTAACGACTTCCATGTAGAGGGTCACGTCCTCTGGAATCCTCAGAAGTATGACAACACCATGGTTGAAAGTGACCACACCTTCCCTTTCAAGCTTGGGGATATAGGTTTGCATCAGGCTGACGTAGACGCTTTTTTATTCTTCCGATTGGTGTCCCCTTTTCTTGGCTATTTACTCAACGAGCTCCCTGAGTTCGGCCTTGCCCTCACATCTCTGTAGGAACTCTATCAGGAGCATCCTCCTGTCGTTCCTCAGTATCATCGTTGCAGTACCCATAGTATCACCGTAGGCGATAATGATTCCGCTTGTTTCCGTTGGTGTAAAATGCCTCTACCTTTTTTGGTCTATCATATTCCCGAGCGTTCTTTCAACTTTCTGCCTCGTGCAGCATATTCCTCTCTCATTCAGGAATCTCGTCCCTCAGGAGGTTTGCAATCTCTCCCTTAAGGTTTATTACAGTGTTCACGTCCTCACCCCCTTGACTTGTTCAACTTCCAAAAGTCGGATAGCATTCATGATAAAGCCCCTTCATGACGTGATACATTGTGAGGTATAACATGAGGTTCGAGATTAGAACACGGAAGATGATAAAAGGATGGGGTTCGAGGTCTGGAGCCCAGTTAGATGGTAGCCCCGCGGGGATTCGAACCCCGGTCGCGGGATCCAGAGTCCCGCATGCTTGGCCGCTACACCACGGGGCTGTGCCCGTTGATAGGTTCAGGTATTGATTTATAAATTTTATCCTCTTCCCTGGAATTTCATACTCCTAGTGGGGCTTATGCAAAATTTATATTTTTCTCTACTTCAATGGTAACTAGTGAGAGCAATGGACTTTGCCCTCTTCATGGAAAGGTACGGCTACCGAATTTTGGTGTTGGTTTTTGGCGCCGCTATACTCGGAATCATGCTCGCGCCCTTTGTGATGACTTTCTGGGCCTTCAGCAGCGGCATTGCGGCCGCAGTTATCGCGGTGATAGTGCTCGCAATAGGCATTGCATTGATGGTCGTCCCGAAGTTCTGGAATTTTGCTGACAAGATGAGACAGACCCACGTCATTAAAGACTGGAACGAGGAAAAGTAGCGCCAAACTTTTCTAGTGAAAAGGTTGATCAAAGAGCGAACTTCCATCTAAATAGGCTATTGAGTTTGCATGTCTTTCAAGATTGTAAGTTCAAAGTGGGTTTGACTCAAAAAACAAGCAATCCAAATGGTTTCACTTTCCTCTTAACGCCTTTCGGACGTTATATTCGCAGTGAAACACTGTAAAACTGGCAATTGAGGGAGTAAACCCATTTAAGAACCAGCCATTTTAGAATTGACATGCGAACCTTAATCAAACTTCGCGAAGGCGAAGCAACCTTTGCCTTGCAAAGGTTGATCAAAAGAATCCTTTTCATTGAACGGTAGAAATGAAAGCGTGCACTTTTGAATTGTGCTTTTAGTGTGGTTTATCTTCGAAAACAGTCTGTTACCTGGGTTCATGTTTTCCTGGCGTCCGTTGGACGCCTTGAGGAGAGTGAAACCATTGCAATTGATAATTGGAGAATAAACCACTTGGAATGCGAGCACTTCAGAATTGCACGCACCTTTCCGTCAACGCTTTGCGCAAGCAGAGGGTTGTTATGGTGGGGCCGCCGAGATTTGAACTCGGGTCCCCGGCTCCCGAAGCCGGAAGGATAGGCCAAGCTACCCCACGGCCCCATGCCCGCTGATAAGGGGACTCGCAGGACTTATAAAGTTTACGGAGTAGTCTAGTGTACATGGTGGAGGAGTGGAGAACATGAAGGTCTCGGTGATAGTACCAACGTACAACGAGCGCGACAACCTTGAGGAGCTCTTCGAGAGAATAAGCAAGGCCATTGCTTATTACGATTATGAAATCATCGTTGTTGACGACGATTCCCCTGACAAAACCTGGGAATTCGCCCAGAAGCTCGCCGAAAAGTATTCAGTTAAGGTTATCCGCCGGACGAAGGAGAAGGGTCTCTCCTCAGCTGTCATCCGCGGCTTCAAGGAGGCGAGCGCCGACGTCTTCGTCGTAATGGACGCCGACCTGCAGCACCCGCCGGAGGTGATTCCCCTGCTGCTGGAGGCAATCGAGAACGGCGCGGACATAGCCATAGCCTCCCGCTACGTTAGGGGAGGGGGCGTCAGGAACTGGTACTGGTACAGGAAGCTGATCTCCAAGGGGGCTATAATGATCGGCCGTATTGCCCTGCCGAAAATAAGGGACGTTAAGGATCCCGTGAGCGGCTTCTTCGCCCTCAGAAAGGAAGTCGTCGAAAACGCCCAGCTTAATCCCATTGGCTTCAAGATACTTATGGAGATACTTATCAAGGGCAGATACCAGCGCGTCGAAGAGGTTCCATTTATCTTTGGCCTCAGACACGCCGGCGAGAGCAAGCTCGGTGGAAAGACGATACTCAATTACCTCAAGCACGTTTACAGGCTCATGAAGTGGGAGGGCGAGCTTGACAGGCTGGTGAAGTTCACGCTCGTTGGCCTCTCAGGGGTACTCGTTAACCAGGGCTTTCTCTGGTTCTTCGTCGAAAAGCTCGGCTGGGACAAGATACTCGCTAACATTCCTGCCATGGAGCTGGCAATACTCAACAACTTTACTTGGAACGACCTCTGGACTTTCAGAGACCTGAAAAGCAGGCCCCTTTATCAGCGCCTCCTGAGCTTCCATCTTGCTGCTCTAACTGGTGCAATCGTTCAGTGGATCATCTACGCTACCCTCATCTTCTTTGGAATGAACTACCTCCTTGCCAACCTGGTCGGCATCGCCGTCTCGTTCATAGTCCGCTTCCTCGTGAACAGGCACGTCACCTGGGGTTAGTTGGCTTTTTCATTTCCCTGCCGGAGACCAACCTTAAATATCCAGAGGGTTATTTCCTCTGGGGATAGACATGATGCGCTTTTTGAAGGAGGCAGAGGTTTTTGATTCGGCCAACGTTCTCCACTACATAGCCGAGATAAGTCAGTTCCACAGGATACAGGGCTCGAAGGAGCTCCCTGAGGCAGTTAAGTTTATCGGGGAGGAGCTCAGAATCTGGGGGATTAACTCTCAGCTCTTCGAGGAGTTCTACGATGGGAAGACCCGCTATCTGACGTTGAAGTCTCCTATAGCGTGGGATTTAGTACATGGAAAGGTCGAGCTCCGTGGAAAGGTTCTCACGACTTCGATGAGCCCGCTGGTGGTGATGGCCCACTCCCCGAGCGGGAAAGCTGAAGGTGAAGTCGTCCACATAGCCAAGGACGAGGACTGGGAGAAGGCTGAAGGGAGAGTAGTCATGGTTGGGAGGAACTGGAGGGACGCCTATAGAAGGGCCAACGAGGTAAAGGCAAAGGCGTTCATCGCCTACAGGGAAGGAACGGGGGACGCAATTCCCTACATCGGCCTTTTCCTCACTAAGGATGAACTTGAATGGGCAAGGATTCCAGCCGTTGCAGTTCCAGAGAGCCTCTCGAAGGCGGTCATAGGCAAGCTGAACTCGGGGGAGACTGTTAAAGCGAAAATAGAGGTCGAGACCCAGATAAACGAGCGTCAGGTTCTCCCAATCCTCTACGCCGAGATAGGAAAGCCTCCTTTCATACTCTTCACAGCCCATATCTGCCACCCCAAGCCCGGGGCCAACGACAACGCCAGCGGAAGCGCGATGCTCATAGAGCTCGCGAGGGTTCTGAACGGCCTCTACAACAACTCCTTCCGCTTTGGTTTTGCCTTCCTTTGGATACCCGAGTACTACGGAACCCAGGCCTTCATCGAGAAGTACGCCGAGCTCGACAAGTACTATGCTGTTATAAACCTCGACATGGTCGCCGGGAGCGAGGACAGGGCCGGTTCGACGGTGATGCTCGTTAGAACTCCTGTGTCAAGGTTCTCGGTGGTCTCAGGGGTTATTGAATATTTCCTCGAAAAGGCAAACGGAGCCGGAAAAAGCTTTTCGGGAAGCCCGATGCCGAGGCTCAAGCTTAAGTCTTATCCCTACGAGATGGGCAGCGACCACGACGTCTTCAACTTCTTTGGTATTCCCTCGGTAATGTCCATAACGTGGCCTGACCGCTTCTATCACTCCAGTGAGGATACCATCGATAAGGTGAGCAAGGCAACCATCGAGCTGATTGGTAAGGCTGTTCTGGCGACTGCCCTGGCACTGGCAAAGGCAGAAAAGGACGAACTCCAGCGCTTCGCCAGGGGCTACGCCATGAAGTATCTGGGTGAACTCGGGCGAGAGAGGGACACCGAAACGGTTGAGAGGCTCGTCATGATGGGCCTCGCGAGGGACTCGCGCTTCCTCGAAATCCAGAGCGGCCACCACTTTGAGAGAAGGCCATGGCTTAAGTGGGTTAGGAAAGGTATCATTTCGGCGACTTTCATCCGTGAAATTGACGAGAAGGCCTATGAGGAGTTTAAAGTGCTGACGGAGGATAGAAAAGTTCTCGCCCACCTTCACGAGCTCTTAATGCTGGGTGAGCTTCTACCGAAGGACGAAGCCTTTAAAGCCCTTGAGGAGGAGTTTGGCAAGGTGGATGTGGAGAAGCTCGAGAGGCTCGTGGAGATCCTGAAAAAAACAGGAATTGTGGGGCTCCTCTAACCCCCCCGGCTAGAAGAGCCATTTAATTCTTTCTCCAGCTCGTTTATCCTCTTTACAAGGTTTTCCTTAATGTTTCCGAGGACTTCACTCGGTGAGACCGCGGTGTAGACGTAGCCGAGCCATCCCTGCTCGATGAGCCTCCTTTTTAGAATTCCTCTTCTATACAGCTTCAGGACGTGCTCCCTGACCGAGCGTTCGCTTATTCCGAGCTCCCTCTGTATTTCAGTTATTCTCATTGGCTCCCTTTTCTCAAGCAGGAGGCGGTATATTCTCAGTTCCGTCTTCTTGATACCCATTGAGCGCAGCAGTGCCTCGAGCTTCTCATAGACGTCGCTCATCTCCCCCACCTGATGTACTCTCATCTTACCTATGAAAAGTTGTTTTCATACTCATTAATAAAGTTTGTCCTACTGGAAGGAAACTTCGCCTATGTAGAGTCCGTCGGGTAAAAAAGCCTTTCCCTTCTTTGCATTTCTCAAGAAGGGGACTATCTTAATACCTTCCCTCGCGTCAAAGCCCTCTAGGTATGGATTTACAGAGGGCAGGATTAGGAACTTCTCCACCCTCAAGAAACATTTGGTTTTTCTGAGGACTCTACCCCCCTTGATGCCACAAGCGGGATGTATGTGGCCGAGGTAGGCCTCAACGAACTCCACCTCTGGCAGGTTTGTGTGCCCGTGGAGTAAAAGGAGGCCGTCAATGACGAGGTGGTCAACGACATTGATGTTTGGAAACTTCCTGGCAACTTCTTCTATGCGCCCGTCGTGATTGCCTTTGGTTATTACAGTTGGAACCTCTCTCAGCTCGGAAAAGAACCCAATCAACAGGCGCTTCATCGTGAAACTAAGTCCAATGGGCTCTTTGACATCTCCCAGGAGTATCAGCAGGTCAGGGTCTCTCTCCTTTATGAACTCGGCGAGCCTCTCTTCGAAGTGAGTCCTTATTCTCAACCCGCGGGAAAGCTCAAACCCCATGTGTGCATCGGCCAGGAGGAGGGTCTTCCCCATTGAGGTTTTAAGCTCGAGTGAAAGCCTCTCGAAGGCATCGAAAAAGTCCATAGCACCACCAAAAAGCAAATCGATAGAAAAGGAGAGGAGGGTTATCAGATGAGTCCGCGTTCCTTTCTCCTCTGCCTCTTGAGGCGCCTGATCCTCTTCTTAATCCACTTCCACCTCATCCTTCCTTTCTTCTTCCACTTCCTGGGTCTCCTCTTCATGAGCATCACCCCTGAGCTTTAACTCCACCCTTAGCTCCAGCGGCTCCTTTTTAAGCTTTTCCGTGGGGAAAGGTTAGCTCCCTTTGGACGGTCGAAAAGATGCACCAACGCTCTAACCTGCCCGAAAAGCCGATAGAGGATGGGTTCTTGTTTTCCAATTTTTCCAGAATGTGTGGGGCTTTTATATTTTATCTGTAGCCTGTTATTGGTCTTTAGGCTGAATGCGTTGTCAACTATATAGCAATTGTCTATATTGATCTTGTAAGATGGAGTAGATTAAATATGACTGTTTTCAAGTTTGAAACACTTCTCCATTAACCTTATCTACTTCTCCGGATAAAATCCCACGGTGGTGGTATGAGGGTCGCCTATGTCCAGATGGAGCCGAAGCTTTTGGAACCTGAGAAAAACTACTCCAAAGCGGAGAGGCTTATAAAAGAGGCCGCCAAGGAAGGGGCGAAGCTGGTGGTCCTCCCTGAGCTCTTCGACACCGGCTACAACTTTGAGAGCAGGGACGAGGTGGAGAGCGTCGCCGGCCAGATTCCGGACGGAGAAACCACTGAGTTTCTTGTTGAGCTTTCCAGGGATCTTGAGGTCTTCATCGTCGCGGGAACTGCAGAGAAAGATGAGAAAGGAAGGCTCTACAATTCCGCAGTAATAGTTGGCCCGATAGGCTGGGGCTATATCGGGAAGTACCACAAGGTTCACCTCTTCTACCGCGAGAAGCTCTTCTTCGAGTCCGGAAACCTCGGCTTCCACGTTTTCAATATCGGCATCGTAAAGGTCGGAGTTATGATATGCTTTGACTGGTTCTTCCCAGAATCGGCAAGAACGCTCGCTCTGAAGGGAGCGGAGATAATAGCCCACCCGAGCAACCTCGTTATGCCTTATGCGCCGAGGGCCATGCCAATCAGGGCCTTGGAGAATCGCGTTTACACTATAACCGCTAATCGCATAGGCGAGGAGCGGGGCCTTAGGTTCATAGGCAAGAGCACAATAGCCTCACCGAAGGCCGAAGTTTTGGCGGTAGGAAGTGGGGATAGGGAAGAGATTGGTGTCGTCGAGATTGACCTGAACCTCACCAGGGACAAGAGGCTCAATGAGCTCAACGACATATTCAAGGACAGGCGGCCCGAGTTTTATTTTGTATGAGCCGATGTCTTTCAGCTTTCATTTGTTTTACCTTGCTTTGTCGGTCGGGTGATGCAGGCCTCTGGCAGATGTTGTAGTAATGACACTTGTAACGATAGTATCCTAGGGAGTAAGCAATTGGTCTTGACGGATTTTTCATTAAAGCCGTTGTTCTTTTTGTAATTCACAATGGGCATAGAAGAACTTGGAGAAACAGCATAAAAGACTGTGGATTGCACAGCTTTTTGGCGATTGTGCTATTTTTCGAAAGAGTTTTAAAAAATAAGGCCTTAAATGAAAGCTGGTGCTGAAAATGAGGAGACTAATCCTCCCTGAAGTGTTGCTTGTGATTGCAGTGGTGGTTGGTTTTGTTGCACAGGCGGCACTCCTGCCGGCCAACTACGTTTATGAGAAAAGCTATGTTTGTCCCAATCACATCCAGGCCGAATTCATTCCAGCCAACACCTCCGTCACTGGGTACATCAGGGCAGAACATCCATTTTCGGCTTACGTGATTATCTCGGATTCTGGCTATTTTGGGGAGTTTGATCCTTCGAGTGCTGTGATGATGTGGGAGAATGTAACTGCAGTAGAGCTTGACTTCCAGGCTCCTGGGGAGGATTGTTACCTCGTCATAAAGAACGGAAATACAAGTCAGATAGTGGAGATAGAATTTAAAGCGGAGCACTGAGGCATTTAGGATAAATCAAGTCAAAAAGCGCTGAATACTTCCCTGGCGATATTCCTCCTCGGCCTTCTGAAGTAGAGCAGGTGGGAAACACCGTTGATCCCATGTTCGTTTATTGTGATGAGCTTCCATTCCCTGAAGAAAACGCTCCCGATGGCCAGCTGCGACGCAACGTCCCAGAGCCTGTACCCATCTTCGGTAATCTTCTCGAAGCCCGGTAGCTTGTAGTATGTCCTCCTGAAGTGCCCCTCTTGAGGTTGTAGCCTTCGTGAACTGAGACTATGGTGTGGTCCTCCGTTTTAGATTCGACGAGGAAGTCTTTGTAACCTATATTGTATAGGATTCCGTAAACCCTGTCCGTTTCTTTTATGACGAAAATTCCATCTTCGTTCAGGCTCAGGGTAACGTTTGCGAATATTCTTACGGCATCGAAGGGGTCGAAGTGTGGCATTGTGAGTCCCCAGAGTAAGGCCAGGCCGTGCTCTCCTACGAGCTTTGAAACTTCCCTCACATATCCAGTGATGAGCTTAAGCTCTAGACTTATCCCCGCTATCTCGAGCCACTTCCTGGCCTTCTTAAGGTCCTCATTCCTTGCGTCCAGAACCGTCAGCAGGGGAGCATTAGTGGCTTTGGCAGTGGCCGCTCCGGCAATTCCCGTACCGGCGCAGAAGTCGAGCACTCTAGGCTCTTCCGGCAGGAGTTCCTCCATGAATTCAAAGACCTTTGCTATCCCCTAGAACCTCTCCACGGCTCTTTCGTCATCGGGCTACGTTCTCCAACGAAGGTAGCGGTAGAGCTCCTCGAGGAACATGATATCACCACAGCCAATAATACATGAAGTTATTTAAATCCGTTGAAAGCCTGAAGAGTTAAAGCCTTTGAGAGCTGACTACTCATACCCTTCCTCCTCAGCTCTCAGCAGGGAGCGGAACATTTCAATGAACATAAGGGGGATTAATATCAGGGCAAAGAGAACCCCAACCTCTGTTCCGGCTTCAAAAAAGGTTAGCACTCCAGACATAACGCAGAGGAACGTCAGAAATGTCATGAACTCAGCACTGGCCTTTGCCAGCTTATCTGTGAAATTCGGTGAAATCTGGAGGATGAGCGGTTTTCCTGAGAAGACGTCATGAAGAGCATGAATAACATTATCAGAAGCAGTTCCCAGGGAGCTTTACCAAGAAGGGGGTGATAAGCTGTTATCATGATTGTCTGGGCGTAAAGGTACTGTTCTTATATCGGGCAGTTCTATAATCTTTTTAGGCTTTTCTAGGGCTTTTTCACTGAGTTCCTCCTTCTCGTAGGCTTCCTTCGCGAGCAAGTAGGCAACCCCCGAGATTACCGCGATTCCAAGGAGAAAAACGACTATCGGCCAGGTAGTGCTTAGGAAAGGGCTTATGACTATTATCGCGACCCCAAAAAGGGTTAGGGCCACCCGCCGAAGGCGTTGGCCTTTCCCCCGGCTTCCCGCCAGAGGAAGGTGTAGCCGATGCGGAAGCATATTACATAGTTTGGTTCGTTTCTGTAGTGATATGTGAGCAGGCCGCCTAGGAAGAGACTGTAGAGGAATCTAAGGAGCGGATAGGGCTCCATTGCATCACTTCGCCGAGAGAAGCCTGCAAATTTCAAAGAGCATCCCCGCCAGCACCGGGAAAGCGGCGTAGCTGACGTATATCCCAGGAATCAGGACCACGTTGTAGAGCAGCGCGATAGTATACACGGGTGTTGTGGTCATGTTCAGTACCGTCATGAACTCGGCGAAGCGCTTAGACCTATTGGGCAGAATAAAGAATCCTCTGCTGGTGAAGAGCGGGCTCTTGGCAAAGTACGTCATTGTAAAGAAGAATCCCCACACTAACAGAGGTATGGCGAGAATTCCAGTGACCTTGTCCGCAAAGCCGTCTGGCTGACCGTTCAGGTTGAAGTGTATTGCAACTGTGTCCGGAATTCTCTCCCAGAGAAAAGCGGTGAGGATGAAGTATATGACCAGAACCGCGAGATGGATGGTGAGGTACGGCCTCACGTTGAACTCGGGTATTTGCCTTTCCCGCTCTGGCTTCTCCAGAGCTTCTTGGCTCAAATCTTCAATCTCGTAATTTCTCTTCGCCACATAAGTGCCCGCCCAAATCACGGCGAAGGTTCCAATCAGAAGGGTGATTGTGAAAATGTCCCTTCTGACGTTGAAGAGTATCATAGCCGCAAGGACGAGCGAGAGAAGGAGCATTCCGATTTCAGCCATGGTGTTTCCCTTCTTCCAGGCCTCTTCCGAAAGGTATGTATTGCCCACCCTTAACCCGATGTTGCTGTTAATATTGTTTCGAAAGCAAAGGTCGAAAGGCCTGCAATTAAAACCATCGCCGTTGTAAAGGCCTCGAGTGGGATGTCGGGGTTCGTCACCACTGCTCCCTCCTTTCTATTATTCGAACTATCTCATTTATTTCACCCCTCAGCTCGGTTAGAACTTCCCTTCCAAGATCCGTAATTCTGTAATACTTCCTCGGCCTTCCGCCGACCTCGGCCCAGAAGTCCTCAACGAGTCCGTACTTCTTCAGGCTCTTGAGGAGGTCGTAGAGAGTTCCCTCGCTCGGAACAAGCCTTCCACTGCTCAGCTTCTCAAGCTCTTTCCTTATCGCATATCCGTGCATCTCTTCTCTCTTTTCTAAGAGAGAAAGGACTAAATAGGAGTAAAGACCGGAGCGTAAGTCCTTGAGAAGCTTTTTGAGTGCCCTTTCCTTTTTGTTACCAAGCAATCACTTCACCATATTACTTTTTCTTCCTCAGGCTTCTCGACCTTCACCCTGAGCGCGAGCGCTATTCCGGCAAAGATAACCTCGTGGCGTACATAAATGTCTCGCTCCCTGTTAGCTGGTAGTAGGCTGCCATTGAGTCAACGATCGTATGCAGACCGACGATTGCAATCAACCCTTTCTTTCCGAAGCCTTCCCTGTATGCGTAGGCGAGGAAGACCGTTGTCCCTACATGGAAGAACACGGCGAAGTAGCGCTCGATCTACGAGAGGAGGGCTGTGCTGACTGGAACATCCAGTGGGGTCTCGCTATCGCGGCAACGGCGGCGATTATTCCCACAAAGAAAGCCTCGGTGACGCCGAATCAAGCCCCACGAAGAGAGCAGTCCTCAGGTCTTTCCCTTTAACGAGAATGTATTTGGTGCCCTCTGGATGAGGCCAGCAACAAGGCCCAGCCACAGCGAGGCCGCTATGGTAAAGGCCGCCCCCTTGGCTATGACATCTGCGTTCGAGCGTATTCCCAGCGCCAGTAGAGGCAACTGCTGGATTGAGTTCTGGACGATTATCGCAATGAAGAATATCGCCAGCCCGAATACGAACTCTGACCACTTTGTCCTTTTGAAGCCTAAGAATTATATCGTGGTCCAAGCGAGCAAACCTCCCAGTATCGGGAACGGGAGGAGGTACATGGCAATCACTCCTTTTCCATGACCACCGCAGTACCGTAGGCGTAAACCTCAGCAACACTAGAACCGACGTTCGCAGTTGCGAAGCGGACGTTTACAACGGCGTTGGCTCCGAGCTCCTTGGCGTGGAGTACCATCCTTTTCAGGGCCTCCTCCCTGGCCTCGGCTATCATCTGGGTGTACTCTTTCACTTCGCCACCTTTTATGTTTCTAAAAACGGCCATTATGTCCCTGCCCAGGTGGGTGGCCTTAACTATTCCTCCCCTAGCTATTCCCCTGATCTCAACTATTCTGTATCCGGGCACGCTTTCGGTCGTAACTACTATGATGTCCTCCATAACGTCACCCCCAATACATCGGACTTCGAGGTATATTGGGTGTGAAAATATAAAAATATTTCCCCCTTTTTTGGGGAAGAATTTTAAGGCCTCATTATGAAGGCTCATTGGTGAGAGGATGCACGAGATAGATGAGCGAGAGATATTGAAAGTACTTGGAGAGCTTAAAGCTAAGCGCGTTCTTATCCAGACTCCCGAGGGCCTCAAGCACGAGGCTCAGTTTCTGGCCGACTTTCTTGAAGAGAACGGGATAGAGGCAATAATAAGCGGCGACATCAACTATGGTGCCTGTGACCCTGCTGATAGGGAGGCGAAGGCCCTCGGTTGCGACGCGCTCATTCATCTCGGCCACAGCTACATGAAGCTCAACCTTGAGGTTCCCACCCTCTTTGTTCCAGCCTTTGCCAAAGTTGACGTTCTTCCTGCGCTGGAGAAGAATCTGGACGAGATTAAAAAGCTCGGGAGGAAGATAGCGCTCGTTACAACCGCCCAGCACATACACCAGCTGGAAAGGGCCAGGGAGTTCCTTGAAAATGGTGGCTTTGAAGTCCTCGTAGGTGATGGCGACGGAAGGGTAAGCTGGCGCGGCCAGGTTATCGGTTGCAACTTCACCGCCGCCAAAGTTGACGCCGATGGGGTGCTTTTCATTGGTGCTGGATACTTCCACCCGGTTGGAGTTGCCCTGGCAGTCAGGAAGCCCACCCTAGCGGTAAACCCCTACAGTAGGGATGCGATATGGATGAATGAAGAGGCCGAATGGATAATACGAAAGCGCTGGGCCCAGATAGCGAAGGCTTACGATGTGGAAAAGTTCGGTGTCGTTGTAAGCACCAAGAAGGGGCAGCTTCGTCTGGGGGAGGCGAGGAGAATAATTAAGCTCCTCCGCGAGCACGGGAAGTACGCGAGGCTCATAGCCATGAACCACATAAGCTATCCCGCTCTCGAAGGCTTTGACTTCGATGCCTATGTGGTAGTGGCCTGTCCAAGGGTGCCCATAGACGACGTCGAGAACTGGAGAAAGCCGGTTCTAACTCCACCTGAGGTGGAACTCCTCCTTGGCCTGCGCGAGGACTACGAGTTCGATGAAATCTTCGGGGGGAAGCGGGATAAGAACGAACCTTTTGGCATAGCCCTCCACGGGGTGAGAGGTTGAGGAAAAAGCACCTTGCGATGATCCTTTCAAGGTTGAAAGGCTTTCCACAGCCGAAACCCGAATTGGAGCAGTACAGAACCCCAGGAGACGTTGCGGCAGAATTGCTCTGGCTGGCTCACTCCATTGGAGACATTGAAGGTAAAGTCATCGCGGATTTGGGTGCCGGGACTGGAGTTCTGAGTGCCGGCGCATGCCTGATGGGGGCTGAAAGAGTCTACGCCGTTGAAATCGACGGGAAGGCTTTAAGAATCGCCAGGGAGAACGTCGAATCTCTCAGCCTTGAGAACTGTGTTGAGTTCGTGAACTTTGACGTCTCGGATTTTGCCCTCCGTGTTGATACTGTGGTAATGAACCCTCCCTTTGGCAGCCAGGTGAAGCATGCCGACAGACCCTTTCTTATGAGGGCCTTTGGGATAAGTGACGTTGTCTATTCCATTCACCTCGCGAAGCCTGAGGTGAGAAGGTTCATTGAAACGTTCGTTAGAGATGCTGGTTTTTCAATAACTCATAGGATAACTATTCCTTTTGAGATTCCCGCCCAATTCTTCTTCCATCGAAAGAGACTGGAGAGGATTCTGGTCGATATTTACAGGTTCGAGAGGACTTAAAATACCGACTGGCGAAAAGAATATATTGGATAACCCCCAACCAATAGTAGTTGCTATAATCGATGGTGGTGACTGTAATGGGTGGTGTCTCTACCGATAAAATAATGGAGCTGATACTTTCTTGGCAGATGATGGATGCGGTTGAACTGTCTCGGGGTAGTGAGGAGGCACTTCTAGCACTTATTGACCTTGCTAGGGAGGAAGATAGAACCATAAAGATGAGGGCCCTTGCCGCGCTCGAGGAGGTTCTTAATGGGACCGACAGAAAGACGAAGTCTCTAATATTGAAGAGCGGTTTCGATGCAATAGTGGAGGCCCTCCATGAAGGAGATGAGCGACTTAACATGAGGGCCCTTAGGGTTTTAAAACGTCTGGTTGGGGAAACTCCCCTGCGGGAAAAACAGCTGGTGGACCTCGTGGATGCACTCGCTTCACTGGTTTCCAGGGGCGAAGGCCTGGCATGGCTCGAGGCGGTGGAGCTTGCGGCGAAGATATCCGTGCCCTCTCCCCCCGATGGAGTGCTCTCCCGCATGGCGTCTCTCCTCAACTCGCCTAACCTCCACGGAAAGGCACTGGCTTTGAGGCTGCTTCTCAACATGGGGCAACCGTCAAGTGAAAACTGGGGCCTTATCCTCAGGGGGACGGCGGAGCTCATAAGGAGTGGGAATCCTCTCCTCGTAGAAGTTGCCCTAGATGCATTGGCAGACATACTAAAGCTCCCGAGTACTATTCCTATGGAGGGAGTTCTTCGGGAAATTCTTCCGGTTCTCAAAGAGCTTACAAAGACCGCCGATAACTTAGTCCTGCGCGCGAGGGCCGGTGAAATTCTGGGGCTTTTGGAGGGCGCACTTTACAGTTACTACCGTTCGAGGCCGGAGGAAGCCAGGAATGTTGTTAAGAAGTTCCTGAACGCGGGTCTCATTGATGAAGCAATGATTCTCGCTCTGGTTGTGGGGGACTCTTCTCTGTTGCTTGGAGTCGACGGTGAAATGCAGCCTCCCGACGTGCTTGGTGGGACGTTCGATAAACTGCCTGGGTCACCGCGCGGGCCATAGTGCTTGCCACTCCTCACTTCCCCGGGAGTTGTGGAGGACCTAGTTAGTTAGGAGAACCACTTAAAATTTGTAAAGCGAAAAGCGAAATTAATATATGTTCGAAATTTGAATTATCTACTGTAATGTCCCCGCGCAACACTCTATCAAAAGCCGAGCTCAGAGAGATTGTGCTTTCCTGGCAGATATTGGAGACGGTGAGACTGGCCTCCGAGGATGAGGGCCTTCTAATTCTCATTCTGGATCTTGCCAGGGAGCGGGATGATATCACGCGCCTTAGGGCGTTCATGGCCCTTAACGAGATTTTCAAAAGAACTGGTGGGGATGTGAAGAGCCGGGTTCTAAAGAACCATCTGGATGTGTTTATTGATACACTGACTGACGAAAACGAGAGAATAGTAATGAAGGCGCTTCGTGCTTTGGGGCACCTGGTTGAGGGTATTCCCCTTGAAGAGAAGGAATTCCTGGAGATAACAGAGGTTTTAACGAATCTTGTGGAAAATTCAAATCGTGACATAGTGACGCTGGAAGCTATTGACGTGCTCTCAAAAGTTCGGCCAGTCAGAATGTCCGAATCCATAAACACCAAGATCAATAAACTCATCGGTTCCGATGACCCATACTTAAAAACGATAGGGCTACGTCTTCTTGCCAATTCTTTTATTCCCTCTGACGACGTGGATGCTTTGAGACTCCTGCTTACTGAGGCATATACTCTCCTCTTTAGTGGAGAAGATTTCCTTTTGGAGTTGATTCTCGATGTGTTGGGGGATGTTATGAAGTACCCTCTTCCTGCGGACGTAAAAGATGAGGTCGTGAGAATCTCTAAAGTTGTGGGGGAGTTAATCCACCAAAAAGAGGATCCTCTGGTGCGTATAAAAGCCAAGGAGGTCTCTGGACGAGTTACATCTTTTATTTCTAGTTCACAGTCTGTCGGGGAGTTTCGCAGGTTTTAAAACTCTAACCTCAAGAATTCCTTGAGGGGTGCAAAGTTGGGGAAGCTCAAACTGAGCGATAGGCAGCTCTACGCGCTGATCGAGGCGGTAAAACTCGGTGAGGAGATCAAACCAAGCCAGAGTGCCAAGAGAAAGGCCTTCGCGAAATACCGAATCGATGGGTGGGAGAATTCGAAGCTTACCGGTATCTTCTATTCAATTCAGCGGAGGCTCGGCCTGATAGACGAGATAATCGAGGAGCTGGTCGGAGTTTCGCCCTACATCCTCGACCCCTGGCTGAGGACGACGCTTAGGGTTGCCGTGGAGGTTGCCGTCTTCAGGGACCCGAGCGAGAAGACTAGGAGGCATTTGAAGGGCCTCGCCCAGTTTCTCTCGAGAAGAACACATCCATTCGTGGGCTATTACTACTATGACCTTCTCCCGAGGGTTCTGGAATACGTCCCCCAGCTTGACACCGAGGAGAAACGCCTCGAATGGGAATACCTGTTTCCCGAGTGGTTTATCCACAGGGTGAGGGAGCTCGTTGGGGAGGAAGCAGAGGAACTTCTCAAGGCCCTTAACGAGACCCTGCCAACGAGCATAAGGGTGAATCTCCTCAAGGCGAGCGTGGATGAGGTCGAGGACTACCTGAGGAATAAGGAAGTGCGCTTCGAGAGGAGCGAGAGGATTGAGACCGTTCTGAGAATCCTTGACCCATTCAATCCTAAGTGGCTCTTCAACAAGGGGCTTGCTATACCACAGGAAGAGGCAGCAGCGGTCGCCTCGCTCGTTTTGGCTCCCGAACTCGGGGAAACGGTGGTCGATTTGGCGGCCGCTCCCGGAGGCAAGACCGCCCACATGGCTGAGCTTATGAGAAACGAAGGAAGCATTTATGCCTTCGACGTTGATAGAGCAAGGATAAAGCGCATGAAGGAAATTCTAAGGAGAGCTGGCGTTAAGATAGCTGAAGTAATCAAGGCCGACGGGAGGAGGGCTCCAGAAATCCTCGGGGAGGAGATAGCTGACAGAGTTCTTCTCGATGCCCCCTGCACGAGCGATGGAACCATAGCGAAAAATCCCGAGCTGAGATGGCGCCTCAGGGAGAAGAACATCCCTAAGGTCGTTTCCCTTCAGAGGGAGCTCATCGAGAGCGCCTGGAAGCTGTTGAAACATGGAGGAAGGATGCTCTACTCAACCTGCTCGATGCTGCCAGAGGAGAACGAAGAGCTAATTGAATGGTTCCTGGGGAGGCACGATGATGCCCGTTTGGTTCCCCTGAAGGGCCCCTATGATGAGGGATTCCTGCCCGGAACGATGAGGGCCTGGCCCCATAGGCACAGGACGATAAGCTTCTTCTATGCCCTGCTAGAAAAGAAGAAGTAGGGGTTCAGGTCTCCTTTTCGAGTTTTATCCTCAGCGGCTCTGCGAACCAATTAACGCGCTGCGGGAAGGGTATCTCTATGCCGGCCTCGTCAAGGGCCTTCTTCACTTTTGATATCAGCTCCGTTTTGACGTTGAACCATTTCTCACTCGGAGCCCATGCCCGGATCGAGAGTATAACCGCGTTGTCCCCAAGGTCTTCAACGAAAATGAGGGGCTCTGGTTCCGCCAGGACCAGGGGCATCTTGTCGAGGGTTTCCCTTATCACCTCGATGGCCTTTTCGATGTCTGCACTGTAGGCTATGCCGATCCTTACGTCCACCCTTCTGGCGGGGTACCCCTGGAGGTTGATTATGTTGCTGTTGAAGAGCTTTTCGTTTGGAATTCTGATAAGGGTGCCGTCCCAGGCCCGAATCCGAGTCGACAGGATTCTTATGTCCTCCACAACGCCCCCGAGCTCGCCTATTTTCACTGGGTCGCCGATGTTAAGGGGCTTATCGAAGTACATGAAGAGTCCGGAGATGAAGTTCGAAACTACAGTCTGGGCTGAAAAACCGAGGACGATACCTGTTATTCCCGCCGCGGCGAGAAGGGCGCTCAGTTGAGTGCTGACTCCTGCAAAGTTGAGACTCAAAAAGAACGCCACGGTGATGAAGGTATAGTAGAATATCTTGGCCTTTATCTGCACGTCTGGGGAGGGCCTCCTGCCCGCGCTCATGATGAAGTAATCCTTGGACTTCCTGGCTATTAAGTAGGCGAAGTAAAAGAAGCCGACCGCGAAGGTTATGTTCCCGACCGTCGTCCGCAATATCGGGTAAGCCATTAAACCAATCTCAAAGAGGGACCATGTTATTCCCCCAAGGACGAACATGCGGAACACTATATCAGCGGTGTCCTCGTTGATTATCCACGTGAGGCTGGTCTCCTTTGATTCCCTGATTATGATTTTTCTGAGGGTCCTTCCAAGGATTATCATGGCAACTAGGATAACAACTGCCTTGATGGCCGTTTCTAATGTTATCCCAGCCAGTATTGGTTTCTCCAGGCCAGTGGGGAGAGTTGTGGTGGTATTATCCGTTAAGTTTGCCATTCTCACCACCTCATCTTGAAGTTTGGTAGCGGTTCTGCCCTGTGGGTGGCCTTCAATGTTCCATCGGGCGGGTTTCCAGTGTTGTTGACCTCATAGGGCTCTTTGGTTGTCAGTATTACGAGCGGGTAGTATGCCCTCTCCGGGGAGTAGAACATGACGCTGTTCCTTATCGGGATGACGATCTTATCGACGAGCTTCCACTCGTCGGTTGGATTGTTTATCACGAGCTTTATAACACCGAGCTCATCGGGTGTTCTCTCGAGAAACTCGCTCACATGATAGCGCGCTATTACACCTACGTTATCCTGGCCGTAGAGCGCGTACTTCTCCCTACCGATCACGAAGCGGTCTATCATAACGTCTCCACTTTTGACTTCTATATCTATTGGAGTGGATAGGTAGCCTGTGAGCCTCTCCTTGGGTGGAATGGATAATCTGGACGAGAACTTCACCATGAGAAACTTGACTCCATAGCCCGTGGCAGGTGAGGGGAGTACATTAAACGCCCCTTTGCCCCGTTTTATCAGAACCCGAACATTGTCCCGCTTGTAGAGGATTTTATCCCCGGGCATCTCTACGAGGTGTATTTTTTTGTTGAGGATTTTGATGAACTGCGTTTTGAGCTCGTGCTCTCCAAACATGGATAAAAATTGGGGTTCAAGGATTTAAAGTTTGCCTGGAAATGTGGAAAAATTGGCAAAATAACGGAAGGGCCTCAGACCTTCTCGAAGCCTATGCCATAGAGCTTGAGGTAGGTGTACATGTTGGTTCCCAGGCAATGAAAACGTAAGTATCGCTGTATCCTCCCGTTTCTGAATGGGTTTCGCTCTTCGTGTACTGATGCTCTCCAGTATGGGCGGAGGAAGTGTCTCCTCCGCTTATGCAGCTGTTAGCACTCACAAAAAGCAAAATCACCAAGAAAATTGCAGAAACTACTTTACCTTTTTTCATAATATCTCGACCTTTTCCTTAGGTTATACCTACCATATAGTTGAAATATTTAAACATTAGCTACGGTGTAAGGTCGTCTTCATAGGTTTTTCCGAGCATGTGCTATCGTTCCCTCAAGAGTTGCTGAAATGATACTGGTACCTTCCCGAGCTTCTCCCCAACGTATCTCGCAAGGTCGAAAACGTGGGGAACCTTGGAGATTATTCCAACGTCTGCCGTTGCAACAACCTCGAAGGCCTTGAGCTTGGAATCTGGGTTCTTCACAAGTTTTATCTCACCGGAAAGACCGGACTCGACCAGCTTTTCTTCCGTCAGCTTCCTGATCTCGCCACTCTTTGGGACGTTTTTTCCATAGAAGAACACTGCATCTCCAACTTTCAGCTCCTTCAGAACATTCGCTATTTCCCCGAGCAGGTTCGGGGTCCTTTCGCTAAGCCCGTACTTCCCCTGATATTTTAAATCTCTGACCAGACCGTCCTCGCAGAGTATTGCCTTTCCCTCGAGGAGCGATTCGAGGGTTATAAGGACGTTAAAGCCGTCAATTGCTAAAACATTCCCAGCGAGCTCTTCCGGGCGGAGGAGCTTTTCCTTGACTTCTAAAATCCATCCATTGGAAAAAACGCATCTAGCTAATAGATGCCTCTCGTCGAGCGTTAGCCTATAGTGGTTGGCCACGAAGTCCAAGGCGCTTTTCTTACGGTAGCCCCTGTTGAGGAGGTACTTGAGGTCGAAGTAGGCATCGGGAAGCATGGAGAAAGTTGGGATGAAGGTTAAATAACCTTCTCCATTACTTCCTCGCCGGCGTGTATCCTTATCCTCACCTTCCTGCCCAGCACCGAACTCTTGACCTTCTTCGTCAGTATCTCGTCCACTTGGAAGACTCCCGCGAGATGCTTCATGCGTATCTCAATTAATATCGGCTGCTCCTCATTTCCTTCCTTGATTTCGACGCTCTCTATAGCCAATGCTGAAACTGCGTGAATATCAACGCGGTCCTTCTTGTGGACCAGTCTGCTCCTTCCTGCCTCCATGTCGCAGCCGTCCGCTATTGTCACCAGGCTCCCCTCGATCGTCGTGCACGGAACGTGCTCGTCGTGGGTGTAGATGGCGTTGAGCGTTAGCGCCTTTAGGAGGAGCCAGTCGTCTTTCTCGAACTCCTTGGCGAGCCTGTCAATGATGGGCTCTGCAAGGAAGACGCTGAACTCATAGTGGTTTATTCTGTGTATCATGTTGCCCAGGTCGTGGAAGAGCGCGCCGAAGGCCACTATGAACTTGCTCCAGCGGAAGGACTTACCGAGCTTTTCGGCGGTCGTCTCGATGCCGAACTTCTTGATGATCCTGAGCAGCTCTAGAGCCCGCCTCGTTGTGAGGAGAACGTGGATCGGCCCGTGGTCGTTGAACTGGTAGATGTTCAGTACTATGTAGTTGGCTGTCTCGAAGTAGTAAATGTGTTCCCTGAATGCCCTTTCGTACATCTGGTAGAGTTCGTCGTCTTCCATTAGTTCCTTAATCTCTTTCAAAAGATCCTCTTCGGTGTACATATTTCCCACCCGAATGCATGGAGAAAAGGAAGTTTTAAGGGTTTTGAACGCCTAGGCAAAAAGAACTCTTTGAATGGTTGTGGAGCTTGGACAGAAAATAGCTCACTCCAGCATTCCCTCAAGCTCGAGTATCTTCTTCGAGCGGAGATAAACCACGGGAATGCCCCTCGCGCGGAGCCTCTTTTTCAGCCCCTTATCGTTGGTGCAGACCACAACGCGCTCGTTATTCAGTGCGAAGTCAAAAATCTGGTCGTCTATCATCCTTTCCCCAAAGCGGCCTATATCAACGGTCTCGAACCTCTCGACTAGCTTCTTCGCCATCCTGATGGCCATCAGATCCTTCCCGCGGGACTTTCTTTCGATGACGTCCAGCTCCTGAAGGACAACGTTTGGAATTACAATCCTGAACTTTATATCGAGAACCCTGTTCAGCTCGGATATTATGTCGACGCCGAACTGCCCTGGAACGAGGAGAAAGTTGGTGTCTGGAATAACGAGCCACTCGCGGCGCATGGAGACCACCAGAAGGAAAGAAAAGAGGGTCACTCCTTGATGAAGCCGTAGCCTATGAGTCTCCACCTGCTGCCGACTTGCCTGCTGATGGCAACCCTGTCGCCGACCTCGGCACAGATGGGTATCTGCAGCTTGAGCTCGACTTCGTCCTTTCCGAGGCCGGTAACGAGGCCCATCGTCCTTGCCGTGCCGACGTTGAGGAGCAGGACTTCCCTCCTCTTAATCGGCTCGACCTTAAGCTCCTCCTCGGTTCCTACTACCCTCTCGAGAAGATGAACCTCAAGCCTGAGCTCATCCCAGACCGGCGGGAGCTTACCCGGCTTTCCGACGACGTTTCCAGCCATGAGGTCACCCTTAGTGAGGAACGGGTCGAGCTTGGTTCCCACTCCAACGAGACCTCCAGGATAGGCTTCCTCGACGAATCTTCCTCCTGCCTGGAGGGATACGATTTCGGTGGTTATCGGCTCGTACTTGATCCTGCCGTGCTCCTCGTAGGGAACGCCCGGGCGGATCTCTATCTCGTCGCCGACCTTGAGCTTGCCCTGGACTATCGAACCGCCGATGACTCCACCGACGAGCTTCTCGGGCTTGGTTCCGGGCTTGTTGACGTCGAAGCTCCTCAGAACAAGCATCTTTGGAGGCTTGTTCGGATCGTGCTCGGGCGTTGGGATGAACTCCTCTATTGCAGCCAGGAGAACGTCAACGTTTGCTCCATGCAGGGCTGAAATAGGGATTATTGGAGCGTCTTCTGCCACAGTCCCCTTAACGAATTCTTTTATCTCGTGGTAGCGCTGTATGACCTTCTCCCTATCGACGAGCTCGATCTTGTTGAGGGCGATGACGATGTTCTTGTTGCCGACTATCTGGAGGGCCATGAGGTGCTCTCTCGTCTGAGGCATAACACCTTCGTTTGCCGCTATGACGAGAACGGCTCCGTCCATGAGGGAAGCTCCGGCGAGCATGGTCGTCATGAGTGCCTCGTGTCCAGGGGCATCGATGAAGGAAACCCTCCTCTCGAAGTCAGTTTCAGCGCCGCAGTACGGGCACACAGGGGAGTTTGAATACCTGCTGCAGCTCGGGCACTTCCTTATCTCGGCATCGGCAAAGCCTATCTTGATGGTGATTCCTCTCCTCAGCTCCTCGCTGTGGGTGTCTGTCCAGATTCCGGTTAAAGCCTTGGTGAGTGTCGTTTTACCGTGATCAACGTGACCAACCATTCCGATGTTGACCTCGGCCTGTCTAAACTCCTTCTTCTTTGCCATCTTCTCTCACCCCTAAATTTAGAGAGTTTGGGCATTTATTAAGGTTACCTCAGGGGAAGAACTCGAAGGACATGCTCCAAGGCAAGCAGAAAAGCAGTAAGTTGGGGAAAGGAGGAAGCTCAGAAGACGAGCTTCATGTTGATCTGAACGATCTCGGGGCTGATGGTGTTGCCCCTGACGGTCTTCTTCCTCCTCTCACCCTTCTCCTTAGGCCTGAAACCCGGTCCCCTGGAGACTAGGATCTTGACCCTCCTCGGACCATGGACATCGGGCCTCATGGGGAAGCCATCCTTGTCGGTTCCGCCGGTTATTTTGAGCTTGGCATCGGCCGGAATCTCCTCGCCGAATATCTCGGTGAGGTTGAGGCCAAGCTCCTTGGCGGAGAGTTCCTCTCCGATTCTCTTTCCAATGAGCTTCTCAGCCTCTTCGCCGCTTATCTCAACCTGCCTGGCGATACCGTTCTTTGGGTTCGATATGACGAGTTTAAAGGTCGCCATTTCCTCCCACCTCCTACGTCATTAGCGGGATTCATTGGGTAAACCCCTTATCCACCATGGGCTGAGGGCTACCATTTAAAAAAGTTTCTTCTTCCAAAAAATTGAGAGGGAGCAAAGCTCCTTACTTCTGGCTCGGACGATATACCCAGTTCCATAACCTAATCATATATTTAATGGTCGGCGGGTAACTCTGGATTACCTCCGTGATCTCCATGTTCTTTCTGAACGTCGGGGTTATGATCACCTCTTTAAGGATCTCCCTGCTGGGTGCTTTCCGGATTGTATAGGCACCTCCGTCGAAGTTGTATGCGGCTAGGAATTCAACCCCCTTGGGCAGTTCGGTTGAAGAAAAGAAGTCGGCAGCTTCCTTTGCGGCAACCGCACTCTCGTCTATTGACCATCTATGAGTTACATGGTATACGGACATTGGCACACCTCCACGTAATTCAATGAAATTTTAATGCATACCTGTCAGATGGGGCACCGTTGGGTGGGAAGAATCGCTGAGTTTCGTTGGTGCTTCAACTCGCGGCCTCACCCGGATAGAACCTGTTACTGGGGCCTTTAGCTTATGTTATATAAAGCTTTTGGCTGGTATGTCTAAATATATATCGCGAAAAATCTTTACATAACTAAGGTTAAATTGTGGGTGAGGGAATGGCCCACCATCAAAACTTTTTTATACCGTGCCGAACTTAGGGATTTCGTAAGAGGTGAGAGGGATGGCAAAAGAAAAGGCGACGCTACCACCCACTGGCGCCGGTCTCATGAGGTTCTTCGATGAGGATACCAAGGCAGTAAAGATAAGTCCAAGGGGCGTTATAGCCCTCACGCTGATACTCGTTGCTATGGAGTTGCTTCTTCACGCCTTTGGAACCCAGATCTTCGGTTAAATGAAGCTAGTTTTCTTTAATCCCCTTGCGTTCAGTTCCTCGTTTATTATCGTCCTCACGACTTCTTCGAGCTGGGTCTGGATGAGCTTGTCTACGTCATCCTTTATTTTGTCGATGTCATGCCTCAGTCCTTCCAGGAGCCGTATGTAGTCCTTCGCCATTTCGAGCTGGCCTTCCTGCCTAATTAACTGCTCCTTGAGGTGTTTGAAGTCCTCCTTCATGACATGGAGCTTCCTGAGCTCCCTCTGTAGCTCGTCGAGCTGTTTGGTTAATGCGTAGTTCTCCTCTTTGAGCTTCTTTATAAGCCTCTCCTTGGCTTCAAGCTCGCGCACAAGGGCATTGTACTCCTCAGCTATCTGGGTAAGCCTTTCTATCTCCCTCAAGGGGGGCACTTTACCGTTTCCGAGGATTATAACGTCCGGACCCACGTTGACAATGTCATCGGGTTTGATTTTCATTTTTTTCTCGTTGGAGAACATTCCTGGATGCTCGCCCTTTCCGAGGTTTTCCACGAGCTTCATCTTCAGGATAAAGTAGAACTGGTCGCCCTCAACCTCGACGTTGATGTCCGTCACGAATCCAAGTATCCTCCCCTCTGTGAGGGAAATCACGAACTTGTTAATGAGCTGATTGGCCTTGGCCTCGCTACCCTCTGCCATAAACACCACCGCGATTATTTGCCCCTTGGCGTACTTAACTTTTCCGCCAAGTCTTATAAAGTGAAAAACCTTCAACCCCATCCGGTGAGAGACATGATAATTTTCGTGGGGAGATCGAACGTTGGCAAGAGCACGCTCATCTTTCGCCTGACCGGAAAGCTGGTTAGGCGAGGCAAGCGGCCGGGGGTTACGAGAAAGCCTGTCGAGGTCAACTGGCGCAACAGAAGGGTCATCGATATGCCGGGCTTCGGATTCATGAGCGGCCTGCCGAAGGCCAGGCAGGAGAGGATAAAGGACGAGATAGTCCACTTCATAGAAGACAACGCCGACGAAATAGAGCTCGCGGTTCTCGTCATAGACGGCAAGAGCGCGCTGGAGATAATCGAGCGCTGGGAGAAGCGCGGTGAGATACCGATTGACGTCGAGTTCTTCCAGTTCCTCCGAGAACTGGGTATACCTACCATCGTCGCTGTGAACAAAATAGACAAGGTCAAGAACCTTCAGGCCACTATGAACCGTCTCGTGGAGAAGTTCGGGCTGAGCGGCACGTGGAACGACCACAGAGAAACCTTCGTGCCGATATCCGCCAAGTTCGGGAAGAACCTCGAGGAACTGAGGAGGCTCATGGAGAAGAAGCTCCAGGAAGGTAAGAAGAAGGAAAAAGAGCCTTCAGAGGACTTCGAGAACGATATGGGTGATGGTCTCCTTGACGCCGTCGAGTGAGGCTATCTCCTCGAGTATCTCGTCGAGTCTGGTCTTGTCTGCCTCGATTATGAGGTCTATATCCCCGGTAACCCTGTAAATCTTCTTTATCCTGAGCTTCTTTATCTCCTCGTAAACGTGCTTTCTCTTAGTTGGCTCGATTCTAACAAAGACAAAGACGTCACCTTTCCTCTCTCCGAGGAGGTCGAGGGCCTTGTCGGTGAGGTCGATGAAGCCCCTTCCCGTTCTTATGTAGCCGAGCTCTTTGAGAATCTTGAGGTGGTTGCTGAGAGCCTGCCTGGTTATTCCCAGCTCTCCGGCAAGTTCATCCTGGGTCTTTTCAACGGTATGGACCTCTATTGTCTTGCCTTCGTCATAGAACTTCCTGAGCAGTCTAATTTGTCTTGGGGTAAGGGTGGGTTTCTCTTCCATTTCCAAAACCTCCTTTGCAAGATTAGCGTTTATACCTTTTACGTCTTTTATTAAACCAACTAATTTCAAGGTCAATGTCAAATTTTCTTGGCTTCTACACTGATAGCTCCAAGCTTCTTTTATAAGTCTTTCCCAAGATTAACTTTTTAATCCCCGCCTCCAACCAACTCACATGAACAAAGCGACCTACACCGAAGACGTCCCGGAGGACAGGTTTGAACTCCTTGAGCGGATTGCCAGTGAGGATAAGCCGCTTAAGGTAATGCTCATCGGCGGAACCGACAGCGGAAAGACCACTCTGCTGACGTTTTTAGCAAATGGTCTTCTTGAACTGGGCTTTAGGGTCGCTGTAATCGATAGTGACGTTGGGCAGAAAGGAATTCTTCCTCCAGCAACCTTGAGCCTCGCCTTTCCGGAGGAGCGCTTCAAATCGCTGGGCGACCTGAGAGGGGTCGCTCACTACTTCATCGGAACCACTTCTCCCGGCCAGTACGCCGGAGAGATGGCGGTGGGTGTTAGGCGCCTTACCGATATAGCGATCAACGAAGCCGACGTCGTTCTCATAGATACCACCGGATTTGTAACCGGTCCGGGCCTCGAGATGAAGCGTCTTAAGGTCGAGCTGATAAAGCCCGAACTTACCCTTCTCTTGGAGCGGACGGACGAGCTGAGTCATCTGAGGAAGGTCCTTGCTCCTTACACGGAGATAATTGACCTCTCCGTGAGCCAGAAGGCAAGGGAACACTCGCAGGAAGAGCGTCGGGAAGTGAGGAAAGAGAAGTGGAAGACCTACTTTTCAAATGGAGAGCTCATCGAGGTGGATCTGAAGAAAATCGCCCCAACCGGGACGGAAATGTTCCTCGGCAGACCGCTGACGTCTGAGGAAAAGGATCTCCTCGCCGCCCTGTTCAAGTGGCTCGTGATTGCAGGCTGGAAAAATGAGCGCTACACCGTCGTTAAGGCCGATATGGAAAGCTTCCCAAGGCACTATAGCAAATCTGTAATCCACACTGTGGATTTTGAGAAGCTTAGCAACCTGCTCGTTGGCTTTATAGATGGAGACGGCCTGTGCCTCGGGGTTGGCATATTCAAGTGGGTAAACTTCAGCGAAATGAAAGCGCAAGTACTTACTCCGCTCACACCTGAGGAACTGGAGAAAGCCCTCGAGCTCAGGTTTGGGCGCATACGGGTGATTGAAACAGGCGAGGAACTTGGCCTCCTTCAGAGGAAGGAGCTGTAGCAAAGGTTTTTAAATTAAGAACCCAATAGAATTAGGTGGCCCTAATGGAGCTCAAGGCGTTCGTTGAGATAACGAGGCCCCACAACTGCGTCCTTGCTGGGATTGTGGGTCTTCTAGGCTCTATAGTGGCGGTGGGCCACTTCCCGGACCTTAAAACTAGCCTGCTTGTCTTCTTAGTGGTCACCCTCGGCTGTGCCGGTGGAAACACGATAAACGACTACTTTGACTACGAGATTGATAAAGTCAACCGACCAGATAGGCCCCTCCCGCGGGGGGCTATGGATAGAAAAACCGCCCTCTGGTACGCGATGCTCCTCTTCGCCGTCGGTATGGCCTTGGCTTACATGATAAACCGCTACGCCTTCATCCTCGCTGTCATAGCCTACGTTACGATGTGCCTCTACGCATGGAAGCTCAAGCCGCTCCCATTCATCGGGAACCTCGTGGTGGCTGGCCTTACGGGTGCGACGCCACTTTACGGTGCCGTCGCTGTTGAGCACTTCGGCCTGGCTGGCTATCTTGCCATCTGCGCCTTTCTCGTGAACGTCGCGAGGGAAGTCATCAAGGATATAGAGGACGTCGAGGGGGATTTGGTAAAGGGTGCTAAGACCCTGCCCATCATATGGGGAAAGAAAAAAGCCGCCTACGTCGGGTCGTTCTTTGCCCTGTTAACGGTCATTGCCTCATTCCTGCCTGTGAAAGCTGGTGTGGGTATTGGTTACTATGCCATGGTTCCTGTGGACGTGATTATACTCTACGCGGCCTATCTAATCCTGAAGAGCCAGGAGAGAGAGATGGCACGCAAATCACAGAAGTTGCTCAAGATGAGCATATTCCTTGCCGTTATGGCGTTCCTGATTGCTGCAATAGTTTAGGGGGTGAGTCTTGTGGAGTTTAGGGATGAGATAATCAAGAACCTTGAGGGAGAGGGCCTCTGGACGGTTATCACGTTCAAGACTCCCTACGGGCCAGGAGTTACGATGGAAAAGCTAAGCTCGGTCGTTGAGGATGCTGGATGGAAAGTAACATTCAAGGCCAACTGGTGGACTGCGGATATACCCTACGGCATCATCAGGATGGACCTCGAGAGGGAAGGAAAGGAGAAGATACTGCTCGGCAAGTGGATACTCAGCGAGGACTGTGCCCTAATCAAAGTGGAGAACTTTGACCTCGAACGCGGAAAGGATGAGTTCTTCCGCATGGTGGACAGCATAACCTCGACCCTCATCCACGACCCCGTGATAAGGACGATGAGGGAGCAGTACTGAGGGGATGTTTTTAATTTTTAACTTTCCTAAGCTTTTTAATCCCTCACCTAAGACGAGTGGTTTGTAGAAAAAGAGTGAAGGAAATATTGAAAAGCTGACTCACAGCGGCTCGTAGTAGCCTATCTCCGGTTCGTAGATTTCTCCCTCAGCTAAGAGCTTGGTTATGGCCTCTTCGATGAGCTCCTCGTCGAACTCCTTGGAGAGCTTCTTAACGATGAACTTGTGCGAGAGGGCCTTCTTCTTTTCGTTCAGCAGGTCGAGGACAGCCTTCTTGGCCTTCTCCAGCTCCGGGCTCTCTTCTGCCTTCTCCTCTAGTTCCTCCACTTCCTCCTCGAAGAGCTCCTCCTCGAGGTTTCTCTGTTCGAGCATTATGGTGTAGAGCTCGTCTATAGTGAGGAGCATGTCCTCGCTTACACCTTTGTTTTTGGCTATCACCTTGGCCTTCGCTGTGATGCCGTACTTGTCGTAAATCTCAAAGGCTATTTGGGCCTTCTTTGCGTGCTCGACCTTCTCCTTGAGGGTTTCGAAGCGGTGGAGTATCCATATGTTGGGGTGGACCGTAGCTATGCCCTCTACGAGTATCTGCTTGTCGTCGCGCCATTCGGCAA
This sequence comes from Thermococcus piezophilus, assembly GCF_001647085.1. Taxonomy (NCBI): domain Archaea; kingdom Methanobacteriati; phylum Methanobacteriota; class Thermococci; order Thermococcales; family Thermococcaceae; genus Thermococcus; species Thermococcus piezophilus. The sequence goes on from NZ_CP015520.1 coordinate 1,072,259, forward strand.
CCTTGCCGATTATCTGGACGAGGTCACCCTTCTTCACGAGCCTTATAAAGCGGGTGTCGTCCCTAAACCCGAGAACCCATATCGTCCCTGTTCCGTCGTCTATCTGGAGCTTTCCGTAAGTCTCGTCGTCGCTTATGACTGGCTCGCGGACGACGGTCGCGACTACCTTAACGCGGTAGACCTTCCTCGCGTCCTTCGTTATCAGATAGTTGGGCTCGAAATCGCCCTCGCTCTTGACGTAGTATCCCTCTAGGATATCCTTTATATAAACCCTACTCGCTGGGAGGCGCTTCTTCATTCTGACCACCACGCGAGCGCGCTCTCAACCTTTGGGAGAACTTTCCTCTCAAGTTCTCTAATCTCTTCGAGGGCTTCCAAATCGGCCTCGCTGAAGTCCTGTATGACCTCGCCGTAGATGTGAACCCCCTCGTCATTCCTTATGACTCTCCCTATGACCCTGACGATTTGACCGTTCTGCGGGAGGACGTTCTCCTCGCTCTCGATAAGTATGACTCCAGTTCCGTCGTCGAGCCAGAAGGTGTAGTCCATCTTGTCGACCTTGAAGGCCTTTCCCATGAGAGCCACGCGGGTGTCGTCCTCGGTTATTTCTCCTATTTTCCTCTCGACGGCCGGCTTGCGCCGCCTGTACCTAACCTCCTCCATTCACAGCACCTCCTTGAGGACCTCCTTCAGCTCGGCCCTCACCCGGCTTATCTCCCTTCTGTAGTCCACCTCGTCCCAGCCGAAGGCCTTCAGTATTAGCCCGAGGAACTTGTCGTCCACCACGTTGCCCCTGACCACTATTTCCCTGCCGAGTAGGTAGTAGTACTCCTCTTCTGCGAGCTTCTTACTGGCTTCCTTGGCGGTCAAGCCCTCCTCCATGAGCTCCCTCATCCTCTCGGCTATCTCTTCCGGATCCTTTCCGATAAGCTCCGCCGCGTCGTCCCCAAAGAGAGTTGTCCTGATGTAGCCGGTGGAGTCGTCAAGGCCAAAGTCAATGATGGTTATCTTTATCGGGTGAACCTCGCCGTGCTCGGGGCACACCCAGGTGTCCGTTGCGGGCTCGTAGTCAACCTTTCTCCTGCACTCTGGACAGGCGTCGTAAACGGTAACGCGGTATAGCCTCGCTATAGTTCCGCGAACCTCAACGAACCTCTCACCGCCCATCAACTCACCTATATTGACGCGCCTGTAGTTGTAGCTCCTCACATCTTCGAGCGGTGGGATTTCTTCAACGCGCGGATCCTCTGGATTGAGTATTATCCTCGTCCTGAAGTTGGCATGGAGTTCTATTCCGGACCTGCCCTCCCTGATGCTCGGGTCTATAATCTTGATTACATCTCCTGGGTTAAGCTCGTTGTAGTACTTGGCCACTTGACTGTCCCAGAGGACGAGCCTGGCTTTTCCGGTGGAGTCGTAAATTATCACGTTGGCGACCTGGCCGCTCGAGCCGTCCCTCCGCTGGTACTCCCTCGGCGGGTACTTCCTCAGTATCCTCGCGACTATGTTCACGTTGGTCATCCCGGGAACGAGATCTGCTATGTGAAGGAGCTCTTCTCTCCCCTCCAAGTTGATTCCCAACTCTTCGGCGAGCATTAAAGCCGCGGCATGCTCGGAAATTCCCTCGCGGGAAGCTATCTCCGCTATCTTCTCTTCGATTTCGTCTTTGGAGAGACCCTTCTGCCTCTCTATCATCTCGATGATTTGTTCCTTGGTCAGCACTCCCATAGAACTCACCTTAATGGTAATAATGGGTGCGGGTATTTAAACTTTTCTCTAGGGGCTGAGTTCTTAGAAAAGAGCGTTCTGTTTCTTTTATGGGCAGAAATAAGGGAACTGAAAGGTTAAGAAATTACTCTTCGCCTTCTGAAGCCGCCTCACCTTTCTCGAGCTTCTCAATTAAATCGCTGTACTCAGCGTGAACCACTTTCTTGAAGGCCTCCTTGATTATCATTGGATCGTTTTCAGGGAATCCGTAGAGCTCAGCAAATTTGGGCGTTGTTCCGAGGAGCTTTGTCCTCTCGTAGGGTTCGGCATAGATGAGGCCCATCTCCTGTAGCTTCCTTATGTGCTCGTAGGCCTGGCTCCCGCGGAGCTTCACGAGCCTGCTCTGCTCTATCGGCTGAAGATAAGCTATAAGCGCTAGCGTTTTCAGCTCGCCCGCCCTCAAATCGGGCCTCGGCATCATGTGGATAACTTTTTGAGAGTACTCCTGCTTCACCTGCATCACGTACTTGTCTCCGAGAACGCGCACCACTTCGATTGCACTCTTCCGCTCTGCATATTCCGCTGCGATAAGTTCGATGAGCTTTTCGAGATAATCCAGCGACTTTATTCCCAAAGCTTTGGACAGTTCTTTAACGCTCAGTGGCCGTCCAGAAACGAAGAGGGCTGCTTCAACAAGGGCCTTGTCTTCTATGAGTCCCATTATTACCACCTCCTTGGAAATTTGAACCTCCTCTTATAGGGTTTACTCTCCAAGGAGAATCCTCCTGATGGTGCGGTACTTCTTCTCCCAGGCCGCCTCGTCGACCACCACTAAGAGGGAGCCGTTTCTAACTACGACCATGTCTCTAAGGATCGCCAGGAACTTGACAACTGCAGTGATGCCGTTGTATATCGTTAGATACTCGATGCCGTCTAGTATTATGACGCCGGTGAGTCCATGCATCTCTGCCTCGCGCAGGTACCTGTTAGAAAGCTCGAGCATTTTGGCCAGGTTCGTGGGGTGAATTGCGTTCTCCCCCCTCGTGTTGGTGATGAAGTATGTTCTACACGTTTCTGGAGGGGATACATCCCTAACAAAAGCTAAGGCTGGGTATTCCCTAAACATCTCTTTCATCTTGCGGTATTCATCACTGGGAATCAGCTTGACTCCGGGCTCGATGTTGGCCTTTACCGGATTCTTCAGCTTGATGAACTCTTCGGAAAGCATATGCAGGCCATGAAGTATACTAAGAGAACCGTAAGTATGGCCCCTAAAGTGAAGCCTATCGGGGCGAACCAATCCACACCCCTGAGGAAGGGATAATCCATCTCGTGAAGTCCCATCAGAAGAACCATCCACCCAGCCCTTTTGGCGCTCTTGAAGCTCTCCTCGCTGGCGTGCAGTATGAATAGTCCAAACAGGACAACAAAGAAAGCGGAGACACCGTAGGGGATGCCCACTATGGAAACCCGGCCCTTACCCAAGGTTACACTGTACATGGCGGCAATCAGGGGGGAGTGGCATATATGAAGGCGTGTTTGGTATTCCAGCCGAGCTCCTCGGAGAGAAATATTAGTGAGCCGAGAAATAGCACGGAGGAAAACGCAGCTTCGGTGATTGTTATAAGCCGGAGGATGCCCAGGGCGTCGGAGACTATGCTGAGAGCCGCGATTATTCAGGCGAGGGACCATACAAAGGCGGACCTTCTTCGGGAGCGGAGGTATACTATGAGAAGAATCATTGAGACTGTCAGTTTTGCAAGCAGACTGAGTGTCTGGCCAACCAGCAAGAGGGATTTATTCATGTTGCTCACCTATGGATGCCCAAGTATATCTTTGGACTTCAAAGCCTAAAAACTTTAACTTACTATCTAACCACAAAATGGCCGTTGGATGCCTCCGACCGCAATCTTTATAAACCCATCCCGATAGCTCAATAGCGGTACGGCGGTCATAGCGGTGGGGTTACACCCGGTCTCGTTTCGACCCCGGAAGTTAAGCCCGCCAGCGATCCCGGGTGTACTGCCCTCCGAGAGGGGGCGGGAAACCGGGGACGCCGCCGGCCACCCAAAGCGCCCGGGTGGTGTAGTCAGGCCCATCATACGGGACTGTCACTCCCGTGACTCGGGTTCAAATCCCGACCCGGGCGCCATCCCAAGTTTCTAAGCATCAAATTTTGTGGCAGTCGGTACTGGGTTTGAAACCTAAGCTCGCCGGGGTAAAGTTTTTAAGATGTCCCCCTGTTATCCCATCGGGATGGGCCGGTAGCTCAGCCTGGTTAGAGCGCGGGGCTTTTAACCCCGTGGCCGCGGGTTCGAATCCCGTCCGGCCCGCCATTAGCCCTTTCTGACGAAAGCGCCGCTTTCACTTCGTTCAGGCACCCTTGACGGATAGCGGGAATTTTTGAGTGATTATGATGGCTGAGTTGTGAGAGAGCGTTCATTAAGTGTTGGTTATGTTTTTGTGGGTTCCTTGTTTGGCTGTTCATCCCCTGCTGGTTCGGAGTTAAGATGACGCCCGTAGGGCGTCAGTTTTGGAGGGACTCTGTCAATAGTCCTTATCAATGGGGACCTCAAAATAAACCTGTAGCTTGACAAAGAATGCGACGTTAAAGACCAGACTTTATAACAGTTGACCAATTTTGGACAAACTTCGCAAAGGCAAAGTTTGTGAGGAGCGAAAACTACTTAAACATTTTTGGGCAACCTAACGCGGTGAGGGCGTTGGAGATAAGCAAGAGGGAAGAGGAATACCTCGAGACCATGTACATCCTCCACAAGAACAAGGGTGTTATACGCGTCAAGGACATCGCTAAAATGATGAGGGTCAAGCCCCCAAGCGTCGTCGATGCTCTCAAAAAGCTCAGCGAGAAGGGTCTGGTCGAATATGAGAAGTACGATAGGATTCTTCTGACCGAGAAGGGTAAAGAGGTTGCCGAACAGACCTATTCAAAACATCTCCTCTTGACTAAGTTCTTCATAGACATCCTCGGCATACCCCCCGAGATAGCGGAGCATGACGCCTGCCAGTTTGAGCACTATGTGAGCGAGATAACTGTGCAGAGGATAAGGGAGTTTGCCCAGTTCATACAGGAGCAGTGCCCGTACGTGCTCAAGCAGTTCATTAAAGAAAAGCTGGCAGAGAATGAGGCTCTTGAGTGATTCTTCTGCGTACTTTTCAAAAAATATTGTGTGGGGATTAGATGACCCCACCGAGGTATGCGAAGTAGGCTATGAACACCAGGACGAGGATGTACATAAGCGGGTGGATCTCCTTCCAGCGGCCGCTGAAGACCTTGAGCAGTGTGTAGCTTATGAAGCCCATTCCTATGCCGTCCGCTATTGAGTAGGTGTAGGGTATAGTTATGAGCACGAGGAACGCCGGGATGGCCTCTGTTGGGTCGCTGAAGTCGACCTCCTTTATGGCGCTGAGCATGTAGTAACCCACTATGACCAGCGCTGGAGCGGTGGCGAAGGCTGGAATGGCCTGGGCCAGCGGGGCAATGAAGAGGCCTATGGCTAAGAACAGGAAGCCCGTAACCAGGGCAGTCATTCCAGTTCTGCCGCCCTCTTCTATCCCCGCTGCACTCTCGATGTATGTTGTGACGGTTGAGGTTCCGAGGACCGCACCGACAGTTGTGCCGACGGCATCGGTGAGAAGGATCTTTTCTGCATCGGGTATCTTTCCGTCTCTGGTTATGAAACCAGCCTTGGCGCTCAGGCCAGTCACCGTTCCAAGAGTGTCAAAGAAGTCCACCATGAAGAAGGCAAAGATCACGCCGAGGGCACCAACGTTGAGCAGTCCCTGGAGGTCCATCTTCATGAAGGTGTAGCTTATGTCCGGGGTCGAGAATAGTTGCTCGGGCCACGGTGCGGTTCCAGTAATCCAGCCGAGGATGCTGGTGGTTACGATGGAGATGAGCAGAGCGCCCTTGATGCGGCGGGCAATAAGAACCGCAGTCAGGAAGAGGCCGAAGAAGAACAGCAGGATCTGCTTGCTCGCCAGTGCGGTGGTGTTCAGGCCTGTGAATTTGAGCACCCCATCCTGGACGAAAGCTGTGAGAAGGCCTATGTTGTTGAGGCCTATGAGCGTAAGGAAGAGGCCTATTCCAGCACCAACGGCGTACTTCTGGCTGAGTGGGATTGCGTGGATGATCGCGCTCCTAACTTTCGTGACGCTCAGGATGATGAATATTATACCCTCGACGAAGACAGCGGCTAAAGCCACCTTCCAGTCGTAGCCCATGCCCAAAACAACGCTGTAGGCGAAGTAAGCGTTGAGGCCCATTCCAGGGGCCAAGGCGAAGGGCTTCTTGGCGTAGAGACCCATGAGAATCGTCGCAAAGCCAGCAGCTAAAGCCGTGACGGCGACGAGGGAGTCAAAGGCCTCCTTACCTATGGCATCGCTGAGGATCGCTGGATTAACGAAGAGGATGTAGGCCATTGTCATGAAGGTCGTAACGCCCGCTAACATCTCAGTCCTCATGTCTGTGCCGTACTTATCAAACTCAAAGTACCTCTCGAACCATCTCATGAGCGCACCTCCTTGATTAGCTGATTTTTGCTAATAACTTAGTTTTTTAAAGCTTTTTTTGACAAAAATTTGTAAATAAGAAGTGCAGCTTTTTACTCTGGGGGACTATAGAAGGATACCAAAAAGAGGGTTCATTTGAGAATAGAAAACGAGCGAACCTCCACATCTACCCTTTCTGGCAGATCTTCCACCGAGAATGGAAGCTCATCAAGGAAACGCTCGGCCAGGATAAGCTCGTCTCCGATTTTAAGCCTGAGCCTTATCCTCCCTGGAAGGAGTTCGTAGTCCACTATCTCCGCCATTTTCCCAGGCTTCACGTAAACGCTCTCCGGCCTGAAAAAGACCCGAACCTTTCCATCCCTTTCAACGTCGAAGCACAGTCCGCCTATGCAGGCCTTCCCATCCTTGGCCTTCAGCTTAAGGATGTTGCTCAGCCCCAGAAAGCGCGCCACGAACTCGGTCTTGGGCCTGTAGTAAAGCTCCAGCGGCTTTCCAACCTGCTCCACGTGGCCGACGTTCATGACGGCTATCCGGTCGCTTATCGCCATTGCCTCTTCTTGGTCGTGGGTGACGTAGATGGTCGTTATCCCCAGCTCGCGCTGGATTCTCTTTATCTCGCTCCGTAACCTCTCTCGGATTTTAGCGTCGAGGTTGCTCAGCGGCTCGTCGAGGAGGAGAACCTCTGGCTCTATGACCAGTGCCCTTGCCAAAGCCACGCGCTGCTGCTGACCACCGCTCAGCTGCTCCGGATAGCGGTTTTCGAGTTCTTCCAAGCCTACAAGCTCAAGGGCCCACCTAACCTTCCTCTCGATTTCATCCCGTGGAAGTCTCTTAATCTCCAAGCCAAAAGCGATGTTATCAAAGACCGTCAGGTGAGGAAACAGCGCATAATCCTGGAAGACTATGCCTATGTTCCTCTCGTAAGGCGGCAGTTCGTTCACGATATTCCCATTGAAGAGTATCTCTCCCTTATCTGGCTTTTCGAAGCCCGCTATCATCCTCAACGTGGTCGTCTTTCCACAGCCGCTCGGCCCCAGGAGCGTGAGAAACTCCCCATCCTTTGCCTTGAGGTAACCAATCTCCAGCCTGAAGTTTTCCCAAGCTTTGATAATATTCTTCAGTTCAACTCTCACCATATCTCCTCACCTACCTTCTCTATCAGTATGAAGCCCGCTGTCGAGATGGCCATCAGGAGAACCGCCAGGGCGGAAGCCGAGCCGAACTGCCTCGCTCCAAGGAAGCGGTATATTGCCACAGTCATCGTGGTGTATTCCGGTGCCGCTAGCATGTAGGTCGCTCCGAGCTCGGCTATGCTTATTGCGAATGCGAATATCGAGCCAACGATCATCCCACCGAGGGCGAGTGGCAGCTCCACCTTCAGGAAAGCCTTCCACTCATTGGCTCCGAGGCTCATCGCGGCCTCCCAGAGGTTGGGCCTTATCTTCTTGAGGGACGTCGAAACGGCGCGGAGAACAAAGGGGTAAGCTATGACGGTGTGCGCCGCTATGATGAGGTATGCTGTGTAGTACAGCTCAGTATTGTGGAAGACTCTGATATAGCCCAGTCCGAGGGTTATTGCAGAGCTCGCCAGCGGGAGCATCACGAGGACGTCGAAGAGTCTCTTCCCGCGGAAGTTCCAGCGGTGGAGGGCGTATGCTATAGGAAGGGCAATGACAACCGACAGCACTACCGTGGAGAAGCCGAAGAGGAGGGAGTTCCTTATGGCATCGAGCGTCGTTGCACCGAACATCGGGTTGAACTCTGCCGAGAAGATTCTCCTGTACCACTCTAGGCTCCACTCGCCATTGAACTGGAGCGAGTCGTAGATAACAGCTATTAGGGGTGCGATGATCAGGAGCAGGACGAGGATGGAGTAGAGGCCGATGAGAAGGCCCTTAACGCTGAGGATGTCCCTTTTTGTAAAGTTTCTTGGCTTCTGGAGAATCCTTTGCTCCTCGCGCTTCGCGTAGGCGTCGAGGCTTTTCAGGTAGAAGTACATGAAGAGCATGCTGAGGGCTATCTGGATTATGGCCAGTGCCGAACCAGTCTTGAAGTCAAGGAGCACCATTATTGACGTGAAGATGTCCACCTCTATGGTGGCGTACTGGTAGCCACTGAGGATGAGGGGTATGGAGAAGCTCAGGAAGCAGAAAACGAATGTGAGCATGGCAGAGGCAAAGATGGCGGGGGAAATCAGCGGAAGGGTGACCCTCCAGAAGAGCTTCCAGCCTTTGGCCCCGAGGGCCATAGCCATCTCTTCGTAGTGGGGATTAACGCGCTGCCACAGCGATGAGACCATCCTGATGACTATGGGGAAGTTGTAGAACGCGTGGGCGAGAAGGATGGCCTTCCACGAGTAAAGGACTCCCAAGTCCCTGCCTATGAGTTGGGTTATGAAGCCGCTCTTTCCAAAGAGGAGAATGTAACCCAAAGCTACCATCACGCTCGGCATGACGAAAGGAACCGTTAAGACGGCCTTCAGCAGGCCCTTTCCGGGGAAGTCATATTTGGCGAAGATGTACGCCCCAGGGAGGCCGAGGATGAGGGTGAGAAGCGTGGAGGCAACAGCCTGAGCTATCGTGAAGAGTATGACCCGTCTGTGGTATGCGTTCGAAAGAACGGGGGCTATATATTTGAGTGTCGGGCCGTTGTCCCACAGGCCCGTCTTTATTATGCTGATTAGGGGAACGTAGAAGAAGAACACAAGGAAGGCTATAGGAATCAGCACTGCGAGCTTCGAGAGCCTCATACTCACAACTCGGTTTTGGCCGTTTATAAGCTTTGATTGGACAAAGTTGTTAAACTCCTCACGAGAATCTTTACGGGGTGGCACCATGAAGGCTCCCGAGCTGGGGATAAAGATTGGCTCCTACGCTCATGGGAAGAGAAACTCCATCGCTGACCTAGGCGTCAAGGTTGGTCACTCGACGATAATCGAGGGGGATAGCATCAGAACAGGCGTTACCGTTCTCCTTCCACCAGTGAAGAATCCATACAAGGAGAGACTCTTTGCTTCAACCTTTGTTATGAACGGCTTCTCAAAGCCGATAGGCTTCGTTCAGGTGAATGAGCTCGGCTATATGGAAACTCCCATAGCTCTCACCAACACGCTGGCCGTTTACACCGTCGCTAACGCGATGGTGAAGCATGTGATGGAGCTGAATCCGGATTTAAGGAGCGTCTCGCCCATGGTGATGGAGTGCAACGACTCCTACCTCAACAACATACGGGCGATGGCGGTCACAGAGGAGCACTACTTCGAGGCCATGAAAGGTGCGAGCCTGGACTTTGAGGAGGGCTCGGTTGGAGCGGGGACTGGAATGAGCGCCTTCGAGTTCAAGGGGGGAATAGGCTCGTCATCGAGGGTGGTTGAAATCGGTAGGGAAAAATACACAGTGGCATCGCTCGTCTTGGCGAACTTTGGGAGGAGAGAGGACCTGACGATGGCAGGCGTTCCGGTAGGTATAGAGCTGAGGGACTACCCTGGCAGAGGAGCTTCCAGCAAGGGGAGCATCTCGATGGTTATCGCTACAGATGCCTCCTTAACGGCAAGGCAACTCGGCAGGCTTGCGAAAAGAGCCGTTGTCGGTCTCGCCAGAACAGGTGGATACGCCTACCACGGCAGTGGGGACGTTGTTTTAGCGTTCTCAACGGCCCAAACTGTTCCTCTCGACAAAGAGCCACATCTCATAAGCTTTCTGCCCGACAATGCCTTGAGCAGGCTTTTCAAAGCGGCAGCAGAGTCAACGGAAGAGGCGATAATTAACGCCCTCCTTCAAGCGAGGACTATGGAAGGCAACGGAAAGATTAGGTATGCGCTTCCCCTCGATAGGCTCCTCGAAATCATGGAGAAGTATGGAAGGCTCGAAAAAACCTAAACCTTTATTTCCTCATACTTCTTTTTCATTAAAAGCGCGTCCTCCTCAATTTTCGGACTCTCGCTTATGACGACACCTTTAACGCGGAACTCCCTGAGAACCCTCAACAGGTCCTCCCACCTCATGTCACTCCCCTGAAGCGGCAAGTGCCTCTTCTCACCCTTCTCGGTGTACTCAATCCCGCTCATGTGAATGTGCATGTTGTCGAGGGCTTCTCTGCCTAAGCGGTCCTCGATGAAGCTCAGCATCTCGTGCCACTCCTCAATTGAGTTACACTTTCCTGCGTTCCTCGCGTGGGCGTGGGCGAAGTCTATTGTCGGGAGAACCGTCTCAAGCTCCTCGCTCAACTTAACTATCTCCTTCAAATCTCCGAACTGGGTGGGCTTTCCTGTAAGCTCTGGCCTGAGCCAGACTTTAACTCCTTTGTCCATCAGCTCGCGCTCTACGTCTTCCAGCTCGTTTTTAATACGCTCGTAGACCCTTTTGGGGTGTTGCTTGAGGTAGTAGCCAGCGTGAAAAACAACGCTCCAGCCGCCAGCATCGTAGAGCCTCTCTGCACTCTGGATTATCCTCCTTTTGCTTGCCTCGACCTTGTCCTTCTCGCTCGCGTTGAGGTTGATGTAGTAAGGCGCGTGAGCCGTTAATAGAACGTCATGCTTTTTCGCTACGTACTTTATCTTCTTCGCCAGCTCGGGCTTTACATTGATTCCGCGGACGAATTCGAGCTCCATAGCGTCTAAACCAAGGTTTCTCACATGGATTATGCCGTCTATCGTTGAGCGCTTTGGAGTGGAGAGCGGTATTCCGGCTGTTCCGAAGCGCAACTTGTTCATCCTGAACATTCTCACCACCCAAAGAGAATTAGGGAAACCTAACTTATAAGCCTACCGTTCGATTTTTTCGCCTAGTATCTCCTCGAGCCGCTTAATGCTCTTCTCCAGCTCCTTCTCGAGGTGCTCCAGCTGGCGCTTTAGCTTTCTTATCTCCGACTCCTTTTCCTTAATTAACCTCTCAAGCTCCCAGATTTCCTTTTCCTTCGAGCTGGCATGATCGAGTATTTCATCCTTCCTTTCCTTCAGCTCTCTGAGGAGACGTCTTTCCTCTGCTATTGCCTCAGCCCTCTCCTTGAGGTTCTCAATCAGCCACTGAGCGGTTTTCCTGTGTTTGCCCTCCAATTGCGGGTAAATCCTCTGGAGGAGTGAGATGAACTCGTCGGGCTTTTTCAGGGCGTAGGAGCTGTCCCCCACGAAATTGGAAGCTATCTCCTCGTGGAGCCTCATCCTCTTTATCGGCTTCTGGAGCTTGGAAGCCTTTGATCTTACCTCCAGCTCCTCACTTCTGACTTTCGAGGAGAGCTCTTTGATGCGTTTCTCGAGCTCATCAAGACCATGCTCCCTGTGGAATTCTTCAAGCTCCTTCTTTTTCTCTTCAACTTTTTCTCTGAGCTCGTCCCGTTCTCTCTCGATGAGCTCTATCTTCCTTCTCGTCTCCCTCTCGTTCTCGATAAGCTCCTCTATGTTAAGCTCCCCGAGGCTCTTTTTTGACACCTTTTCGTAATACTTCACATAGTCCTCGTTCAGCTTCTTGAGGAGGCGGTTGATGGCGTAAACGTCCTTTTCGAATATCAGCAGGAGGTACTTTCCGTGCCCCACGTGGAGCTTCGCCAGATCCGGTAGCCTCTTTCCGAGGTCGTCCATTGTCTCGAGGCTCTCGAGGGCACGCCTGAGAGAGATAACGTAGTTCCTTTTCTCTGCCGTGACGATTTTCTTAATCCTGTCCTCGACGTCCTTGGGCACCTCTTTTCTTTCGAGGGCGTCTATTCTCTTCAGAATCTCTCTGACCTTCTTTTTCAGGCGCGTATTGTACTTTTTTTCGACTTTCTTGACTTCTCTCTCCGCATTCTTTCTCTGTTTTTTATATTCCCTAAGTGCTTGCTCCAGCTTCAACTCTCTCCCATCCTCTTACTTTTCCCCTAAGGTAAATTCCAACGAGAACGGCAATCCCAACGTCAATGACGGCCAATATGAGCTTCGTGAAGACCTCTATGTCGGATATCGTCAGTATCGCCATCGCGTATCTCGTCGTCAGGTCAATGGTGACCCACAAGGCCGGCATTATGAGTAGTGTTGAGATGTAGTACCAGATGTGGTAGTCCCTCCTCAAGTAAGCCTGGATAACGCGGCCCATTATCATGACTGAGACTCCGAGGATAAGCGAGGAGTTGAGGGCGTTTAAGTAAATGAGAGTTGCTAGTAGCGATGTGCCTGGCCATCCCCCTATCAGCTCCTTTGAGTACTCCTCCAGGCTTAGATAAGCGTTTATGGCCCCGCCGCTTATAATAAGCAGGCCCGCGATTACCGAAATTACGAATATAAACTGCCTCGCTAGAGTTTCCCTGACGTTGAGCCTAAAGCCCTTTGTGAAGAAGTATCCTCCAATGAAAAGGAGGATCGTCCCGGTGACCGTTGCGGAGACTATCTTGATGCTCTCAGGATACCAAACCGAGATGAGTCTGGAGATGCCGTACAGGAGAAGTATCATTCCGGGTATCCCTAGGACTACCTTGGCCACCTCGGGGTCGCTAAGTATCTCCCTCAAATATTTGTATATGATGTAGTAGGTCGTCTCGATTCCCTCGCTCTGCTTGATGACGACCCTGTGGGAGCTTATTATGGGTACCTTTGAGGTTATAATCGGGAAGATCTGCTCGTCTTCGGCACCATCAGTTACCGTTATGACTCCATCGGCCTGGAACCTTTCAAGAACCTCGTCCAGCTGTCTGCTCAGCTCCAGGTCGCTCTTAACGCCGACTTTGGGGTGGCCGGTTATAAGCGCGACCTCAACTTCCTCGAACTCGTCACCCCCATTGAGCTTGTCATAGAGCTTGACAGCGGCGTAGACAACGTTGGCGTCACTGTCCTCTGGATCGGCCAGGCTGAGCTTTAAGGCCGCATCTATGCAGGCGTCTCTCCCGATGACCGGGCCCTCTACCCCGGCCTTTTGTCCAAAATCGTCATCCCTATCTATCGCCAAAATCAGAGCCTTAATATCAACCACCCCTTGCCTTCTCGAGGACTGATTTCACTTTATCCTCCATGTGAACATGCTTATCCCTTCTGTCATCGATTCTCACCGTTGTTGAAACCCTATCTGCCCCGAGCTTGAACATGAGCTCATGGGCTTCTTCGACTATATCGAAAGCCTCCTTCATGGTCGGAACCTCTATGATAGTTGCCATCGGTGTCAGTTGATACTTAACACCTTTCTTATCTAAAAGCTTTACCACTTCGGCCACGTATCTGCTCAGGCTCTTCTCACCAAGGGGTACTATCACGAATTCCACGATGACCATCTTCGACACCTGGCTAAGTTTAGTTCGGCAATTTTTTAAACTTTGCGGGAAAGATAAATAACCATTCACCCGTAGATAGTTGGGGGTGATGGAATGTACAGGATCAAGGATGAGTGGGGAGAGTTCCTCGTCATGCTAGCGAGGAGGGCTATAGAGGAGTACGTCCGTAACGGCAGAACGATAGAGCCCCCAGAGGGCACGCCGCCCGAGCTCTGGGAAAAGATGGGGGTTTTCGTAACCCTTAACCGTCATAATGTTCCACCTCAAATGTCTCTTAGGGGCTGCATAGGCTTTCCACTGCCGATCTATCCTCTAGTTGAGGCCACGATAAAAGCGGCCATCTACGCTGCCATCGATGACCCGCGCTTTCCGCCTGTGAAGGAGAGCGAGCTGGATGATATTGTCATTGAGGTCAGTGTCCTGACGCCTCCCGAGATTATAGAAGGACCGCCGGAGGAGAGACCGAGGAAGATAAAGGTGGGCCAAGACGGCCTGATAATCGAGAAGGGGATACATTCAGGCCTGCTACTTCCTCAGGTGCCTGTAGAGTGGGGCTGGGACGAGGAGGAGTTTTTAGCTCAGATCTGCTGGAAGGCTGGATTGCCCCCCGACTGCTGGCTCGACGAGGACACCAAAGTCTACCGCTTCACAGCAGAGATATTCGAAGAGGAGTACCCGATGGGCCCGGTAAGAAGGAAGCCACTGGTGTGATTATTTTTTCAATTTCGCAATGAAGAAGCTGTTGCAGTCGTGCCTGTGCGTCCACGCTCTGAAGACTTTCTCCCCTATTTCAAGGAAGCCCCTATCGCCCCAGCTGAAGGGATAGTCGATAAGCTCAAGCTCGACCCGGTTTATCGCGAAGAGAACATTTTCCTCATCCTCGTCAACCCTTATAGAGCACGTCGAATACGTCATCTCGCCGCCGTCTCTCAGGTTCTCATGGGCGTTCCTCAGCATGTTCCTCTGGACGTTTATGATGCGCTTTATCTTCTTCTCGTCGAAGCGCCACTTGACTTCAGGGAACTGCCTGTAGGTTCCCGAGCTTGAACAAGGGGTGTCGAGGATTATTTTATCGAACTTCTCCTTATCCCTGAAGCTCCGGCCGTCCGCGTGGACGAGCTTGACGTTTTTGATTTCGAGCAGTTTCATTTTCTCCTTCATGCGCATGAGCCTGTCGTAGGAATAATCAACCGCCACTATCTCGCCCCGGTTCTCCATCAGCGCCGCCGCGTGAAAGGTTTTGCTCCCTGGCGCTGCTGCCAGGTCAAGAACTCTCTCGCCGGGTTCGGGGGCTAAAACGTGGGCGACGTAAGCTGAGGCTAAATCTTGGATAACGAACTTTCCTTCCTTGTACCAGTCGAGCTTCGTCACCGGAGTTCTGTATTCGAGGACCTTCAGGACGTCCGGAACGGGGGTCAGGGCCGTCTTCACGCCGTTCTCCTCAAGGTAGTCCCTCAGCGAGTCCACGTCGGTCGTAAGGGTGTTTGCTCTGACGTAGTACCTCTGCGGCCTGTTGTTGCTGAGGAGAAGCCTCACCGTCTCATCGTAGTCTAGGATCTCCACAGCGTACTCGACGTACCAGCGGGGGTGGGAGAAGCGGACGGAGAGCCATTCTATCCTGTCCCTCTCCTTGAGTCTCTTAAGTGCCTTCTCGACGTCGAACTTCTCTATCGAGTGCATGAGCGCGTTGACGAACTTGGCACGGGAGAAATCAAAGCGCTCCTTAACGACCCTGATTATCGAGTCCGTGGCCACAGCCGGCGGCACTTTCCTGAAGTGGATTTCGAAGGTTCCTATCCTCAGAAGGTTGGCCAGATAGAGGTCCAGATCTTCCACGCTTGAACCCTTGAGGACGGAGTTGATTATGAAGTCTATCTTCGCCCTCCACTTCTCGATTTCAAAGACGTAGGCGTGGGTCAGTCCCCTCGCCTTCTCGCGGTCTTTACCGGCAACCTTCTTAAAGACTCTCTCAAGGGCGTGCTTTGAGGACAGCTCGCGCTCCTCAACGAGCATCAAAGCATCCGCCACCACTTCCTGAAAGCTCACCCTGTAAAACAGCTCCATGGCCGAGCCTTCGCAGGGAAGTTTAAAAAGGTGGTGGTGCAGTTCTACTTGAAGTCCCAAAACCTTTATTACCTCTAAAGGTGGGGTTAATTGTGGTGGGATGAATGGATCGGAGAAACACTGTAGTTGTGACGGTGTTGGGGATAATCATAATCTTGAGTGTTCATCTTTACGTCCAAAAAAGCGTTTGAACGCCAAGATTGAAGCCCGGCGGGACTGTGATAGGTCCTGGGTTCACCTCGTAACGTTTTCTACGCTGGTTGATGTTCAATTCCACTCCAAGAACGCGCTTGATGCGGTTCACTCAAATTCCACGGACGCGTTTAACCTCTCCACCGTTGAGCTTGAAAGGGACTTTTTAGGCCTCTACAATCACCTCGTTGAGACTGCGATTTACCTTGAACTAGACACGCTTAACGATTCCGTTTTGGAGATGACCAATACAGGGCCGTGTATAGATTTTTAAACGCGTCAATGGCAGATTTCTTGGATGGGACCGCCAACATCTCTGCCGTCCGCGAGGGGTTAAACCTGATTTACAATTTTGCCACAGAGTGGCGAGAGAACGGCAACTATCCCAGCGAAGAGATTTTGAAAGCCAATGCCGAGCTTCAGCAGAAGTGCAGTGCCCTTGTTCCAAAGGTTGTGAATCCTTGATTGTTGGTCTTTTTTTCATTCTCTTTCTGATGAACCTCGATGGCGAAGTTTATTAGTTCTGGATTCAATAATCCAACAGGTGTTGGTTATGATCCTTGATGTCGATTACATCACAGAGGACGGAAAGCCTGTCATCAGGATCTTTAAGAAGGAGAAGGGTGAGTTCAAGATTGAATACGACAGAGACTTCGAGCCTTACATCTATGCACTCCTCAAGGACGATTCTGCCATCGAAGAAGTGAAGAAGATAACGGCGAAGAGACATAACACCGTCGTCAAGGTCAAGCGTGCCGAGAAGGTGAAGAAGAAGTTCCTCGGCCGACCTGTTGAGGTATGGAAGCTCTACTTCGAGCACCCGCAGGATGTCCCGGCCATAAGGGATGAGATAAGGAAGCATCCCGCTGTGGTAGACATCTATGAGTATGACATCCCCTTCGCCAAGCGCTACATCATAGACAGGGGCCTCGTCCCCATGGAGGGCAATGAAGAACTGAAGATGCTCGCCTTTGACATCGAGACGCTCTACCACGAGGGCGAGGAGTTCGGAACCGGGCCCATACTCATGATAAGCTACGCGGATGAGAACGAGGCGAGGGTTATAACCTGGAAAAAGATCGACCTGCCCTATGTTGACGTCGTCT
Organism: Thermococcus piezophilus; assembly: GCF_001647085.1. Classification (NCBI taxonomy): domain Archaea; kingdom Methanobacteriati; phylum Methanobacteriota; class Thermococci; order Thermococcales; family Thermococcaceae; genus Thermococcus; species Thermococcus piezophilus. The sequence continues at coordinate 1,089,091 of NZ_CP015520.1, forward strand.
CAACTGAGAAGGAGATGATAAAGCGCTTTTTGAGGGTTGTTAAGGAGAAGGATCCTGATGTTCTCATTACATACAACGGCGACAACTTCGACTTTTCATACCTCAAAAAACGTTGCGAAAAGCTTGGGATAAGCTTCACCCTCGGGCGGGACGGAAGCGAGCCGAGGATACACCGCATGGGCGACCGCTTCGCCGTGGAGGTCAAGGGGAGGATTCACTTTGACCTCTACCCGGTCATAAGGCGCACCATCAACCTGCCGACCTACACCCTTGAGGTCGTTTATGAGGCGGTCTTTGGCAAACCCAAGGAGAAGGTATACGCGGAGGAGATAACCCTTGCCTGGGAGAGCGGCGAGGGGCTTGAGCGCGTTGCGCGCTACTCTATGGAAGATGCAAAGGCAACCTATGAGCTCGGAAGGGAGTTCTTCCCGATGGAGGCCCAGCTTTCGAGGCTGATAGGCCAGAGCCTCTGGGACGTGTCGCGTTCCAGCACGGGCAATCTGGTTGAATGGTTCCTGCTGAGGACGGCCTATGAGAGAAACGAGCTGGTACCGAACAAGCCAGACGACAGGGAACTAGCGAGGAGAAGGAACAGCTACGCTGGCGGCTACGTTAAGGAGCCCGAGCGCGGACTATGGGAGAACATAGCTTATTTGGACTTCAGATGTCACCCTGCTGATACAAAAGTCATTGTAAAAGGACATGGACTCGTTAACATAAGCGAGGTCAGGGAAGGTGACTATGTCCTTGGAATCAACGGGTGGCAACGTGTCAGAAAAGTCTGGGAGTACAATTACAAAGGAGAGTTAATTAACATCAATGGACTCAGGTGCACTCCTAACCACAAGATACCAGTTGTCACTAAAAACGAGAGACAGACAAGGATAAGGGACAGTCTTGCTAAATCCTTTTTGACTCGTAAAGTTAAGGGACGGATAATTACAACCCCTATGTTCGAGAGGATAAGTAACTTTGAATCCACTCAGGTCAGTGAAGATGAAGTTCTGAAGGGAGAACTTGTGGGTATACTGCTTGCAGAGGGGACGTTGCTCAGAAAGGATTTTGACTTGTCACGCACCAAGAGGAGTATATCCCATCAATATCGGGTGGAGATAACGATTGGAAGCGAGGAGAAAGAGTTCCTCGACAGAATTGTCTACATTTTTGAGAAGCTCTTTGGGGTTACTCCTTCAATCACGAGGAAGGGGGGAACGAACGCGGTAAAAATCCAAGTGGCAAAGAAAAGGGTTTATCTTGAAATTGAAAAGCTGATGAACAACGTTGAGAATTTGCATGCTCCCTCAGTTGTTAGGGGTTTCTTTGAGGGTGATGGAACTGTTAACCGCGTTCGCAAGAGTATCGTCATTAGCCAGGGGACAAACAATGGGTGGAAGCTTGAGCTGATTTCAAAGCTCCTCAATAGGCTTGGAATCCCCTACAGTACTTACGAGTACCAATATACAGAGAATAGAAAGCGTCTCACAAGGCACATACTTGAGATAACAGGCAGGGATGGACTAATTCTCTTCCAGGTTCTCGCTGGATTCATTAGCTCTCACAAGAACGAGATGCTTCGGGAAGCTATCCAAAGTATAGAAATGAACAGACTCGAAAACAGCTCTTTTTATGAGCTCAGCGACTTCACCACGAAGAAGGAGTACTATGAGGGCAAGGTTTACGACCTGACTCTTGAGGGTAGCCCCTATTACTTTGCCAACGGAATACTGACCCACAATTCGCTGTACCCCTCTATCATAATCACACACAACGTCTCGCCGGATACTCTCAACAGAGAGGGCTGCAAGGAATATGATGTCGCCCCTAAGGTCGGCCACAAGTTCTGCAAGGATGTTCCCGGGTTCATCCCAAGTCTGCTCGGTGCTCTGCTTGACGAGAGGCAGAAGATAAAAAGGAAGATGAAGGCTACGATAGACCCCCTCGAGAAGAAGCTCCTTGATTACAGGCAACGGGCAATAAAAATCTTAGCGAATAGCATTCTACCCGATGAATGGGTTCCTTTGCTCATTGATGGAAGGCTCAAACTGACGAGAATCGGCGATTTTGTTGATAATGCGATGGATGAGGGGAACCCCCTAAAGAGCAATGAAACCGAGGTTCTCGAAGTTTGGGGAATAAATGCCATTTCTTTCAACAGAAAGACAAAGATATCCGAGGTAAGGCCCGTCAGAGCCCTTATACGGCACCGCTATCGCGGAAAAGTGTACAGAATAAAATTCTCCTCCGGCAGGAAAATCAAGGTCACGGAGGGGCACAGTCTTTTCACAGTCAAAAATGGGGAACTTGTGGAAGTTACCGGCGGGAAAGTAAAACCTGGGGACTTCATATCAGTTCCAAGGATGATTAACCTCCCGGAAAGGCATGAGAGGATAAACCTTGCCGATGTTCTCCTCAACCTTCCTGAGGAGGAAACCGCCGACGTCGTCTTAACTATACCCACCAGGGGGCGCAAGAACTTCTTTAGGGGCATGCTGAGAACCCTCCGCTGGATTTTTGAGGGAGAGAAAAGACCCAGAACGGCCCGAAGATACCTTGAACACCTCCAAAAGCTGGGCTATGTCAGACTCAAAAAATCGGCTACGAAGTTCTTGATGAGAAAGCTTTAAGGAAATACAGGCGCTCTACGAGGTTCTTGCTGAAAAGGTTAGGTACAACGGCAACAAGAGGGAATACCTGGTTGCCTTTAATGACCTCAGGGATAAGATAGAGTTTATGCCTGAGGAAGAGCTTAGGGAGTGGAAGATTGGAACCCTCAACGGCTTTAGGATGGAGCCTTTCATTGAAGTCAACGAAGACCTTGCAAAGCTTCTCGGTTATTACGTTAGTGAGGGTTATGCAGGAAAGCAGAGGAACCAGAAGAACGGGTGGAGCTATTCGGTCAAGCTTTACAACAATGACCAGAAGGTTCTCGATGACATGGAGAGGCTTGCATCGAAATTCTTCGGAAAGGTGAGACGCGGAAAGAACTACGTGGAGATGCCCAAGAAAATGGCCTACGTGCTCTTCAAGAGCCTATGTGGTACACTGGCGGAGAACAAACGAGTTCCTGAGGTCATATTCACCTCCCCCGAAAACGTGCGCTGGGCCTTTTTAGAGGGGTACTTCATAGGGGACGGCGACCTCCATCCGAGCAAGAGGGTTAGGCTTTCCACAAAAAGCGAGACCTTAGTCAACGGTTTGATAATCCTCCTCAACTCCCTTGGCATCTCGGCCGTTAAGATAATGTTTGAGAGCGGGGTGTACAGAGTTCTAGTTAACGAAGAACTATCGTTCCTTGGCAACAGCAAGAAGAAGAACGCCTATTACTTTCACGTAATTCCAAAGGAGATACTCGAAGACGTCTTCGAAAAGAGGTTTCAGAAAAACGTGAGCCCCAAAAAGCTTAGAGAGAAGATTAAGAGGAGCGAACTTAACCAGGAGAAGGCCAAGAGAATTTCCTGGCTTCTCGAGGGAGACATTGTGCTTGACAGAGTTGAAGAAGTCGAAGTTGAGGACTACAACGGCTACGTCTACGATCTAAGCGTTGAGGAGAATGAAAACTTCCTGGCAGGATTTGGAATGATATACGCTCACAACAGCTATTACGGGTACTACGGCTATCCCAGGGCAAGGTGGTACTGCAAGGAGTGCGCTGAGAGCGTTACCGCCTGGGGCAGGGAATACATTGAGATGACGATAAGGGAAATTGAGGAGAAATATGGCTTTAAAGTGCTGTATGCGGACAGCGTCACCGGGGACACTGAGATAATCATACGGCGGAAGGGGCGTGTTGAGTTCGTCAGAATCGAGGATCTATTTGAAAGGGTTGATTACAGAATAGGTGAGAAAGAGTACTGTACCCTTGATGGAGTTGAAGCCCTGACCCTTGACAACAGGGGGAAACTAGTCTGGAAGAAGGTTCCCCACGTCATGAGGCACAAAACTGATAAGAAGGTTTATCGCGTTTGGCTTACCAATAGCTGGCACTTGGAAGTTACCGAGGACCACTCCCTTATCGGCTACATCAACACCTCCAAGGTAAAGCCGAACAGACCGTTAAAGGAGCGGTTTGTTGAGGTTAAACCGGAAGAACTCGGAAAGTCAGTGAAGTCCCTCATAACGCCGAGAAAGGCCTTAGCCAAGAGCGTAAAACCAAACCCGGTTGCGGTTAAGTTCTGGGAGCTGGTGGGGCTTCTCGTCGGTGATGGCAACTGGGGTGGTTCTTCAAACTGGGCCAGATACTATGTTGGTCTCGCCTGTGGCAACGACCGGGACGAAATAGCCTGGAAAGTCCTCGAACCACTGAAAGAGATGGGAGTAATCTCGAACTACTACGACAAGAGTAGGAAAGGCGACCTCTCGATACTCTCAAAAGGACTGGCGCGGTTCATGGTTAGGTACTTTAAGGATGAGAATGGGGAGAAGAGGATTCCTGGCTTTATGTTCAACATCCCGCGCGAGTACATTGAGGCTTTTCTTAGGGGTCTGTTTACGGCCGACGGAACGGTCAGCCTGAGGCGCGGCGTTCCAGAGATAAGGTTGACCTCCGTCAACGGGGTCCTCTTAGAGGACGTTAGAAAGCTCCTCTGGCTCGTAGGGGTTTCGAACTCGATGTTCAGGAAAAGCAATCCAAACAGGTACAACGGAAAGGTCAGCGGCACATACTCAAAGCATATCCGCATCAAGGACAAGAAGGCCTTCGCCGAGAGGATAGGCTTCATCCTAGAAAGGAAGCAGAGGAAGCTCGTCGAAAATCTCAAGGAATCTATGATGAAAAAGAGGGTCTTCAAGTATGACTTTGACCTCGTGCAGATTAAGAAAGTTGATGAGATACCCCACAATGGCTACGTCTACGACATAGAGGTCGAGGACACCCACAGGTTCTTTGCCAATGGAATACTCGTCCACAACACGGACGGCTTTTATGCGACAATACCAGGAGCGGACGCTGAAACTGTCAAAAAGAAGGCTAAAGAGTTTCTTAAATACATAAACGCCAAGCTGCCCGGCCTCCTGGAGCTTGAGTACGAGGGCTTCTACAAGCGCGGCTTCTTCGTCACCAAAAAGAAGTACGCCGTTATCGACGAGGAGGGCAAGATAGTAACTCGCGGGCTGGAGATAGTCAGGCGTGACTGGAGTGATATAGCTAAAGAAACGCAGGCTAGGGTTCTTGAGGCTCTCCTGAAGGACGGTAATGTCGAGAAGGCCGTTAAGATAGTCAAGGAGATAACCGAAAAGCTGAGCAAGTACGAAATCCCGCCGGAGAAGCTCGTCATCCACGAGCAGATAACGCGCGAGCTGAAGGACTACAAGGCGACTGGCCCGCACGTGGCGATTGCCAAGCGCCTCACCGCGAGGGGAATAAAAGTCCGCCCCGGCACGATAATAAGCTACATCGTGCTTAAAGGCTCTGGAAGGATAGGCGACAGGGCCATACCCTTCGACGAGTTCGACCCAGCAAAGCACAAGTACGACGCTGACTACTACATCGAGAACCAGGTTCTCCCGGCTGTGATGAGGATTTTGGAGGCGTTCGGCTACCGTAAGGAGGACCTGAGGTATCAGAAGACAAAGCAGGTCGGCCTTGGGGCGTGGTTGAAGCCGAAGAAATGAGTTCTGGGATTCGTGTTTCCTGTCTATTATTTCAACCGAATGGCCCTTTCTTCCTTTGCCCTGTTTCTCCGGCTCTTTGACTTCCATGATGTTTCATTGTATCAATCCAAATGTGTTGATTTGGTGGATAAGACTGTTAAAAAGCCAATTTAACCTCCCAACTCCTCCAGCACCTCCAGGATTTTCTCAACGCTCGGCACATCAAAGCCCCTCTCATGGATTCTCTTCATTTCCTCTGCCTCGGGATTAATCCAGACCGCCCACATTCCAGCGCTCAGCGCGCCTTTGAAGTCCTCCGTGTAGGTATCTCCTACGTGTATCGCTTCACTCGGCTCAACTCCGAAGGCCCTAAGGGGCTTTTCGAACATCTCGGGCATTGGCTTGTAAGCGAAGACCTCGTCCGCAAAGAAGGTCTTGTCCACGAACTTCATCAGCCCGAAGCGCTCAAGCAGAAGCCTTGTGTAAGAGCCCGGCCAGAACATCACGTTGCCCGTAACGGTGACCTTCAGGCCCTTCCTCTTGACGCCCTCAAGCGCCTCCTTTGCCCCCGGCAGAACGATTTCATCACCGACCTTAAGAACCGCCCTCGCGGCTGCCCTCCTTACGACCTCGACCTCTGTTCCGAGGAGCTCCGCCAAAAGTTCCTGGCTCTCCTCTAGGGTCCTCTGAGGATCACCTGCCGTTTCTGCCCTCATGCGCTTTATCCTCCCCCTTGTGAACATCATGCCTTCCACCACGTCGAGTATGCATACTCCCATGAGCTTGGACAGCTCAGCGGCCATAGCATCGAGCATGACGTTGAGGTCTAGGAGGGTGTTCCAGACATCGAATGAGGCGAGCTTCATGCGTATCACCGGAGTGAGTTGGGGGAGGGGGAATAAAAATTCAACGGTCCTTGCCCGAGAGGGTGAAAAGCCCTTCCATAAGCCCCGCCTCTCTCAGGACGGCCTTGATGTTTCTGAAGCGGGAGCGCATGACAAAGAGCTCGTAAAAGCCTTCTAGGTTGCCCCAGTGTCCGTAGGCCGAGAGGGCCAGATACATGATCTCTTTGGGCTTTAGCGTCCTTCCCAGGCTCTCGTTTAAGGTTCTTAATGCCGGTCTGATTCTCTCCAGAAGTCCCTCCCGCGCTATGAGGTGGAGCATTAAATCTTCAACGGTGGGCTTCTTCCACTCGATTAGCTCGTCCTCGAAGGGAAGGCCTATGATTAGGGGAATCACCTCTGTCTTCCCAACCCTAAAACCTGTGGCTGTTTTTTCTGGATAGAACAGAGAGAGCTTCCCGGTTATCGAGGCCATTGCACTCTCTCTGTTGTCATCAACATCTATGGCGACTCCTATTTTGTCAACACTGAATTCAAAGACTTCCATCGCTCTGATAAAGTTGCCCAGGTTTCGGATGACTCCCGAGTTGCCCTCGCTCGGAATCACTGCCAAAAAGCCATTTTCGTTTCTCAACAGCTCGAAGTTCTCGCGCTTGAAGACCCTCTCAATGAATTTTAGATTCGCTGGAACTTCTCTGCTCTCTTTGAACTCGTAGAGCTTCTTAAAAACGGCCTTGAAGAACTTCGCGTCGGTTTTGCCCTCGACGAAAAGGACGCTCGCCAGGGATGGTCCTCCGGTAAAGCCACCCCGGAGATCGAATTCGAGGTATTTTCTCAGTTCGTAGGCCTCCCTTGTGGTTAGGGTCTTTCCAGTGTCTGAGTAAATAAGGAAATGTCTCTCGCTCTTGAACCTGCTGAGTATCAGGTCTATGAGCTCGAGGCTCGCTGTTACCACCGTCTCATCGCCTGTGAGCGATCCAACGATCTCAACGAGCTCCCTTCTATTCTTTCCATACTCCTGGAAAATCAGTGCGTTCTCATCTGCAAAGGCCTCAAATCTCTTTCCAGTGATAATCCTCATTCACTTCACCATATCAACAGTTATCGCTCCGATGACTGCAAAGGTGCTTATAAGTATGGTCGCGTTGAGGTACTGCTCCGTCGTAAAGTTGGCTATGCCGTTGATGCCGTAGAGGTATATCAGCCCGGCGGAAATCAGATACGCTATCAGGGTCACCGTGAGAAGTCTTTTTGGGACGTGGAAGAGCTCTTCTTTTTGAGGTTGCCTATCCGGGACTTCGCAATGAAGAGATACGCAATGGTCAGGGTCATGATGAGGATCACCAAGGAGCGCTCCACGGATATGTCCTTGGCGATTTCCCAAAGTTCGCCGGTGAAGAGGAATGGAAGGGCGAAGGTTACCGCTCCGATGATCTCCTGGGCTATGTCGTCCCACCCGAGCCTGTCGGGTGCCTTCTTTTCTTCGATCTCCCTGTGGAGCTCCTCAAGGCTGGCGTATATCTCGTCGAGCTTATTTTCCATTTCCTTTCCCCTTTCGCCCGTTGGTAAGTGCTCAGGTCGGGGTTTCATCATCCCATCAGCATTGGATTCACTCATCATCGCAGGAGGATTCTTCTCGGGAAAAGTTATAAACCTTGAGATTCACTTTAATTCGGTGACGAACAATGAAAAAGGCTTTAGCAATGTTTGTGAGCCTTGCGATTCTGAGCTCACTTTTCATGCCAGTTCAGGGAGCCGTTGCGGGCATTAACTCCGCTAACTCCATAATAGTTCTTCCCACAACCAAGATAGTGAACGGTGTGCCGCTCCACATCGGTGAAGATGCGATAACCGGCTCGAGGCTTGGGGCTTTTCTGGTTCTCAATGGCATATCTCATGGAACTTACACCGCCACCGTTTCTGTTCCGGTTGAGTATCACAGTGTGATAATTCCCGATAACAACCAGACATACAAGCTCAATCCCATTGACATGCCTGACGTTGGGATAAACGTCAGTGACCAGCCGGTTGGTCATGCGGTTGTCGTTCAGGTCAACTTCTCTCGGGTTAGTTTCAACTCTACCAAGGGGATGGTGGAGTTCCTCGACAGGAGCATCGAAATAATATTCAACGAGAACACCACCCCCCTTAACATTGGAGGGGACTACAAGGTTGTCCCAACGACTGTGGACGGCAGGGACACTATGTACTTCTACTTTTACACAGAGGCCGATTCGGAATCCAAGGGCTTTGGAGATTCTATCATCGTTGGGGGATGGAAGATAAAAATGCTGGATATAAATCTCGACGTTTCCAAGATGCTCATCGAACTGACCTACCCCAGCGGCCTCATCAAGACCAAAACGATGACTAAGGACAAGTACTACGTTATGTATGTCGATGCCAACGGTGCGGAGGATTTCGAGGAGTACGATACCTATCCATCGGCCAGAATAAACGAGCTTCTCGAAGCTGGGGCGAGGAACGTCTTCCTCTTCACCCCGACGGACTTCTTCGTGGGGATAAACAACGTGCAGATGGTTACCTATGACTACTGGTACTACGAGAAGGTCAAGCAGTACTCGGATGGCGATGTCTATAATGGACAGTGGGTGTGGGATATAGACCCGGCCAATGGGCTCTACACCCTGTACCTCCACGTGAACGAGAGCCTCGCGAGCTTCCCGAGGGTCTTTATTGGAGAGGGAGATTCTATAAAGCTACCCACTGAGTGGGGTCTTGAACTAACTGCTGTTTTCACGAGGGATGAGAACGGCGCCATAACCGGAGTTGAAGGCTACCGCTTCGTCCGCGTTGCCACAGTTACCCGGACGATCTCAATAACCGCCCCAAAGGTTGAAGCGACTGGGAACGTCTACGACTTCATCATCGAGGACACCGACCTTACAAGCCTGCCATCTGACAAGAACGTCATCATCATCGGTGGATGGGTTAGCAACAAGGCTTGGATTTTACTCGAGGATGTCTACGGTAAGGCGGTTATTGACGCCATCAAGGCCGAAGTGGAGCAGAACGGGTACGTGATAAAGGAGATGGACAATTCGGAGAATCCTCAGTACAAGGTGATAATACTCGCCGGAAGGACCTATGAGGAAACTAAACTTGCTGTGGAAAAGTTCATGGGAGAAAATTAACATCTTATTTTATCCAGTTTCTCTAATTTTACCATCCTTTATTTGAGCCCGGAAATTTTCATATTTTTGATTTAAACGCTGAGTAATGCTTCTTTTAATTAATAAGTTTTTTGGTAGTGTGGGGTAAGTTTATATACTCAAACCTTTATCTAAACGTTCATGTCGCTGCAGAATTACAGAGGCTTTAGCAGGGACGCTTGGCTGCTCGTCGCGTATTCGTTCATATCTTGGTTGGGTGGCAACATAGCATGGTTCATATTCCCCTTCTACCTCAAATCGCTCGGTTTCAATTACGCTGGCATAGGTATCATCTTCTCGCTCTCGACGCTGGCCCAGGCGAGCGTTCTACTGTTTTCGGGGCCACTGGGGACGAGAATAGGATATAAGAATGCCGTTCTCCTTGGTGTCTCACTAATGTTCCTAGGGAGAGCCTTTCAGGTTTTCTACCCGACGATTGCAATGCTCACGTTAGGTGGAGTACTCATAGGAATCGGCCTCGCCTTTGAGAGCCCCTCCTACATGGCCCTGCTGAGCGGTGAGGTGAGCGATGAAAAGAGGCACTATCTCTTCAGCCTTTCCTCCGCGATGGGAACCATTGGTTCCGCAGTCGGTCTCCTCTTAGCCGGCTTCCTGTCAAGGTACATGAGTTATCGAGAGGTCTTTGCCCTCGTGCTCTTTATAATCCCTATAAGGTTCCTGCTCGTGCTCTTCGTAAAGTCCGTGTTGGCGAACACCGAGAAGAGGCTCGACCTCAACAGGAGACTGCTCCTTAAAATCGGCCGCTTTGCATTGCCAAGTGCCCTCATCGGCCTCGGTGCAGGTGTTACCATCCCATACATGGGTCTCTATTTCAACCAGCGCTTTGGCACTAGCTTGGAAAGCATCGGCTGGCTCTTTGCCCTCCAGCAGTTCATAATGGGCATTGGAATGTTCGTCCTTCCAATGATAGCCGACAGGCTCGGCAGCGTTAAGACCATAGTTTCCTTCAACGGGAGCGCCAGCTTCCTGATAGCGGTCATGCCCTTCTCCTCAACCTTCCTCATAGCGGCGGTCATCTACACGGTGAGGACAATCCTCATGAACATAGTCAATCCGATATGGAACTCCTTCATGATGGGCTTCTTCTCCAAGGAGGAGCGCTCAACGGTGATGGCACTCAACAACCTCTCTTGGACGGCAACCTTCGGGCTGGGGCAGTATATCGGCGGTATGATCCTCGACTTCTCCCTCACCTGGCCGTTCCTGATAACGGCCCTCCTCTACGCACTCTCCATGGCGGTCTTCTGGGGGTTATTTCATGGGGCAGAGACAAAAGATTATAAGTCTCCATCGGCCTAAGTGGGACGTAGTGAGAAAACTTCTGGAGAGTGCGGGCCATGGTCGTTAGAGACTGTCCCGAGTGTCACGGAACGGGTAAAGTCAAGGTCGGCGAGAAGGAGTGTGAGGTGTGCAACGGCTGGGGCTACGTTCCGGCTGATTTTAAGCTCGACAAGCAGCTCAAAGGCTACAGGAATTTGGATTACCTCGGTGTTGATGATGAGGTTGATGAGATTCCCTGTCCAGAGTGTCACGGTAAGGGCGTCGTTCCCGTCTACGACACCTGCCCTACCTGTGGCGGAACTGGAAGGGTTCTCGCCTGCGACATCTGCGGAAAAGTTAAGGGGCCTTGGGAGCCTGGCATGGAAACTACCTGGGTCTGTCCAGACTGTATGCGGAAGTACAAGGTCGTCTACATCCTCGATAAGACCTGCGACTACGAGGATGTTGAGGTCGGCAACATCTATAAGGGAACCATTGACAGAGTAGAGCGCTTCGGAGTCTTTGTCAAGCTTAACCCCCATGTAACGGGCCTCATCAAGAGGAAAGACCTTCTTGGCAGCAGGGATTACGTTCCGGGTCAGGAGATACTCGTTCAGGTTCTCGATGTGAGGCCTGACAAGCGCGAGGTCGACCTCATAGAGTCGACCCTCAAGCACTACAAGGAGGTCGTCGTTAGAAAAGAGCTTCCGGTTACGCCGATTGGTGAACTCAAGAATGACATGGCCGGGAAAACCGTGAGGATACGCGGTAGGGTCACTCAGATACAGGTCACCGGCGGCCCTACGGTCTTCACTATAACCGACGGAACGGGCATAACATGGGCGGCCGCCTTTGAGGCACCGGGCGTTAGGGCCTATCCTAACATAAACGTCGGCGACATCATTGAGATAATCGGAAAGATAGCCTTCCACTCCGGCGAGATACAGGTAGAAGTCAGCGACATGGCCCGCCTCTGGGGTCCGGAGGCGGCTGCAGTAAAGAAGAAAATCGAGGAGGAGCTCGACAGGAAGGCCCAGCCCGAGGACGTTGGCTTCCTCGTGGAGAGCGAGGTTCTGGAGAAGCTCAAGCCGAAGATAATGAAGGCCGCCTTCATGATAAGGCGTGCCATCTACGAGGGCAGGCCGATACTGCTGAGGCACCACGCGGATGCGGACGGCTATACCTCTGGTCTGGCGCTCGAATATGCAATAGTCCCGCTCATCGAGGAAGTTTCCCCGGACCCCGGCGCGAGGTGGAAGCTCTTCAAGCGCAGACCGAGCAGGGCGCCCTTCTACGAGCTTGAGGATGCCCTCAAGGACATAATCTTCATGGTCGAGGACCACGAGAAGTTCGGCGATCCATTACCGCTCGTCGTCATAGTAGACAACGGCGGAACCAGTGAGGACATTCCTGCCTACAAGCGCATCAGGGCCTACGGCGTTCCGATAGTCGTCATCGACCACCACGACCCGAGGGAATGGGTAAGCGAGGACAAAGCCGCCGTCGATGAGTACGTCGACGTCCACGTCAACCCCCACCACATCAAGCGCGGCTACTACGAACTAACCGCCGGAATGCTGGCAACTGAAGTGGCCCGCTACATAAACCCGGCAGTGGAGGACAAGATAAAGCATCTGCCAGCCATAGCCGGAACCGGCGACAGGAGTAACGCACCAGAGTTCTACCAGTACCTTGAGATCGCCAAGAAGGCGAAGGGTCTAACCGAGGAGGACCTCAAGAAGATAGCCGAGGTTATAGACCACGAGGCCTACTTCTGGAAGTTCATGGACGGGCACGGCATAATCGACGAGATACTCCTCCTGACGGGCAACCTGCAGAGGCACAGAATGCTTATCGACGCAATTTATCCAGAGGTCAGGGAGAAGCAGGAGAAGGCCCTTAGAGCTTCACTGCCGCACGTCAAGAGCGTCGTCCTGCCGAACGGCATAAGGTTCAACACCATAGACATAGAGCTCTACGCACCGAAGTTCAGCTACCCGAGCCCCGGCAAGCTGAGTGGCCTGATCCACGACCACTTCAAGGAGAAGTACGGCGAAGACAGCCCGATATTAACCTTAGCCTACGGCCCGGACTTCGCGGTGGTGAGGGCTTCAGACGGCATGGCGGCATACAAATTCGACCTCAACGAGATAATACCCAAGCTCCAGGAGGCACTCCCGAGCGCTGGCATCGAGGGTGGCGGCCACAGCTACGCCGGCTCAATAAAGTTCTTCGAGGGTATGCGCAAGGAAGTGCTTGAGGAGTTCGCCAAGCAGGTGCTCAAGCTGAAGAAGAGCTCGTGACACTTTTCCCAACCTTTTTAAAGGTGGAAGCTGAAGGTTTTTATGGTACAAGTTTTTGGAGGAGTCCGAATGAAGGTTAAGGTTGAGGTTACTTTTAGAATGGGCGGTGTTTCTTACCGCGGCCACAGATGGGAGGATGACGTTCTCGTCTTCGAGTTCGAGAGGCTGGGGGATGCCTTTATCCAGGTTCTAAGCAAAAGGGTTGTGGAGGAGGAAGTTGAGCGCGAGCCCGCTAAGGTCCTCGTGGAGCTCCGCACAAAGGAAGGGGGCAAGATCTTTGGGACCGTTGAGAGGAACGGGGCTTACTACGCGGAGGAACCGTGAGCCTTAGGTTTTTATACTTCCGATCGAACTCCCTACGGTGGTGCCCATGTACATGGCGGAGTTCAAGCTTCGCTTTGGGGATAGGAAATGGCACGTCAGGAGGATAATCGAGGCTAACTCACTTGAAGAGGCCGAGGAGATGGCCGAGCGCTACGCCAAGGCCATGAACAAAGGTGAAGTCCTCTGGGAGCTGAGCTACGTTATAGAGGCTGAGAGGCCGCTCCTCATAGGAAAGGAAGAGCTTGAGAAGCTCGGTGCCTAATTCCCTTTTTCTTCTCTGGGCGTCACGATTCGTAAAAATAAGAAAGAGAAGTCATTCCCTTACGAAAACCATCAGTCCCATCGCCAGCATGTTCATCAGCGCCGCGAAGGTGAATGAGTAGGTCAGTGAATAACTCTGCCAGAGCCAGCCCGCTATGACAGACGCTGGGAAGACGAAAACTCCGAAGACGGTGTGGTATGCTCCTATTACCGTTCCCTTCTCGAATTCCTTCGCTAAGTCAGCCATGTAGGCCCTCGGAATAGTGTCCTCGATGGCTATGTAGAGGCCGTAGAGAACGAAGGCCGCTATGAGCGTGTATGGGTCCTTGGCGTAGGCAAAAGTGAGGGAAGTGAGTGCTGCCAGGCCAAAGCCAATGGTTATCATCTTCTTCTTTCCGAATGTGTCCGAGTAAGTCCCGATGGGATAGGCTGATAGGGCGTAGATTAGGTTGAAAAGCGCGTAAAAGCCCAGTCCCTGAACGACTGAGAAGCCGAGCTCTTTCGCCTTCCAGAGGGTGAAGGCGTAGCTGTACCTCCCGAGCGCGCCAATGGCAACCACGAGCAGGAAAAGGCGCAGGTTCTTAGATTTGAGAGCCGAGATGCCCTTTACCTTCTTTACCTCGCCACCTTTGTCTTTGACCAGCAGTATGACGATGACGACTCCAATTAAGCCTGGAATAGCTGAGAGCAGGAAGAGATAACGGTAGGCGGTTTCCGCGGGCAGGCTTTTGAGTAGCTCCAAAATCGCTATCGCCGTGAGCGGTCCGGCCACCGCTCCAAGGGTGTCCATCATCCTATGGAAGCCGAAGGACTTGCCCGTCTTTCCCTTCTCGCTTGATTCAGCTATAAGCGCGTCCCTCGGGGCGGTTCTTATTCCTTTGCCCACCCTGTCGAGAATCCTTAGGGTTACAAAGTCCCACCACGAGTGGACGAATGCAAGGGCCCCCTTGGTGATAGTGGAAAACAGGTAGCCGAAGGCCACGAAGAGCTTCCTTTTTCTAAAGCGGTCGCTGAAGTAGCCGAAGAGCACTTTAAACAGCGAGCTCAGGCTTTCGATGAGGCCCATTATCGAACCGCTCGCGGCCTTTCCTATTCCGAGCACGTCAGTTAGATAAGTGGGCACAACTGGGGCTATCATCTCGCTGCTCATGTCGTTGAGGAAGCTGACTATTCCGAGCAGGAAGACGTTCCAGCTCACTCCCAGAATTTTCTGTTCTTTCTTCTCCATTCCTCATTCCTCCAGCAGCTCCCTGCAGAGCTCTCTAACCCTTGCCTTACCTTCCTCCAGTGCTTTTCTTCCAGGATCGGTTATCTCGTAGATTCTGACGCGCCTCCCTTCCCTGATCTCCCAGCGGCTCTTTAAGAGTCCACTTTTTTCCATGCTGTGCAGGAGTGGGTATATTGTCCCTGGGCTGACGTGGTAGTCGTGTCTTTTGAGTTCCTCCATCATAAAGGTGCCCGTGATGGGCTCCCTCCCTGCGTGGTGGAGGACGTGCAGAGTTAGGAAGTCGCGGTACTTCATATCGAACACCGATATCGAAATCCGATATTGGGATTTAAAAAATTTTGGTCACTCGAGGACGTGCTTCTCAAGGACGTAGCAGTGGAAGGCTCCTTCAAAGACCTTCTCGTTCTTCCCGTTGAACACTTCGGCTTTCACGAGCTTCTTTCTACCCAGGTCTTCCTCAACCTTCGCCTTTGCGAGTAGTCTTTCGCCTGCCTTGACCGGCTTGAGGAACTTTACCTCTGCCTTTCCAAGGACGACGGTCGGCTCGTTCACCACCAACATAGCAGCATAATCGGCAAGCCCGAAGGTGAAGCCGCCGTGAACGAGGCCGTACTCGTCGACGGCCATCTCTTCCGTCGTCTCAAGAACCACCTCAGCGTAGCCGTCTTCAATCTTCATGGGCTTTCCAACGAGCCTTTCAGAGGTTAGCCTGTGAGTTCTCTGCTCCATAACTATCACCGCTTTTTCTACTCTTTAAGAGCTTAAACCACTATCGGCCGAAAGGCCCAGATGCAAAGGTTTATTTATTCCGCCACCCTAAAAACGTTAGGTGGTCGTGTGCACCCTCTGAAAAGTGCGATAACATACAAAGGCTCTACTGAGTTCACGAGGAGTGAGCTGGTTGGAATACTCGCCTTCAAGCTCAGATTAATGGACGTCAAGTCGGCCAAAGAGCTGATTGAAAGGTCGATCGAGAGCGGTCTCCTCGTGGAAAAAGACGGAATTCTGGTCATCAATGAGGCCCTGCTCGAGAGCGAGGAGGAGAGCGAGGATCTCTTCAATGCCCTGGTGGAGTACATCGCCCGTTCCCTTGGCTGGGACGAGAATGATGTCCTTGAGGGGATAAAAGCTATGCGCGAGCGCTACGGCGACCTCGACGAGAGGCTTTTAGCTTATCTCTTTGGTCTCGACAAGGGCGTTGACATGTCGAAGTTTAAGGATAGACTTGAGGTCTGAATGGACGGGGTCGCACAATAAACGGTTTTAACCTTTCTCCCCAATTTCGTTATGGTGATTGGAGATGCCCGAGGAGGCGCTTATCGTTGTGGACATGCAGAGGGATTTCATGCCCGGTGGGACACTGCCAGTCCCAGATGGGGATAAAATTATCTCCAAGTGCAACGGGTACATCAAGAATTTCAAGAAGCGCGGGGCTCTGATAGTTGCCACCCGCGACTGGCACCCTAAGAACCATATCAGCTTCAAGGCACAGGGTGGGCCGTGGCCGAGGCACTGCGTTCAGGACACTCCGGGAGCAGAGTTTGTCGTTGAGCTGCCTCAGGATGCGGTGATAATCTCAAAGGCAACCGAGCCAGACAAGGAAGCCTATTCTGGCTTCGAGGGGACGAATCTGGCAGAAATTCTGAGGGAGAATGGGGTAAAGAGTGTCTACGTCTGCGGCGTCGCAACTGAGTACTGCGTTAAAGCTACCGCCTTGGATGCCGTCAAGAACGGCTTTGAGACTTACCTGCTCCTCGACGCGGTTAAGGGAATTAAGCCTGAAGACGAGGAGCTGGCTCTGAAGGAGCTTGAGAAAGCTGGCGTGAAGCTCCTTCCCTCTTTATGAGTCTTTTCCACTCTTTTAGGAGCGTCAGCAGGAGGTTCAGCACTATAGGCCCTATTATGAGGCCCTTGATTCCCATCGCCCACGTTCCGCCCACCATCCCGATGAAGACCAGCGTCTCGTCGAGGTCTGCGTTCTTCGCCACGAGGCGCGGCCTTATGGTGTAGTCTGGCAGCGGCGATACTAAGGCTGCCCCATAGATGGAGATGCCAACTGCGTGGAGGTACATGCCCTCCTTGACGAAGTAGGCTGCAGCTATCAGCCATATCATCCAGCCCTCGAAGAGTGGCACAAAGCTGAAGAAGAACGTTAGAAAGCCGGCAACTATGGCAGTGTACATGTCAGAGACGCGGAAGATTATGAAGCCGAGCGTCATGAGTACGCCTTTCACAACGTTGAGCAGGAGCCACGCCCTGACCAGCGCGCTCAGGGTTCTGCTCACGCTCTCCAGTATCTCCTCACCCAGGCGTCTGTTTTTTTCTGGCAGGGAAAGCTTGATCTGCTCCCTTATACTCGTTGAGTTGGCCAGCGCGTAGTAGAACACGAACAGGAACGTAACCAGCTGAAGGATGTACGTGGGAAGTGAGAACGCCCGTGTTGATAGGTATTCAGAGAGCTTCGGTACGAACTGCTCGGAAAAGCTCTGGATGAAGTCCGAAACCCCAGTCGGAAGGGGCTGGGTCATGAGCCAGTTGAAGAAGTCCACGACGTTGTAGTAGAAGGAAGATGCCACTTGGGCGGAAATCATTATCAGGTCGGCCGTTATGACTCCACCGAGGCCCACCATTCCAATCGTCAGAAGGAGGGCTGATCTAGCCTCTCCGAACCTTGGGATGAGCCTCCTGTGGATCGGATAAACTGCATAGGCTAAGACAAGGCCAAAGAATATAGGCGTGAGTAGAGGGCTGACTGCCCTCCATGAGGTGTACAGTATGAGGAGGATTGTCACGGTCCAGGCGGCTACTTCGGTTCGCATTTTCCTCGACATATTTATTAGGGCTATCCTTATAAACTATACGCGGTGTGGAAAATGGAAGAGGAGCTCATTGAGAAGGCCCTGTCTTATATAAGCCGTGCAGAGTACTATCTGAAGGAGAGGCGCTTTGATATGGCCTATAACTCCTACATGGATGCCCTCTACACCATCGGGGCATACCTCGTTTACCGCGACACAGGTCTGCTCCTGCCGGCGAGGGAGCTTATGGGAATGCTCGAGAGCAGACATCCGGAGGTCTATGATGTCATAAAGCGATACTCCGAAATAACCCTTTTTGACGAAGATACGGTAAGTGCTTTAAGGGATGACCTTGAAAGGCTTCGTGGGATGATGAGTTTGCCGAGTTCTGAGGAGTGATGAGCTTCAGATGCTGACCCTCGATGAAATCACCACCTCTTCCTTCTTTATGAAGCAGGTCTCCTCTTGTATTATGCTCTTTAGGGTTTTGGCCATACCCATGTTGGCGTGGAGCGTTATTATCAGCATTCCCCTCTTCTGCATGTCCCCTGTGCGGGGTATGTGATGATGCTTATCGTTCTTTCATCTTCGAAAAGTCTAACATCCGCGCGGCCACTTTTAGGAAGAAGGCCTCACTCTTTTCCTCCCGCCATACACCAACTATCTACACAGTGTCCTTATGGTAGAACAGGTTCAGGAACGGTAGCGGCTCTTTGAGGGGCGTTAGATGGTGGATTTCTGCCCCTCTATAGAGGACCACCATTCTCCTCGCGGTTCCGATGTATGTGGAGCCGCAGAGGCTGTCGATATAGCGCCCCAAAGCTTCATAAACTATGTCGGTCGATTCACTCACCACAACCACCTAATCTTATTTAGCGTCTCGCCATATATTGGAACTTACCGGTGATGGGTATGAGGATAGTGGCTGCCGACACTGGCGGAGCAGTGCTCGATGAGAAATACAATCCGGTGGGGCTTATAGCAACCGCCGCTGTGCTCGTCGAGAAGCCCTACAGAACCGCAACGCTGAGCATCGTTAAGTACGCCAACCCGTTCAACTACGACCTCGGCGGGAGGCAGGCGATAAGGGACGAGGCCTTACTGGCGGTGAAGCTCACCAGAAAGGTCAAGCCCGACGTTGTTCACCTGGACTCAACGCTCGGAGGAATCGAGATTAGGAAGCTCGACGACGTGACCATCGATGCCCTCAGGATTTCAGACAGGGGAAAGGCGGTCTGGCACGAGCTCAGGAAGGACCTCCAGCCTTTAGCGAGACGTTTCTGGGAGGACACTGGGATAGAGATACTTGCGGTTGGTAAGGAGAGCGTTTCGGTTAGGATAGCGGAGATCTTCTCGGGCCTCTACTCAGCCAAGTGGGCGCTGGAATACGCGAGGGAGAACGGAAAAGCTATCGTTGGCCTGCCGAGATACATGAAGGTCGAAATTCGCCCTGGGAAGATCTACGGTGAGAGCCTAGACCCAAGGGAGGGTGGCCTCTACGGTGAAATCGAGGCAGAAACTGAAGGCATTGCCTGGGAGCTCTACCCCAACCCGCTCGTGAGAACCTTTATGGTGCTCGAGGTGTGGAAGGAGTAGAGAAGAAAACAATGGGATCAGAGAGGTTTCAACTTTTTCTCTCTAGCTCGCTCGGGAAATTTATCGCGTCGAACGGACAGAGCTGGTTGCAGACGCCGCAGCCGGTACAGAGGAGCTCGTCGATTTTCACCTTGTTAGTCTCTGGGTCGTAGACCAGAGCTGGACAGCCAGTCAGGAGTATGCAGGCCTTGCAGCCAGTGCACTTCTCCTCTACAACTACGGGAATTTCGCCTATCTCACCGCGCCTTATCACAGGAATGACGCACTCCCGCCTAGCTATTATCACGGCCGGCCCTTTAACCTGCATGGCCTCCTTTATGGCCTCTCTCGTTGCCTTCAGGTCGTAGGGATCTACAGTCTTAACGTACTGGACTCCAAGCGCCTTGACAAGGGCTTCTATGTCTACCTCTTTGAACTTCTTTCCAGTCTCGCTTCCCCCCGTTCCCGGATGCGGCTGGTGGCCGGTCATTGCCGTCGTCCTGTTGTCGAGTATCATGACCAAGACGTCCAGATTCTTGTAGACAGCATCAACCAGTGGCTGGATTCCGTTGTGGAAGAATGTAGAGTCTCCGATCGTCGCTATGATTTTTTTCTTTATTGCCACGCTCTGGCCGTTGGCTAGGCTTATGCTCGCACCCATCACGAACTCCGTCCAGATGGCCTCGAGCGGCGGGAGGAGCGAGAGGGCGTAGCAGCCTATGTCACCGTGTATTGGAACCGAGTAGCGGCCCAGCTTGAGATCCCTTAGAGCGTCTAAAGCTGCCCTGTATGAGCCCCTGTGAGGACAGCCGGGACACATCACCGGTGGCCTCTTGGGGGCGAGACTTTCCGCGTAGGCCACTTCTTCCGGCTTGGTGTATTCCTCCGCTTCCCTGCCTAGGAGCCTCAGCAGAGCGTTTCTGATGAGGCTTGGGTTGAGCTCACCTTCAAGGGGTAAGTGGACAGTCCTCTTGCCGTAGATGGGAACGTTGAGACCAGCTTCGTAGGCCGCTATTTTAACCTCCTCCTCGAGGAAGGGAGCGCCGTCCTCAATGACTATTGCGAAGTCAACCGTTTTGAGGAAGTCAACGACCAGCTTTCTCGGCAGTGGGTGTGGGGTGGAGAGCTTTAGAACCTTGAAATCGCCGTCGAGCTTTGGAAGAACCTCTCTCACGTAGTTGTAGGGTGCTCCTTCGACGATTATTCCAATCCTTCCCTCGCCCTCGACCCAGTTGAAGGGCATCGAGTTGAATTCCTCCTCAATCTTTCTCAGCGTCTCGTTGAGCCACTTGTGCCTCCTCCTGTTGCCATCCATGCTTGCCCTTACATAGCGCTCTATGTCCTTCTTGAACTTGGGCTCTCTGTTCAGCTCCACAAATTCTCCAACATCAACATCGGCCGTCGTGTGGTTCACCCTCGTGGTCGTTCTGAAGATGACAGGGACTTTATGGCGCTCACTCAGCTCGTAGGCGTAGATGATCAAATCGTGGGCCTCTTGAGGATCGGCAGGCTCAAGAACCGGGAGAAGCGAGAGCTTTCCATAATACCTGTCATCCTGCTCCGTCTGGCTGGTATGCGGTCCCGGGTCGTCCGCGACGAGAATAACTAAGCCACCTTCAACGCCCGAATATGCCAGGCTCATCAGCGGGTCGGCGGCGACGTTTAGGCCAACGCACTTCATAGTTACGAGCGCCCTTAGGCCGGTGTATGCAACCCCGGCGGCCTCCTCCAGGGCGACCTTCTCGTTGGGCGCCCACTCGGCGAAGACTTCTGGCTTGAGATGGGCAATTGTCTCGATGACCTCGGTTGAGGGGGTTCCTGGGTAACCAGTTGCGAAGACGACGCCCGATTCAAGGGCACCGTAGGCTATCGCTTCGTTTCCCATGAGAAGCTTTTTCTCACGTTTCTTGGCTTTGGACTTGACTAAATCAGAAGGATAAGCCTTAACCGTCTCCACGATGACCACCATATGCTATCTGTGCCGAGGGTTAAAACTCTATGCTCAGAAAAGTACCTGTAAAAATCGAAAAATTTTCGAAAGTCACTTTTCCCCTTTTTCCTTCTTTCCGTAGAATGCCCTGTTGGGTGTCCTAGTGAATGTATTGCTGATGCTCTGACGGCCGCTTGAGAAGGCAAAGATAGCGGCACCCATCAGGAATAAGAGAAGTATTACAATGGCCACTGAGGTGATGTCCTCCTTAAGGCCGATGGCCATCAGGACCACAGGTGCTCCGATTATTCCAATGACCACGGGGCCATAAAGACCATAAGGAGCTTATATCCATTCTCTCCATGAAGAAACCCAAGATTTATCTTTCTTCCCCTAACGCTTCCTCCTGTCGTCGTAGAAGTATTTGGCGTAGGCCTGCGCCGGGGCGTCCATGATGGGTCTCTTTACTGTGAAGGCGTAGGTTATCAAAAAACGATTACCAGGCCAGCGGCAAATTATCCAATGAACCTGAACAGCAGGTAGAACGATGCCAGAAGGGTACCTATTATTACAAGAAGCACAACTCCAAAGATTCCGAACAGTATTTTATGCCCGTACCTCTTCATGAAGAGGTCGAAGTCCATAGGTCTCACCATAAACATTTCCTAGGCTATTGAGTAAGAACCTTCCGGGAGAAGCTTAAATATTCTGGCTGAGAAAGTCTCAATGTGGTGGAAATGAAGATTGGAGAACTCATCCAACTGCTCGACGAAACGATAGCCAACATTAAGATTGCCATAATAGCCAACCAGAACAGGGCCTTTGAGAGCCCGCACACGAGCTATGAGTTCACCCAGCGCGCTTTAGAGCTTCAGGAGGATCTTGATGACCTAATGAAGGCCAGAGAATACCTAAGCAAATTCGACCCGGAGGATGAGGCGGAGAACCACTTCTCCAAGGAAGAGCTCAGGGAGTTCCTAAAGATGCTTGAGTTGCTGAGAAACACCGACGCCCACGTCTACTGAGGTGGTTTCATGGACTTCGGAGAGCTGGAGAGAAAGGTTGTGGTCTTCCGTGATGCACGAGGCTGGGCGAAGTATCACACGCCCAAAAACCTCGCCATCTCGGCAGTGGTTGAGCTCGGCGAACTTTTGGAGCACTTCCAGTGGGAAACCGACGAGGAGATTCTTGAACTCGCCGAGAACCCAACCAAAAGGGAAGCGATAGCCGACGAGATTGCGGATGTCATAATCTACATTACACTCCTCGCCCATGAGCTTGGAAACTACCTCTTCTTCTGTTTTACGAGTAGGGGAACCAACACTAATCCAACTAACAAAGCTGGTCCGCAGATGTCTTTTGATTTTGTGTTCTCACTACGAGCCCAGGGTGGGGTAATAACTTTAAACACTGGTTCGTTCCACTTGCATGTCATGTTGTTTTCTCCTCTCTGGCATTCGAAGGTAATGTACTGCTCGCATTCACCACAGTACCCGCCGTACAGGACTACTTTAAAAGTGGTTGCGTTAAGTTCAACCTCCCATCTGGTTATTGTGCTGTTCCAGTAACCTTTTTCCCAGTGCTCTCCGGTAATATTAGGCAGATAGTTTTTAACCCCCCATTGGTATTCTTCGAGAACCTTTAAGAGATTCCAGTCAGAAAGGTTGAATGGGACGGTTGGAGTGTGAGGGTAGTATGTGTCAAATCTGTTTATCCTATTCCCGGATGAATAGTATGTGAGGGTTTTGATATGTGTCTCATTGTATGGAAGGATAGTGTATATTTTGTCAATCACTGAGTCATTAAGCGGGTTTAATGGGGGAGAAGTAGGGTGTGGGCCACCTTTATCTAATATCCATAACACGGTATCATTTTCTTTGAGAACATCCCAGATACTGATGGCATTTGTTTTTGGCAGTACGATAAGAAGGGAAAAAACGAAAAGAACAAAAGCGATCCTTTTCAACTCTCATCCCTCCCAGTTGATCCTTAAATAGTAGCCGACTCCAGTGTACGGGCCAACCTTTGGAGTATAGTCTACCGGCAGTGTTGAATCTGGGATCCTATTAAAGTCTAAGTCAATATACAGTTTTGCATCCTGATCGTACACTTCGTTATATGATAAAGTATGACCTATCGTAAGTAGGGCGAATACAACTTCCCACGCTGAGGTCATGTTCCGAGGTATCCGATTGATAATGTACGTTCTGTGCCAGTGAGTTAGCATTATCTCTTCTAGTTTGTCTAGATCGTTAGGCCCGTTGTGATCTTTTATGACTTTAATTAGCCCATATCCAAATTTTTCTCTCAGTTTTTTGTCGTATTCGAGGAGTTCGTTGTAGAACCAGTCGTAATCGTTCTTTTGGTTTGGATTGCCTTTTGTGCTTAGTTCGGTGGCTATTTTTGAATCGTCATGACCTTTCTTATTCCCTCGAATCCGCATATCCCGTACTCTGTTTCGAGCACATATTCCAGTGTGAATCCATCCGTATCTCCGTCCATATCATAGTCCCATGAGAATGGTGCACCGTACTCGTCGTCAATACCAAAGACAAAGTGTGCAAGCTCGTGAGCCACGCCCCTGTAATATCCAAGGTTTTCCGGAGTGCCATACCAGTCCTTTTGGAGGTGAACGTAACCTTTGGGCACTGTTGAATTCTCTTTAAACCAGAGCCAGTACCTGAAACCATGACTAGTATAAAACCCGCCGGATTCCTCGATCCGTACCATTGAGTTCTCCCACTCTTCACTGCCCACCTGCACGTTGTTCTTTATGCTGATTTCAGCTATCATTGCGTAGCCATCGGTGTAATCGTAGATTACTTGGCTCGCCCTCTGAAAGCCTTTGATTAGTTTTTTGAGGTAATCCTCGTCAGCTTTCCAACCAATCGCGACTGAGAGCTTTATCCCAAGAACGTCGGGCTTCGCGGGGGTCTTTCCCTATGAACAGCTCCACCGCGTTCGGGACTCCATCTCCATCGTAGTCGTAGTATGTGTCATTACGCTCTGGCGAGAACTTGTTGGTTCCAAGCTCTTTGTTAAGCTCCATCTCTCTGTGGAATGGTATCCCATCACCGTCGGCGTCGTTCAGCTTGATGAGGAACCATATTTCTGCATCGTCCTCATCAACGTCCGTTGAGGTTGCAACGGCGTCAAAGGTCAGTGAACTCGTCTCAGTTGAGGTTTCTGAACTCGAAACTGACTCGGTGCTGAGGGTCTTGACGCTATCCTTCCCCTTCCTGAAAGTGAGCGTTGCCTCGTATTTGGCTTCGTTCTTGGCCTTTGGCGTTGCGTTGGTCGTGAGGTTGCTCATGTTGGCGTCTTTGTCTGCCCCCCGTGGGGGTTGCACTCACTTCATCGTTCAGCCTTATTGCCCTCACTTCGGCGTTCCACTTGTTGATGAGGAGGACTCTCCTCTGGGTCCCGTTGGGGAGTGTTAGGGTGAAGAGCACGGCTTCTTCAGGATTTGTGTATTGGTAGAGGGTTCCGCTCTGGTAGTCTTTTATCTCCAGCTCGTCTATTCCGTCCCAGCCATGAACGTCTGTGATGTTTACAACGCTTAAATCGTAGCCAAGAGCCTCAAGCTCGTCGTAGTGCTTGGAGAAGGGTTCGATGTCGGTGCTTGAGTCTAAATCTCCACAAGAGCCGTCGCCACAGCCGCTCAGGTGGCCGTAACTGAAGTACTCTTTGTGGTCATCGGGATAGTCGTCGCCGCTCCAGGTTCCGGTTAGAGTGTTAAACACTATATGGGCAAATAGAGAGGATGTTGGTGAGATATCCAGCACGTTTTCTCCATCGTTCAGGTTTAACCACAAATCTATAGTCTCTGCGTTGTCTGGGATGTCAAAGGTGAACTTTGCTATTGCCTGCTCTTCTAGATTGCTGAAAATATTTTCTCCAAGGAGGGTTCTCTTTTCGTAGTCTGTGGTCATATATGCAAGTTGTGAGGTGTATACTTCTTGATATCTTCCGTTTATGAGTGTAAACGTTTTTAAGCTGACGTCTCCGCTAACTGCATCGAGTTCCCGGTACTTAAATATATAGACAGTCATCGTTGCGTCTCTAAACGGCTCTATATCCTCCGCGTTGCACCACCCGTCTCTTTCACTGTCTGTAATAACTGTAACGTTCATTCTGTAGGTTTCCCCGACCTTTCCGTACTTGTCTACGTGGGTGAACTCAATGGTAACGTTTTCTTGGCAGTTGATGTAATTGTATAGGACGAGATTCTTCTGAGGGCACCTGGGGAACGGGAAAACTGAAGCGTTCGCCAACGTTTACCCACACGTTTACAGTATCCCCCTCGGGGTCATAAACATAAACCTGGCCGGTGTTGTTCTCGTTGGCGTACACTTGGCCTGGAAATTCAACGCTCTCAATCCTCGGTGGGGAGTTGGACCTCACGTAGATCTTTCTGCTCCACTCGCTCGTTGAGCCGTCTTCGGCGGTCATTATTATCGTGAAGTTGTGATAGCCTGCAGTTGGCTGGCTCCAGATTAGATAAATCCATCCTACTTTTTATGGGCGTAGATGAATCCTCTACTGAACTCATCAACTTTAGCCCCCATCAACCAAAAGCGTGAGCTGTATATCTTGAGTTGTATCTGTTGGATTTTTGGCTGTGATGTTGAACCTCAGGGGATAATCCATTACCGGAGTGTTATACCTTACTTCACTGATATATGGGTGGGGAGTAGCGTCTACGTGGAATGTCTTTCCAATGGTGGCAGTTTCTCCGTTGTAGTCTGGAACGAACCTGACTACCAGCGTGTGGTTTCCGGGAGTTGCTGTCCATACCTTGTAAACGCTGTAGTATCTTACACTGTATTTCTCACGCTCACGTCTCTTTCAGTCCTTACCAGCGTACCGTCTACGTATACCTCTATAGTTCCGGTCCCGTCGAGTGCACCCCTGTTGTCCAGTTTCAAGGTCAGCGACATGTATTCCCCGTCTATCGGCGGATCTGGGTGTATTGTAATCCCCTCAATGGCAATCTCCGGTGATGCGTAGTACTGGTATCTTGAAATCACATTGCCCCAAGCGTCTATAAGGTACAGGACATCGCCATCGTTGTTTAGTATCGCGCTTTCTGGAGAGCTGGCTATCAAAATTTTTATGGGAGTGTAGGGGATGCGGAACTGCTGAGTTCTATTGAATGATCCCTGCCAAAAGCATCGATGCAATTATCTTTGGGTGTGTTCTTTATCCAGCAGCTTGGGTTGTTATATGCATAATCATCGAGAAGGTGCCACCCTTCTAAGCTCTGAGATATAGAGCTGGGGTTATACAGGTAGGCATACTCGCCGGTTCCATCGTTGGTTAGATACTTAACGTCTATTATTTGAACCATGGAGCTGGTTGAAAGGAGTTCAACCTTAAACTCGTCGTTAATGCTCTCCGTTGATTGGACTGAATACGTGCTGACATCTTTTTCCCTTTGAATGGCTTCCAACGCTCTCCTTGGATTCCTCCAGAGGTAAGTTTTTATTATGGTGGGCTCGGTGCCGTTGTACCACTAGATCTGGAATATCAAGTCGGTTCCGTTCCAATGTGCGTTTCTGATCCTCATGTTCTCTGAAATCACCATTTCCCCGTTCAGTGTGCCGTTGAGAAGGGCTTCCATTAGCTTTAGTATTGCCCTTTTTTCCTCTGGAGCGGCGGTCTGGAGAGCGTTTAGGCACTTCTCGAAGAGTGGGTTAATAACGCCCCTTTCATTTTGGATGTCTGATGAGGCTCCTGTTGTCTGTGGCAGGCCGCTCAGTACGAGCAGCACGGCGAGAACTACTACAACCAATCGCCTCATCTGTATCACTAGGGAAGGTCGTTGTATTGTGAGTATTGGAGATTGTGGATAAAAACATTTAGGAGACAAATTAAATTATTACTCAAAGTGTTGTTCAAATGCCTTCCTCAGCCGCTTGACCTCTTCCCCGCTCATCCTGTTCTTCTCCCAGCGTTCCTTTAGGCTGAGGTTCTCGTCCTCCAAATCTAGAACGGCCTTCCTGACGCCGCCCCGCGGGTGCCTGCAGTCTCCCTCCCATCTTGGAATCACATGCATGTGAAGGTGGGGAACCGTCTGCCCGCCGCCCTCCCAAGGTTAATGCCAATGTTAAACGCATCAGGCTTGAGTGCCTTCTTCAGCCTCTCTATCGCGAGGTCTATGCCCCTGACCAGTGTGGCCTTCTCTTCTTCTGTCAGGTCTTCCCAGCGCTCGACGTGCCTCCTTGGAACCACTAGGAGATGCCCCCTGTTTGCTGGATACGAGTCAATCAGGATTCTGATTAGCCCGTCTTCGTAGAGTATCAATTCCTCCCGGGGGTTGCAGAAGGGACAGTCCATGCCAACACCAAAGGCTTAAAACCACCTCGGAATAAAAACCCCTCGGTGGATGAGATGGACGAGAGGCTCGATGCTTTAAAGAAGACATATCAAAAGTTCCTCGCCACTGGACTCGGGCTGATGCTCGTGGCGTTCGCGCTTATGATACTCCAGCCCCGCGACAGGTCGGTTTCGCTGGTCTTGGCAGTCATTGTCTTCCTGCTTGCCTTCATCCCGCTGGAGATTGCAAAGAGGATCGCCAGAAAGATGGCGGTTATGGCCCTTAGGGGAGAATAGAAAAGCTTAATTAGGCGGTTCGAGAATTATCCCAAGAGAGTGGAAGGTATTGCGATAATCCATAGAGGTGATGTAAAATGGCGTTTGTGCCACCGCAGGCAGGCTACGACAGGGCTATTACCGTTTTCAGCCCTGACGGAAGGCTTTTCCAGGTGAACTATGCGAGGGAGGCAGTTAAGAGAGGAGCCACCGCGGTCGGTGTCAAGTGGAAGGATGGTGTCGTTCTGGCCGTTGAAAAAAGGATTACCAGCAAGCTCATAGAGCCGAGCAGCTACGAGAAGATATTCCAGATAGACGACCACATCGCGGCAGCTCCTAGCGGTATAATAGCTGACGCGAGGGTTCTCGTTGATAGGGCCCGCGTGGAGGCTCAGGTCTACAGACTGACATACGGCGAACCAGTCCCGCTTACCGTTCTGGTGAAGAAGATATGTGACCTCAAGCAGGCCCACACCCAGTACGGCGGTGTGAGGCCATTCGGTGCCGCCCTCCTTATGGCGGGGGTTAATGAAAAGCCCGAGCTTTTTGAAACCGATCCGAGTGGTGCCTACTTCGAGTGGAAGGCCGTTGCCATAGGCAGCGGCAGGAACACGGCAATGGCCATCTTCGAGGAACACTACAGCGACGACTTTGACATGGAAGGAGCGGTAAAACTCGCCATCCTCGCCCTCGCGAAGACCCTCGAGGAGCCAACCCCAGACAGCATAGAGGTTGCTTATATAACCATGGAAGACAAGCGCTGGAAGAAGCTCGACAAGGACGAAGTCGCCAAGTACCTCGACGAAATCCTTGAGGAGATCAAGGAGGAGGAAGTCGAGGAAAAGGAAGAGGATTACTCGGAGCTCGACAGCAACTACTGAGGTGAGGGCAATGCCCATCAGTGTTGACAAGGCAGTGATAGCGCGATTGAAGACCCACGGCGAGATCTTCGAGATACTCGTCGATCCTTACTTAGCGAGGGACTTCAAGGAAGGCAAGGACGTCCCCATAGAGGAAATCCTTGCCACTCCCTACGTTTTTAAGGACGCCCACAAGGGCGACAAAGCGAGTGAGCACGAAATGGAGAAGGTATTCGGCACCAGCGACCCCTACGAGGTAGCCAAGGTGATCCTCCGTAAAGGGGATGTCCAGCTCACCGCTGATCAGAGGCGCCAGATGCTCGAAGAGAAGAGGCGCTATATAGCGACGATAATCCACAGGCATGCCGTTGATCCAAGGACTGGTTTTCCCCATCCCGTAGACAGGATTCTACGTGCGATGCAGGAAGCCGGTGTCCACGTGGACCTCTTCAAGGACGCAGAGGCTCAGGTTCCCAACATCATCAGGGCAATAAGACCGATTCTGCCGCTCAAGATGGAGATGAAGGTCATCGCGGTTAAGATACCAGGGGACTACGTCGGCAAGGCATATGGTGAAGTCAGGAAGTTCGGAACCATAAAGCGCGAGGAATGGGCCAGCGACGGTTCGTGGATGTTCCTCATTGAGATTCCCGGTGGGGTTGAGGAGGAATTTTATGAAAAGCTAAACGCCCTTACAAAGGGTAACGCTATAACTAAACTTATAGAGAGGAAGGGACTATGAGGAGGATTTTTGTAAAAAATAGGGAATTAGTGGTTCCAGGAACACTCTTGGCACAGGGGCCGTTTAAGAGCGGTAGAGGTACCTTCAGGGAAGGAAACAGGATTTACTCGACTGTTGTAGGACTCGTTGAGATAAGGAACGACTCCATAAGGGTAATCCCACTCGAGGGGCCCTACATTCCAGAAGTCGGCGACAACGTCATCGGCAAGATAATAGACGTGAAGTTCTCCAACTGGATGGTTGATATCGGTGCGCCGTATCAGGCGAGTCTCCGCGTTCAAGATGCCGTGGAGGAGAGAATCGACATCCTCAAGACGGATCTCAGGAAGATATTCGATATCGGCGACATAATCTACGCCAAAATAAAAGCCTACAACGAGATAAACCAGATAGACCTGACCACAAAGGGAATGCCCTTCAAGGGTGGGCCGCTTAGGGGCGGCCAGATAGTCGAAATAACGCCCTCTAAGGTTCCGAGGCTTATAGGAAAGGGCGGTTCGATGATAAACCTCATCAAGAAGCTGACAGGTACGAGGATAATTGTCGGTCAGAACGGATGGGTGTGGGTCAGCGGAAGGAACGAGGAGCTCGAAAAGCTCGCCATAGAGGCCATCCTCAAGGTGGACAGGGAGAGCCACACCCAGGGGCTCACCGACAGGGTCAAGGAGTTCCTCCAGTCGAGGCTCATGGAGCTAAAGGAGCAGAGTGTTATTGAGGAGATACCTCAGATTGAAGAGCCAACCGCGGGAGAGGGTGAAGGAGAATGATGGGCAAGCCTAGGGATTTGAAGCTCATAGATGAAAACGGCAGAAGGGTAGATGGAAGAAAGAAGTACGAACTCAGACCGATTAAGATGGAGGTCGGCGTGCTTAAGAACGCCGACGGTTCGGCCTACGTTGAATGGGGTAAGAATAAGATTCTTGCTGCTGTGTACGGTCCGAGAGAGATTCATCCAAAGCACCTCCAGAGGCCGGACAGGGCTATTCTTCGCGTCCGCTACAATATGGCTCCCTTCAGCGTCGAGGAGAGGAAGAAGCCCGGGCCTGACAGGAGGAGCGTCGAGATAAGCAGGGTCATACGCGGAGCCCTTGAGCCAGCTTTAATCCTCGAAATGTTCCCTAGGACCGCTGTAGACATATTCATCGAGGTTCTCCAGGCGGATGCGGGAACTAGGGTGGCCGGAATTACTGCTGCTTCCCTCGCCCTCGCCGATGCAGGCATACCGATGAGGGACCTCGTCTCTGCCTGTGCTGCCGGAAAGATAGAGGGTGAGATAGTGCTCGACCTCAACAAGGAGGAGGACAACTACGGTGAGGCAGATGTGCCAGTGGCCATAATGCCCCTCAAGAACGACATAACACTCCTCCAGATGGACGGATACCTTACCAAGGACGAGTTTGTGGAAGCGGTAAGGCTGGCCATAAAGGGCGCAAAGGCCGTCTACCAGAAGCAGAGGGAGGCACTGAAGGAGAAGTATCTCAGGATAGCAGAGGAGGTCGGTGGAGGTGAGTGAGATGGAAGTCATGGCCTCGATAATGAGGGATCACATCTTAGCGCTCCTCAAGGAGGGCAAGCGCGTCGACGGCCGCTCGCTGGAGGACTACCGTGACCTTGAGATAAAGGTAAACGTCATCGAGAAGGCGGAAGGCTCCGCCTGGGTAAAGCTTGGCAACACCCAGGTTCTCGTCGGAATCAAGATAGACATGGGCGAACCGTTCCCTGACCT
Source organism: Thermococcus piezophilus (assembly GCF_001647085.1). NCBI lineage: Archaea > Methanobacteriati > Methanobacteriota > Thermococci > Thermococcales > Thermococcaceae > Thermococcus > Thermococcus piezophilus. Next base: position 1,120,317 of record NZ_CP015520.1, read on the forward strand.
CCCTGAAAAGGGGGTTATAACCACCAACGTCGAGCTCGTTCCACTTGCGTCGCCGAGCTTCGAGCCTGGCCCGCCAGACGAGAGAGCCATCGAGCTCGCAAGGGTTGTTGACAGGGGCATAAGGGAGAGCGGAGCGGTTGAACTCGAAAAGCTCGTCATAGTTCCTGGCAAGCTCGTCCGCGTCGTCTTCATAGACGTGCACGTGCTCGACCACGACGGCAACTTGCTGGATGCGAGCGGCATTGGTGCCATCGCCGCCCTGCTCAGCGCCAAGATGCCAAATGTCATCTATGACGAGGAAAGTGGAGAGGTGCAGATACTCGACGAGTACGAGCCCCTGCCAGTCAGCAAGATACCGATTCCAGTAACCCTCGCCAAGATAGGGCATAACATCCTCGTTGACCCGAACCTCGACGAGGAGCGCGTTATGGATGGCAGGATAACCATAACCACCGACGAGGACGGCATGATTTCCTCCGTGCAGAAGAGTGAGGGCGGTTCCTTTAAGCTCGAGGAGGTAATGTATGCAGTAGATATTGCCCTCAAGAAGGCCGCCGAGATAAGGGAGAAAGTTCTCGAGGCCGTTAAGGCCGAGTGAGCCTTTTTCTTTTGTCCTTTGGTACCCGTTGGTGTTTACTTTTGCCTACTAGAATTCCCTCATCCTTTGAGTTGCCCTCAAAATTCATCTCTCCTGAATGAGAATGAGTCATGGAGGAGCTCATAACTGAAAACTATCCCGAGTGTTATGATGAAATAAGCTGTGAGCAACTGGTAAAACTGGCTGGAAAATACCCCATCTATCTTCGAGTGCGGAAAAAAGAACCTGCCAATGCAGAGGAGGGTGAAAAATGCGGCCTGCTTTATGAATTCAGTACTCTTTAGGATTTTTGCAAAGGGGATCTTTAAAGGTCATAATAATCACCTGTCTTATTTAATGAACTATATCACCATAGGAATACAACAACATTAATTATTTTATGTGTTTTTCTATAATAAATAGTAAATTAGACCTAGCGCTATAATAAAAAACCTGTTGTCGAATATCTATTGAAAAGATTTTCTCTTAGTTTGGATTGCTTTTCCTTGTGAAAGTTTTCCCTTGTAGCTTTGGCCTCTATCGCCTGCGGCAAGAAGGGTCAGGCGAGTTTCAGAAAGAGATATAAACACCAATGCCCAAATTAATCCAGCCTTACGATTAACTGGGGGGAACAGGTTATGGGATTGTTTGATAGCCTCAAAAAGAAGGACGAAAATATCAAAAGGAAGCCACCCACTGCTATTAAGAAGGAGGTTGCTGCTCCAAGGCGTGACATTGATGTTGTACCCCTTGAGGAGGATGTTCTTGCTAAGGAGCTAGTCAAGCCCCAGGTCAGGTACCTCAAGAAGATCGTCGTCACCAGCTATGCCGACCTCGAGAAGATTTCAGAGGAGCTCCAGAACGGCAACATCGTTTTAGTCGACCTCACCCCGCTCGAGGTCAAGCAGGAGGTTCTTGAGAAGGTCGCGGAGCAGATAAAGGGTATGGTGAGTGCCCTCGGCGGCCAGGCCGCTAAAATCTGCAAGCACGAGATAAAGCTCATTTTAACCCCTGCAGACATAAAGATAGCCAAGTGACGGGGTTTTCTTTTTCCCATACCATGATTTTATAAAGGGCTTAGGGGTTCTATTCTTCGGTGGTGTGAGATGAGTGAGAAGCCTGAGGGAGAGATTCAGGAGGTTCGTCTCGGAGATTGCCCAATCTGTGGGGGCAAGGGCACCCTCAAGGCCCTGCAGTACGTTCACGAGATACCCTACTTCGGCAAGGTCATGGAGTCCACGATAATCTGCGAGCGCTGCGGCTACAGAAACGCCGACGTTATGATACTTGAGGACAGGCCGCCGAAGCTCTACACTGTGAAGGTGGAGAACGAGAAGGACCTCTTCACGCGCGTCGTCAGGAGCAAGAGCGGAACCATAGAGCTCGACGAGATAGGCGTCAAGATAGAGCCCGGCCCGGCCGCGGAAGGCTTTGTCAGCAACGTCGAGGGAGTGATTGAAAGAGTCAGGGAGACTCTCCTCATGGCCAGGGACTTCAGGAAGCAGGAGGGCGACGAGGAAGCCGTTAAGAGGGTTGATGAGATACTCCAGTACCTTGAGGACGTCAGAGAGGGCAAAAAGCCGCTCACAGTTAAAATCATGGACCCCCTCGGCAACAGTGCACTGATAGGTGAGAAGGTCAGGAGCAGGCTCTTAACGCAGGGGGAAATCGAGAGCCTGAGCCTTGGGCCATACGTCATCGTTGATCCGGAGAAGGACGAATCTCAGTTCTCGGAAGAGAATGCCGGCGAAGAAAAGGCTGATTAGAGGTACACTGCCTCCCTTGCCAGGAGGTCCTCGATTAGGGCTTTTACCCATGGCTTTCTCGTTTTCCTGGAGAGATGGATTATGCCTTCCACGTGAATGCCGTAGTGCTCCTTCATTTCTTCTCTGCTCATCGGCTCCTTGAAGAGGAAGGGTCTCTCTATGGTGAAGGCGTAGCCGTAGTCCTTGATGTATTCACCGAGCCACTTCTTCCCGTTCTCGCCGTGGACGAGGGTTAAACCGCTCGTATCCTTTGTCATTTCCCAGAGCGTATCGAGGTCGGCCTTTATGACCTCCCCTACTTCGAAGCCTCCAGCTATAGTGCCTCTCCTCGTCAGCGTCTGCTCCTCGTGAAGGCCGAGCCTCCTTAGCGTGTCCCTCAGCTCGTAGGGGTTTCCGCGCGCTATGTAGAGGAAAACGATGTCCCCCTCGCCAAAAGCTCTGCTCTTCCTCAGCTCTACCGTCTTTAGGCCTCTGAATATCAGCTCGCCGTAGACCTGGTGGAGCGCTATCACGTGCTCCATGAGCTCACCGGAGTTAGGCTTCCAGTAGGACTAAAAAATGTTTGGGTAGTTCAGCGCATCATCAGCGCCGCCATAACAATATCACTCACCACCCCGCTGGCGGTTTCCTTCAGCCCTGCGCCAGCACCCTTAATCACAAGCTTGCCGAGGAGGTCGGTTTTTATCACTGCCACGTTTTCGTGGCTTTCAACTGCGAGCGGACTGTTCTTCGGGATTTCTTTAGGCCCCACAACGATTCTCCCCTCTTCAATCGTGGCGACGAGCCTTATTGTCTTGCCCTTCGCTTTTGCCCTTTCAATCTCTCCGGGCGTTACCTCGACGATGCCCTTAACACTCGCCATATCAAACGTTATAGGCTCGAAGGCAAGGCAGTGGAGGATGGTCGCTTTATAGCCGGCGTCGATGCCCAATATATCGCCGCTCGGGTCGCGCTCCGCTATGCCCAACTTTTGGGCCTCCTTCAAAGCATCATCAAAGTCCAACCCTTTCTCCATCTCGCTCAGGATGAAGGTTGTTGTGGCATTGAGGACGGCTTCAATTCTCCCCACGGTGTCCCCCCTCAGCCCGTGTCGGAGGAGCGTTATTATTGGGGTTCCTGCCATCACCGTCGCCTCAAAGAGGTACGGGATGTTCCTCTTTTCGGCCTCCTCCCTAAGCTCGGCGTAGTGGAAGGCCAGCGGCGGCTTGTTGCTCGTAACGACGGCCTTTTCGTCCCTTAAAGCGGTTAGATGCCACTCGTGGGCGTTCTTGTCGTTCGTCACGTCGATAACGATGTCTGCGTCTATCTCCTGAACCGCCTCCTTCGGCGTGAAGTTGTAAACCTCGTAGTCGTTAGTCCATGCCGAGAGCTTTCCGAAGGTCTCTTTCACGGTGAGCGCTTCCCTCAGGTCGATGCCCTCCGGGAGCCACACCGTTCCGCTCGTGTCGGCTATGCTCACCACCTTGAACTCGACTCCATAGCGCTCGCGGAAGAAGGCTTCCTTCTCAAGAAGAACCCTCGCCACGGTCTTTCCAACGTTGCCAAAACCGAAGAGGGATAGTTTTACCTCCATAGAACCACCCGCTAAAATGTTGGGAAAAGAGAAGAGCTCACTTGTTGAGGATGACCTTGATTATGTCCATGTCCCTGATGATTCCAACGAGCTCGCCCTCGCCTCTTATGACGGGCAGCTGCTCGATGTGGTACTGGACCATCTTCTGGGCGACTTCGTAGATGCTCATGTGGGGTGTCGCTATGACCACCTCGCGGTTCATTATGTCCTCAACGGGTTTCTTCGGCAGCTGGAGCTCGGCTTTCTCGAAGAGGAGCGTGGGGTTGCTCTCAAGTATCCAGTCCTCCTCGCTGGAAGCGGCCAGGGCCGTGCTCTTCATGACCCTTACAACCTCGCTGTCCTTGAGGAGGTCGGTCTCGTCAATCATTCCCACGAGGTTACCATCGTCGTCTATGACTGGTATAGCCATGGCGTTGCATAGCAAGAGGGCCTTGAGGGCTGCCTTGAGCGGTGTTCCACGCCAGACAACGCCGACGTTCTTCTGGTAGTAGCCTTCTATAGTGGTTCCCTTGAGCTTCTCGTTCTTGGAGAGGTATCTGCGCACTATGTCGCCAACGGTGAGTATTCCGAGGACATGGTTCTCCTCGTCGACCACTATGATGCGCCTGTAGTCATACTCGACCATTAGGCGAACTGCTTTCTTTAGGTTGTCGTTTGGCTTGACAGTAGGCACGTCCCTCTTAACGAGCATCGCTAACTGTTCCTCGTCGGGGTGAAGGAGAACCCTCTTTATGCTTATTATTCCAACAAGAGCCTTCGTGTTTTTGTTGATGACTGGGAAAGACCTGACCTTATGTTTCCTAAACAGATCAATAGCATATTCCCTCGTTGCGGGAAGTTCTATCACCACTGGGTCAGGAGTCATCAAAGTTTTTACGCGCATTTTCTTCACCACCGCTTTAAGTTAAAGCACCCTTCTACTATTTAAGATTTTCATTAGGGTGGTCAAAAATTTGAAGAAAAGGTTATCCAAGTACAGAGAGTAAAACTCCTGCGGCAACGGCTGTGCCTATGACTCCGGCAACGTTCGGGCCCATGGCATGCATGAGGATGAAGTTGCCGGGGTCCTCTTCGCTCGCCAAGCGCTGAACGACCCTTGCGCTCATCGGAACTGCTGAAACCCCAGCCGCTCCAATCATTGGGTTTATCTTTCCGCCGGAGAGTTTCATCATGAGCTTTCCGAGGAGCACCCCCCCTGCGGTTGCCGAGGCGAAGGCAACCACACCGAGGCCGAGTATCATGAGGGTCTGCATCGTCAGGAAGCTCTCAGCCTTCATGGTGGAACCGACGCCAAGTCCGAGGAATATAGTGACTATGTTCATCAGCTCCTCCTGGGCGGCTTTGCTGAGCCTCTCTACGACACCGCTCTCCCTGAAGAGGTTGCCTATCATGAGCATGCCTATCAGCGGCCCGGCGCTCGGAACGAGGAGGCTGATGACGATGGCTGTGATAATGGGGAACATTATCTTCTCCCTCTTTGAAACCGGCCTGAGCTGCTCCATTCTGATTCTTCTTTCCTCCTTATTCGTCAAGGCCTTGATTATCGGCGGCTGGATGAGCGGAACCAGGCTCATGTAGGAGTAGGCAGCCACAGCCGTGGCACCGAGGAGGTGTGGTGCGAGCTTTGTGGTGAGGTATATGGTCGTGGGCCCGTCGGCACCGCCGATGATTCCTATCGATGCCGCCTCGGGGAGGGTGAACCCGAGGAGAACAGCACTGAGCATCGCTATGAACACACCTATCTGAGCCGCCGCGCCGAGCAGAGCCGTCTTGGGGTCTGCTATCATTGGTCCAAAGTCGGTCATCGCTCCCAGCCCGAAGAATATCAGGAGCGGGACTATCTCGGTGCTTATGAGGTAATGGTGAATGAGATATAACAGCCCGTGGGGTTCCTCAGCTATTCCAGTGAGCGGCAGATTGACAATGACTGCGCTTATGCCTATCGGCAGGAGAAGCAGCGGCTCCATCTCGTAGCGTATGGCAAGATACACGAGGGTGAGACCGACGAGTATCATTATCACGTTTCCGATTGTCAGGTGGAAGATCCCCATGCTCTCTATGAACTCTATTATCGCCTGCTCCAGTCCACTCATTGCGCATCACCCTATTTCTATGAGTGCTTGTCCGGTGTCGACGGTTTGGCCTTCTTTGACGAGGATTTTCTTTACTACGCCGTCTTTTGGTGAGGGTATTTCATTCTCCATTTTCATTGCCTCAAGGATGAGTAGTCCTTGACCGGTTTTGACCTCATCGCCTTCTTTGACTAATATCCTGATGATTTTGCCCGGCATTGGGGCAGTAACTACCCCCTCACCTGCCGGCGCTGGAGTTGGTGCTGCTGGTGCTGCGGGCGCCGGTGCTGGGGCAGGAGCAGAAACAGAAACACTAGGAGCGCTAGCGGCGGTGGAAACGGCGCTCAGGTCTATGCCCAAGCCTTTGGCCTCGACCTCGTAGTTCTTGTCCTCGAAGGATACCCTGAAGTGTCCCATTCCGAGCTCTTCAACCTCGACCTCGTACTCGACACCATCAACGACGACCTTAACCTTCGCCATTTTCACCACTTCCCAATCTCGTAGTTGAAGTCCTCAACCTCTTCCATGGTAGTTTGGATGCCGTAGAGGCGCCATGCATCAGAAACTTTTCTCTTAAACGGTAGAGGCCTCAGCTGTGAGGCCTTCTCGGCGGTGTAGGCCAGAATTGCGGCAGTTATGATAGCCAGGTCCCTTGGGGGTATCTCCTTCTCCTCTTCCACCTTAGTCTCCTCGACCTTCACTGGGACAGGGGCGGGAGTTTCTCTCTCCGTGATCCTCCTCTCGAGCCAGCCGACGAAGTAAAGGATAAGGGCCAAAATTGTGAGAACGGCAAAAACCACCGTTACTCCCATGGCGGTTATGTTGAGACTCTCTATTAACTCAGCTATTGTTACCATGGTTCACACCTCACAGCGGTATGTTGCCGTGCTTCTTGGGTGGTAGTTTGACGCGCTTGCTCTCAAGGGCCTCGAGGGCGAGTATTATCTTCGCTCTCGTCTCGGCTGGGTCGATGACGTCGTCTATGTATCCCCTTGCAGCTGCAACGTATGGGTTGGCGAACCTCTCGCGGTACTCCCTGATCTTCGCCTGCCTGACTTCCTCAGGGTTCTCGGCTTGGGCTATCTCTTTCCTGAAGATGATATTGGCAGCACCCTCCGGACCCATGACGGCTATCTCAGCGGTTGGCCATGCGAAGACAAAGTCAGTCCCGAGATGCTTGCTTCCCATCGCGAGGTAAGCACCGCCGTAGGCCTTCCTCAGGATGACGGTTACCATCGGGACGGTGGCCTCGGAATAAGCGTAAAGGACTTTAGCGCCGTGCCTTATGATTCCGCCGTACTCCTGCTGGGTGCCGGGTAAATAGCCAGGAACATCGACGAGGGTAACAATGGGTATGTTGAAGGCGTCGCAGGTTCTAACAAAGCGCGCTATCTTGTCCGAACTGTCTATATCAAGAACCCCTGCGAAGTGTATCGGGTTGTTGGCGACTATTCCAACGGTCTGGCCGTTCATCCTTCCAAATCCGACTACGGCGTTCGGCGCGAAGTAGGGCAGTATCTCCAGGAAGTCTGGGTTGCCGTTCTCGTCGCGGTCAACTATCTCGTAGATGACCTGCCTAACGTCGTAGCCCTTGTTCGGGTCGTTAGGGACTATCTCGTAGAGCCTCTTGGTCTTTCTGAATGGTAAATCACCGGTCTTAATCCTCGGCGGCTTCTCCATATTGTTGGACGGGAGGTAGCTTATCAGGCGCCTTATTAGCGCCAAAACTTCCTCGTCGCTCTTGCCTATGAGGTGAGCCTGACCAGCCCTCTGGGCGTGCACCATGGCTCCGCCTAGCTGGACTGGGGTAACCTCGACACCGGTCACGGCCTTGACGACCTGCGGACCGGTGATGAACATGAAGGTCGCCGGATTGTCTACTATCAGAATGAAGTCTCCAATGGCCGGGCTGTAGACGGCTCCTCCAGCACAAGGGCCCATAATTGCTGTAATCTGCGGAACGACGCCGCTCAGAATCGTGTTCATCTTGAAAATCTCGCCGTAGCCCTTGAGCGAATCGACTCCCTCCTGAATCCTTGCTCCTCCAGAATCGTTGAGGCCAATAACTGGGGCACCGGCCTCTAAAGCAAGCTCCATGATGCGCTTTATCTTTGCCGCATGCATCTCGCCGAGGGAACCGCCCATAACGGTGAAGTCCTGTGCGTAAACGAAAACTAACCTGCCGTCGATGGTTCCGTAGCCAGTGATAATTCCATCCGCTGGCAATTCCTTCCTGTCCAAACCGAACTCCGTTCCGCGGTGCTTGACGAAGGTACCGATTTCAACGAAGCTCCCTGGGTCAAGGAGCCTTTCAATCCTCTCACGGGCGGTGAGCTTGCCCTTGGCGTGCTGTTTCTCGACAGCCTTTTCGCCCCCCATTTCAAGAATCTTCTTCTTCCTCTCGTAAAGCTCTTTAACTTTTTCCTCCATGCTCATGAGAACTCCCCCTAACAGCTGAGAGTGTCTGGTGGTGGTAGTTTGTAAAGTTTAAAAGGATTTTTGCTCCCCCAAGCTGCGAAACGGGTTGTTTAAAACTTGAAGACGGCCCCTAAGGGCCAAAGGATGATAAAAATGCCTCAAAGGTGTGCAATCGGTGTTTCAGCACCGCATGCCTCACACTTGAGGAAGTGGAAGCGTCCCTTCTTGATGATTTTCGTATCTGGTGAACCGCAGACCGGGCAGATGACGTAGTCCTTGAGGTACTTCCTCATCTTGTTGGCTATGAGATAGGGCGTAAAGCGTCCCTGCAGGACGACGCGCCTTCCCTCGAGAGTTCCAGCCGTTGCCACCTCGCGCAGGATGAACTTGAGGAGATGGTTCGGGTCGCGGTTCATGGCCTCTGCTATGTCCCTGAAGTTCTCAATTATGGTTTTGTTGCCCTCTATCGTGACGACTGCAGCCGGAACCTCAAACCTCGAGGTGTGATGCTTAACGTTTTCGGGAAGCTCCTCGTAAGCTTTATCGAGTAATCCTTCGAAATCGTGAAAGTCAACCTTCTTCTTGCTCACTTTCCTCACCTCCACCTAACCTAGGCCTTGACGTTTATAACTTTTTGGAGTTGTGGTATAGAGGAGAAATCACAGCACCCTGTAGAAGCCAGCCCTCGGTTCGTATATCCTTGCATCTCTCTTTAAGCCGTTCAAGAGTTTCCTGATCTCGTTCTCGCTTCCCAGTCCGGCCTGCTTCGCCGCCTCGATGACCTTGTCCTCTGGGGCGCCAAACTCTCCCTCTCCTTCAAGGGTCTTGATGATGTCGATGAGCTTGTCTATCTTGTTTATCTTCTTGGAGCTCTTGCCGACCTCGAGGATTGAGACGTCCAGCGTTCCTTCCTCATCGGTGGCTATCTTCCTTATCATCTCCTCGACGATGCGTATGGCCTCCCTGGCGTCTTCGCGCGTCACCGTCTCACTTAGCCTCATGCGCGCGTGGGCCTCGCTGAGACGTATCAGTGCCTCCAGCTGCCTTGCAGTAATCGGAATCGGCCGAACCCCTTCCTCTTCGCCGCTCTTCTTGAAGCCCTTCCTCATGCGCACATAGTAGTGCTTTATCTCGTCCATTGCCTCTTTGCTGAGCACAGGATGGATGTTTTTCCTCGCGTAGGCGATGTATTTCTTGAGGAGGTCGTAGGGTATCTTGGGCGTTACGGCCTCTGCCTCTCCGCGCCTGACCTTGAGGATGTGCTCTGCTATGGATGAGTCAACTTTCTCGTCCGGCTCGTCAAGGAGCAGGAAGATGAGGTCGAAACGGCTTAGCAGTGTCGGTGGGAGGTCGAGCTGTTCTGGGAGCGACTTATGGCGGTTGAAGCGTCCGTACTTTGGATTTGCAGCAGCTATAACCGTTGTTCTTGCATTCAGCGTCGCAGTGATGCCTGCCTTAGAGATGCTTATCGTGTTGTGGAGCACCAGGCCATGGGAGATGAAGAGGTGGTGAGGCTCCATGGTAACATCATAGACCCATTTGGAGTCAGTGTTCGGTATCTTCTTGACTTTCGAAACGACATGGAAGCAGACGTTGCTCTTCAGGTATTCTTCGACAGGGGCAAGCTCCCGCTCGGCGGCTTTTATCAACTGCTCTGCCTCGTCGAGTGTTATTCTGACTGCCCACTCAACGTTCTCCAGTGCCAGTTTTTTCAGTCTCTTTGGGGTGGTGCCATACTTCCTGTAGAGCCTCGCCCCAGAGAGCACTTCAAAAATCGCCTCATAGTTACGTTCCTCTTCAAGGTTCTTGAGCTCCCTGATTCTCTCTCTGGCAACCTGCAGGTATCTCTCCACAAGGGCCCTTTTCACGGGGTTCCGATAGAGCTTGACGCGGTCTGAGTGCGGGATACGGAGGTTCAGGATTTTGATAGCCCTCAAAACGGCCCTCGCGAAGTCGCCTGGAAGGTACTCCTCATATGGCGTTGTGCATTCCTCTCTGACTATCTTGGAGAATCGTTCGGCAGCTTCTCTGGTTCTTGGGAGGACCACATAAGCGGCCCCAACACTGCGTACTACGGAATCAACTTCCAATAGGAGCAGGATGTCGTGAAAGTCCTCCGCAAGCCCTTTCGTGGGGAATCTCACGCACGTTTTTCCGTTGAGCTTGCTTCTCCTGCGCTCCCAGATAACCTTCACGAACTTTTTGAGCTCATCCTCGCTAAGCCTGAAGGCATCTGGGGGAAAGCGAACTCCTTTCTTGAACTTGTAGAGGTTTCTATCACTGAACAGAGACAGCGCGAGCTCCTTCCCGTTTTTCCCGTTTCCAAGGAGTGGATACGACTTAACACCGATGACGAGGGACTCCTCTTTGACTTCCTTGGCTGGCTTCTCAACGATTCTGCCGTTCTCCCACACCATTACGGGATGTTCCGGCGTTACAGTTATTTCTATGCCGTTGCTGAAGTTGAGTCTTATGAAATGGTCCGGGGCAATGTGCCTGCTCACGCGGTCGGCTTTCACCTTTACGATTTCCTTCTTTTCAAGGTCGTAGGCGAGGAGGTAGAGGTCATCGACGGGTAGGATTTCGGTGTCCTTGCCGAGGATGACCTTGTCGCGGTTCTCTTCGATAAGCCTGTCAACGAACTCGCCGATTTTGACCTTTCTTCCGTCCGCCAAGAGGAGCTCGAAATCCTTGTGGTAACTCTGCTGCTCAAGAGCTTCGTGTATGGCACTCCTATCCCTGTCACTCATCTTGTCGAACTCGTCGATTAGGGCAAAACCGCCGTCGGCGAGAACCAAGACACCAGCCTCCAGAACCCAGGAGCCCGTGAACTCGTCGCGGACGGCTGCAGCCGTGTTGTGGACGATGAAGCCATTGGCGATGAAGCTGTGGGACCCCTCGACTGTTAGGTCGTAGACGTATTTGTAGGGGCTTTCAATAACTTCAATGTCCTTAACCTTCTCCCACAGGACGTCTGAATGTGCAATCTCCTCGAGGATTGAGAGCTTCACTCTGATACGCTCCTCATTTCCGGAAATCTCGCTGAGGGTCCAAACAATTTCTCTGTAAGTTTTTTCATCCCTCTCTTTGATGATATTTGCCACTTTTACAAGGAGGTCATACGGAAGTGCCCTTGACCGTTTTCTCCTAAAGAGCTCGTAGAACTCGGCATAGGTCATCCCAAGCTCTTCGGGTTTAATCAGGTGTCCAATGTTGAGCCTAAGTTTGTTCGGTAACTCTATGGGAATCTTCGAGATATCTGTTCTCTCCTTTAGTCTTTCAACGACCCTTTGAAGCGCTCTCCGTGATATCGGTTTTCCTCTCTCTACCGCGCTTCCGAGGTTTGAGCCGTAGGCGTCTTCTATGCTTAGCCCGTAGAATTCTCTGACTTCCCTTATCAGCCCACCCACTTCGGGGACCACATCTACATCGGTGTCTATTTTAGACCCTTCTAGCGCCTTCACGAGTTTTTCAAGTTTCTTTGCTTTTTCTGGATGCTCCATGCCTATAAACGCGGCGAACTTGGTGATGTTCTCCCCATAAACCTTCAGTTCCCAGCGGTCGTGTTTTGAAACTACCTGCTTTCCATTGATCTCTGAGATTGCACCTGCCCTTCTGCGCCTTCTCAAGTGCGAGACGATTCCGAAGCGGAGGAGGGCAAGCTGGAGCTTTTTGGCGAGTCTTTCGCTGGTAGTATCAAGCTTGATGTACGAGGAGCCCTTCTCGCGTACAACGACCGTTCCGTCGCAGTCGAAGAGCCCTCGTATAAATGCCGCGAGAACTTCTTCTGGAGCAACCATCAGCTGTGGGGCAATGTCGAGGTGTGATGACTTTGGGGAGGGAGGAATGCCGAGCTTTTCAAGAAGCTGGGCAACTATCTTTGAGTGGAACCTTACGGCTGGCACACGGTTACTCTGTCTGCTTTCCTTTGCCTCAATGTCGAACAGTTCCTTGGCTAGCGACTTGAACTTCTTTCTCAGGGATTCACTGCCGTTGGAGAACCTTATTGAAACTCCCCATTCGGACTTTGAAACGTCTCCATCTCCAGCAATGAGTCCGGCGAAGTAGGCGAGCCTTTCATCCACGTACTTGGGGAGTTTGATTCCAGTTCCAGCCTGCAGGGACATGCATTCAGGCTTTATCTCTTCCCAACTGGTCCCGGCGAGTTCAATCAGCTCACGAAGATGCTTCATTCTGATGTTGCCCCTGGCGTTTTGGCTGACCCAGTTGTAGTACACCGCGTCCTCACTAACCCAGAGTCTTTTTGCGAGTTCCCTCTTGGTTACTCCGAGGTTTTTGCAGGCCCTCTCAATCAGTTCCCTGACTTTATCCTTGATTCCGCATATGACAAGCTCATCAAGGTCGCTCAGCAATTCGAGGACTGTAATATGCTTTTCGGGAACTTCTATTCTGCGGACGGTGGCAACGTACGTGTCCGGTTTTATGTCTTCTGCCTTAATCCATTTGAGGGTGCCTTTTTCAATTGTTCTGAGCTTAGTTTCTGGGGTTAATATAAGCTCTTTGCCGGTTGTTGTCTTTACTTTGATGAGTCTCTCAGGTGCTTTCAGCCGCCATACTCTGCTCAATGGGGCCTGTTCGATGCGTCCTTTTTCTATCGAAACAGTTTCTCCAAGGAACGGCGAATACTCAATCCCCTCAGCGTATTCAATGCTCCCACTCTCGCGCATCTGGCACTCCGTGAGGAGACTAATCTCAAGGGCACCGTCGTCGGTCACTACTATCGAATCGGGCGCAACACATAGACCAGCTGCACTTGAGCTCTTACCGCTCGTGTAAATCGCTCTCGGCGCGAGGTTGGCCACGTAGCGGAGGAGCTGACTGTTGTGGACAAAGATGTCGTTGGCTATGAAGTTGTGGTGCTCCGGCACCTGGAGGTCGTAGACCCACGGGTGCTCTGGCTTGTATTCTCTGACCTCGACGACTCTGTCCCAGAAGATGTCGGAGTCCGCAAGCATTTCAAGTACTTTGAGCTTTTTGGGGACATCAGGAGACTTCTCTTTCAGTGTTTCAACGACGGTTTTGAGCTTTTCCCTGCTGGGCAGCCTATCCCCCTGTTCATAGTGCAGGTAAGTGGAGCGGTTTATTCCTAGGTCCTTTTGTCTTAGTCCCGCTGATTCACGGAGTTCTCTGAGTAGCTTCGAGACGCCAGGAATGACGTCAACGTTGGTGTTCAGTTTTATCCCGTTGGTAACCTTTGCGAGGAGTTTTGCCTTTTCCTCAACTCCAAAGCCGATGGTCTCTCCGAACTTTATGACATCTTTGCCCGTTATAACCAGGCGGTAGTATGTTTTTGCCTCCTTCGTCTTTCCGTTTGTGGCTCTGCCTCTTGTCGCGTGCAGCTGTGATTTTATTCCAAACCTCAAAAGAAGGTGCTGGACATCTCTCAGGAGTTCCAGCGATGCTGAAACCACTGTGATTTTTGGTTTGGCTCTATCAACTGTCCCTTCTGCGTCAAAGTAACCCCGAAGGAACGCCTTGATGTCCTCCACCCTTGCGGAGAATATCTGGGATGGTACTTTTTTCTTTGAAGAGTTCTCCGCAATTCCAAGACGTTTAAACAATCTGAAGAATTCAACGCTGTTCACGTAAACCTCTTTCGCCGATTTACCTCTATGAGGCTTTCTAATAGTTGGGTTAAGGTCGAGCTTTCTGAAGTATTCGTAGACTTTTTGAATCAGCTTTTCGTCGTTGTTCGTAAAGAATATCGTAGCGCTACCGTTTCTGTTCTGTGCGTAGCCCTCCCCGGCCAGTAGGCCGATAACGTACCAGAACTCCTCGTCCGCAAATTCAGGAGGCTTTAACCTGCTCTTGGCAGTTTTGGATTTTTCTATCTCAATGTCCCAAAGCATAGTAGGCTTCCCATCAATCGGAATGATGCGTGGAACTGCTATAAAGTCGCTCGCTTTTAGTTCCTCAGCCTTCCTTGTCTTGAACTGCCCATTCTCAAAGACAAAGAATGGATGAGTCGGCGTTACCCTTATTTCCCTCCCGCTCGCGGTCCTTATGAGGAACATTCTCTCGGGCGCAGTTCTTTTCCAGGCTATGTTGGCCTTCGCCTTTTTCACTTTGAGCGTCCTGGCATCTAGAGCGTAAAGCTCAAGGTCTATTGGAGCGTAGAAGCCGTCGTCAACCCTGCTGAGGGTTCCCTCTTTTTTGGCTCTCTTAATTGCTCCCTCCACAAGCTCACCTATCTTCCCTAAGCTCCCGTCGGCCAGAACAACCTGGGTGTTATAATCAACGCACTTCGCAACACCCGGATCTCCGACCAGCAAAATGTGGCTCTCGCCCCTAAGCTTCGTCCCATCCGGCAGGGTCCTCTGAACTCCACCGAACAGGGCCAGTGCTATGCCCTTCTTGACTGTCCTGTGGCCCCATATTGCTGGGGCGATGGAATCGACGATGGCATCGACGATGTCCTTCCTCCTTGCGAGCTCCCTTATCTTCTGCTCGTCCTCCGGGGTTATCTCCAGCTCCTCTATCTCCTTGCTGAGCTGCTCTATGTGGTTGACCTCGAGAACCTTCTTGAATATCGGCCTCTTGTCCTTCTGCTCTAGGATAACGCGCAGGATTCCGGTTACAACAACCCTATCACCGGGCAGGGCCGTGTCCACGAGGTCATCTAGGAGTATCGCATCCACGAAGCGCGGCATCTGGCCGCCCTTCAAACTCTCTGGCCTGTCCTGAAGGCGAAAGCTCTGGAAGTTGATGAACTTGCTCTTGTCCACATCGAGGTCGATGTTCCTGCTTCCACACGCATCGCACTTGTTCGGCTTGACTATGTTCTCATAGGGCCTCTGGATCCTCACCATCTCGTTTCCACAGTCTTTACACGCAAAGACGGCTCTCTCCACATATGGCTTGACTTCGCTCACGCGGGTAATTATTCCCTCCACCTGTATGAGCCTGTTTATATGCTCGCTCCCGAGATCCTTGACGAGGAGCGTCTTTGGAAGGTTGAAGAAGCGCGCGTGAACCTTGAACTCCTCCTCCTTCAAAAGCGGCGGCTCGCGGAGGACGATTTGGATCGCATCCTCAGCGGCAAGTATGCTTTCCTCCGGGTTCTTTATCAGCTCCTCCGCCAGCTCGGGGTCGTAGGAGTTAAGGTGTGCCCAGTCTATGGAGAGGGAGCGCTTGGGGGTTACTGTGAGCAGGTCCTTCAGCTTGTTTAAATACACCTCGTTGCCGTCGTCATCGACGTACTCCCTGAGGAAGCGCGCGTATCTCTCAATAATCTCCTCCCTGTCCATCAGCTCTCACCCAACCACTCGTTTCTTATCTTCGAAAGCTGCAGGTAGACCCTTCTCTCCTCGGGGGAAAGTCTTGAAAGGAGTTCAAGGCTGTTAGGCCTAAGCATGACTGAGTTAAGTATCTTCTTGAAGCGTATAGCCTTGAGGTGCTCCAGCTTCTTCTTTAGGTTGGCCAGCTTGGTGAGCTTGACGTTTATGGTCTCGACGTTGTCGCCGGCATTCATCCTGACATAGTTCTCGAGGTAGTACATATAGAAAGCGGCCCTCTCGTAGAGTCCGGAGGGGATGGGCATGAGCGGCTCGTTGTTCCTTTCCTCCGCTATTGCCCTGTCTATCTCTCCTATCACCTTGTCGGTTTCGTCAATTACTTCGACGATTCCAGCTTCCCAAAGTTCCTTCGCCTTCCAGTCTTCAATGAGAACGATGTCCCCGGCGTTCCAATCGCTAAAGGGACGAAGGATTTTAACGGCTATGATTGCCCTCCCTGTGAACATGACATCACCCTCTCGGATATACCCCTAAGGTCTTGGGCCTATTAATCTTTGGGTGGCCCTGGGTTAAGGCTATAAGCCCAAACTCCTCATTATCATCGGTGAGAGCATGCTGATAGGAATAATGAGCGACACACACGACAACCTTCCTGCCATAAGGAAAGCCGTCGAGTTTTTTAACAAGCAGAACGTCGAGCTGGTGATTCACGCTGGCGATTACGTGGCGCCATTCGTAGCGAGGGAGCTCAGGAGACTCAAGGCGCCCCTGAAGGGAGTCTTCGGCAACAATGACGGTGAGAAGAAGGGTCTCTACGAGGTGCTGGGAATAGCCGACGAGATACTCGAGATGGAGGCCGACGGAATGAAGATATCTGTTACCCACGGCACGGACGAGAGGATCGTTAGGGCCCTGGCCAGGAGCAGGCTTTACGATGTTGTCGTCGTTGGCCACACTCACCGCTATGAAATCAGAGAAGACGGCAGAACCATACTGGTGAACCCCGGCGAGGTCTGCGGTTACGTTACGGGAGTTAAGAGCGTTGCACTGCTCGACACAAGGAAGAGAGAGGTCAGGATAGTGAACATTGAGACTGGGGAGATGCTGGGCGTCATGAGTCTTTAACGGGTGCCTCAAATCAGAAGCGAATGGATTGGCGATGGGCATGGAAGATATACTAGTTCCTAAGGAAAGGCGCGATGCGGTCGTCTTCATCGGTGTAGACAGGGGGGAGAACGTCGAGTTCGTTAAGGTCTACGCGGTCAGTGAGGAGGTTGCCGCCAGGACACTCGAAGAGTTTTTCAACGCCAGAGGACTTTTTCCCTCTGATTTCTTTCTCGTGGACAAGGGGGTCGAGTCACTGAAGGGGAAGGGTGCAATAACAACGAGGAGCGAGACTGGGCTTTCGGCAAAGCTTTCTCGTCTGGGCCTTCGCCTCCTGTCCAATGGGGTTCTGTATACGAAAGGGCTTGAATCGGTTTACCAGCTCACCCTGGTTAGCGAGAGACTCCTCGGGGAATTTCAGGAGAGTGAGAAAGCCAAGAGGAGCGAACTCACCAAGCTGAAGCTCCTGACCCTTGGTGAGAGCACCCTCGTGGAGAACCTGAGGGATGCGGACATAACGGCGTACCTGCCGAAGGGCGTTAAGTTCCTCCGAGAGCCTCCGGTAGAGCGCGTTGCGGAGATCTTGGCTGCGGGAGAAACTGTGGTGGTGGAGACGAAGGACGCTGGAAAGTATGAAAGGCTCGGCTTCTCGATCTTTATCCGCATCCCGCCGCTGTCCTCCGAAGAGTTTGCGGAGGCCGTCTCAGAGGAGCTAGGCTTCAGGGTTGACCCGGGAATCTTTGAGCGTCTTCCACCCCACAAGAGAGGTTATTCCAGTGCGAAGGCGATAGCAAGGCTCGCGAAAAAGCTCCGTGTGAGAACAGGGAGAAACTGGGAAGAGCTTTTAAGGCTCGCCGTGAGGATACACCTTGGTGAAGTGTGATGCTTATCATAGACGGCTCCCACGGCGAGGGCGGGGGACAGATACTGAGGACGAGCGTAGCTCTATCGGTCATCACTGGCAAACCAGTCAAGATAATCAACATCCGAGCAAACAGGCCGAGTCCGGGTTTGAGGCCCCAGCACATGCATGGCATCTTGGCTCTGAAGGAGCTGAGCGCCGCTAAGGTTAAGGGGGCCCAGGTCGGCTCGACGGTTCTCGAGTTCTACCCCGGCAGGGCTAGGCCGGGGCACATCCACGTGCCGATAAAGACCGCCGGAAGCATAACCCTTATTCTCCAGGCTTTACTTCCGGCGATGGCTTTCATCGGTGGGAGCTTCGAGATAACGGGCGGAACCGACGTTCCCTGGTCGCCGCCGGTGGACTACCTCAGGCATGTTACCCTTTATGTCTTGGGAAAAATGGGGCTAAGAGCCGAGATTGAAATCAAGCGCAGGGGACACTATCCCAAAGGCGGCGGACTGGTGGTCGGCAGGGTCGAGCCGTGGGAGGAAAGAAATCCGCTGGTGGCGACGGAGTGGAGACATATAGAGCTATTTGGTGGCATCAGCCACGCTATCAACCTCCCGGAGCACGTGGCAAGTAGGCAGGCGAAGGCCGCTAGGGAGAGGTTGAGTGAGTTTTACGATGTTCCTATTAATATATATGAAGAAGTCTCGCGTTCCTTCGGGCCTGGTAGTGGCATAGTCGTGTGGGCCGAGACGGACGTTTTGAGGCTCAGTGAAGACGCCCTTGGAAAGCGCGGAAAGCCCGCTGAAGCAGTAGGTAGGGAAGCGGCGGACGAGCTTCTGGAGCAGCTGACGAGCAGGGCCGCGGTTGACAGATTCCTCGGCGACCAGCTGATACCATTCCTGGCCTTCGTGGGGGGCGAGATAAAAGTTGCCGAGATAACGAACCACCTCGTGACGAACGTCTGGGTCGTGGAGCAGTTTTTGGGCAAGATCTTCGAGGTAGAGGGAGAGGTTGGGGAGCCTGGAAGGGTGAGGGTTGTGAGAAAGGCCGAACTTTAGGGCCTCTCCATCTCCACCCCGTAAACCTTCTCCGGATTTTCCACGTGAATCTTGTAAACGTCCTCCTCCGTGAAGAGGCCGTTCTGGAGGAAGGCCTTGGTCCTCTTCGGCACGGTCTTCGGCCCTAAAACGGCTCCGGGACGGCGCTTGTCGTCTATGTAGTCAGTCTCCATCATGAAGCGGTTGCCCTGCTTGATGGCTTCGGCAATGTTCTTCTTGCTCGCGATTATGCTCGGGAAGACACCGACTTCCTCGGCAATCTTCACCAGCGGCGGCGAGAAGTGCTTGACGACCCTGTACGGCTTTATTCCGACCTCCTTGACTATTTCGCCCAACTCGCGGAACTTGGCCTCGTTGAAGCTCTCCGTGTGGAGCTGGACCGCGCAGTCGGCTTCCTCAGCCAAGCTCATCCCGTACTTCATTAGCTCGATGCTCGCATCCCAGATTTCTATCGGAACCTCGTAGTGGGGTCTGCCTATCTCACCTATGGCTATCGCTTTTCCTTCGAGACAGAGCCTCTGGGCGTATTCTAATGCCTTCATAACTTCGTTCTTGGCATATTCGAGGCCCTTTTTCTCTGCAAGGTAGACGAACTCCGCTGGATGGACGCCGACAACGGCG
Organism: Thermococcus piezophilus; assembly: GCF_001647085.1. NCBI lineage: Archaea > Methanobacteriati > Methanobacteriota > Thermococci > Thermococcales > Thermococcaceae > Thermococcus > Thermococcus piezophilus. Next base: position 1,139,615 of record NZ_CP015520.1, read on the forward strand.
TATGCTTTTACAGGTGTTTCTTTGTTTATCTTCTCCACAAGCTTGATGTGGAAGTCCATGGCTTTGATAAAATCCTCTGCGCTCATTCCCGGAAAGCTGTAGTCGTGGGCCGTCTTGTAGACCACCATCAGATGAGTCCCGCCAGCTCTGTGGAACTGCTTGACGGCCTTGAGGAAGAGCCCCTTGAAGGGGTCAACATGGAAGTGGTTGTCAAGGATTATCATTCCCACCACCTCACGACTGATAGATTTCGAGAACCTCGCCGGGCTTGGCCTTAAGGTCGCCCTCAAGTATTAGGGCAACCGTATCACCATCAATCGCAAAATCGACGGTTTTCCTTTCCTTCTCTATTTTGTATATCACAGCGACTTCTTTTCCCCTGAGCTTGTAGCCGGGGTAGATGATTCCGTTCTCGACCTTTCCGATGAGGGTTTCCTTTCCGAGAATCTTGAAGGTTTTTTCAACCCTGAACTTTCCGACAGGCTTCCTTGAGACTATCTGAATTTCCTCAGTACTGGTTTCCTTCTTCCCACCGAACAGCCTGCTCAGGAATCCCATGCTCTTCCCCAGAGGGATTGGAGAAGAGGAAATAAAAAGATTGCCGGCTAAAGCTTCACGATGTGTACCGAGCAGGAGATGCACGGGTCAAAGGCCCTCACAGTCTCCTCGAGCCTCTGGATTAGCGAGCACTCATCGAGCTCGCCGTAACCTCTCTTGGCTTCCCTCAGCAGGCTGAGCTCCATCATGGCGTGGTTGAGGGCCGTGGGCGTTATAATGTTCGAGTAAAAGACATTTCCAGAGCCGTCTATGCGGTAGTGGTGTATGAGCACTCCCCTGGGAGCCTCGACGTAGCCGATGCCCTCGCCTTCCCGGACCGCTATTGGGATGTTCTCTCCTTCGAGTCCCTTATCGAGCAGTGTCTTCGCTATTTCATTCGCCCGTTCGAGACTGTATACAAGCTCTATGGCCTGGGCGAGGTTGTTATAGCTCACGTAACCGGTGGCGAGCTTTTCCCTGTGCTCCTCGAAGAGCCTCTTCGCCATGGGCGTTAGTGAGTCAGCCTTTAGAAGGAGCCTCGCCAGCGCCCCGACGAGGAAGGGTTCGCCGTTATAATGGCTCTGCTTGGCAAAGCTGTAAACCAGCGAGCGTTCCTCTATCCTCTCCGTATAGTGGAAGGTGCCCTCTTCGTTGGAAACCAGCTTGTCACCCCAGAGGTAGCCGTCCGTCGCGACGAAGTGTTCCGCCTTTTCACCGTAGGGTTCAAGCGAAGCAAAGAGCCTTACAGCCCTCCTCGCGAGCTTTAGCAGTGCCCCGCTTTCCCTCTCGAAGAGTTCAAGCTCTTCAACAGTTGGATACCTGCCGAAGCCGCCCGGCTTAACGTTTATACCGTGTATCTCCCTCCCTCCGATGATTTCCCTCAGCCTGTTTCCAAAGGCCTTTATGGCGAGCCCCTCTCTCACCAGCTCCCCGTGCTTTGTTGCCATCCTTATGGCGTCTGGATAGCCGAATATATCAGGAGCAACGAGTAGGTAGAGGTGAAGCGCGTGGCTTTCGAGCAGTTCTCCTATAAGACCAAGCTCCCTTAGCAATTGGATTTCCTCTGGAACATCAACGCCGAAGGCCCGCTCTATGGCCATGACCGAGGCGACGCTGTGGGAGAGGTAGCAGATGGCACATATCCTCGCCTCCAGGTCGGGGACGTCGTAGTAATGCCTCCCCAGAGTCAGCAGCTCGAAGAAGCGCGGTCCCTCGACTATTTTTAACCTCACGTTCTTCACTTCACCGTCCTCGACGACTATCTCCGCCTTCCCGTTGCCCTCGACGCGTGTGAATTCCCTCAGCTCGATTATCATGGCTCCCACCTCGCGAAGGTCTTGAACTTCCTGATGATGTAGTCCTCATCGTAGCCGAGGTCCTTCAGTATCTCATACTCGCTCGCTGGATTTACCTCGCCGGGTAGAGGCCCGCGGCAGCCTATGCAGCCCAATCCTGAGCGTATGCATGCCGCGTTGCAGCCGCCGTAGGTTATCGGACCGAGGCAGGGCAGGTTCTTCTTCACCAGAACGCATTCGTACTCGTTGAGCTTGCACTCGACGCAGACTGGGTAGTCTTTCCTGACCGGCTCCACGCCTTTGGCTATGTCGATCAGAACCTGATATATCTCCTCCTTGTCGTAGGGACAGCCGGGGAGGGCGAAATCCACGGCTACGTATTCGACAACTGGTTTTGAATCGAGGGCCCTCATGGGGTTGCCCTTGTCTCCGTAGACTTCCTCCAGCTTCTTCCTTATGCTTCCCTCGACGCTCGCTTGAACGGAGCCGTGGGTCGCGCAGGTTCCGAGGGCTATGAGATAATCGGAGTGGTTCCTGGCTTCCTTGAGGAGTGCCAGGTCGCGCTGGCTCGAGACGGTGCCCGTGATGAGGGCCACATCGTAGTGGTTTTCCCCACTTAGGCTCGTCGCCATGTGGAACTCGCTTATCTCGTAGAACTCGAGGAGGTCGAAGAGCCTCTCGTAGATGAAGAGAATGTTGAGCGCGCAGCCACCGCAGTCGGTAAGCTCAAAAACCGCGAGCTTGAGCTTCTCCATCATATCAACCCCCTCGTCGAGAGAGCGTCCCAGTATGTGAAGACGGGGCCGTCCTTGCAGACGTACTTTATTGAGGTGCTCGTCCCTACTATACAGTGGCCGCACTTGCCTATTCCGCAGCGCATGCGCCTCTCGAGGGTCATGTAAATCCTCCCTGGAGAGAGCTTCCTGTCGAGGAGCTCCCTGATGACGAAGCGGTACATCACCGGCGGGCCGCAGATGAGGGCGTAGGTGTTCTCCACGTCGAAGATCTCTCCCCTGAACAGGTCTGTAACGACACCCTTGCACACCCTGTCAGAGAAGCCCCTCTCAAGGTAAACGCACGAGGGGCTCTCCACCTCGTAGGCGAGCTTCACCTTACACCCCATCGCCTTACCGTGCTTCATCAGGTGGACTATTTCGTCGCGGAAGAGTATGTCTTCGTAGGCCTTCGTCCCGTAGAAGAGCCAGACGTCCTCATACTTTGCCGTGTCAAGTGCATACCAGAGGACGGAGCGGAGGGGTGCCATTCCCAATCCACCAGCGACGAGGATGAGGTTAGAACCCTCCATCTCCTCCATTGGGAAGCCGTTACCGTAGGGCCCGCGAATGCCGACGATTTCACCCTCCTTCATTTTGTGGATGAACTTGGTCATCCTTCCCGCCTTCCTGATGCAGAGCTGTATGTAACCCTTCCTCGTCGGTGAGGAGCAGAGGCTTATCGGGAACTCCCCGAAACCCCTCATGTCAACGATAACGAACTGCCCAGGCCTGAAGGTGAAGTGCTCCCCCACCTCAGGGTCAAGGAAGCGCAGTGTAAAGAGCTTCTCCCTTGGCGTCAGGTCCTTCATCTCAAGAATGCGGGCGTCGTAGCTCTGATGGGGGTTTTCACTCATCTCAGCGACCCCCTAACCTCTTCAAGAACCTTAACGTGCTCTATCTTCGCGGGGCAGAACTCATCGCAGCGGCCGCAGCCCACGCAGTTGTAACCTGAGGAGGGGTCGAAGTAGCTCTTGCAGTAATAGCGGTGCCTGAACCTGTCGAGACGGGTCGGCCTGAAGTTGTGTCCCCCAGCAACCAGGCCGTGGTTTTCCATAAAGCACGAATCGTAGCGGCGCTCCCTCACGGATTCATATGAGTTTATCCACCGGTCGCAGACCTCGTAACATCTACATGTTGGGCAGACCATGTTGCAGTTGCCGCAGGCTAGGCATATCTCGGCATACTTCTTCCACACCGGGCTATTGTAGGCCAGGTCGAGCATATCGGCGAGCCCTTCTCCGGGAAGCTCCTTCTTGAAGGATTTGGAGCGTTTCTCCTCGAACTCCTTGAAGTTCCTCAAATCTTCGTCCGTTACCTCCTCGAAGAGGTCCTCGTTTGCCCAGGCTATCTCGTGCCCCCTCACGCTTCCTACCCTCACCAGCCAGCCGTCTGGGAGCTCGTGGAGGAAGAGGTCGAACCCGTCCATGGCGAAGCGTGTGCCTAAGCTCTTGCAGAAGCAGTACTCGTCGGGCATACAGCTTATCCCGATTATCAGCGCCTTCTCGCGTCTTGCCTTGTAGTACGGGTCGATGGGTTCCTCGAGATAGACCTTATCCAGAATCTTGAGCCCGTGGATATCGCAGGAGTGGAGTCCGAATAGAACTATGGGCTCGGCGTTACTTCTGTTCTCCCAGTGGCCGTTTTTGAGCTGGAACATCTTCTCCCTCGGCCTCACGAAGAACTTCTTGGGCGGCAGCATCGTCCTCGTGTAGTTGAGTTCTATTTCCTCCTGGTCATGAACCTCTTGGAAGGTGTAGATGCTTCCCCTTTTGGTGGGGGCGTAGACTTTACCCCAGTTCCGTAGGGAATTAAAAAATGAGCTGAAGTTCTCGATCGACAGTTTTACATATCTCAAATGTATCGCCCCCGTTACGTGGCATCTTATAATCTACAGTTTGTAAAAGAGCGATTTAAGGGTTCTTCAAACCAACAGTTACCAACTGATGGTTGAGTATTCGAAAAGGGTTTTATAGGAACTCGTCTCAAAATATCAAGGTGGGAACTGTGTTTAGGATAGTTCACAAGGAGAAGCTTTCTCCTGGTATAGACCTCTTCGAAATCGAGGCCCCGAGGATAGCGGGACACACTAAACCCGGCCAGTTCGTTGTTCTCAGGCTCCACGAGAGGGGCGAGAGGATACCGCTCACGATAGCCGACAATGACCCTGATAGGGGAACCATAACGATAGTTGTCCAAGAGGTCGGGAAGACCACCTACGAGCTCGGCACCTATAAAGAGGGCGATATCATACTCGACCTCCTCGGACCTCTTGGAAAGCCCAGCCACATAGATAACTTCGGCACGGTCGTCATGGTCGGCGGCGGCGTTGGCGTGGCCGAAATCTACCCCGTTGCGAAGGCGATGAAGGAAGCTGGCAACCACGTGATTTCTATACTCGGTTTCAGGACGAAGGAGCTAGTCTTCTGGGAGGATAAACTCGCGGAGGTAGGCAACGAGGTAATCGTTACCACCAACGACGGGAGCTACGGCATGAAGGGCTTCACCACGCACGCCTTAGCAAGGCTGTTCGAGGAAGGCAGAAAAATTGATCTCGTGCATGCCGTTGGACCTGTTGTTATGATGAAGGCCGTTGCGGAGCTCACTAGGCCCTATGGCATAAGAACCGTCGCGAGCCTGAACCCGATTATGGTCGATGGAACTGGCATGTGTGGTGCTTGCAGGGTAACCGTCGGCGGTGAGATAAAGTTCGCCTGCGTTGACGGGCCCGAATTTGATGCCCATCTCATCGATTGGGACGAGCTGATGAAGAGGCTGGTCTATTACAGAGATTTGGAGCTCATGAGCTTTGAGAGGTGGAAGCAGAAGAGGGGGATGGTCTGAATGCCGAGAAAAATCATCAAGGAGCGCGTTCCCACTCCCGAGCGACCGCCTGAGGAGAGGATTAAGGATTTTAGGGAGGTAAACCTCGGGTACACTTTCAAGTTGGCCGTGAAAGAGGCCGAACGCTGCCTCAACTGTCCAATTGACTATGCTCCCTGCGTTAGGGGCTGTCCAGTCGGAATAAGGATTCCCGAGTTCATATCCAAACTTGTCCAGTACTGTGATGATCCTGATAGAGCCGTGAGGGAGGCCTTAAGTGTCATCTGGGCTTGCAACTCACTTCCGGCTATAACGGGCCGCGTCTGCCCCCAGGAGGAGCAGTGCGAGATGAACTGCGTCATGGGTAGGGTCGGTGACAAAATCAATATCGGCAAGCTCGAAAGGTTTGTGGCAGACTACTCCCGCGGGAAGGGCATGGACATTCAGCTTTTGGAGGATGGGGCGGGGGGAATAAAGAAGAATGGCAGGAAGGTTGCGATTGTGGGTGCTGGCCAGCTGGGCTGACGTGTGCGGCAGAACTGGCCAAGCTCGGCTATGAGGTTACGATTTTCGAGGCTCTCCACAAGCCTGGAGGAGTCCTAATCTACGGCATCCCAGAGTTCAGGCTGCCGAAGGTGATTGTCGAGAGGGAACTTGAGAACCTGAGGAGGCTCGGCGTTAGGATAGAAACCAACGTTCTCGTCGGCAAGACTGTAACCTTTGAGGAGCTGAGAGAGGAGTACGACGCGATATTCATCGGCACGGGCGCCGGAACGCCCCGCATATATCCGTGGCCAGGGGTAAACCTCAACGGGGTCTATTCGGCGAACGAGTTCCTAACTAGGGTAAACCTCATGAAAGCCTACGAGTTCCCAGAATACGACACTCCCATAAAGATCATAGAGAATGTGGCGGTGATAGGTGCTGGGAACACCGCTATGGACGCCGCCCGCTCGGCTTTGAGGCTCGGCGCGAAGGTGTGGATACTATACCGCAGGACGAGGGCCGAGATGTCTGCCCGTGAGGAGGAAATCTACCACGCCGAGGAAGAGGGCGTGAACCTCATGTTTCTCGTTTCGCCCAAGCGCTTCATAGGCGATGAGAACGGGAACCTCAAGGCCATAGAGCTTGAGAAGATGGAGCTCGGCGAGCCCGATGAGAGCGGTAGGAGGAGACCCGTACCAACGGGCGAGACGATAACGATGGAGTTCGATACTGCTATTATAGCCATCGGCCAGACCCCGAACAGGACGTTCCTTGAAACCGTCCCAGAACTCGAGGTCGATGAGAAGGGCAGGATAAAGGTCGATGAGAACCTGATGTCGAGCGTTCCGGGGGTCTTCGCCGGGGGAGACGCGATAAGGGGAGAGGCAACGGTTATTTTGGCCATGGAGGATGGAAAAAAGGCGGCAAAGGCAATCCACGAGTACCTGAGCGGCTCGTGAGTCCACTGACTTTTATTCTACTTGTCAAAGCGCGGTTAATTTTGACTGGCTAGAAGAAAGAAAAGGGACCATTAGATGACCGCTGGAATTCCTGGAATCCTCGGGAAGGGCTGCACCTCCGCGATGTGCTCTGCGCCGACCATGTATCTGAGGAGCCTCTCAACACCTATCCCCGCCCCCGCACTCGGCCTCAGCAGGCCAGCTTTGGCAACCTCAAGGTAGGGCCTGAAGGCCTCGAGGCTTATGCCCGCTTTCTTCATCTTCCTCACGATGACCTCGTACTCCCACTCCCTCTCGCCGCCGCTCGAAACCTCACCATAGCCCCCCGGCAAATAGAGGTCGTAGTTCCTCCATTGACCGTCAACTTCCCTGTCGTAGAACTCCCTTGGGATTCCAGTTATCCAGAAGGGCTCGTCCATGGCCTTGCTCGCTTCCTCCTCGCTTCCGAACTCGGCCGTTATCTCATCAAGGGTGAAGCGCTTGAAGGGAGTCTTAACTCTTGGGATTTCCCTCTCCAGCCCCCAGCTCCTTGCTTCCTTGAAGAGGCCGGCGATTAGGCCCTCAATGAGACTCATCACGTCGTCCATGCTCGCGTGGGCCATCTCCATGTCGAGCTGGGTGAACTCGTAGGCGTGCCTGCCGTCGTCCGCGCTTTTTCCCTCGAGTCTTATGTTCGGCGAGAGTATGAAGAGCTTATCTATTCCCATCGCAACTACCATCTGCTTGTGCAGTATCATGCTGTGGGTTAAGCGGAGCCTTTCGCCGTAGACCTCGATCTCTGGCGGTCTTAGCATTTTCTCGGCCTCTGGATCCGGCCAGAGGGGGTCAGTTATAGAGCTGAGCATTACCGGGAGCATCCACTTGAATCCCTTATCCACCATGTACCTTGTCATATATTCAATCACTCTCGTCTGAACCTCCATAATTGGTTCAATTTTTCGGGTCACAAGTTGAAGAGCGTTCATGTTCATCACCTGATTCTTGTCAGTGATTTTCACCTTTATGTCTTTTATGCAAGAAACGCTGGATTTTGGGCAAATTTAGACATAATTTTAGCGAAAATTTTGGATAAATGTTAAAAAATCGCAATTTAATTGACGAAGATGAGGGCGGGTAAACGATAGCGTTATAATGCCCGATGAGAACCCTATACGGTGGTAAAACATGGGCGTCTACATATTCACCCCCGAAGACCTCCTTAGATACGGAACGATAACCGAGGAACAGCTTGAGATATTAAAGGATGCTCTCCTTGAGGGGAAGGACATCTTAATCGTTGGCTCAAGCAGGTCTGGAAAGACCAAGCTCGTCGAGGCCCTGATCAGCCTGATACCTGATGACAGGAAGGTTGCTGTAATAACCGCCTACAGCGAATTCAAGCCATTCAGACCGAATATCGTTGTTATAGACACCCAATTTAACCCTGAGAGCCTTGAGAAGCGCACCAAGGAAGTCATCGAAAAGATAAAGCGCATAAACCCGGACTACGTCATCATAGACACCATCCACACTGTCCACGTGCCCACCATTCTGAGCGAGCTCCTCGACGGCTACACATTTATTGCTACCTCCCTGGTAATGTCTGGCGACATCGTGGAGGAAGTCAGGCACTGGTTGAGAGCCGACGATGGTGTCATCGGCAAGTTCGATATCATAGTCGAGCTGAAAAGGGACTTCAGGACGGGAACGAGGAGAATCAACAACATATACGCGGTTAAAAAATCAGGAGATGAGAAGATAGAGCTGGAGAGTTTGGTGTAATCTCCTTCTCGTTATTTCTTTTCCCGATTGACCATTTTCCTGAACTCGTTTTTCATATAACGATAGTAGTCCCATGAGAGGTAGCCCTTCCTCCACGAAACGTAGAGCACCACGTTAAAGGCCACCGTGAAGAGGGCTGATATCAGCATTGAGTTGATGGCCACTCCTCCGATGGTTTCTTGGGTTCTCCGGAACATGCCGAGGGAAACATAGTCGTCCACCGTCATGTGCCTCATAGGGAGGTTCCCAACCCTGATGGTGCCGTTCTTTGGAGTCAGCGATAGCATGTGGTTCCAAGTTACGACGTAGACCTTCACGTGGGTTCCCTTCTCAGTGCAGTCGGGTATGGTGTGCCCGTTCCAGAGGCAGCTTCCGTCGGGCTGCATCGTTGCCCATACATCGGTGTGCTCGTAGGTTTGGAGGTATATGCTGTTGTTGTCTGGGTAGATCTTCACGACCTCTATATCGTAAGTGTTCCCCCCGTAAACCAAGGAACGGAAGAAGCGGTAGAGCCTGTCGATTATCATGTTGTGAAAATACTCGTCCTCCCATACGATGTAGTAGTAGATGTTGCCCTTTATGTCCGCCATGGAGAGAATTCCGTAAGGTTCATCTCCGGAGGAGGTATAGATGATAGGGGTATACTCTTGAATCTTGGCGCTTTCCCATGGAAGGTAGCCCTCGGGGGAATACCCACTCGTATAGAGTCCGACACACCAGAAAATGATGAAATTGGCGAAAAGCCACAGTGCAATCCATCTTTTCTTTGCCATTATTTTTCACTGGAAAAATATAAAGGTGGCATCAGGCCTTAAGCTTTTCTATGACCTCTCTGAGGTTGTCGAGCATCTCTCTTATGTCGTCGAATGTCATGTAGCCCATGTTTCCAATCCTAAAGGTCTTCTCGGCAACACTTCCGTAGCCCTTGGCCAGCTCGAAGCCCCTCTCGCGCATGGCGTTGTAAACATCAACGCCCTTCATTCCCTCAGGAACGACGACGGCAGTGATGGTCGGGCTCTCGTAGCCTGGCTCGGCGAGGATTCCGAGGCCCATCTCCTTGACGCCCTCGCGTATCATCTCACTCCTTTTCCTGTACATTTCGAGCCATGTCTTCTTTCCGCCCATCTTCTCGATTATCCTGAGCACAACGTTGAGGCCGAATATCTGCGGGAGCGGTGGGGTTGAGGGCGTTCCCTTCTTCTTTTCGTTGAACTTCTTGTAGAGCGGCAGATCAAAGTACCAGCCGCGCTCAGGCATCTTCTCGGCTATCTCAAAAACGCGCTCGCTGACTGCGGCGACGGCAAGACCTGGCGGGACGCCGAAGGCCTTCTGAGAGCTCGCGAAGATGAGGTCGATGCCCCACTTGTCGAACTTTATGTCCGCTCCGCCCATGGCAGAGACGGCATCGACGAAGAGCAGCTTGTCGTGCTCCTTGACGACCTTGGCAAGCTCTGGAAGCGGGTTGAGGACACCTGTGGAGGTCTCGTTGTAGGTTATGGTGACGGCCTCGACATCGGGGTTCTTCTTGAGGACTTCATCAAGCTCCTCTGGCTTGATGGCTTTTCCGGGCTCCTTCTCAAAGACGACTGCCTTTCTTCCGTTGGTGTTGACCACCTCTGCAAAGCGCTTTCCGAACGCACCAATGACCGTAACGAGAACTTTTCCACCGTAGGGTATTGTGTTCCTTACAGCGGCCTCCATGAAGCCTGTTCCAGAGCTCGGGAAGAGGATTATCTCGCCTTTATCGGCCTCAAGTAAGGCCTTGAGCCTGTTGAGGGTATCAACATGAACCTCCTTTGCCTCAGCCGAACGGTGGCTGAACATCTGGACGCTCATTATCGCGAGAACCTCCGGGAAACAAGCAACAGGACCAGCCGTGAAGAGCTTGTACTTCGGCTTGACTATCTCGTAGAGCTCCCTGTAAGCGTCCTCATACTGCATGTCGAACCTGAGCTCCATCAGCATCACCTCGGCGGAGGTTGGAGGGGAAATATAAAAAGGGTTCGTTAGTTCCTTCCCGTAACTTATCGAAGCTATATTCGTTCCGCAGGCAATAAAATGAAGAATTTTCGACCTCACAAGACTTTTAAAAGCTTTACCCTAACGTTCAGAAGGTGGTTTGATGGAGCGCAAGCGCCTGGCTGGAATAATCCTACTCATCATCTCTGCCTTCACAGGAACGATAGCTTTCCGTCTCGCGACTCCGGCGATAGCCTTCTATACGAGGGATATTCTCCAGGCCTCAATGCTCTCGGTCTCCATTGTTTCCATGTCATTTGTCCTGGCAAGGGCATTTTCGTCTGTTCTTGGTGGTCTCACCCTTGAGAGAGGTAGGAAGCTCGTTTACATCGGTGCGCTGGTCATGATGGGCAACGCTTTGGCGGTTCATCTCTACCCCCTCACGAGCACCTGGGCTCAGGTGGCCGGAATAAAGATTCTCAACGGCTTCCTCAATGGATTGAGCTGGCCAATGGCTCAATTTGTAATAGCCGTGACTACTCCAAACGAGATACGAGCAAGGGTCACGTCGGTTTACTTCCTCTTTGGCAGTGTAGCTTCACTCCTCGGCAACTACATTTACGCCTACACCATTAACCTTGGCTTGTCCGGTCAGATGTGGATCGCCTCTGCATTCTTTGTATTCACCGGCATGATAATGCTCCTTGCCTACTTCCTACTCTACGGCTGGATAGTGCCCAAGAGAAAGAAAACGCCCGATGGGGAGAAGCCGGACCTCAACCCAAAAAGGATTCTCATAATTGCGTCGCTGATGGCAATCATAGTTGCCTTCACTTCCGGCGAGATAACCTACATCTATGTTTCTGAAGCTTTGGGCATGGACAAAGCCAAAACAGCGACGCTTATCGGATGGGCAGGCTTTTTATCGGCACTCCTCAGCTACGTCATTTCCTGGCTCGCCGACGTCAGGAGCGAGAGAAGGATGGTTGTTCTGACGTCAGTTATGGCAGCAGTCTCTCCAATCCTCGCTGCCGTAAAGACCGCTCCGACAGTTTTTCTCGGCATATTTATGGCCCTCTTTGCCTTCCAGAGCTTCAGACCGATTTCGAGGAAAGTCTTGGCTTCATACTACCGCTCTTCATTAGCTATAGGCGGTGTGAACGGAATTCAGAACCTCTCGACCTTCGCAGGGGGAATGCTCTTCGGCCTGGCCTACTCTCTCGGGGAGATAAGTGTGGGCGTAACGTTGAACCTCGCCCTGCTTTCCTTCCTGCCGTTTTCACTGGCACTCCTCCGGGAGTCCGTTAAGCTTAAAGGGACTGGGGAGTAAGATGGGTGACGGGCTTTCCAAAACTTTTATAAGCCACTCCACTCGCCTAAGTTTAGGCTTAGCTTACGCTCATTTGGAGGTGAGAGTATGGGACTGAGACCAGCCAAGATTGATAGGGACGTTGACAAGCCCGCTTACACGAGGAGGGAATACATACGCGGTGCCCCCGGTCCGAAGATAACCATCTTCGACATGGGCAACCTTTCCGCTGAGTTCCAGTACGAGGTGAGCCTTCACGCTGAGCAGGCCATGCAGATAAGGCAGAACGCCCTCGAGGCCATTCGTATTCAGGTCAACAGGTACCTCCAGAAGAACGTCGGTAGGAGCAACTACCACTTCAAGATAAGGGTCTACCCGTTCCAGGTTCTCCGTGAGAACCCGATGGCTACCGGAAGGAAGGCAGACCGTTACGGTAACGGTATGCGTAGGCCCTTCGGAAAGCCGATTGGCCTTGCCGCTCGCGTCAAGAAGGATCAGAAGATACTCACCGTCTGGGTCAACGAGAACCATCTCAAGTTTGCCCTCGAGGCCATGCGCAGGGCTGCTATGAAGCTCCCCTACAGCGCCTATTACAGGATCTACGACAAGGAAGGCAACGACGTCACCACCAAGGTTCTCTCGACCATGAAGCGCTGAAGCGCTTCTTCCTTGCTCCTTTTTTCTGTCCGAGTTTTGCCGTATATTCATAATATTAACGATGTCGCCCTAATTTTGTGCATAGTGATGATTCCCCACGTGCAATGGGTGTTGATTGCCTTTAACTCTAAGTCCGGTAAGTCCAAATAATTATTAATGCCAACGTCTAAACTTCTTTGGTGGGAAGATGGTAAGCTCTCACTTCAGGAACATTCTGCTCAAGCTCGGCATCCCTGAGGAGCGATTATCAGTCCTCGAGGGTAAAGGAGGCCTCGTCGAAGACGAGTTTGAGGGTATCAGATACGTCCGCTTCCGCGATTCTGCCAAGGGCTTCAGGCGTGGAACCCTCGTCTTCGAGAACGGCGAGGTGGTTCTGGGCTTTCCCCACATAAAACGCGTCGTCCAGCTTGAGAACGGGATAAGGCGCGTCTTCAAGAACAGGCCTTTCTATGTCGAGGAAAAGGTCGATGGATACAACGTCAGGGTCGTTAAAGTGGGAGATAAGGTTCTCGCCCTCACAAGAGGAGGCTTCGTCTGTCCCTTCACGACGGAGAGGGTTGAGGACTTCATAAATTTCGACTTCTTCATGGACTACCCGAACCTCGTTCTAGCTGGAGAGATGGCCGGGTCTGAGAGCCCTTACCTCGTCGAGGGTCCGCCCTACGTGACGGAGGATATTCAGTTCTTCCTCTTTGACATTCAGGAGATGGGGAGTGGGAAGAGCCTTTCCGTAGAGGAAAGGCTGAAGCTCGCTGAAGAATACGGAATTCCTCACGTTGAAGTGTTCGGAGTTTATGATCGACGCCGCATCGACGACCTCTACGACCTCATTGAGAGGTTGCATCGCGAGAGAAGGGAAGGAATCGTCATGAAGAGCCCTGACATGAAGAGAATCGCGAAGTACGTAACGCCCTACGCCAACATCAACGACGTCAGGATAGGCTCGCACATATTCTTTGACCTGCCGTACGGCTACTTCATGCAGAGAATAAAGCGGCTGGCTTTCTATCTAGCAGAAAAGCACATCAAGGGTGAGGAGTTTGACGAATATGCCAAGGCCCTAGGGAAGGCACTGCTACGGCCCTTCGTTGAGAGCATCCATGAGGTGGCCAACGGCGGCGAGATAGAGGAGACCTTTACTGTTCGCGTCAAGAGCATAACCACCGCACACAAGATGGTCACCCACTTCGAGAGACTCGGCATCAAGATACACATCGAGGACATCGAGGATTTAAAGAACGGCTACTGGCGGATAACCTTCAAGCGGGTTTATCCTGACGCCACGAAGGAGATAAGGGAGCTGTGGAACGGGCTGGCGTTTGTGGACTAGGCAAGGAAACGTACTCTGGAGTATTATACTCATGGGTAGGTTTATAGATAGGAAAACTTGAAAGATTAACTTGCACCCCTGATAGTTACTTGTGGGGTGCAAGTTAAAGCTCCTTGAAGATCCTCACGAGCACCGGGTCGGGTATGGTGTATTGGTTATTCCTCTTCTCCACGTAGCCGTACTTCACGAGGTTCTCGAGCAGGTTCGAGAAGTTAGCGTCGTTAACGTAGCCAAGCTTCAGGGTCAGGTAGTCCTTGATGTCGCTCCAGCGGGAGTAGCCGAGCGCTATGGCCTTCAGAATCACGCGGTAGCGCGGGCTGTATGTGAAGAGCTTCGAGAGCTCGCTGTTTACCACCGACTTCGCCTCTCTCAGAACCTCTTCGAGGGCCTTTTCGTGGTCGAGCTTCCTCGTGGCTCTTACGTAGCCGTAGAGCGATAACCAGCCCACAATACCGTCGAGCTCCTCAACTGTCGCCCCGACTTCTTCCCTCACGGGGGAGCCTGCCTCATCGAACCCCCTCAGGAGAAACTCCTCGCTTAGCTCCTTACTAAAGCGTTCAATGACTATGTCGTGGTGGTACCTGCCGAAGAGCGGCGCCTCTGGATTGTTGAACTTGAGGAGTCGAAGAGCAGGCCGACTTCAGAGCCTGTGAGGATAAATGTGAGGTTTTTGAGGTTGTCAACGGCGTACGCTATTATCCCGTCGTACTTCGTGGCCCCGCCAAAGCGGAGGTACTGGGCCTCGTCGAATGCTATGACGACTCTTCTCTTCTCCTCTCCATACTCGTTGAGAGCCTCCAAAAGCTCCGTTATTGAGAAATCCTTGGAGGTTATCTCAACCTTCGCCCCCGAGAAGGCTATCCCCTTAGCCTGCTCAGGAAGGCCTTTGCCTCCTCAATGAGCCTTTTCTTGCCGCTCAGGGACGAGAGCAGGGTCTTGCCGATGATGTAGCGGTTCACGGAGGGGTATTCTGCGTAGGTCTTCCTCACGTCCACCTTTACCGAGGGGTTCGAAAGCTCGCCTAAGGCCATGTTGGAGGGCGAGCTCTTGCCGGGCCTCCTGAGGCCGGAGGGGAGTATCAGCCTCTTGCCCCTTTCTATTGCCTCCGCAAGTTCCCTCAGCTCGTTCTCTCTATCGAACAGCTCCCCTTTTCGTCTTCGGGTAAGGCGAGAACAGCATAACTTGCACTCCCAATAGTTACTTGCAGGAGTGCAAGTATAAAAGGGTTGCCTTAACAGATGCCTTAGAGTTGTGTTTTTCTACTAAGCTATACTTGACGTTGAGCAGGTGAAGTTTGGGGTGTGGGGCGTTAGCCCCCCTAACGACCTTTGCATGAGCAAAGGTTGACCAAAGTTAGTGATTCTTATCTGATGGCCATTGTCAGTAGTTTTCCTGTTTAAACTGGAGTTTTAAAGAGGGAATGCACTTTTCGTTGAGGCAATTGGAAGGGGTTTTCTTTTGTTTGGTGCTCCGGAGAAGCGCGGGTGAAGACAAACCTTCTCAAAAAGTCCCATAAAAGGGCATTAACTAGACCGGTGGTCATCTAAGTGGAAACTTTCATTAAGTGGGCTGTGTCGATGAGGAATCACTAACTTTGATGAAACTTTCGCTTGGCGAAAGTTACTGGGGGATGGGGGCGGCAACCCTCTCCAGAGTTTTAGAAAAACAGGTTGCGGGATGAAACCCCGCATCGGGAGTTTGAGAGTACATCAACCTTTGCTTGAGCAAAGTTGATAAAACGAATTAACTTCTTAACTTAGCTGGAATGAGTTTTGCATGTCTTTTTAAAATTATGAGCTTGGTTAGGGTTTAACCTGAAGAGCTGACAAGCTAAAGGGTTTCGCTTTTCTCTTAACGCCCTTTGGGCGTTTATTTGCAGTGAAACTACGTAAGACCGTGAATCTAAAGTAAACCTACCCAGGAATTACCGCTTTAATAAGGACATGCGAGCTTTGATCAAACTTTGCGAAGGCGAAGTTTGTTTTGCAAAAAAATTGTACACCCCCAAACCTAAAAAAGGGTGGAAGGGTTCGAAAGCCTTTTAAATAGTCTCCATAGACTTCCCCTCAGCTTTAGAGTATCCAGAACAAAGGATGACGAAAAAATGGCCTGGCACATCTTCATTCCCGATTCGCTCCTCGAAGAAACCGACGACCCGAAAATCAGAACATACAAAGTTGGGCAGATAGCCAGGGCCGCGGCGATATTCGGCGTCGAGCATATCTGGATTTACAGGGCCGGTGGCAGGGACGGGCGCTTCATAAAGCTCGTCCTCGAGTACGCTGAGACCCCGCAGTACCTCCGTAAGAGGCTCTTCCCCCTGATGTCCGAGCTGAAGCACGTGGGGGTCATACCCCCGCTGAGGACCCCGCACCACAAGCTCAAGTCTAGGCCAAGGGTCGGGGAGATACGCGAGGGCTTTGCCTTCAGGCGGGGGAAGAGAATTTACGCCGACATAGGTCTCGACGAGTTGGCTACCGTCGAAGGAGACGTTGAAGGTCGCGCGGCCTTCAGAATAGTCTCGACGAGGCCTCTCAGGGTGGTACCTACAAAGCCAGAGGAATACTGGGGCTACAGGGTGCACCTCACGAGGAAGTCACTGGCAAAAACACTTAAAAAGGCCAGGCTTGACTTGGCAGTTGCAACCTCCAGGAAGGGGCAAGACTTCCGAGACGTGAAGCTTCCCCCACTCGAGGGGGAGGTCGGATTCGTATTCGGCTCACCGAGGAAAGGCGTGATGGAGCTCCTCGGAGAGGAGGATTATCCCTTTGATCTAATCCTCAACACCATTCCAAATCAACGGACTGCCACGGTCCGTACCGAGGAGGCTGTCTTGGCCACCCTCGCGGTGTTTAATCTCATAAGGAGGGATTGAGATGGGAAAAATACACAGACCAAGGAGAGGTTCACTGGCTTACTCCCCAAGGAAGAGGGCTAAGAGCATAGTCCCGAGAATCAGGAAGTGGCCGAAGGACAGCGAAGTCAGGATGCTTGGTTTCGCGGGATACAAGGCAGGAATGACCCACGTCCTCATGATCGACGACAGGCCAGGGCTCACCAAGGGCAAGGAAATATTCATGCCCGTGACCATAGTTGAAGTTCCGCCGCTCTTCGTCTACGGCATAAGGGCCTACAGGCAGGGCTACCTTGGCCTCGAGACTGCCACCGAGGTCTGGTTCCACGAGCTCAACGACTACGTCAAAAGGAGGATAAAGACCGTGCCGAAGGACTACAACGAGGAGGCCTTCCAGGCCAAGCTCGGCCAGCTTGAGGGCCTCGTTAACGACGGCGAGATAGTTGACGTCAGGCTGCTCGTCCACACCCAGCCGTGGCTCATCCGGCTCAAGAAGAAGCCCGAGGTCATGGAGTACGCCATCGGTGGCGACGATGTCAAAGCCAAGTTCGACTACGCCAAGGAAAAGATAGGCAAGGAGCTCCGCGCGAGCGAGGTTCTCCACGAGGGTGAGCTCATCGACGTCATAGCCGTCACCAAGGGTAATGGAACCCAGGGCCCAGTCAAGAGATGGGGGATCAAGATCCAGTTCCACAAGGCCCAGAGGGCTGGAAAGGGCAGGCATGTCGGTAACCTCGGTCCATGGCACCCGACCAGGGTCATGTGGACTGTTCCGCAGGCCGGTCAGATGGGCTTCCACCACAGGACCGAGTTCAACAAGAGGCTCATCGCCATAGGTGAAAACGGCAAGCTCAAACTCGACGAGAAGAACGAGATCGAGATAACTCCGAAGGGCGGCTTCCCGCACTACGGAATAATTAGGAGCGACTTCCTTATGATTCAGGGAACGATCCCAGGATCCTTCAAGAGGATCATCAGGGTTAGGCCAGCCATAAGGCCTCCGAAGAAGAAGCCGCCGGTTGAGAGGCCGCAGATCACCTACATCAGTAGGGAATCCAAGCAGTGAGGTGAGATAGATGAAGGTTAAGGTTTTCAACCTCGAAGGCGAGCCCGTTGATGAAATTGAGCTTCCAAAGGTCTTCGCCACTCCGTTCAGGCCGGACCTCATAAGGAGGGCTGTCATCGCTTCATGGACCCACAGAATACAGCCCCAGGGCAGAGACCCGCTCGCTGGAAAGAGAAGGGTTACTGAGAACATCGGAAAGGGCCACGGCATGGCTAGAGTTGAGAGGATAAAGACCTCCCCGAGGTTTGCGGCCTTCGTGCCCTTCGCGAGGGGCGGAAGGAGGACCCACCCACCGAAGGTCGAGAAGATCATCTGGGAGGAAATCAACAAGAAGGAGCGCAGGCTCGCTATCATGAGCGCCATTGCCGCTACTGCCAACTACGACCTCGTCAGGACGAGGGGCCACATAGTCGACAACGTCCCGCAGGTTCCGCTGGTTGTGGTTGATGACCTTGAGAAGGTCTTCAAGACTGCCCAGACCAGAGAGATATTCAAGAAGCTCGGCGTTTGGGACGACATCGAGAGGGCCAAGAAGAACACCAAGATAAGGGCAGGTAAGGGTAAGATGCGTGGAAGGCGCTACAAGAAGGCCAAGGGCCCGCTCATCGTCGTTGCCAAGAACGAGGGCATTATCCAGGGAGCTAGGAACCACCCAGGCGTTGACGTTGTCACCGTTGACAACCTCGGTGTCGAGCTGCTTGCCCCTGGTACCCACCCAGGAAGGCTTACCATCTGGACCAAGGGCGCTATTGAGAGGCTTAGGGAGATTTACGGGTGATGAGAGATGGACCCATACAAGGTTATTGTCAGGCCGGTCGTCACCGAGAAGGCCGTTGCAATGATAGAGAACGAGAACAAGCTCACCTTCATAGTTGACAGAAGGGCCACCAAGAGCGACATCAAGAGGGCCGTGGAAGAGATGTTCCAGGTCAAGGTCGAGAAGGTCAACACCCTCATCACCATGAGGGGCGAGAAGAAGGCCTATGTGAAGCTCAAGCCCGAGTACAGCGCAAGTGAAATCGCCGCAAGGATAGGATTGTTCTGATGGGGTGAGTGAGATGGGAAAGAGTTTGATTCAGCAGAGGAGAGGAAAGGGAACCACCACCTTTAGGGCTCCCTCCCACCGCTATAGGGGAGCCGTTAGGTACCTCCCGCTCAACCTGACCAGGGAGAAGACCCTCGTCGGCAAGGTCGTTGAGATACTCCACGACCCTGGAAGGACTGCCCCAGTTGCCAGGGTTAAATTCGAGAACGGCGCCGAGAAGCTTATCATTGCCCCTGAGGGAATCCTCGTCGGTGAGGAGATAGCCATCGGACCGAACGCCCCAATAAAGATAGGCAACACCCTTCCGCTTGCCATGATTCCGGAGGGAAGCTACGTCTACGACATCGAGGGCGTCCCAGGAGATGGCGGTAAATACGTTAGGGCTGGCGGTAGCTACGCCCTCGTCGTCAGCAGGGAGAAGGATAAGGTCATCGTCCAGCTCCCGAGCGGTGAGCTCAAGCAGTTCAACCCCATGTGCAGGGCCACCATCGGTGTGGTAGCTGGCGGCGGTAGGCTCGAGAAGCCCATCGTCAAGGCAGGAAAGGCCTACTACATAGCCAAAGCCAGGAACAGGTTCTGGCCGAAGCCGAGGGGTGTCAAGATGAACGCCGTCAACCACCCGCACGGTGGTAAGGAGCACCACATAGGCAGGCCTTCGACAGTTTCAAGGCGCGCTCCGCCTGGAAGGAAGGTCGGTCACATAGCCGCGAGAAGAACTGGTAGGAGGAAGTGAAGATGGCGAGAAAGAAGGAATTTAGGTATAGGGGCTACACCTTTGAGGAACTGCTCAACATGTCACTCGAGGACTTCGCCAAGCTCCTTCCGGCGAGGCAGAGGAGGAGCCTCAAGAGGGGCCTCAGCCCGGAGCAGAAGAAGCTCCTCAGGAAGATACGCCTTGCCAAGAAGGGCAAGTACAACAAGCCGATAAGGACCCATAGCAGGGACATGGTCATCCTTCCAGAGATGGTCGGTATGACCATCCATGTCTACAACGGAAAGGAGTTCGTCCCCATCGAGATAAAAGAGGAGATGATAGGCCACTACCTCGGCGAGTTTGCCCTTACCAGGAAGGTAGTCCAGCACGGCTCACCTGGTGTTGGTGCAACTAGGTCATCGATGTTCGTGGCGATCAAGTGAGGTGGTCTGAATGTCTAGGGGAAGGTTTTCCTACTCATTCCAAAATTTTGACCCAGAGAGGATGGCTCGCGCGAGCGGAAGGGACCTTAGGATTTCCCCGAAGCACAGCGTCGAGCTCCTCAGGGAGATAAGGGGCATGATGCTCAACGACGCTCTGAGGTACCTCGACGACGTCATAGCCCTCAAGAGGCCGGTCCCAATGAGGAGCTTCAACGACAGCCAGGGCCACAAGCCGGGTAAGGGCTTCGGACCAGGTAGGTACCCGGTCAAGGTCGCCAAGGCCGTCAAGAAGGTTCTCCTCAACGCCAAGAACAACGCCGAGCAGAAGGGCCTCGACCCGGACAGGCTTAAGATAATCCACGCCGCCGCCCACAGGGGACCAGTGCTCCGCGGATACATTCCAAAGGCCTTTGGTAGGGCCACACCGTTCAACGAACAGACCACCCACATAGAGATAGTTGTGGAGGAAATTAGGAGGTGAGCCTTTTGGCGATCGAGAGATACTTCATCAAGGAAGGCGTTAAGGAGATGCTCATCGACGAGTACCTCGAGAAGGAGCTCAGGCGCGCGGGCTACGGTGGTATTGACATCAAGAAGACTCCCCTTGGAACCAAGGTTATCATCTTCGCCGCCAACCCTGGCTACGTCATAGGAAGGGGCGGAAGGCGCATTAGGGAGCTCACCAGGATCCTTGAGAGGCAGTTTGGCCTCGAGAACCCGCAGATCGAGGTCGAGGAGATAAAGAACCCCTACCTCAACGCCAAGGTTCAGGCCGTGAGGCTCGCCCAGGCCCTTGAGAGGGGCGTCCACTTCAGGAGGGCTGCCTACGCTGCCATAAGGGCCATCATGAGGAACGGCGCCAGGGGTGTCGAGATTAGGCTCAGCGGCAAGCTCACTGGCGAGAGGGCTAAGAGCGTCAGGTTCTACCAGGGCTACCTCGCCAAGGTCGGAAACCCGGCCGAGACCCTCGTCAGCAAGGGCTACGCCCAGGCGCTCCTCAAGCTCGGTGTCATAGGTGTCAAGGTCTCCATCATGCCACCTGACGCCAAGCTTCCGGACGAGATTGAGGTCATTGAAAAGCCCGTTGAGGAAGAGGTGAGTGGAGAATGAAGCCGAGCGAGATTAGGGAAATGAGCATTGAGGAGATCGACAAGAAGATCAGGGAGCTCCGCCTCGAGCTTGCCAAAGAGAGGGGTGTGCTTACCATGGGGGCCTCTATGGAAAACCCCATGGTCATCCGCAACCTCAGGCGCGACATCGCGCGCCTGCTTACCATAAAGAAGGAGAAGCTTAGGGAGAAAAGGTGATGGTTAGTGCCTAGGATCGTTAACCCTCTGGATGAGATGCTCTTTAAGGAGGTCCTGAAGGAGCAGCAGAGAATTAGGGTATACATAGAGAAGGCCCGTTACGGAAAGCTTAAGACCATAATCGAGGGCATAGATGAGAAGGAGTTTGACCTCGAGGACATAGCCAAAAAGCTGAAGGCGAAGCTGGCATGCGGCGGAACTGTAAAGAAAGGAAGGATAGAGCTCCAGGGCGACCACAGGGAAAGGGTCAAGAAATTGCTGGCAGACCTTGGATTTTCAGAGGACTTGATAGAAATCGAGTGACAGCGAGAAACATCATCTGGCACGAGCTCATAGGCCTGAAAGCAAAGATTATAAGGGCATCTCATCCAGAGCTGGTTGGCATCAAGGGCTACGTCCTTGATGAGACGAGGAACACCCTCACCATCGGCGGTGAGAGGGTTTGGGTTATCCCGAAGGACGTGGTGGAGCTCGAGTTTGAAGTTGGCGATAAAAGGATACGAATCGATGGAAGGGAACTGATTGGAAGACCCGAGATGAGATTGAAGAAGAGGTGGAGACGATGAGAGAGATAGGATTAAAGATTCAGCCTCCCGCTGAGAAGTGTGACGATCCCCACTGCCCGTGGCACGGACACCTCAAGATACACGGCAGGTACTTCGAGGGCATAGTCGTCAGCGACAAGCCCAAGAGGACCGTCACCGTTGAGAGGCAGCACTACCACTACCTCAAAAAGTACGAGAGGTATGAGCTCAGGAGGAGCAGGATACACGCGCACAACCCGCCGTGCATTAACGCCAAGCCTGGCGACAAGGTTCTCATTGCCGAGACCAGGCCGCTCAGCAAGACCAAGAGCTTTGTCGTCGTTGGCATACTTCAGAAGGCAGAGGAGAGGTGATAACAATGGCTAAGAAGGGTGCTGGTGCTACTAGGGGTATTAGCCCCGTCAGGCCGACTCGCGCTCTGCCGATAGGTGCTTACCTTAAGGTTGCAGACAACAGCGGTGCCAAGGTCATCCAGATCATCGGCGTCGTCGGCTACAAGGGAACCAGGAGGAGACTTGCCAGTGCCGGTGTCGGCGATATGGTTGTCGCTACCGTTAAGAAGGGTAGGCCTGACATCAGGCATCAGGTCGTCAGGGCCGTTGTTGTCAGGCAGAGGAAGGAGTACAGAAGGCTCGATGGCATGCGCGTCAAGTTCGAGGACAATGCTGCCGCGATAGTCACCCCCGAGGGTGTTCCGAGGGGAACCGAGATCAGGGGTGCCATAGCCAGGGAGGCCGCCGAGAGGTGGGTTAGGCTCGGCAGCATAGCGAGCATTGTGTTGTGAGGTGAGAATGATGAAGTTGGATACCAAGCAGCCGAGGAAGCAGAGGAAGTTCCTCTACAACGCTCCCCTTCACCTTAGGAGCAAGATAATGAGCGCTTCCCTCTCGAGGGAGCTCAGGGAGAAGTACGGTGTCAGGAACCTTCCGATAAGGGAGGGCGACAAGGTCAGGATAATGCGCGGCGACTACAAGGGCAAGGAAGGAAAGGTCGTTGAGGTCAACCTCAAGAGGTACAGGATCTACGTCGAGGGCGTCACCCAGAAGAAGGTCGACGGCACCGAGGTCTTCTACCCGGTTCACCCGTCGAATGTTATGATAGTTGAGCTCAACCTTGAGGACGAGAAGAGGGAGAAGATAATTGAGAGGAGGGCTTGAAGATGGCGAGAAAGGGAGCCAAGAGACACCTTAAGAGGCTTGCCGCTCCAAATCAGTGGTATATTGAGAGGAAGGCCTATAAGTGGGCGGTCAGGCCGAGGCCGGGTCCGCACAGCATGAAGACCTCAATACCGCTGATCTACATAGTCAGGGACTACCTCGGCTACGCCAGGACCGCTCGCGAGGCTAGGAAGATCCTCAACGAGGGCAAGATCCTCGTCGACGGCCGCGTTAGGAAGGACTACAAGTTCCCGGTCGGTATTATGGACGTTGTCTCCATCCCAGAGACCGGCGAGCACTACAGGGTTCTCCCGAACAGGATCGGCAAGCTCATACTCCACCCGATAACCGAGAAAGAGGCCAACATAAAGCTGCTCAGGATAAGCAACAAGAGGATGGTCAAGGGAGGCAACCTCCAGCTCAACCTCCACGACGGAAGCAACCACCTCATCAGGCTCAGCTCACTGACCGACGAGACCAAGGACAAGTTCGAGACCGCCGATACCATACTCATGCGCGTTCCCGAGAGGGAGATAGTCGAAGTCATACCCTTCGAGGTCGGTGCTTACGTCTTCGTTACCCAGGGTAAGAACGTCGCCAGGAGGGGTAAGGTCGTCGAGGTCAGGCAGTTCCCAATGGGATGGCCGGACGTCGTCACCATCGAGGACGAGAACGGTGAGCTCTTCGACACCCTGAAGGAGTATGCCTTCGTGGTTGGAAAGGACAAGCCGGAGATTTCCCTTCCGTGAGGTGAGATGAGATGCAGATCAACAGAGAGGCCATACTTGCTGACTGGGAAGCTCACCCCATGAGGAAGCCCAGGATTGCGAAGGTCACCATCAACATTGGAGTTGGCGAGAGCGGTGAGAGGCTTACCAAGGCCGAGACCATGCTCGAGCAGCTTGTCGGCCAGAAGCCGATAAGGAGAAGGGCCAAGCAGACCAACAAGGACTTCGGAATCAGGCGCGGCGAGCCGATAGCCGTTAAGGTCACCCTCAGGGGCAAGAAGGCTGAAGAGACGCTCAGGAGGCTCCTCGCTGCGGTTGACAACAAGCTCAAGGCGGGCAACTTCGACGAGCACGGCAACTTCTGTTTTGGTATAGACGAGCACATCAACATCCCGGGCGTTGAATACGACCCAGAAATCGGTATATTCGGTATGGACGTCTGCGTCACCCTTGAGAGGCCGGGTTTCAGGGTCGCAAGGAGGAAGAGGCAGAGGAAGAAGATACCGAACAGGCACAAGCTGACCAAGGAGGAAGGTATCGTCTTCACTATAGAGGAGTTTAACGTCCAAGTGGAGGGATTGTGAGATGGCGAAGGCTGACTACAACAAGAGGAAGCCGAGGAAGTTTGGAAAGGGCGCCAGGAGATGCGTCCGCTGCGGACAGTACGGCCCGATTATCAGGATCCACGGCTTGATGCTCTGCAGGCACTGCTTTAGAGAGATAGCCCCCAAGCTGGGCTTTAAGAAGTACGAGTGAGGTGAGAGGAGATGACTTTGCTTGATCCGTTGGCGAACGCGCTTTCACACATAACCAACAGCGAGAGGGTCGGAAAGAAGGAGGTTTACATAAAGCCCGCCTCCAAGCTCATCGGAGAGGTCCTCAGGGTTATGCAGGAGAACGGCTACATAGGCGAGTTTGAGTTCATAGACGACGGAAGGGCCGGCATCTACAGGGTTCAGCTCATAGGCAAGATAAACAAGGCCGGCGCGATAAAGCCGAGGTTCCCGGTCAAGGCGCGGGAGTATGAGGCCTGGGAGAAGAGGTTCCTTCCGGCCTTCGAATTCGGTATCCTCATCGTCTCGACCTCTCAGGGTGTCATGACCCACAAAGAGGCCATAGAGAAGGGAATCGGCGGAAGGCTGATAGCGTACGTCTACTGAGGTGAGAGAGATGCCGATAGATGCGTGGGTAAGGGAAGAGGTTGAGATTCCAGAGGGAGTTGAAGTCACCGTCGAGAACAACGTTGTCAAGGTCAAGGGGCCGAAGGGAGAGCTCGAGAGGGAGCTCAAATACCCTGGCGTTAGGATATTCACCGAGGACGGCAAGGTCGTCGTTTACAAGGAGTTCCCAAGGAAGAAGGACATCGCCATAGCGAGGACCTTCAAGGCCCACATCTCCAACATGGTGAAGGGTGTCACCGAGGGATTCACCTATAGGCTCAAGGTCGTTTACAGCCACTTCCCGATGACCGTCAAGGTTCAGGGTGACGAGGTCATCATCGAAAACTTCCTCGGTGAGAAGAACCCGAGAATGGCCAAGATACTCCCTGGAGTTACCGTCAAGGTCATGGGTTCAGAGGTCATCGTCGAGGGCATTGACAAGGAAGCTGTTGGCCAGACCGCGGCCAACATCGAGCAGGCCACCAGGATAACCAAGTGGGATAGGAGAGTCTTCCAGGATGGTATTTACATTGTCGAGAAGGCTGGTAAGCCGATAAGGTTCTGAGGTGTGAGAAATGAACGAGAAGGCGAGACTCCTTAGGATTAGGGCCAAGCTCAAGAGGAAAAAGCCAAGGTTCCTCAGGCAGGAGTGGTGGCGCTATCCCAAGTTCAAGAACAACCCGAAGTGGCGCAGGCCCAAGGGAATTGACAGCAAGATGAGGCTCAAGAAGAAGGGCAAGGCGCGCTCACCCAGCATCGGTTGGAGCTCTCCCAAGGCTGTCCGTTGGCTCCACCCGAGCGGATATGAGGAAGTCCTCGTCCACAACGTCAAGGAGCTTGAGGCAATCGACCCGACCAGGCAGGCCGCGAGGATAGCGAGAACCGTCGGTGCTAGGAAGAGAGAGATGATACTTGCCAAGGCCAAGGAGCTTGGTGTGAAGGTACTCAACCCGTGAGGTGAAAGGTCATGCTTAAGATGCAGAGAAGGATTGCCGCTGACATTTTGAAGTGCGGTGAGAATAGGGTCTGGATTGACCCTGAGAGGATTGATGACGTCGCTGCTGCCATCACGAGGGAGGACATAAAGAGGCTCATCAACGACGGTATCATAAAGAAGAAGCCCATCAAGGGCCAGAGTAGGGCCAGGGCGAGAGCCTACCAGGAGGCCAGGAAGAAGGGCCGCCACAGAGGCCCGGGAAGCAGGAAGGGTAAGAAGACCGCCAGGATGGGCAAGAAGGAGCGCTGGATGATGACCATCAGGGCCCTCAGGAAGGAGCTCAGGAAGCTCAAGGCAGAGGGCAAGATAGACGAGCACACCTACAGGAGGCTCTACATCAGGGCCAAGGGTGGTCAGTTCAAGAACAAGAGGCAGCTCTACTTGTTCATGCAGGAGCACGGCATACTGAAGGAGTGAGGTGAGAGAAATGGCGCACGGACCGAGGTATAGGGTTCCCTTCAGGAGGAGGAGAGAAGGTAAGACTAACTATCACAAGAGGCTCGCTCTCCTTAAGTCAGGCAAGCCGAGGCTTGTCGTGAGGAAGAGCCTCAACCACCACATAGCCCAGATAGTGGTTTACGATCCAAAAGGTGACAAGACCCTCGTTTCGGCTCACACCAGGGAGCTTATGAGGGACCTCGGCTGGAAGGGCCACGGTGGCAACACGTCAAGCGCTTACCTGCTTGGCCTGCTCATCGGTTACAAGGCTAAGAAGGCCGGCATTGAAGAGGCCATACTTGACATAGGCCTCCACCCGCCGACCAGGGGCTCGAGCGTCTTCGCCGTCCTCAAGGGAGCCGTCGATGCCGGCTTGAACATCCCGCACAGCGAGGAGATCTACCCGGAGGAATACAGGATAACCGGCGAGCATATTGCCAACTACGCCAAGGCCCTCAAGGAGGAGGACGAGGCCCTCTACAGGAAGCAGTTCGGTGGCTATCTCGTTGGGGGCCTCGAGCCCGAAAGGCTCCCAGAGCACTTTGAAGAGGTCAAGGCGAGAATAATCAAAAAGTTTGAGGAGGCGAGAGAATGAGCGACCCGAGGGAGATCGCCCAGAGGGTTTTGGAGGAGTGGCAGCCGAGGACCAAGCTCGGTATGCTCGTCAAGGAGGGCCAGATAACTGACATTCACGAGATATTCCGCAAGGGCTACCAGATTAAGGAGCCCGAGATAGTTGACGTGCTCCTTCCTGAGGTTAACCTCAGGGAGAACCAGGAAGTGCTCGACATAGCTCTGACGGTTAGGATGACCGACAGCGGTAGGAGGATTCGCTTCCGCGTTCTTGCCGCTGTGGGCAACAGGGACGGCTACGTCGGCCTTGGAATCGGCCACGGCAAGGAGGTTGGAATAGCCATCAGGAAGGCCATCAACTACGCCAAGATGAACATCATTGAGACAAAGCGCGGCTGTGGAAGCTGGGAGTGCAGGTGCAGGAGGCCACACTCAATTCCGTTCGCCGTCGAGGGCAAGGAGGGAAGCGTCCGCGTCAAGCTCATGCCTGGACCGCGTGGCCTTGGACTGGTCATCGGTGACGTTGGCAAGAAGATACTCAGTCTCGCTGGTGTTCAGGACGTCTGGTCCCAGACCCTCGGTGAGACGAGGACCACTGTCAACTTCGCCAAGGCAGTCTTCAACGCGCTTTACAACACCAACAGGGTTGCAATCAAGCCGGAGATGGTTGAGAAATACGGCATCGTCGTTGGAAGGGAGATGGCAGCCAACTTTGAGCTGAAGTGAGGTGAGAGAGAATGGCAAAGCTTGCACTCATCAGACTTAGGAGCGGAATCAGGGCGAGGGGAGAAGTGAGAGACACCCTCGCCATGCTCCGCCTCCACAGGATCAACCACCTCGTCCTCATTGAAGACACCCCTAGCTACAAGGGCATGGTTCAGAAGGTCAAGGACTACATCACCTGGGGCGAGATAGACGCGGAAACCTTGGCCAAGCTCATCAGGAAGAGGGGCAGGCTCATAGGCAACAAGCCGGTTACCGAGGAGTACGTCAAGGAGAAGCTCGGAATGAGCATAGAGGAGTTCGCCAAAAAGGTCGTCGAGGGCGAGATGAAGCTCACCGACCTCCCGAACATCAAGCCCGTCTTCAGGCTCCACCCACCAAGGGGCGGTCTCAAGGGAAGCAAGAAGCGCTCATTCAAGGAAGGCGGAGCCCTCGGTTACCGCGGCGAGAAGATTAACGAGCTCATTGAGAGAATGCTCTGAGGTGGCGAGAGATGATTAGGAGGAGGAAGAAGGTTAGGAAGCTCCGCGGAAGTCACACTCACGGATGGGGCTGCAAGAAGAAGCACCGTGGCGGTGGAAGCAAGGGCGGTAAGGGAATGGCTGGAACTGGAAAAAGGAAAAACACCAAGTGGACCTGGACCATCAAGTACGCCCCGGATCACCTCGGCAAGAGGGGCTTCCACAGGCCGAAGGCTGTTCACTATACCCCACAGACCGTAAACCTGAGCTTCCTCGACGAGAACCTCGACGAGCTCATGCAGATGGGCATTGCCTACGAGGAAGGTGGAAAGATAATCGTCGATACCACTCAGCTCGGCGTTGATAAGGTTCTCGGCTCAGGAAAGCTCACCAGGGCCATAGTCGTTAAGGCCTACTACGTCACCCCCAAGGCCGAGGAGAAGATTAAGGCCGCTGGCGGCGAGGTTCTCCTCGCCTGATTTTCCTTTAATTTAACTTCTGGCGGGTGTTAATCATGGGATTAAGGAACGTAGTGTTCGCGATAGAGAGGTACTTCCCTGAAGTTGAAAGGCCCAGGAGGCACGTCCCACTCAAGGAGAAGTTCATGTGGACAGGCATTGTTCTGCTGCTGTACTTTATCCTCGCCGAGATTCCGCTCTATGGAATCCCAGCGCAGATTCAGGACTACTTCGCCACGCTCAGATTCGTTCTCGCCGGTAGGAGCGGTTCTCTTCTGACCCTTGGTATCGGTCCAATTGTCACTGCTAGTATTATCATGCAGCTTCTCGTCGGTTCCGACATAGTTCACCTTGATCTCTCAAATCATGAGGATAGGAGATTTTATCAAGCGGCTCAAAAGCTCTTCGCGGTATTCATGAGCTTCTTTGAGGCCGCCATATACGTCTTTGCAGGAGCGTTCGGTAAGGTTGATATGGGTCTCGGTGCGTTCCAGACGGTTACGACACCAGATGGAGCCATTTTCATAGGTCTAGGTCTTGCGATACTCATCCTTCTCCAGCTAGGATTCGCTTCCGTGATGCTCATCCTTCTCGATGAGCTGGTTAGCAAGTGGGGAATTGGCAGCGGTATCAGTCTCTTCATTGCCGCGGGAGTTTCCCAGACGGTTATCGTTAAAGCCCTTAACCCAATGACCACCCCAGAGTACATCGATCCGATCACAGGAGGACCAGCGATAATCGGTGCAGTCCCGGCTTTCATTCAGCACCTTCTTCATGGGGACGTTACTGGGGCCATCTACAGAGGTGCCCTGCCGGACATGATGGATCTCATGGCAACTATAGTAGTGTTCCTGGTCGTCGTCTACCTCGAGAGCATGCGTGTTGAGATACCCCTCAGTTACGGCCGAGTAACCGTTCGTGGAAGGTACCCGATAAGGTTCATGTATGTCAGCAACATACCGATAATCCTTACCTTCGCACTCTATGCCAATATACAGCTCTGGGCCAGGCTGCTTAACAACTTTGGCTACACTTGGCTTGGGACATTCGACAGCAACGGTTATCCAATAAGTGGCTTCGTCACTTATCTCTCGCCCCCAAGGGACATCTATCATGTCATAGCCGACCCCCAGAGGGCACTTGTCTATGCCCTGATGACAATAGGCTGGGCAGTAATCTTTGGATTCCTGTGGGTTGAGCTGACTGGCCTCGATGCCAAGAGCATAGCTAGGCAGCTTCAGAGTGCCGGGCTTCAGATCCCGGGATTCAGAAGAGATCCGAGGATACTCGAGAGGGTGCTCAACAGGTACATACCCTATGTTACCTTCCTGGGTTCATTCACCTTGGCGCTGGTTGCAGTGCTGGCAGACTTCCTTGGAGCGCTCGGTACTGGAACAGGAATCCTCCTTACCGTCGGTATCCTCTACAGGTTCTACGAGGAGATAGCAAGGGAGCAGGCAACAGAGATGTTCCCGATGCTCAGGAAGTTCTTTTCCAAGTGATCCTTTCTTTTCTTCACAAAACCTTTTAAACCAGCTTGGAGTAGATTCTTCCAGAGCCTCCTTGGGTGAGCATGATGCCGTTTGTGGTCATGATAACAGGAATCCCAGGTGTTGGAAAGAGCACAATAACCAAGCTTGCCCTTAAAAAGGCTAGGATGAAGTTCAAACTAGTGAACTTTGGCGACCTGATGTTCGAGGAGGCAGTGAAGGCAGGCCTAGTGAAGCATAGGGACGAGATGAGGAAGCTCAACCCAAATGTGCAGAAGGATCTACAGATGAAGGCTGCTCGGAGGATAGTTGAGATGGCCAAAACTGAGCCCATACTCATCGACACCCACGCCACTATAAGGACTCCAGTGGGCTACCTGCTTGGATTCCCCAAGGAGGTTATAGAGGTCATAAACCCCAACTTCATAGTCATAATTGAAGCCACTCCGAGCGAGATACTCGGTAGAAGGCTTAGGGACCTCAAGCGCGACAGAGACGTCGAAACTGAGGAACAGATACAGAGGCACCAGGACTTGAACCGCGCCGCTGCGGTTAGCTATGCAATGCACTCCAACGCACTTATAAAGATAATCGAGAACCATGAGGACAAAGGCCTTAAAGAGGCAGTTCATGAACTTGTTGAAGTATTAGATCTGGCGGTGGGACAATATGATTGAAGGAGTATACTCTTTCCTTGACAGCTTGTTTGGGCCGTTGATAACTTCATACCAGCCAATATTGGTAGTCACGGTATCGGGAATAATCCTAGGTGCGTTATTTACCCTAATCAACTACGTCCTGGTTGACCAGGAGAAGGTCAAGCTGCTCCAGAAGAAGAGTAAGGAGTTCCAGAAGAAGTACAAGGAAGCCCAGGCTTCCAAGGACGAGAAGAAGCTCAGGAAGCTCCAGCAGGAGCAGATAGAGCTTATGAAGCTCCAAAGCGAGGTCATGAAGGATACAATGTTCAAGGTCACCCTCCTGACCCTACCGATATTCTGGATATTCTTCGGCTGGCTCAGGAGATGGTACGTAGAGGTCGGCATAGCCAAAGCACCCTTCAACTTCTTCCTCTTTGACTGGTTCCACAAGCTCTACCACTCGGGCCTTCCAGCCAACGAGCTGGGATACATAGGTTGGTACATCATGACTTCCATGATAACCGGTTACATCCTTAGGAAGCTCCTCGATATGGGTTAAATTTAAAAACGCTTGACAAAAAGGCATTGCGAGGTGAGAGAAATGAAGCCCATGTACAGGTCAAGGTCATGGAGAAGGAAGTACGTCAGGACTCCGGGAGGGAGAACGGTCATACACTTTGAAAGGAAGAAGCCAAAGATAGCCCACTGCGCTATGTGTGGCAGACCTCTCAACGGCGTTCCACGCGGCAGGCCGAGCGAGCTCAGGAAGCTCCCAAAGACCAAGAAGAGGCCAGAGAGGCCGTATCCGAACCTCTGCCCGAGCTGCATGAGGAAGGTCATAAAGGCTCAGGTCAGGGCTGCTCTCTGAAGTGATGCACATGCCCCGCGACTGCCTCGTCATAACCGTCAGCGGCCTGGCCGGTTCAGGCACCACGACCCTTTGCAGGAACCTCGCCAGACACTATGGCTTTAAGCACATCTACGCTGGCCTAATTTTCAGACAGATGGCCAGAGAGATGGGCATGACACTGCAGGAGTTCCAGGAATATGCGGAGCTCCACCCAGAGATAGACCGGGAAGTTGACAGGAGGCAGATTGAAGCAGCTAAGGAGTGCAACGTCGTCATCGAGGGCAGGCTCGCCGGCTGGATGGTTAAGGATGCGGATCTTAAGATATGGCTTGATGCTCCAGTGAGGGTTAGAGCCGAAAGGGTCGCGAGGAGAGAGGGCATCAGTGTTGAGGAGGCATTTATGCAGATTGCCGAGAGGGAGAAGCAGAATAGGAAAAGATATTTAAATCTTTATGGCATTGACATCAACGACCTTTCAATTTATGATCTGGTTATAAACACTTCGAAATGGTCGCCCGATGGGGTCTTTGCAATCGTGAAGGCCGCCATCGACCACCTGTACCCCGATGGCGACACGGGGTTTAGGACAAAAAAATGAGGAGGTGGAATGAATGCCAGCAATTGATATAGGAAGAATAGCAGTTGTTATTGCCGGAAGGAGAGCCGGGCAAAAAGTTGTTGTAGTTGATATAATCGACAAGAACTTCGTCCTCGTTACTGGAGCGGGCTTGAACAAGGTTAAGAGAAGGAGGATGAATGTCAAGCACCTCGAGCCCCTTCCCGAGAGGGTCAACATTGAGAGAGGCGCCGACGACGAGGAAGTTAAGGAGGCTTTAGAAAAGGCTGGAATCAGCTTGGCTTGAAGCTAAGCCAAGCTTTTTAACTTCTCTTTTCTACTTCTTGCTTGGGGAGACTTATGAACAATGCACTTGTTACCGGAGCCTCTGGCGGGATTGGAAAGTTAATTGTAAAAAGATTGATTGAGCAGGATTATTTTGTTATTGGAGTTGGTAGGAATGAAAAATCCCTGAGAGAGCTTAGCTCCCTTAGAAATTTTGACTACATTATCGCGGATCTAAGCAAAAGAGGGGTGGCAAAGAGGATTAGAAGGGAGTTGGAGCAGAGAGGAGTTAAAAAGCTTGATATTCTCATTAATAACGCCGGCTTTGCTATAGCTAAACCTCTCCTTGAGCAAAGCGAAGAAGAGCTCGAGAAACTTTTCAAAGTAAATGTAATAGCCCCAATTTTACTTACGAAGGAACTCTCAGACATGATTCCCAGAGGCGGAAAAGTCGTGTTTGTGATAAGTGCTGCTGCTTTTGTTAATACTGTAGATTTGCCATCGTATGGGGCTGCAAAGGCCGCTCTCCACTATATGGCTGTTAATCTTGAAAAGGAGCTGAAGAGCAAGAATATCTATGTGATTAAGGTGTATCCAAGACAAGTGGCAACTCCTTTCTGGCATGAGAAAGTTCCTAAAGGTTCTATCAGCCCAGAAGAAGTTGCAGACGTACTTTTAAAAGCTATTAAGAAAAACAAAAGCGAAGTGTATGTCCCTGCTTACGTCAGGCTCGTTAAGTATCTCCCAAGATGGCCGGTTTTTGATTACAAGTTTAAATTCTGAGGGCAGATTTATAAAGCAAAATTCTGAGATTCTTACATGGCGATCATTGGGTGATGCTCATGGCGAGAGATGAAGTTAGAAGAATCCTTCCTGCAGACATCAAGAGGGACGTGTTAATCAAAGATGAAAAAGCTGAGACCAATCCAAAGTGGGGTTTTCCTCCAGAGAAGAGACCGATGGAAATGCACATGCAGTTCGGCATAATCAATCTCGACAAGCCTCCAGGCCCAACGAGCCACGAGGTTGTTGCATGGGTTAAAAAGCTCTTCAGCCTGAAGAAAGCCGGTCACGGTGGAACCCTCGACCCCAAGGTTAGCGGTGTTTTACCAGTTGCCCTCGAGAGAGCAACAAGGGTTGTTCAAGCCCTTTTACCAGCGGGTAAGGAGTACGTTGCTCTGATGCACCTCCATGGCGAGGTTTCGGAGGACAAAATCTACGCCGTTATGAAGGAGTTTGAGGGGGAGATAATCCAGAGGCCGCCCCTGAGGAGCGCGGTCAAGAGAAGGCTGAGGACGAGGAGGGTTTACTACATTGAGATTTTGGAGATTGATGGTAAAGATGTCCTCTTCAGGGTTGGTGTTGAGGCAGGAACCTACATCCGTTCACTGATCCACCACATCGGCCTTGCCCTCGGTGTCGGTGCCCACATGGCCGAGCTTCGCCGTACCAGAAGCGGTCCATTCAAGGAAGACGAAACTTTAGTGACCCTCCACGACCTTGTTGATTACTATCATTTCTGGAAGGAAGATGGAATTGAGGAGTACTTCAGGAAAGCCATCCAGCCAATGGAAAAGGCTGTGGAACATTTACCGAAGGTGTGGATTAGAGACTCTGCGGTTGCTGCTGTTACTTATGGCGCCGATTTGGCCGTTCCGGGAATCGTTAAGCTCCACGCTGGCATAAAGAGAGGGGACTTGGTCGCCATAATGACCCTCAAGGATGAACTCGTTGCCCTCGGTAAGGCCTCTATGACGAGCGGTGAGATGCTCAACAAAAGTAAGGGGATAGCCGTCGATGTGGACAAGGTCTTCATGCCGAGGGACTGGTACCCGAAGATGTGGTAGCGGGCCCTTGCTGACGCAAGCGCCGGCGGAAGGTTGGGTGCTTTTTTCATTTTCAGTTTTTAGTGGGTTTGTTCTCAACTTTGCTTTTTGGTGAATGTTCCACTTTTAAAACGGCGTCCGAAGGACGCCAATACTTTCTTAGTTTTCCTCTTTGTTATTTGCCTTTCGAGATTTGTCTCTTGGATTTGGAATTCTACTTAAATGGAAACATTTGCTTGAGGTTACTTTTTCTCGCGCTCTCTTGAGCGCTTTTAGAGTTGAACCCCCTGTTTGGAAGTTATGTGGGGTAAATTCTCGTTTAAAGATCTCTTGGGGATAGTGCAAACACTCTCCAAATTGCACCTTAAAAAAGGAATCACTATTTTTGGTCAAGCTTTCCCAAAGCTTGCTCTGTACTCTCAAACCCCCAGTGCGGGGCTTCGCCCCACAACCCCACTTTTTCTCTAAACCTCTGGGGCTAACACCCCCCACACCCCCGGAAACTTTGGTTGTACAAGTAACATCGTTTGTATTCTTTTGTCCATTCAATTACTCTCCCTTCTTTTGACTTGTTCTCATCGTTTTGTTATCGTTGGAAATTGGAAATTCTACGAAAAAACGGAACTAATTCAAACTTGTAATTGGAAAAGCTTTTAAGGATTTTAACGTTACATCTAATGACGACTGCAGGAAATGTTGAGGTGATTTGGGTGAAGCATTCCAGGACTTTCTACTCTGTCCTTCTCCTTGTTTTTCTGTTGGTTGCTGGTGGGGCTTATTACCTCCACGTTAATGGCTCCAGCAGTGTCAGGGAACCTCAGATAAAGTTCAGCGCAACGAGTCTTGACTCTACAGGTCCAAACATGACCCTTGTATACAAAGCCGTGGAATACTCTGAGAAAACGCTGGTTCAGAACTCAACGAGGACTTTCATCATAACCCGGGAGGAGAACACTATTAAAATCCTTCAGAGGTTTGAAATCGAGTGGCATGTGCCAGATCATTCGATTTTTACAGGGAAAACCCGAGCCGAGATAGCTGGCACAAACCCCATTGTCTATCAACCTGACGGTTCAATCTTTGTTGAGGGGGAACGAGCTGAAGTCGAACTATTTAGGGTTGGATATCCTTACTCTCCAGTATTCGAGCGACTAAAGGCTGAAAAGGGCTACACCCTAAGGCTGTGCTGTGCCAATCTCACTGTGGTGGATGTGAGGATTATAAACGGGAGAGAATGTATTATAGTGAAAGCGGAAACTAATGATGCCACCCTTAAACTTGCCATTGACGCTAAGACGCGACTGCTCCTTTGGGATTATGGGGTTTCCAAAGACGTGACGGGGTCGTGGTGGGAAGAGTGGCTGGTCTCTTCCAAGTGAACTTCCTTATCTTTATAAACCCTCTTTCTTATCCCTGCACATGGGCCACTACTACTCCGAGGAGCCGAACGTTCCCCTCAAGACAAAGACCATTGAGGTCTGCCTCAGGGGTGATTGCTTCAGGTTCATCACCGCCAGCGGAGTGTTCTCCTTCGGGAAACTCGACAGGGGAACGGAACTGCTCATAGAGAGTATGATACTTGACGGGAACTGGCGCGTCTTCGACCTCGGCTGCGGCTACGGTGCAATAGGCATTGTCGCTTCCCGCTTTGCAGGCTATGTCGTCATGACCGATGTGAACAGAAGGGCTGTGAGCATAGCGAGGAAAAATTTAAAAATTAACAACGTTAGAAACGCCGAGGTTAGGTGGGGAAGCCTCTATGAGCCCGTTAAGGGTGAAAAGTTCGACACAATCATCACTAACCCCCCGGTGCACGCGGGAAAGGAAGTCCTGAGGGAAATAGTTATAAATGCTCCCCAGCATCTCAACGATGGAGGCCTGCTTCAGTTAGTTATCAAGACGAAGCAGGGCGCAAAATATATTAAGGCTTTGATGGAGGAGCACTTCACTGAAGTGAGAGAACTGTCAAAGGGGAGCGGCTACCGCGTGTATGCCGGGATCGCCTAGCCTGGGATGGCGCGGGCCTTGAGAGCCCGTGTCCGTATGGACACCGGGGTTCAAATCCCCGTCCCGGCGCCAAAATCCTCTTTGAAGGATTGGTATGGAGGTGTATTCGTAATGGCGGACAACTTCAGACACATCGTCCGTATAGCGGGAGTTGATTTGGACGGGAATAAGCAGCTGAGATGGGCCCTTACGGGCATCAAGGGCGTAGGAATAAACTTTGCAACGATGGTGCTTAGAGTTGCAGGGCTTGACCCCTACATGAAGACCGGTTATCTGACAGACGAGCAGGTCAGGAAGATAGAGGGGATCCTGGAGGACCCAGTTGCCCATGGCATACCCGCTTGGGCGGTCAACAGGCCAAAGGACTACGAGACTGGCAAGGACATGCATCTTATCACCGCCAAGCTCGTCATGGCCTGGCGTGAGGACATCAACAGGCTCAGGAGGATCAGGGCTTACCGCGGTATAAGGCACGAGCTCGGACTGCCGCTCAGGGGACAGAGGACCAGGTCGAACTTCAGGCACGGTACCACCGTTGGCGTGAGAAGAAAGAAGAAGTGAGGTGGTGTAAATGGGAGACCCAAAGAGGCAGAGGAAGAAGTACGAGACTCCCTCTCACCCTTGGATTAAGGAGAGGCTTGAGAGAGAGCGCGTGCTCATGAAGAAGTACGCTCTCAAGAACAAGAAGGAGCTCTGGAGGCACGAGACTCAGCTCAAGGAGTTCAGGCGTAGGGCCAGGCGCCTCCTCGCTGCCCGCGGTAAGCAGGCTGAGATCGAGAGGATTCAGCTCCTCCAGAGGCTCAACAGGCTTGGCCTTCTTCCGGCCGATGCGGTGCTAGATGATGTCCTGTCCCTCACCGTGGAGGACGTTCTCGACAGGCGCCTCCAGACCATAGTCTTCAAGAAGGGACTCGCCAGGACCATCAAGCAGGCCAGGCAGCTCGTAGTCCACGGCCACATCGAGGTCAACGGCCAGATAATCCGCTCTCCGGGCTACCTCGTCCTCAAGGAGGAGGAAGGCACCATAACCTACTCCAAGACCTCTCCTTTCGCGAAGGAGAGCCACCCCGAGAGAATGGTTATCGAACAGGCTAAGCAGGGTGAGGTCTCATGAGCGAGGAGCAGCAGGTTGTTAACCTTAAGAAGAAGGAGAAGTGGGGCGTTGCCCACATCTACTCCTCCTACAACAACACCATTATCCACATTACCGACCTCACTGGGGCCGAGACCATCTCCAGGTGGAGCGGTGGTATGGTCGTTAAGGCTGACAGGGACGAGCCCTCGCCTTACGCGGCTATGATAGCCGCCAAGAGGGCCGCTGAGGAGGCCATGGAGAAGGGCTTCGTCGGCGTTCACATCAAGGTCCGCGCCCCGGGAGGAAGCAAGAGCAAGACTCCTGGTCCGGGTGCCCAGGCAGCCATCAGAGCCCTTGCCAGGGCCGGACTGAAGATAGGAAGGGTCGAGGACGTTACCCCGATTCCGCACGACGGCACCAGACCGAAGGGCGGAAGAAGGGGCAGGAGAGTCTGACTCTCTACAACTTCTTTTTTGGTGAGGAAAATGAAGTTTGAGATTCTTGACAAAAGGGAGGACTCGATTAAGTTCATCCTTGAGGGAGTTGACATTCCCTTTGCCAACGCCCTCAGGAGAACCATCCTCTCAGAGGTTCCCACATTTGCTGTGGATGAGGTTGAGTTATTCGAGAACGATTCGGCCCTCTTTGACGAGATTATCGCTCATCGCCTGGCAATGATTCCACTCACTACGCCAGCTGGGAGGTTTCCCCTCGATGCTTTAGAGCTTGACGACTACACGGTTATCCTTTCTCTGGAGGCAGAGGGTCCAGGTATGGTGTATTCGGGCGACCTTAAGAGCGATGACCCGGACGTCAGGCCAGCAAACCCAAACATCCCAATAGTCAAGCTCGCTGAGGGACAGAGGCTCACTCTCAACGCCTATGCCAAGCTTGGCCGCGGAAAGGACCACGCGAAATGGCAGCCAGGGTTTGTCTACTACAAGTACCTGACCAAAATTCACGTCAGCAAAGAGGTTCCGGACTGGGAGGAGCTTAAGGCTCTGGCTGAAAAGCGCGGTCTCCTGGTGGAGGAGACTGAGAACGAGCTGATCATAACGACAATTAAGGCGTTTTACCTTCCAAGAAAGTTCGACCAGTTTGTGGGTGATAAGATCACCGAAGAGGTTGTGCCCAATATGTTCGTCTTTACCGTGGAAACCAACGGGGAGCTCCCCGTTGAGGAAATAGTTACCATAGCTCTCAAGATTCTGATGAGGAAGAGCGATAGATTTATAAGCGAACTCCATAAATTAGCCGAGTGACGCGGGGGTTGCCGAGCCTGGTCAAAGGCGCGGGATTCAGGGTCCCGTCCCGCAGGGGTTCCGGGGTTCAAATCCCCGCCCCCGCACCAAATTCACGCTCACCCCGTCCCTCGGTGCGAGAATTGTGAAGGAGGAATGCTCATGAAAAGAACCGGTCCAACTGACATCAACCTGAGGAGGCTCATCCGCTACCTCAGAAAGAAGTCAAACGAGGAAGGAGTGAAGATATGGAAGGACATAGCCTGGCGTCTTGAGAGGCCTAGGAGGCAGAGGGCTGAAGTGAACGTCAGCAAAATCAATAGATACACCAAAGAGGGCGACACCGTTATAGTTCCGGGAAGCGTTCTCGGTGCTGGAAAGCTCGAGCACAAGGTTGTCGTTGCTGCCTGGAAGTTCAGTGAGACGGCTAAGGGGAAGATAGCCGAAGCCGGTGGGGAGGCTATCACGATTGAGGAGCTCCTCGAGAGAAACCCGAAGGGAAGTGGAGTAATCATAATGGAGTGATGGGCCATGAGGATTATTAACGCTGAAGGACTCATACTTGGGAGACTCGCCTCAAAGGTCGCCAAGATGCTCCTCGAAGGCGAGGAAGTGATTATAGTCAACGCTGAGAAGGCCGTCATCACTGGCAACAGGGAGGACATCTTCGCCAAGTACAAGCAGAGGACTGAGCTCAGGACCAGGACCAACCCGAGAAGGGGTCCTTTCTACCCGAAGAGAAGCGACGAGATAGTCAGGAGAACCGTCAGAGGCATGCTTCCGTGGAAGACCGACCGCGGAAGAAAGGCATTCAAGAGACTCAATGTCTACGTAGGTGTTCCCAAGGAGTTTGAGGGCAAGGAGCTGGAGACCCTGATGGAGGCGCACATGTCGAGGCTCGCCACGCCTAAGTACGTTACTGTTGGCGAGGTCGCGAAGTTCCTTGGTGGAAAGTTCTGAGGTGAGAGAAAATGAAGGTCATCCAGACTGCTGGAAAGAGGAAGACTGCCATTGCGAGGGCCACCATTAGGGAAGGAAAGGGTCGCGTCAGGATCAACCACAAGCCGGTTGAGATAACCGAGCCAGAAATTGCGCGCTTCACCATTATGGAGCCCCTCGTCCTTGCCGGCGAGGAGATTGTCAGCAAGGTCGACATCGACGTCAAGGTGGAAGGCGGAGGTTTCATGGGTCAGGCGGAGGCTGCCCGCGTTGCCATTGCTAGGGCCCTCATCGAGTGGACCAACGACATGAACCTCAAAGAAAAGTTTATGAAGTACGACAGGACAATGCTCGTTGGCGACTCAAGGAGAACTGAGCCGCATAAGCCCAACCGCTCGACCAAGGGTCCAAGGGCCAAGAGGCAGAAGTCCTACCGCTGATCCTGCCTTTAATATTCATTTCGAAGAAGGTGATACGGGTGATAGTCCCCGTAAGGTGCTTCACATGTGGAAAAGTCCTGGGAGATAAATACTACGAGTTTAAGGCCCGCGTCGAGAAGGGCGAAGACCCTGAGAAGGTGCTCGACGACCTCGGAGTAGAGAGGTACTGCTGCAGGAGGACGCTCCTCAGTCACGTCGAGCTGATAGATCAGGTAATGGTCTACAGAGTATACTGAAAAACCACATTTCTGGGGGGCCGTGGGGTAGCTTGGTCTATCCTCCCGGCTTGGGGTGCCGGAGACCCGGGTTCAAATCCCGGCGGCCCCACCAAAATTTGCACAGGTGGTTAGAATGTTCAGGTACACAAGGTTTGAAAGGGCGAGGATTGTGGGAGCGAGGGCTCTCCAGATAGCGATGGGTGCGCCCATACTCATAGACGTCCCGGAAGGAATCACGCCGCTTGATGTAGCGCTCCTTGAGTTTGAGAAGGGCATAATTCCGCTCACCGTAATAAGGCCGAGCTGATGAAAGATGACCGTGATAGAGAACGTAATCGGCAGGGTCGCAGTGCTCAAGGGCGGAAAGTACTCCGTCGAGGTAGACGTTATCACCAGCTCGGGATTCGGTCGCTTTGCAGCTCCGATAGACGATAATCCGAGCCTTTACATAGCGGAGGCCCACAGGGCCGTTAGCGAGGTCGACGAGATAATAGGTCCCGAGCTGATAGGATTTGACGCAAGCGAGCAGGAGCTCATCGACAGCTATCTGTGGGAGATAGACGGCACCGAGGACTTCAGCCACATAGGCGCAAACACGGCTTTGGCGGTTTCCATGGCGGTTGCGAAGGCCGCTGCCAGTGTCAAGAGGATGCCACTTTACAGCTACATAGGTGGAACCTTCACTACAGAACTGCCCGTTCCACTCCTGGAGATAGCGAGTGGAGAGGATTTTGACTACTACGTGATGGTGCGCGACCTGATGGAGATAACCGATGTGGTTGACGCGTCCGCAAAAGT
Source organism: Thermococcus piezophilus (assembly GCF_001647085.1). Classification (NCBI taxonomy): domain Archaea; kingdom Methanobacteriati; phylum Methanobacteriota; class Thermococci; order Thermococcales; family Thermococcaceae; genus Thermococcus; species Thermococcus piezophilus. The sequence continues at coordinate 1,180,516 of NZ_CP015520.1, forward strand.
GCTTGAGAACGCTGAGACTATGACCATTGAGGCCCTCTCAAAGGCTACCGAGAAGGCTGGAAGCGATCTTGGTCTGGAGGTTGCGCTTGGCCTTGTCCAGAAGAGGCCGATGGAGACTGAAGTGGTGCTCAATGTAGTTGAGGACAACAACGTTGCCTACATAAAGCCGATGGGCGATGAGGAGCTGTTCCTTGAGTTGATAGTGGGAACCCATGGGGTGTTTGTGGATGGTGAACACCTCTTCCGCCAGAAGGACATCCTTGACAGGCGCTACTACAACGCACTCTCCATAAAGCCCATTAACCTCGGCACGCTCACCGACTTATACAACCTCGTGAACGACGCGAAGTCGGAGAGAATCACGCCCATCCTGGCGGAAGCCAGGTACGAGTCCTCTGATGAGGCCCTGCCGCATCTCGCGGTCGGCCTCAAGTGCCCGGCGATGGTCCTGGGAAAGGATTCCATCGCCAAGCTGAACGAGCTAATAAGAATCGCTGAAGATTTGGGTGAAAGAGGAAGGATAATAACATTCGAAGGATGATAAAGGAGGGTGAAAGAAATGGAGGAGTATTTGGTTCCACTCGACCAGTACCTTGCTGCGGGCATCCACATTGGAACCCAGCAGAAGACCCAGGACATGAAGAAGTTTATCTACAGGGTCAGGCAGGACGGTCTCTACGTCCTCGATGTTAGGAAGACCGATGAGAGGCTCCGCATTGCCGGCAAGTTCCTCGCCAAGTTTGATCCCGAGAGCATTCTCGCGGTCAGTGTCAGGCTCTACGGTCAGAAGCCCGTCAAGAGGTTTGGCGAGGTCACCGGCGCCAGAGCTATCCCCGGAAGGTTTCTCCCGGGAACTATGACCAACCCACAGGTCAAGAACTTCTTTGAGCCCGATGTCCTTATCGTTACCGACCCGAGGGCCGACTACCAGGCCATGAAGGAGGCCATAGAGATCGGTATTCCAATAGTTGCCCTCGTTGACACCGAGAACTTCCTCAGCTACGTTGATGTTGCTATCCCGACCAACAACAAGGGTAGGAAGGCCCTCGCGCTTATCTATTGGATCCTTGCGAGGGAGATACTCTACAACAGGAAGGAGATCGAGAGCCGGGAGGACTTCAAGGTCCCGATTGAGGACTTTGAGATGAGGATAGTCAGGACTTGAGGGCAAACCTTTTAATTTTGCCTTTCCCACTCTCACTCGCGCGGGGGTGCCCGAGCCTGGCCAAAGGGGGCGGACTTAAGATCCGCTGCCGTAGGGCTGCGCGGGTTCGAATCCCGTCCCCCGCACCAAAGCTTTAAAAGTGGGGAGAAAAAGGTGTGTTGGAGTTCAAGATCATGGGGTGATTACGATGGCGAGATTCCCAGAGGCTGAGGCCAGGATATTTAAGAAGTACATCTGCATGCGCTGCGGTGCCACTAACCCGTGGAAGGCCAAGAAGTGCAGGAAGTGCGGCTACAAGGGGCTTCGCCCGAAGGCCAAGGAGCCACGCGGTGGAATGGGACGCTGAGGGCTTTTGCTATCATTGCTTTGTCTATTCAAGTACCTTTTCTTTTTGTTCACCTGTTATTTCAACAGTAATTTAAAGAAAAGCTCAGCCTTTGAGCTTTGAGAGCATCATTTCCAAGAAGGCGAGCCCCTCTTCGAGGAGCTTTTCTCCCTCTGGAGTGAGCCTGTAGTACTTCCTCGACGGCTTCCCAGTCTCGCTTTCCTGCCACTCTGCTGTGACATAGCCGTCCTTCTCGAGCTTATAGAGGACGACGTAAGAGCTGACTGTCGCCGGCTCGAAGTTGAAGGCCTCTTTTATTCTCTCCTTCAGTTCATAGGCGTACATGGGTCTCTCTTTTAGCAGGCGGAGGATGTAGAGCCAGAGAACCTCCTTAGTTATTTTATTTTTAAGTCTCTCCATCGGACTCGTCATGCTCCCACTTCCGGACTTTTATCTACTGCAAATATTTTGGACTCGTTTAATTTAAACATTTTGGAACAAAAACGTTTTATCTCCCTAGGATGTATGTCCGAATGGTGGTGTAGATGGATTTAGATGTAAATGCCATGATTGGGGACGTGGGCGTTGGCGGAATAGCGGGATTCCTTACAGGCTTCGCCCTCAAGAAAGTCATGAAGCTTGCGATGGCTTTACTAGGTGCGTACATGCTCAGCCTCTTCTGGCTCCAGCAGAAGGGTGTGATAACAATCAACACCGACAAGCTCTTTAACCTTGCTGGAGACCTGACGACCCAGATAGCCACGCTCGGGCAGAAGGTTCTAGGAATCCTGCCTGGAACTAGTGCCTTTGTAGCTGGCTTCTACCTCGGATTCCACAAAGGTTAAATTCATTCCTTCGATTTTTTAGCCATGAGCTACGAACGCCGCGTTCTCCTGCGTCATTCTCTAGCGTCCATAATAGCCCTCGGTCTGACTGGGTTAAGCAGGTTCCTCTACAGCGTAATCGTCTCTCGGCGCTTCGGCGTCGAGGAACTCGGGAGGGCAAACTCACTTATCTCACAGGCCTTCTTTCTGGCAATCCCACTGAGTTTTTTCGCAGTTGCGCTTGGGAAATATGCATCGGAGTTTCTCGGAAGGGGTGATAAAGATGCGATCCGCTCAATAACACTTCCATCATTCCTCCTCCCTCTCGCTGGCCTTCTCCTGATTCCCTTCAATGTCTACCTCTCCCTCCTAGCAACCTTTAGAGGAATACAGCTCACGCTGAGGAGCTTTCTTTATGGAATCCACCGTGGTGAGCACTACGCATACATCATAACGTTGGCGTTTTTTGGATTCCTCTTTGGTTTTCTCCTCCCCAACGTCTTTGCACCGTACATTCTCTTCCTTGGCTTCGTCTCCCTTTTTTCCCTGGGCTATCTGGTGAAATTCAATCTTTTTGGAAAGCCCAGAAAAGATGAGCTCACGCTCCTCTTTTCTTATTCATCGTTCGCTTTCATTGGCGCGCTCTCGGGTGTTTTCCTAGTCCAGGGGCCCTATTTCATAAGCGAGTATCTCGCGGGAGCGGAAGTCGCTGGTAGGGTTGCCGCAGTCCTCTCGGTGGCCTTCCTGCTCACATACCTCCCCCAAGTGGTCCAGTCTGCAATAATACCTCTTTTCTCCTACAAGTACGGCAGGAGTGGAGATGATTACGTCAGGTTTCTCGCTGAAAAGACCACAAGAGTTCTAGTACTCCTCACTGCTTTGGGAGTTTCTCTCCTCATGCTCCTTGGCAGGGAGGTTCTTTCAATGTTCTTCAGCTTTGATGTTGGGCCAGACTTTTACCTTGCCCTGATGGCGATGGAGGTTTACATAGCTTATAACCCCTGCATAGTTGCACTCAACTCGACGGCCTACGTAAGGAAAGGCACTTTCGTTGCTCTGCTGGGTGCAATTGCATCTCTCCTGTCATGGCTTTATCTGATTCCCACGTTTGGTTCCTTCGGTGTAATGATCGGTTTGATCATTGGCTACGCGATTATACTGCTCGGCTCCACTCACTACTCAAAAAAACTCCTTGGGGTTTCTCCTAGAATATACCTTCCACTTCTTGCCGCGCTGGCCCTTCAGTCTTTAGTCTTCGTCTCAAAAGTCGCCCTTATGGTTGGCCTGTTACTCTTCGTGATCTACGAGAGAAAAGATATTAAAGATGTTTTAAGCTCCTTCAAATCCTTCCGTGGTAAAGAATCCGGATGATCTCTTCGGGAAGGCCTTCCTGCTTTATTCTCTCCTCAACGAGCTTCTTGTCGTATTCCACTTCGATGAACTTAGTGTGAAGCGTATCCATGTCTATGAGCGCGAAGGTCGCCTTGTGGTTTTTGGCCGGTGGGAAGCCCACGCTACCAGGACAGACGACCCTTCCGTACCTCGTCATGGCATTGACTGGATACTTGGGCGATGCAACAAGGAGTATCTCGTAGTCCTTGACGGGCCTCATGATGGACTCGTAGTAGCTCGTGGGCTGGTCTGGAAGTACCGTGCCCTCGAATGGATTGAGCGGGCTTCCGTAGACGCCGAAGACGTCGTTCTTGCCTATCCTGTCCACGAGGTATATTGGCAGATCGCGGATGAACTCCCTTCCCTCGTGACCGGCGGCTTCCCAGGTGTATTTGAGGGCGGCCTTTACGTGGGGCTCAAGGTCGAGCTGGTCGATGTAGTCCAAACCCTCTGCGTGGGGGTCGCTCATGGCGATGAGCTGGTCGAATTGACCACGGATGACCTTGACCAGGTTGTTTTTTATCAGATCATCGAGGGTATCAAGGACCTCCCTCGGGTATGGAAAGAGGCCAACTATGTTTCCAAGGATGTAGTATCTCTCGATTTCGTATCCTTCCTCCTTGAGCTCTTCTATCCTTTCAAGTGCCTTGGCCAGCGCAGGGAAGTTCCCGTTGATGTTGGCCAGAACCGCCACGTAGACCATCGTCAGCACCTCCGCAATTTTTCTTACTCAAATTAACTAAAAGTGACAAAAATATTTAAAGGTTTCGGAAGGGTTCAGAGGAGAAAGCGCTTTTTCTTCTTCCTCTGCTCGGTCTCCCTTCTCATGCTCGCTATGTAAAACAAGAGCGCGTCCTCCACCGTGTCTTTCACCTCCTTCAGCTGTTTTCTCGCCGAATGGTCGATAGCGGCACATCAAAAGGTAATTTATAGCGTGGCCGGAGAGCATAAAGAGCCTCTTATGCTAGGCATGGAGAGAACCTCAAGTGGGCTCCTAAGAGTCGGCACAATGAATTAACCGTGGAATATGCTCCTTTTAAACCCAGCGAGAAACTTTGTATGGCGGACCGGCGGGGATTTGAACCCCGGACCTGCGGCTTAGGAGGCCGCCGCCCTATCCTAGCTAGGCTACCGGTCCACTGCCCGCTATTCCCTCACAGGGAAGGATATTTAAACTTTACGGTCTATTTGGTGTGGTGGTGAAGATGGTGGATGAACTTGACCTCAAAATCCTCTCGCTACTTCAGGAGAATGCTCGTCTATCTTACCGTGAGATAGCCCGTGAGCTTAAAATCGCCGTGGGAACGGTTTATAACCGCATCAAACGGATGGAAGAGGAAGGAATAATCAAAGGATTTGCCCCTATCCTTGACTACGAGAAGCTTGGTTTTGGCCTGACAACGGTCATCGGGGTTAAAGCTCAGGGAAGGAAGATTACTGAAATTGAGCGCCAGATAGCCGAGAACGATGGGGTGATAATGGTCTACGACATAACGGGAGAATTCGACATAGTAGTGGTTGCCAAATTCAGGGACAGGGCCGACATGAACAGGTTCGTCAAGTGGCTCCTCTCACTTGATGGTGTGGAAAAAACGAACACGAGCGTCGCCATGCAAGTTGTAAAAGAGGATCTAAGGATTAAGCTAACGGAGGACTAAAACCTCATCCATGAAGCGCTTGGCGAAGTTGTCCATGCTCTCCACGGGGAGCTTAACCCTTTTCCCATTTACCCTCCCCTCAAATATGAGGTTCCTCGCGGTGATTTCCTTTATCCTCTCAAAATCGGGATTTTCCGAGATGGTATTCTCAAGAACCCTATTGAACTCGAGCTCATCCACGATTCTCACAATGCCTTCGATGATTATCTCCTTGCCGCATTCCTCCGAACTGCAGTTAAAGGTGAAGGGGAGGCCAGGCTCGACCTCCACCAGGAGGGTTAGGCTATCAACGTTGTAAATCAGCACTTTCATTTCAATCACTCCAGCCTTATGAGGCTCTCCACGGGGATGTTGTACTCTTCTTTGAGTTTGTCAATGACGTCTCCGACGCTTATCAGGAAGAACATGCCAACGGGCTTTGCAACTGCCTGCTTGCACATCTCCAGCAGGGCTTTCTGGGTTTCACCGCTCCTAATGACATCATCGACAATGAGGACGTTCTCGCCCTTTTTGAGAGCCCATTGGGGGAGATAGAGTGTTGTAACGCTTCCAGAGGCGCTTGGCACATAGCTTACCTCGTAGAACTTCTCAACTCCGACTTCCTTCTTCTTTTTGGCGTAGACCACATCGACGTTGAGCTCCCTCGCAACGTGGACACCGAGGGGTATCCCATCGGTCGCTGCCGTTAGAACCTTATCCACGTTCTTGTCCATGAACCTGCTTGCCACGTCTTCGGCTATTATGCTCATCAGGGCTGTGTCGCTGATGACGGGTATATTGTCGAAGAAACCGTACTCATCGAATTTTATCCTCTTTTTAACTTCCTCCTCGATGTTAACGTAGGGGAGCAGCAGCTTAAGGAGCTCCCTTGTTCTTTCGGCACTTGGAAGGACCTTTCCCCTGACGTATCTGTTGAGGACGGTTATGGGGAGGCCCGTTATCTTCGAGAGCTCCTCGTAGGTGTAGGTTTTCTTAAGCAATCTAAGGATTCTGACGAGTCTGAGTTTCTCCTGGACCGACTTTAACTGGCTCATTCTCTCACCTCCGGTGGCTAGAAATTAACAAGAAAATGTATAAATATGTTTCGGTTATCCTTCGAGGTTTACAGCCTTTCTGCGGTAGTCCTCTATAATGTCCCCGTATTCCCTGAGGAGGAACTCCTTCGTTACGGGCTCGCCTTTGGGATGGTTAATGCCCGGACAGAATGGATCTTCTTTGACGTAGATCTCCATCTTGTTCCCATGCTTCACGAAAACGAAAGGATACAGCCTGCACGCGAGGGGCCTGTGCTTGTAAATTTTGCACCTCATCGTCTCCGAGTCCAAAAATACACAGCTGCCGTCGAAGGGTCTCTTTTTAACCGCATAGCTGAGGAACTTGTCCCCTCTGTAGAAACTCTTGTTGTAGTCCACGAACTCCCAGGCATTATAGCCGAGCTCCTCTATCCTGACTATATCCTCGTTCCTTATTGGTATCTCAAGCTCGTAACAGCACTTCCCGCAGTTCTCGAGGCACTTAAATTTAAATGTGGGGTCCGATTCTACCTCTAACGTATCGAGGTGAATCGTGGCGACCCACCTCTTCTCCAAGTGTTCACCCCCTGTAGGAGCTTGCTATGAGGGTCTCTGTCATTTCTATGTTGTTTATTCTCCTCAGGACCTTATCGTGGAAGCTGTCTAATTCCCCGATGTTCCCGACCTCCACGCGGAGAATGATGTCGTATTCCCCATAGACGCGGTAGATTTCCTTAATCTTCTCGTTTTTGGCAAGAACTTCGTAGACTTTCTCTTCTGTTCCGGGCTTAACAACAACCAGCACGAAGGCCCCTATCATAACCCAAACCCTCCCAGGTTAAATTTACGGGCAATTTTGGAGAGTTTTCTCTTATCCATGCTCTTGAACATCTTTTTCATCTGTTTGTACTGGTTTAGAAGCTCCCTGACATCCTGGGTGCTGGTTCCGGAGCCCCTCGCAATCCTTTTAATCCTCGAGTAGTTGATTATCTCTGGGTGCTCAAGCTCCTCTTCTGTCATTGAATCCATTATGACTTTAAACTTCTTCAGCTTTTCCTCTCCGACCCTAACCGCTTCCTCCGGGAGGGAGTACCCCATTCCTGGGATCATCTGCAGTATCTGTTTGAGCGGACCCATCTTCTGCATGGCCTCGAGCTGGGCGTACATGTCCTTGAGATTGAACTTGCCTTTGAGGAACTTTTCCATATCCTCCTCGCTGAATTCCTGCTGTTTCTGGAGCTCCTCAAACTTCTCAAGAAGTCCCTGAATGTCGCCGAGGCCGAGGAGGCGCGAGACGAACCTCTTGGGGTCGAAGGGCTCGAGGTCGTCTATCCTCTCACCAACACCGATGAACTTTATCAGTGCCCCTGTTGCGGCCACAGCAGACAGCGCTCCACCACCTTTAGCGGAGCCATCGAGCTTTGTAACGATGATTGAGCCTATTGGGGTTGCCTCTTTAAAGGCCAGTGCCTGGTTGTAGGCCTGCTGGCCGATAGTTCCATCTATGACGAGGATGACTTCGTGCGGTTTTATGGCATTGCTTATCTGCTTCATCTCCTCTATGAGGCTCTTCTCCTCTTTGTGCCTTCCCGCGGAATCGACTATGATGATGTCTGCTCCTTTCTCTTTGAAGTACTCAACTCCCTCTTTGGCGAGCTTTATCGCGTCCTTCTCGTCCGGATCTCCAAAAACCTCTATGCCAAGGGGCTCGACGAGCTGTTTGAGCTGGTAGTAAGCTCCTGGACGCCAGGTGTCCGAACAGACGAGGCCCACTTTATAACCACGCTTCTGGAAATAGCGCGCCAGCTTCGCTATGCTGGTGGTCTTGCCCGAACCTTGAATACCAACCGTTAGCAGAACGGTGGGCTTCTCCTTTATCTCAATTGGTTTAGCCTCTGTTCCAAGGAACCTGGTGAGCTCCTCATAGACGATTTTAATTATGTGCTCCTTCTTCGAAACACCCGCGGGGGGCTTCTCTTCGAGGGTTCTCTTTTCTATCCTCTTGGTCAGGTCAAGAACGAGTCGAACGTTAACATCTGATTGAATGAGAGCCCTTTGGATGTCCCTCACGACTTCCTTTATCGTGGCTTCATCCACAGTGCTTGAACGAGCGAGCTTCCTCAGGGCGTTGTTGAGTGCCTTTCCGAGCTTTTCTAAGGCCATCTTCTCCCACCATAGTGAAGGAGGCTTCAAAGTTTATAAACAGTTAGGTTATTTTTGCCTGTTTGAATGTTCTCTTTTGTTGAAAAATACGGCATGAGGACTTTTTAAATTGTGCATTTATGCTCATCCAATTCCAAAAACCATCATCGCTGCTTTTCTGGGTGATTAAAGATATTTAGGAGGCATTCGTGGAATTCTTAAGTCTCACAAGGCTTTTAAACTCAAAATATAGTTAATATAAGCTGGAGAGACAAAGAGGGGGTGAGAGAGATGACCTGGATGACTGCACTTTACGAGTACATGCTCACGAAAGAAATGGAAAGAAGGAAAAAGAAGCCTATTCCTGAGGAGCTCAAGTACGTCGAGCAGCTCATGATGGTTTGATTTATATAACTCACCTCTTCTATTTTCTCCGATGATAATATGAAGATTCACTACGAGTGCATCACTTGTGCGGTCAATTAGGTCCAGAAGATAGTAGAGATGAGCACATCCAATCTTGAAAAGCGCGGGGAGGCAATGGTTTTCCTTGCCAAACAGATTGGCGAATTTTTCAATGAAGACTCCGGTCAGCAACGACGGTGGAAGGCTGTTCCTTGAGCTCTACAAGTTTCTGGGCAATGATGACCCTTTTAGGGAATACAAGCGCCGCTCCAGTGAGCTCGCCAGAAAGGTTGCGAAAGACATCGGTACAGTTGACGATTTCAAAACTGTCATGCGGCTGGCTATTGCTGGAAACGTGATAGACGTATCCGTCGGGTATAACCCAGGGTAGATAGAGGATGACATCCTCCGCATGGCGGGAGAAGAGCTCTACATAGACGAGAGTGATGTGCTGTTCCGCGAGTTTGAAAAAGCTTGGGTTCTCTTGTACCTCGTAGATAACTGCGGTGAGATTTACTTTGACAGGCTCTTCATCGAGACGATCAAGCGCCTCTTTCCCGGTATTGAGGTGTACGTCGCCGCCAAGGAGGGATGATAATCAACGACGCCACCGTGGAAGAATTGTTGGAGGCGGGGTTCAACAGGTTTTCACATGTGAGTTCAACCGGATCTCGTCTTCCAGGAACGCCATTGGAATATGCGTCAGAGGACTTTATAGAGCTCGTTAATATGGCTGACGTTACAATCGCCAAGGGACAGGCAAACTTCGAAACGTTAAGTGAACTCCGGGATTGAGGATATTTTTCCTTCTCAAGGCCAAATGTTTGCCCATAGCAAGGGAGCTGAACGTTCCTGAAGGTTCCGCCATGTCCATTGGGTGGCTTTAATAGACAATTGTCGATATTAACTTTAACGAATGTCTATAAGAAACCTTTTTATATTTTAAAGTAGTATAGTTGAATGGTGATAACTGTGACTACGGTAATTAAACGTGACGCAGATAGATTTATGAAAGAGCTTAGGGCCCATTACGGCGATGTCTGGAAGATACCCACCAGTAAGTACCTCTTACAGCCGGATTTTGTTGTTGTGGATCCTAAAAGCGGAAAGAAAACAAAGGTAAGCTTCGTGTCCCTCGACGATGGTGAGGTCGTGGGTATCGTTTACGACGAGCTTGGCTGAATTTTCGTTTTTTGTCTAATTCTCCTGTTTCTGTCCCAAATGTTGGAAATCATTAAATACTCCGATGTCGTAAATCTACTATGGGGAAATGATGTCCGTGGATGTTTATCGTGGGGCTCTTAAGCTGGCCTCGAGCATTAGAGACGAATACCTTCGAGCGGTCACCTACGCTAGAATTGGTTACTACATGTACCGATCCAGAAACCCCGGGTACAAAGAGGCATTCAAATACGCATTCAACGCTGCGGGATCCATCGATAATCCGTGCTTATGGTAAAGGCAGTAATTGAGATATGCACTTACATTTATGGAACCGGTTCTAAAATCGCGTCTAAGGTTTTCCAGCAGGCATACGAGTCAATAATCGCGTTCCCACAACCCCTGAGGGATGATCTGCTTGAGAACCTTGTGGACAGGCTTCTGGAATTGGATATTGCCGACGATGCACTCTTCTACGTATGGACGTTAAGGACAATGTGAAGCGTAACGATCTCCTCCTCGAAATACTCCGTGTTTATATCAAAACGGGCAATATGTGCAAGGCCAAGATTATCATAGATCGGATCGAGGAGGAGCCATGGCGTTCAATCGGTGCCATCGGGGCAATAAAAGAACACCTTAAGCGCGAAGAGTTCGGGAGTGCAATACGGTTACTCTCGGAGATGACGAGCGAGTACTGGTTGGGCTAGCCATGAAGGAGGTTGCGGTTTACCTGAAGACCTCTAATGTTCCAAAGACAACCTACGAAAAATTCGTTGAAATTGCCTTTAGCATGTCATCTGAGACTGGATTCAACGTTCTCAAGTCACTCTTGGTGGGGTTGGTCAACCAGGGCGAACTTGAGTTCGTCATAACAGTACTCGGGAAGTTATCGCCCGATGAGAGGCTTGCTATCTTAGGGGATATAGTTGAGACCTCTCTCGACAGGAAAGAGATTTTATCCCGCCTTTTATACTCCTTGAAGAGGTTGGAGTTTGAAGAGGTTGCCAGCTTTGTCCTCCATCGGCTTCTTGAGCGGCCAGTTGATGAGAGGTACAAACATCTCGTGGAGATGATAGGTGACCGTACGACTGATGATGCCCTCTTGGTAAAGGTGGTTACTTACCTCTCCAAGCTGAGAGACTTTGAGTATGCCGTCAGGTTCGTCCAACGCGTCCGCGGCCATTACCTCCGCTCCCTTGCCTTCGGAAGCATAGCCGTTGCGAGACTTAAGGTGGGGGATATCGATGGGGCGATAGATGCCGCCTTTGAGGTTAAAGACCCAAAATGGGGCTCTTGGCTGCTCAGCGAGATACTGACGAAGATATTGGAGCTTCAGGTCGAGGGCCAGATCGAGGAAGACATTGAAAAGAAGGCTGCACACCAGAAGGCTTTCTGGGAGAAGCACTAACATTTTAAGCCCTCGCCCGTTTCTTTCCTTTAGGTGATATCATGCCGAGGATAGCCATTATAGGAGGTTCTGGAGTTTACGATCCGAAGCTCTTGGCAAACGTCAGGGAGGAGTGGGTCAGCACGCCCTACGGGAAGGTTGGGGTGAAGATAGGCGAGTACAACGAGGAGGAGATAGCGTTTCTCCCGAGACATGGAGAGGGCCACAGCGTTCCACCGCACAGTATAAACTACCGTGCCAACATCTGGGCCCTGTACGAGCTCGGCGTTGAGAGGATTCTCTCAACGTCCGCCGTTGGTTCTTTGAACGAGGCCATGAAGCCGGGCGATTTCGTTATCCTCGACCAGCTTCTGGACTTCACGAAGACGAGGCACTACACCTTCTACGACGGCGAGAACAGTCCTCACGACAGGAAGTTCGTGGCCCACGTTGATTTCACGGACCCATACTGTCCGGAGCTCAGAAAGGCCCTTATAAGTGCTGCAAAGGAGCTGAGGTTCAATTACCATCCCACTGGGACGTACGCCTGCATGGAAGGGCCGAGGTTTGAGACGAGGGCAGAAATAAGGGCGCTTAAGATACTCGGTGCCGACGTCGTTGGCATGACGCAGTGTCCTGAGGCGATTCTCGCAAGGGAGCTTGAGATGTGCTACGCCAGCGTGGCCATAGTTACCAACTTCGCTGCAGGGATAAGCAGGGAGAAGCTCACCCACACTGAGGTCGTCGAGCTGATGGCAAAGAAGAGTGAGGAGATAAAGTACTTGCTCATGAATTCCATTAAACACATTCCGAAAGAGCGCCGCTGCAGTTGCAAGGACGCCCTTAAGGGCGCGACTGGAGAGTGATTTCTCTGTTCTCTTTTCTTCATTGATGAAATCCCCTGTGCCCGCGTTTTGAACCCAAGGTTAACGAAAGGTTAAAATCCTTTGGGGAGTAACCCTAACTGAAAACCGTTAGGAGGGCCTAAATATGAAGTACGATGTTGTTGTTATCGGCGCGAGCGCGGGTGGATTAACCGCGGCGATCTCGGCCAAGAGGTTTTACCCTGACAAGAGCGTTCTTGTAATTAAAAAGGAGCAAATCGGCATGATCCCCTGTGGCATTCCCTATATCTTTGGAACCTTCGAGGGCGTTGATGATGATATCCTTCCAGCCGAGAAGTTTCTCGAGCCCCTCGGTGTGGAGATACTCGTTGATGAGGTCGTCGAGATAGATCCGAAGGCCAAGGTCGTGAGGACTAAGGGTAGAAAGGAAATTGCTTGGGAGAAGCTCGTCATAGCAACTGGCTCGAAGCCGGTCTTTCTGGAGATACCCGGGGCCAAACTTGACGGTGTTTACACCGTCCCTAAGGACTACCACTACCTGAAAGCTCTCCGTGAGAGGCTTGAAAATGCCGAGAAAGTAGTCATCGTTGGTGGGGGCTTTATAGCCCTTGAAGTTGGTGACGAGATAAGGAAGCTCTGTAAGGACGTAACTTTGCTCGTTAGGAGCAGACTCTTGAGGGCCTCTTTCGATCCGGAGTTCAGCGAGATTGTTGAGGAGAAGCTCAGGGAGGCAGGTATAAATATCGTCTACGGCCAGGTTGAGAGACTTCTGGGAAGCGGAAAAGTCGAGAAGGTTAAGCTGGTGGACGGCAAAGAGCTTGACGCTGACCTCGTGATATTCTCCATTGGCTACCGCCCGAATGTTGACCTAGCTATCAAAACCGGCCTGAAGGTTACTCGCTACGGCATCTGGACGGACGAGTACATGAGGACTTCTCACCCGGACATCTTTGCAGTCGGTGACTGTGTCGAGCACAGGGACTTCTTCACGGGCAAGCCCTATGGCTTAATGCTCGCATCAACTGCAACCTTTGAGGCAAGAATAGCCGGAGCCAACCTCTTCAAGCTCCAGATAGTCAGGGAGAACAGGAGGACGATAGGCGTTTACTCCACCCGCGTTGCTGGACTAACCCTGGCCGCAGCGGGTCTAACCGAAGAAGCCGCAAAGAAGGAGGGCTTTGAAGTCATCATCGGCCGCGCCAAGGGTCCGGATAGGCATCCAGCAAAGTTCACTGATACCTCCATGGTGACGGTGAAGCTGATATTCTCCAGGGATAGGGGAGCAATCCTTGGGGCCCAGATAGCTGGAGGAAAGAGCGTCGGTGAGATGATAAACATCCTTGCCCTGGCAATACAGAAGCGCCTTACCGCGAGCGAGCTCTACACGCTGCAGATAGCTACCCATCCGCTTCTCACGGCATCGCCCATTGGCTACCAGATAGTCAAGGCTGCTGAAGATGCCCTCGCGAAGCTGAGGACTTGAGGCTTTTCTTCTACCAATTTTTGCTCTGCAAAATTGGCTGGAATGAGTTTGCATGTTTTCTTAACGCCTGAAGGGTGTTACACTCACAGTAAAACCATGGAAAAGTGGCAAGTTAAAAGGTAAACCCACTGAAATGGCAGCAATTATAAAAAGCGACATGCCAACCTTAGTCAAACTTCGCCTGCGTGAAGTTTTGTTAGAATGGCGCCCCGGCGGGGATTTGAACCCCGGACCTCGAGGTCCGCAGCCTCGCGCCCTATCCAGACTAGGCCACCGGGGCACTGCCCGCTAAACCTTCTTAAGGACGCTTTATAAATTTAACCTTTTTCTGCCACCGAAAGATTTATAAAGCGCCTAGCGGTGAGTATCTAACGGGCCGCACAGTGCGGTGGTAGTCTAGCCTGGTCTAGGACAGCGGCCTGCCACGCCGCTGGCCCGGGTTCAAATCCCGGCCACCGCACCACACTCTGTTTTTGGGGTTATGATGTGAAGTTTAAATCGCATTTAATGTTACTGAAAAGTTTAATCTGTGTTTCATAACAAAACTATTTTGGTGATATATCGTGGAAGCATTGGGTTCTTCTGGACAAATTCTGCCGCCAACTTTTCAGCCATTGATAGACGCACTTCAAGTGAAGAGGATAATGACGCCGAAGAAGGATTTTGTATATTATAAGGATTCTCCTCGCGAGAATTTGGAAAATTGTGAGTATGATGTTTGTCTTGTAAGATTTGAAACACTATTATGATACGAAAGCTAAAGAAATGAGGCTTATTCTGGCAGAAAACGTTATCTCGGCTGATACGCGATTGTTTGATTTGATTGATTTGTTCAACGAGAAGCATACTGTCTATTTTGTTAAGGAAGGAAAGAACATTGTGGTCTTGTTTACTATTCTGATCTTAAGAAGCACCGTGTGAGAGTGTTGTTTTATTTAATGATATTAAACTTGGAATCAACTTTCAGAGCTGTGCTAGAAAGCTGCTATCGGGATAATTTGGATAATGCTGTAAAAACATTATTGGAACCTGAAAACTTAACCCGGATAGAAAAGCGCTTGGGTGAAGACCGCAAGAAAAACGAAAACCTAGGATATGTTGATTATTTGTACCTTGAAGACATTAGGGACATTTTTTGAATGGGACTTAGTGAAGTCTCATTCGCAGTTTACTAGCAAAATGAAATTTAAAGTAACTCTTAATCCGCTAATTACTCTAAGGAACTGGGTGGCTCACCTGTAAAAAAAGGATTACCAACACAAGAGCCGATTTATGTGGTTTTGGTTAAAATAAAGGAGAGCATTAGAAAACTAACTATTGCTCTTTATAACATGTTACACTTCTTGGAGAAAAGTAGAGGGTGAATGAATCAAAGCCTCCTCAATCCCGGGAACCACACTTTCTTGCCTTTCTGCTCCTTCTCCTCATCCCATTCGGAGAGTATCTTGACGGCTTCGCTGGCAACTAAGGCGGCCTCCTTCTCACCAGCCTTGCCAAACTCATTGGTCACTCTGTTAGCGAAGACGGCACAAACACAGCCAGCCCTGAGGCCGTAGATGTTCGCCAGCGTGAAGAGGGTCGCCGCTTCCATCTCAAAGTTGGTGACCCGGGCCTGCCTGAGGTCGTCAAGGATGTTCTTGGCGAAGCTCGGGAAGTAGCCGTTCAGTCCGGGTCTTCCCTGACCGAGGTAGAAGCTGTCAGTCGAGGCGGTTATGCCGGTGTGATAGCGCACTCCGAGGGTCTCGGCGGCCTCGATTAGTGCAAGGGTAACCTCCAGGTCGGCAACGGCTGGGTACTCTATTCTAACGTACTGCCTCGATGTCCCCTCGAGTCTCACTGCTGCCTTCGCTATAATAAGGTCGCCTATTTCCATTCCCGGCTGTATGGCTCCAGTTGAGCCGACTCGAATGAATGTATCTGCCCCTATGGCTGCGAGCTCTTCAATCGCTATTGCCGTTGAAGGTCCGCCTATTCCGGTTGAAGTAACGCTGATTGGAACACCTTTGTATTTTCCGGTGTGTGTCCTATACTCCCTGTGGAAGGCTATCTCCTTAGCCTCATCCCATAGAGAGCTTATCTTCGGAACTCTCTCGGGATCGCCGGGCAGGAGAACGTATCTTGCAGCGTCCCCCGGCTTGCATGCTATGTGGTACTGATATCCTTCCTCGGTCTGCGGCCTCTCGGCAGATAGGAACTTCTCACCCATCTCAATCACCTTTTTATCTTAATGTGACATATGTATAGCAAGAAGCCTCTAAAAACCCTTGGGTGGTTCGGGTGCTTGTATGTTCACGCTGTGGGCTCAGGTATCCCGAGGAATTTCGCTTGAGGTGTGACTGCGGGGGAACCCTCTTCATGGAGAAGAACCTAAGCGGACGCTTTGGGGAAAACCTGCAGAACACTTTGATATCAGGCGCTACCTGAGTTTTCTGCCAATCTCGGAGGGACATCTACCTATCATCATCCCGGCAGTAACTCCAATCGTGGAGCTTGCCCTGGATGGAGTAAACGTGCTCTTCAAACTTGAATACCTCCAGCCAACGGGCTCCTTCAAGGACAGGGGCACCTACGTAACAATTGCCAATCTCATGGAGAAGGGTTTGGCTGAGGTTGTCCTCGACAGCTCGGGCAACGCGGCGTTAAGTCTGGCCGCTTTTTCCAAAGCTGAGGGAATATCCGTCCACATCTTCGTGCCCGTGCGCACAAGCTCCGGAAAGCTTGAACTCTTGAAAAGACTTGGCACGGAGCTTCATGTCATCGATGGTTCGCGGATGGAAGTCCACAGGGTGGCTATTGAGTTCGCTGAGAGGAGGGGCATCACCTATGTCTCCCACTGACTTAATCCATATTTCATCGAGGGGACGAAAACAATCGCCTTTGGGGTTTACGAGAGCACTGGCGTTCCAGACTACGTTTTAGTCCCAACCAGCAGCGGTTCCATCTTCATAGGCCTCTGGAAAGGCTTCTACAAGCTCAAAAAGATGGGCGAGATTGACAGGCTTCCTCACTTTGTGGCGGTTCAGGCTTCCGGCTACGAGAGTCTCTGCAAGCGCTCGGAAGAGAAAAGTCACCTCGCAGAGGGCATAGCCATTCCGGAGCCGCCGAGGCTGGAAGAGATGAGGAAAATACTAATTGAGACCGAAGGGAAGTGCATGAGCGTTGGTGATGCTGAAATAGCGGAAGCCATTCGCTGGCTCTGGGAGTGGAGTTTCATCGTTGAGCCGACATCAGCAACGGTGTTGGCCGCCCTGTGGAGGCTCAGAAAAGACGGCTCTGTCCCCGAGGGTTCGAAAGTCCTCCTTCCCCTCACCGGCTCGGGCCTTAAACTAACTCAAGGTATTTAAACTTTCGAGTTGATTACCCCCTGGAGGTGATGGATATGGCGAGGTATCCTGCCGTTGCTGGGAGCTTCTATCCAGAGGGTGAGGCGCTCATCGAGATGCTCGAGAAGTTCTTCAGAGACTTGGGTGAGCACGGAAGCGAGAGGAGGATAACAGCGGGTGTTGTGCCTCATGCAGGCTACATATTTTCTGGCTACACAGCTTCAAGAACATTTAAGGCCATCTACGAGGACGGTCTGCCGGAGACCTTTGTAGTCATCGGGCCGGACCACACAGGCCTTGGCTCGCCGATAGCGGTCTATCCTGGCGGTAAATGGCTCACACCGCTCGGCGAGATTGAGGTCGATCCCGAGATGGCCAAGGCCATAGCGAAGCTCTCTGGAATAGCAGACCTCGACGAGCTGGCCCACAAATACGAGCACTCCATTGAGGTTCAGCTGCCCTTCATCCAGTATTTGGCCGAGAGGGCAGAGAAGGAAGTGAGGATAGTGCCGATATCCCTTGGCATCCATGACGAGGAGGTTGTGGAGGATCTTGGCAAGGCAATCTACGAGGCCGCCAAAAAACTCGGCAGGGACATCGTTGTTATAGCGAGCACTGACTTCATGCACTACGGTCCGGCCTATGGCTATGTTCCCTTTAGAGCCAGGGCGGATGAGCTTCCCCACAGGGTCAAGGAGTGGGACTTCAGGGTTATTCAGAAAATCCTCGACTTCGACGTTAAGGGAATGTTCGACGAGATAAGGAAGATGGGCCATACCCTATGTGGGCCTGGGGGAGTTGGAACTGCGGTAGTCTACTCCCGCTTGGCTGGAGCCCTTGAGGCCGAGCTTTTACACTACACGACGAGCTTTGAGGTAAGCAGGAGTACCGATGCAATAGTTGGCTATGCCTCTATAGTCTTCAGGAAGTGAGCTTGTTTGACCAAAACCCACATAAACTTTCTTCCCTTTTCTTGTTTGGAGGGTCAGAGATGAGGGTTCTCGCATCAGCTCCTGCTAAAATTATCCTATTCGGCGAGCACAGCGTCGTCTATGGAAAACCTGCCATAGCGGCTGCGATAGATCTAAGAACCTATGTCTGGGCAGAGTTTAACAACAAAGGGGCGATAAAGATAGAGGCCAAGGACATCAAGGTGCCCGGATTGACAGTCTCCTTCTCAGAGGACGAGATATACTTCGAGAGCGACTACGGTAAGGCCGCCGAGGTTTTAAGCTACGTCAGACAGGCGATTGAGCTTGTTCGCGAAGAGGCCGACAAGAACGGAAATGGGGTCACAGTCTCTATAACCTCACAGATTCCCGTTGGAGCTGGTTTGGGCTCCTCAGCGGCCGTTGCGGTTGCCACCATTGGTGCGGTCTCAAGGCTTCTCGGCTTGGAGCTGAGCAACGAGGAAATCGCCAAACTTGGCCACAAAGTCGAACTCCTCGTCCAGGGCGCTTCGAGCGGGATAGACCCCACCGTCTCGGCCATAGGCGGCTTCCTTCACTACGAGAAGGGTAAGTTCGAGCACCTTCCCTTTATGGAGCTGCCCATAGTTGTCGGCTACACAGGCTCAAGCGGCTCGACGAAGGAGCTCGTCGCGATGGTAAGAAAAACCTATGAGGAGATGCCCGAAGTTATCGATCCAATCCTAGTGTCAATGGGTAAGATAGTGGACAAGGCAAGGGAAGTTCTCCTCTCTGAGCTCGACGATGAAGTCCGCTTTGTCCAGCTTGGCAGGCTCATGAACATCAACCACGGCCTGCTCGATGCCCTAGGCGTTTCTACCAAGAAGCTCAGCGAGCTTGTTTACGCTGCCAGAACGGCCGGAGCGCTAGGAGTGAAGATAACCGGCGCTGGAGGAGGCGGATGCATGTACGCCCTCGCCCCTGGGAAGCAGAGTGAGGTGGCAACTGCCATAACCATCGCCGGAGGAACGCCGATGATAACTAAAATCAGCGATGAAGGATTGAGGATAGAGGAGGTTCTTCCATGATAATTGTCAAGCTTGGTGGAAGTGTTATAAGTGACAAAAATGTGGAGAAGTCTTTCCACGAGGACGTCGTGAGCCAGATAGCGAGTGAGATAGCCCAGTTCTATCCAAAGGAGAACTTCATTATCGTCCATGGCGGCGGGAGCTACGGTCATCCCCTCGCGAAGGAGTACAACCTCAGGGAGGGCATCGAGCCGAATCCAGAGAGTAAGCGCATTGGCTTCTCAAAAACTCATCAGGCTATGCTGGAGCTTAACGAGAAGATAATCAACATTTTCCTAGAGAAAAACCTTCCGGCCTTCTCGGTCTCTACGTCCTCGGTCTTCATAACCGAGGGTGGCTCAGTCGCCTATGGTAATGTAGAGGTTCTCAAGAGGCTAATCGAGCTGAGGTTAATCCCAGTTCTCTTCGGCGATGTTGCCGTGGATTTGAAGAAGGGCATAGATATTCTCTCGGGCGACCAGATAATAACCTACCTGGCAAAGATGCTGAGGCCGAGCAAGGTGATATTCCTCATGGACGTGGATGGGATATATGACGGCAAGCCTGACGAAGGAAGTCTCATATGGGAGCTCAAGGTCAGGGAGATTGACAGGCTAATCGAGAGACTCTCTGGCTCGGCTGGAATAGACGTTACAGGCGGCATAGCTAACAAGCTCAGGGAGACGAAGGAGATAGCCCAGTTTTCAGAGGTCTGGTTTGTAAATGGCAAAGTTTCCGGAAGGCTGAGCGGCGCGATCATTGGAGGGGGAACTGGGACGAAAATTATGCCGTGAGGTGGAGAAACGGCAACTGCTTTTCTATCTCTTCTAATTTCTGAAGCCGTTGCAACTTTTTTCTATCTCTTCCACCAAGAATCATTCTTAGGGTAGCAGGTTATCCGCTGTGGGAGACCTACGAGGCTGAATACGCCGCTTACGGAACTCCACTGCTACTCCGAGGTTTTTTCCTGACTCTCCCAACGGCTTTGGCTTTCAATCAAGAAAAGCTCCGGCACAGGCTTGCACTCTCGCTTTTGCTCCTCATCGGCTCTTCCTGAACGGTCTCCCGTTAATGATTCCAGTTCTACTGATCCGTATGATTCCTTCTACTTTTCCAAATACGCTCTCGCGAGCATACTCTTTGGGAAGCTTTGGTCGTACCTCTACTCATGAACAACGGTGAACCAGAGACGGGCCTTCCAAAAACCTCTTAACCTCCCTCTTCCCTTTCTCTTCAGGTGGTGGATGTGGCAGTTTTCGATAAGGAAGAGCTCACGATCATCAGGAAGTTCGAGCATATAGAGTACTGCCTTAAGAGGAACGTTCAGGCTCATGTCAGCAATGGTTTTGAGGACGTACACTTCGTCCACATGAGCCTGCCTGAGATAGACAAGGATGAAATCGACCTCAGCGTCGAATTCCTTGGCAGGAAATTTGACTACCCGATAATGATAGCCGGCATGACCGGCGGAACGAAGGGCTCTCAGCTCGCCGGAAAGATAAACAAGACCCTGGCAAAGGCGGCTCAGGAGCTGAACATCCCCATAGGCGTCGGAAGCCAGAGGGCCATGATTAGAAAGCCCGAAACCTGGGAGAGCTACTACGTTAGAGATGTTGCTCCCGACGTCTTCCTCGTTGGCAACCTCGGCGCGCCACAGTTCGCCGAGACAATGCCGGGACGCTATGGTATAGAGGAGGCTCTTAAAGCAGTTGAAACCATTCAGGCCGATGCTCTGGCGATACACATGAACCCCCTCCAAGAGAGCGTCCAGCCCGAGGGAGACACACAGTACCGCGGAGTGCTGAAGGCCCTGGCCGAGCTGAAGGCGGAGTTCCCCTACCCGATAATCGCCAAGGAAACTGGTGCCGGCGTCTCGATGGAGGTCGCGATAAGGCTCGAGAGCATTGAAATAGACGCGATTGACGTCGGCGGTCTCGGCGGAACCAGCTGGAGCGGTGTCGAGTACTACCGTGCCAAGGATGAGATGGGCAAAAACCTGGCCCTGAAGTTCTGGGACTGGGGCATAAAGACCGCCATAAGCGTGGCTGAAGTCAGATACGCCACCGAGCTGCC
This sequence comes from Thermococcus piezophilus, assembly GCF_001647085.1. NCBI lineage: Archaea > Methanobacteriati > Methanobacteriota > Thermococci > Thermococcales > Thermococcaceae > Thermococcus > Thermococcus piezophilus. Next base: position 1,201,690 of record NZ_CP015520.1, read on the forward strand.
GATTATAGCCACGGGAGGAATGCGCGACGGAATAACGATGGCGAAGGCACTAGCGATGGGAGCCACCTTCGCCGGCGTTGCCCTACCACTGCTCAGACCAGCGGTTAAGGGCGACGTCGAGGGCGTCATCAAGGTGCTGGAGCGCTACATCGAGGAGATAAGGAACACCATGTTCCTCGTCGGTGCCAGAAACGTCGAGGAGCTGAGGAGGGTTCCACTTGTCATAACAGGCTTCACAAGGGAGTGGCTCGAGCAGAGGATTGACCTGCCTGCTTACCTGCGGGACAGGCGGATTTAACCTTCCGTTTTCACGTTTTTAGGTTGTGTCTAGTCGGTGTCTACGTTCTTGACGCCCTCCTCTTCGATGCACACATTTTTAAACTCACCTGGCCTATTCTCTCCAACGGGGCCTTATGCTCTTATGAGCTTAGAGGCCGAAGGAGGAAAGAGTATGATAAAGATCTACACGCTCAGCGGTTACGAGGAAGTCGGTAAAAACATGACCGCCGTCGAATACAACGGAGAGGTCGTTATAATCGATATGGGAATCAGGCTAGACCGCGTCCTCATCCATGAGGATGTGAACATTCAGCAGTTCCCCACGAAGGAGCTCCAGAAGCTTGGGGCTATTCCTGACGATTCACCAATCAGGAACAAGAAAGTCGTCGCGATAGCCTTTACCCACGGCCATCTCGACCACATAGGTGCCGTCGGCAAGCTCGCTCCCCATTATCCAGACGTGCCGATATATGGAACTCCCTACACCATAAAGCTCGCCAAGAGCGAGGTCAAGAGCGAGCAGTACTTCGAAGTCAAGAACCCGATGTACGAGACAGAATACGGCGAGATAGTCCAGGTGAGCGAGAACTTAGCTATTGAGTTCGTTCAGATTACCCACTCCATCCCTCAAGCTGCCATTGTTGTAGTTCACACGCCTGAAGGCGCCGTTGTCCACACAGGAGATTTTAAGTTCGACAACAACAGTCCTCTCGGCGAGAGGCCCGATTACGACAGGCTTAAAGAGCTTGGGAAGGAAGGTGTCAAGGTTCTTATCCCCGAATCGACGCGCGTTGCTGAACCCACCAAAACGCCGAGCGAAGCAGTTGCTCAGATGCTCCTCGAGGACTTCTTCCTCTATGAAGGCATGGAATCTGACGGACTGATAGCCACAACCTTCGCCAGCCATATAGCACGCCTTCAGGAGCTCATCTGGATAGCCAACAGGATGGGCAGGCAAGCTGTCTTAGTTGGCCGCTCCCTGGCCAAATACACGGGCATAGCCAAGCAGCTTGGTCTCATCAAAATGAAGGGAGCCAAGGCCGTGAGGAGCCCAAACGCGGTCAGGAAGGTTCTAAAAGAGGTTTCCCAGGCAAGGGAGAACTACCTGTTAATAGTCACCGGCCATCAGGGTGAACCTGGTGCCGTTTTAACCAGGATAGCAAATGGGGAGCTCTACGACATAGGCAAGCGCGATACCGTTGTTTTCTCCGCCGGCACCATTCCCAACCCCCTTAACAGGGCCCAGCGCTACGTTCTCGAAACCAAGCTCAAGATGAAGGGCGTTAGGATGATAAAGGATCTCCACGTTTCAGGCCACGCCAGCAGGGAGGACCACCGCTACCTGCTGAGAATGCTCAACCCAGAGAACATAGTCCCTGGCCACGGTGACTTTAGGATGCTCACCTACTACGCTGAGCTGGCCGAGGAGGAGGGCTACCTTATAGGCAGGGATGTCTTCGTCTCGCGCAACGGCTACACTGTGGATATTAAGTAGGGCTGACTTCCTCTTTGCCCTAAGGGATTGGGGTTCCTCTTGGGCGTCATAACCCAACCCTTCAAGGCTTTCATCGGTTTACGGGTCCATCACCTACTCCCGTTGCCGTTTTCGGTCTTAGCCCGCGGGCCCGGTCTTAGGCCCATCACCCCTACCCGCCCAAGCGGGATCAGGGTTATCGCTTGGTGGCCACCCCAACCTTTTATCGCTCGAAGGAGGTTTTTGAGAGGACGCCCAACGGCGTCAGCTCCAGCAAGGGCTGGAGCATAGTTGAAACCCATCCCCCTCGGGTTGTTTTGGAGTGGCCTCGTTGAGGCCCTATTACTCTGAAAAGTATTTAATGGTTTCGATTCTTAAATTGTTCCTTGGGGAGTCTACCGCATCCCTGCCCTAAAGGATAAGGCTTTCGGGAGGGTAAAACTGATAAAGAGTTACCCCTTTTTCCCTTTGGCATGCTCTCATCGCTCGCGAGGTGATAGAATGACGAAGTACGATGAGCTGTTTGCAAGGGTTAAGAAGATGGCAAAGAGCGTTGATGATGTGCTCTTCAAGCTCATTCCGGAGAGAGAACCGAGGAAGCTCTACGATGCTGCCAGACATTATCCGCTCGCGGGAGGAAAGCGCGTCAGGCCCTTTGTCGTTCTCCGCGCGGCCGAGGCCGTTGGCGGGGATCCAATCAAAGCACTCTATCCCGCGGCTGCGGTCGAGCTTATACACAATTACTCTCTCGTCCACGACGACATAATGGACATGGACGAGCTCAGGCGCGGAAGACCGACCGTCCATAAGGTCTGGGGCATCAACATGGCGATTTTGGCTGGCGACCTGCTCTTCAGCAAGGCCTTTGAGGCTGTTGCCAGGGCAGAGGTCAGTCCCGAGAAGAAAGTGAGGATTTTGGAAGTCCTCGTTCAGACTTCCAACGAGCTGTGCGAGGGACAGACCCTCGACATCGAGTTCGAGACGAGGGAAGAGGTCACCGTTGATGAATATCTCCAGATGATAAGTGGCAAGACCGGAGCACTCTTTGATGGCTCCGCAACGATAGGTGCTATCATTGGAACTGACAACGAGGAGTACATTCAGGCGCTCTCTAAGTGGGGCAGGAACGTTGGAATAGCTTTCCAGATATGGGACGACGTTCTTGACATCATAGCGGACGAGGAGAAGCTCGGAAAACCTGTGGGAAGCGACATAAGAAAGGGCAAGAAGACCCTCATAGTTGCTCACTTCTTCCAGAACGCCAGCGAAGAGGACAGGGCTGAGTTTATGAGAGTTTTTGGCAAGTACGCTGGTGACGCAAAGGGCGACGCGCTGATTCATGAGGACGTTAAAGGGGAAGTAGCTAAGGCGATAGAACTTCTCAAGAAGTACGGTAGCATAGACTACGCAGCAGAATACGCCAAGAACCTCGTGAAGGAAGCAAACGATGCCCTGAAGATCCTTCCCGAGAGTGAAGCGAGGAAAGACTTGGAGCTCCTCGCCGAGTTCCTGGTTGAGAGGGAGTTCTGAGCTTTACTCCTCTTTTTCTGCCAGAACCCACCCCACAGGCGGATGCTCCGCACCAGCTTTCCATTTCTCGTAGGCCCTATCCCACCGCTCCGGAAGTTCGGCGCGCTTTTTCTCGTCTTTTAAAAAGATACCCTCTTTGCCTTGCAGGGGAACGTATACAAAAATGGTACAATAGAACTTTTCCTTAAAGATTCGAATGGTGGGGTGTATGCATTAAAACCACTAACATGAAACTTGTGAGAATACTTGACTCAATGAACTTGCCTACTGCAGACATTGACAAAAACTACTGGTTGCCTCTTGTCACATCTCTAAAGTCAAAATCTTGAAGCCAAGAGACTCTGAAGTTATTGCTTTAGGTGGTACTGAGAGTGTGATCCGTAGTGATGATGAATTCATTATAGTTACGTATCAGTGGGTGGAACCATATGATGAGCAGTGGTATATCTGGGTAAGGTGCATATTCGAAGGACCTACCAATATAAACGATTATGGTGACTACAAGGTGGCAATCAAAATCGTGGATGAGGGGAAGTACATTGACAGAGGAACTTCTTTTTCATTAGTTAGCATGGGAACTCCGCTCACACTTGGGAACTACAATGACCCGATAGAAATCGGTATTGCTGCACCATGGACTTCCACAGTGTATGACTGGGTGTATCGGATCGCTGGACCTATAGATATACCTCCCCAGCCAAGTTCCCCTAATTCGCTAAAGTGGGGATTTGGCTTATTGACTTGGTACATAGGGCTGTTTCGTAGGTAGTAACGAGTGAAATATTTGGTAATTTTTGTTTTTCGTTTGGAGGATAGGTAGTGATGTAACTCGGTATGTGGGGTTGTAAGCCCGAATGGGGGCTGTTGACTGAAGATGTGCTCTCGCTCCCCGAACGCCAGCCAATGAGTGGAGGCTGGAAATCATCAACTACGTGTCCCAAAAGTAGCGGGTAACCAGAACGGTTCCTAATCCCTTGTCACTAATTATCCCGGATTCTGAGGCTCCCCTAATTCATTTAGATTTATATTTGACAATGTTGAATTATCGGATACGGGCAATAGAATAAACGTTGAGGGTGTCATAATAGAATACCAAGAAAGGGACGCTGCATGGCGCCAGTTTATGCATTTTACAAGGTTCCAGTTTACTGGGAATACATTTATGCCACAAAGGTGAGGACTATAAACACTAATATACCAATATATCAACGTAACACATGGGTGATACTATGAAGCTTGGGGTAAGGGATGCATTGTACCTTTTCATTATTTTTCTTTTGATTGCACAGCTTTGGTCAGTTTCACATGAAAACGAGCGTTTGAGAGAAGAACAGAAGGGTATAAAGGAAACTCTTGTGACTTCTCAGTTTATACATGAAATTTTCGAGTTAAGGCGTCATGCAAAACTAACGAATGCCCTTATGGACACTCCCCTCGATACTGAATCCAAACTTGCCTTGCTCATTGAATTGAACAATACAAAATATTCACTTTCGGGACTGGAAAGGGATGTCGATCACTTGGGTGCCTGGTTAGGATATGAAAATGACAGCCTTTTTCCTTCCGGTGGGGACTGTGTGGAGCTTCTCGAAGTGGTGTACTACACAGTCCAAAGCGAGAACATGACTCACGAGGACGTTCTTCTTGCCTCTAACGGCCTCGATACAATAATAAACTTCACCCGCGTTTATCCTCCAACCTATGGGAACATCATCCAAGGATTGAGTGATATGAATAAAGAATGCCGGAGGTTACTTCAGGAGGCAAACAGAACGTAGAAAAAATAGAGGAGGAAATAATCTCGAACTCACTTCCCAAACACCGCCGACTTCAGCGGTATTTACTCCTGTTTACGTGCTTTATAATGCTCTGAATTGTTATCTCGGTTTTCTCTGGTTATCATGTCCGTGTCAATAGTAATTCTTTACAATTGCTTCAAATTTACTTTAAAAAAGAAAAGTTTATAAATATATAAATTCGTAATCATCTTGCAAAACATTATCGGAGGTGAGCTCAACGAAGTGGAGGTCCCTGCTTGCAGTCATCCTTGGACTGCTGATGGTGGGAACGCTTGGAGATATTCCAAACATTGCCATAACGGGAAGTCCTATGAACATGTCAACGGATAAAAACATTCAAGTTCCAAGTTTACCTCCCAACACAGGAAATATCATAGTGAAAACCTTTACGGGTAAGTCTAGCCTTCGTTCAGCAGAGCTGTTCATTCAACGATACCAGGACAAGCTTACCCTCCGCATAGACTTTGGCGAGTTCAATAACGCAACTTTTGTTGGAATTGCGCTCAGACGTCTTCCAACGGGTGCCTATGTTCCTCTGTACTACTTTGGGCAGGAGGATAGGAATCTTGATGTTGAGACCCTCACGAGGAGCTTTTACTCTGAGGCCAGTAAATTTGGAGACATGTCCCTTGAAGTAACGGGCGCCCTTGCGGATGAACCATCAAGGAACTGGAAGTATATTGGAGGAATACGGTCTATACGGACATCATTGGAAGTCAAAACATTGAAAAAAGATACCGTTATGGTGTACAATGAGATTGGCGGGGACTTCTGGGTGACTTTGAGTACCAGCGGACAATACGTTTATTATGTATACTTAACTCATGAAGCCAAAGTCCCGAAGGAAAAGGATTTTCCGGGAAACTTTAAAGTGGCAGTTAAGGAAGTCAAGGAGAGAGTAACTGTGTTGAACACCCACCATGCGTTTATAGGTCTTGGAAATTTCAGGCCTGAGGGAAGCGGGCCATCATCTAACCCCGTTATAACGTGGGGTCTTAATGGGGGTATTGATGTCAATGGAAGACCCCTGCCCAATGCACAGGCAGGTTTCAGCGAAAGTTACACCAAGGGATTGACTTTTAAGTGGTACACAGATGACATTGATCCAAATTCAGAGATCCAATTCGAGTTCTACGACCTCAAAAAGAGGGAATGGTTCGGCGATTCCCCAGCTTGGGGGCAGATTTTCATATCTCACCCGGTTGTTTTAGTTCACGTTGAGTCAGGAACTCCATTCCATGAGGGTGATATCCGAATACAGGCAAAATCTACCTTCTTTTATGAAGATTCAGCTCGTGTCTGCGGATTGCGTTATGGGGGCTGTGTTATCTTACACGAAGAAAAGAGTGTTGATGCTCCACCAATTGAGTTCACCGTCGAGATGTACCCGTGGTTTATAAACCGAAAGTGATGGGGCTTTGATAACAACACTGTGTTTCCTTTTTCTTTTTGCTTTTTGTCTTGGGAACTTGTGTAATGCTTGAGGTCGACATACAGCGTTCTCTGGATTTGAGAGTGTGAAAACAGAGAAAAGAGAAAACTTATTCAACAAACACAGCCGGCTTCATGGGCATTGCCTGTTTCTTCTTTCCGCCCTTGTCCACCTCTGGGTTGATGATTATTTCTAAGCCAAGCTCCTTCTCGATGAAGTCCTTGGCTTCTCTCAGGGCCTTCTCCTCGTCGATGCGCTTGATTTCAAAAGCCCTGTCCTTTATCAGGCGCTGTATCATCTTGCTTATCTCCTTGCCGTGCTTCCTCATCTCCGGGTCCTTCATGAGCTCGGACATTGCTTCCCTGAAGTCCCTCTTTTCAGCGACGACCTCAGCAACGCGCCACTTCCACTCTGGAGCCGTGTAGATGTATGCCCTCTTTGCATCCTCTATCTTTGCCACGCGGATTATCTCCTTGATGTCCTCGATGAGGTTCTTGACGTACTCCTCCTCCAGCTCTATTGTTTCGTTCCACCACTCCGGATTTGGCTCGGGCCACTTTGCAAGGCTCACGAAGCCCTCTCCGCCGAGCTTCTCCCAGAGCTCCTCGCTGATGTGCGGTGTGAACGAGGCCATAAGCCTGACCCATACGTCGGCGAGGGTTCTCAGGACGTAGCGCTTGGCCTCGTCGTCTCGTCCCTCGGTTCTCCTTAGATACCAGCGTAGGTCGTTCAGGACTGAATAAAACGCCCACTGCACTGCTGTTCTTGTTCTGAACTCCTCCAGTCCCCTGGTGGCTCCTTCAATGGCCTTGTTCAGGCGGTGTAGCATCCACCTGTCGATGTCCTTCAGCTCAGTTGGCTTTGCTTCATATTCAGCAAATTCGCTTACCAGCTCGTAGAACCTCTCGACCTGCTTTCTGAGCTTGCCGACCTCCTTCCTGCGCCAGTCGAAGTCGCTATCGTGTTCAGCTAGGCTCATTATGTAGAGCCTCACAACGTCTGCGCCGTTCTCGTTTATTGCATCAATGAAGTTCAGCACATTCCCCTTGCTCTTGCTCATTTTCTTGCCTTCCAGCGTTCCGAAGCCGTTTACGGCTATGCCCCTCGGCCAGTGCCCCTTCCTGAATATCGCCACGTGGTTGAAGATGAAGAACGTGAGGTGGTTCGGGATTAAGTCCTTCGCCGAGCAGCGCCAGTCGAGCGGGTACCAGTACTCGAACTCCTCCTTCATCTCGTGGATTATCTCCGCGGGAATGCCCGTCTTCTCAGCCAGCTCTTTCTCCCTCTCTTCGCTGAACTCCTCCCCGAACAGGTAGTCGAAGAACTCCCTGTCGAGCTTCTCAGGGTCGAGCCTGCCCTCTTCTCTCAGCTTGTTGATGTGCCTGCTTATGGTGTAGTAGGCCATGTAGATGGTCGAGTCGCTCAGGCTCTCGATTACCCACTCCGGATCCCATGGGAGTGGTGTTCCAAGGCCAACTTTCCTCGCGCAGGCCTTCTTGTCGAGCCAGTCTATTACCGCCTCGAACTGTGTGCGCCTGCTCTCTGGGTAAATCGTCATGTTGGCTAGAGCTTCCCTCGCCTTTTCCTTCCACTCGGGGTTTCCGTAGTCGATGAACCACTGGTCGTGGATTATCTTGATGACCGCCTGGTTGCCGAACCTTGAAATGACCGGCTTCTCGGCGAACTCGTACATTATCTCGGCGATGCCCTTCTCCTGGAGCTCCTTTGCTATTAGGTCCTTAACCTCCTGAACGGGCTTGCCTGCGTAGGGCTCAATCTTGAAGACTCCCTTGTGGTACTCTGCCTTGTAGATGTTCTTGGTGGCTTCCTCGAGCTTTTCATCGTCCTTCTGGCTCTTTACACCGAGCTTCTCAACTTCCTCAACCGCCGGGAACTCGCCGTAGCCCTCAAGCTTTATCAGCGGGATGTAGCTTATCTCCTCAACCACACGCGGGTCGATGTCGTACTTCAGCAGTATCTCGGTTTCCTTCTTTAAATCCTCTAAAGCCACGTGGTCGAAGGGGGCATGAGCAGGAACGCTCATAACAACTCCGGTGGCGTTGTCAGGGTCAACGAACTCAGCCGGCAGGATTATGACCTCGTCGCCCGTTATGGGGTTCTTCACGTACTTACCTATGAGTCTCTCGCCCTTGAACTCCTCGATGACCTCAATTTCCCTGTCCTGGAAGGAGAGCTTGTAAGCTGCCTCCTTGCTGATTATCCAGGTCTCTTCCCTATTGCCGCGCCTGACCTTTGCTTTGACGTAGATCGCCTCTGGATTCAGCCACATGTTGGTTACGCCATAGACTGTCTCCGGCCTCAGCGTAGCGGCCGGCATGTATATTTCCTCGTCGTTCTCCTCCAGGATAAACTTGATGATGACGTACTCAAGTATCTGAACGTCCTCGCCCTCCATTATGTCGTGGTCGCCGAGCGGGGTGCCAACAACGGGATCCCATCTAACCCTGTGGGCGCCCTTAACGACCAGCCCCATATCCTTTAGCGTCCAGAACTGCCACTCTATGAACTTGCTGAAGGGTGGGAACAGGCTGGTGGTGTGGAACTCCCTGCTCCAGTCAACGGAGAAGCCGGCCCTTATGAATGTCTCCCTTGCGGCCTTCATGAAGTACTTGACTATCTCCTTCGGATCCTCAAACTTCCACAGTATCTCCTCGGGCACCTTGTAGACGTCGTGGTAGATGCGGATGGTTTTGGGGTCGCGGTTCTTTATGCGCTCAGCGATTCCGACTATCGGGGCTCCGGTGATGTGCCAGCCCATTGGGAACAGCACGTTGTAGCCCTGCATCCTCTTAAAGCGCGCTATGACGTCGGGAATCGTGTAGGTCCTCGCGTGACCGACGTGCAGGTGTCCTGAGAGGTAGGGAAAGGCAACCGTTATGTAGAACTTTGGCTTATCTTCTCTCTTCGGCTCGAAGACCTTTTCCTCCAGCCAGCGCTTCTGCCACTTCTCCTCAATAGCCCTGAAGTTAAGATCCTCCATGCCTAAACCTCCTCAAAGTTTTTTCAAAAGAGCCTGAGAATGGAAACTCCATAATAGGGGGGTTATTGGGGTAATCAGACATCGGCGTGATTGCAGCGGTGGAGAAGACACTCCCCCCTCATAGGCATCGGGGTAGGTAACGGGTTTTGGTATTTAAGGTTTTTGGGTTTTCACTCCCATGCAAAAGGGTAGAAAAGAATGGAAAAGTGGAAGTTCAATCATTCTTTCTCTTGAACAGCGGCCACCAGGCCTTCTCGCCGAAGAGGGCCATAGTGGCAGGTCCTACGAAGTACACTGCCATTGCGGCCGTCAGGAGAACTCCAATGGCTAGGGCGAATCCTATCTCCCTGACTCCCCAGGTTGCACCTGTCATCAGCGAGCCGTAGGTAGCCGCCAGCACCGCTGCCAGGCCGATGACAATCAGGTCCATGGTTCCCGCTGCAACTACCAGGGCCTCCCTCGGTTCTCTCCTCTCGAACTCGTCCCTGGCTTTGATGAGGAAGAAGCTGTTGTAGTCGATGCCGACTCCCATGAGAACTACGAAGACCATCATGGGCAGGAACCACATTATCTGCTGCCCGAAGACCCTCTCAAAGAGCCAGCTGGAGAGCCAGATGCTCAGCAGGACGCCAGTGGCTATGGTGACCATTGTAGTAATTACCGCCGGCAGTCCCTTGAGAGTCGGTATGAGCGACAGGAACATCAGCAGCAGCGCCACTGGGAATATCCTGTGCCAGAAGACGTCGTTGATGAGGTTGCTAAGGTCGAGGGCCAGTGCAGTGGCTCCGCCTACCAGCCCGTCTTTGAGCCCTCCTGAGCTCTTTTCGTCCTTGATGATGGACCTTATCTCCTTCACCATGTCCTTGGAGTGCTCGTCGGTGGCGCTGTACTTTCCTGTCACCTGGATGAGCACCTTCTTTCCGTCCTTGGAGATGTAGCGGTCGCCGCCGAGGCTCTTGAGCCCGTCGAGGCCGACGCCGCTAATCGGCTCTCCGTAGGGCTGGGTCACTGTGTAGACGTACTTAACGCCCTCAACCTTCTCTATCTTCTTTGCGATGCTGTCGATGGTGGTCAGATCGCTGTCGCTCACCGGGTGGTCGAACTCGATGACGACGTAGGTCGGCGACGCCACACTGGCACCTATCTTCTCCTCCGTCAGCTGGAGGAAGTGGTAGGTATCGCTGTCCTTCGGGATGAAGAGCTTGATGTCGTGTGTTCCGTGGAAGTTGGCGAAGTTGTAGGCTGCCGGAACCGTCAGGAGTAGGGCTATGAGAACGACGACCTTGGCGTGCCTCGTTGCCCAGTCGGCTATTCTGCTTTTCTCGTGGATGTCTATCCCCTCAATGTGCTTGATATGCCTCGGCCACCAGAATATCGGCTTGTTGCCTATCAGGACAGTTATTGCTGGTATGAGTGTCAGAGACGCCAGGAGCACCGTTATGACGGCTATTGGGGCTATTATACCCATTGTCTTGAATATCGGAAACTCGTAGGCGAGCACGAAGGAGGCGAAGGCTATTATGTCTGTCGAGGCCGAGGCAAGCACAGCATCCTTGGCGCGCTTCAAGGCCTCGCTTGCCGCAGTGTTGTGGTCGTAGCCTTCAGCTAGGTACTCCCTGAACCTGTGGAGGTAGTAGGTTGAGTAGTCTATTCCCAGTCCGAGGGCGGTGGTGACGGTGAGCATCTGGGCCCAGCTACCGACGTCAAGGATATCGCCCTTGGCGAGGAGGTAGAGTATTCCAAGAGCAGTGAGGGTGGCGGTTGCGACACCTGTAAACGGCAGGAATGTTGCGAGCAGTGCCGCACCCATGATGATGAAGAGCACTATCAGTGCCCCGATGATGCTGAACTTCGTCGTCTTATCGTTGTCCTCCTTGCCGTACTTGATGGTCTCATAGGTCTGAACCGGCGTGCCGCTGACGTAGGCCTCGACCTGTGGGAAGGCCTTTCCAAACTCCCTAAGCGCAACTTCCTTGGCCTTCAGGGAGTTCTCGTACTGAACCTTTGAACTCTTCTCGAGGGCAGATACTCCCTTGAGACCCTGTGGGACGAAGAGGACGAGCATCGTCGTGTTGTCTGGGCTCTTGAGCATCTCGATGTAGTTCTTCGCCTTATCGTAGATCGTTGGGTAGATGTACTCCTCAATGGGTGTAACGTCATCCCTTGTTATGGCATTGGGGTCGTCCTTGAACTTGAAGGCGAGGTTCACGAGCTCGTCCGTGTCAATGTGAAGCTCAAGGCCCTGCGAGTTCTCGTTTATGTACTCTCCGATCAGGGCTTTGACCTTCTCCTTAACTAAAGCCTCAAGCTCCTCCACGCTCACCGGATACTCCTTAATAACGGCCGTTAGGGTGTCCTTCATGGCCCGCTTCACGATCTCAGGTGCGTCAATGTCATCCAGCTTCCAGTTGATCTCGTCAATGAAGAGCTCCTCGGCGATCTTTCTTGGGCTCTCGCCCTCGTAGATCCTCTTTGCCACGTCCTTGAAGTCTATTCTTTCAACGTTTCCAGCGAGGGAGACAACGACGCTCAGGGTGGCGTTCTCAAGCTTCTCACCACTTAGTATTCCCTCTGGATCGGCCGTCGCGACTTCCACAAGCTTCCTAGCAGTCTCGTTGGCGTTGGGCATTCCGGCAAGCTTCTCGATGGTACCCTGAATCAAGAGGGCCTTTGCTATGCCATCGACGTTTCCGCCGCTCTCGTAGATGGCATCAAGCGTCTTCTCGTCGAGAGAAAGGCCCTGTTCTTCCAAAACACTCTCCATCAGCCCAATCGTAACCTCCTTGAGCAGGACTGGATCCTTTGCAAGAACTCCTGTGGCGTTCGTGTCGTAAGCCATTACGGTTTTCACAATGACTGGGACGAGGGCTTTCTCTTCCTCCAGAACACTCTCTGAGATCTCCTCGATGAGTACCTTTTCGAGTTCCTGCTGGCTAGCGTTTATGAGGTTCCTGCTGAGCTCAGCGTATGCCATGTCAGTGGAGTTGATGAGGGCCTTGAGACCCATCATCTGGTTGTAGAGGAGCGTGAGGTTCTGCCTCATCTCAAGGTATGCACCGGCAAGTTCAGGGAGGCTCTCCTTCGTCATGTTGATTGACTGTGATAAGAGCTCCATCTGCGAAAGGGCTTCTCCGAAGGTGTCACTCGCGTTCAGCGCCGAGATATAGAGAATTCCTGTCAGGTTGGCAGTCTGCCTCGTCAGGTTGAGGGCCATGTCGTAGGACTGGTTCTGGAGAAGCTCAATCGCATCGTAGTAGGATGTGAAGTTGTCACCGTAGGGCTTGGCTTCCGCCTTGAAGCGCTCGTAGGCCTCTTTCGCCTTTGGATCGTTCACGTTGATGTTGGTTATCACCATGTAGGTCTGGTTATCGCTCTGGGAGAAGCTTGGAAAGTCCTGGGACAGAATATCCTGAACCCTGACAGACTCAACGTCTTTCGGCAGGAACTGGTCGGTGCTGTAGTTGGTCACGTCCTTCAGCTTCACTGCCAGTGGTGCCGCGAGGATTATGATGACTATCCAGAGTGCGACTACCAGCTTTGCGTGCTTCACTATCCACTCGTTCCAGGCCATAGCCATCACCGTCTATGTCACTCTTCAATATGAAGTTTTCAAACATGTTTAAGTTCGACATGTCTTTGAGGGATATATTTTATAAGCCTTTTGAACAAATTTATGATAAGGGGGTGATAGAAACGACCGATAATGTAGAGAAGCGCATAGTCAAGGGGCTGTTTACTGTCCCCCTGAAGAATATAATTCTTGTCATTGTCGGCTTAAAGGGTGAAACCCATGGCTATGAACTCTTGAAGGAACTCGAAAAGTTCGCCGTCGGCCTCTGGAAGCCGAGCCACAGCAACCTCTACACGCTTTTGAATAAGATGGTCGAGGAGGGCCTCCTCGAACCTAAGGAGGAGTACCGTGGAAAGGTTAGACGCGTGAAGTACCGCCTTACAGAGAGGGGATGGGAGTACCTCAAGACCTCGAACGACCTGGCTTTGAGAACCCTCTACACGGCCGTTGACTACCATGAGAGGCTCAAGAAGAAGCTTGAAGCGGCTGGACATGAGAGGAAGATGAAGAGGGAAACTGTCATGGAATACCTTGATCTGCTCAAGAAGATAAGGAACATCCTCGATGAGGAAATAAAGAGGATAGAAGAGGAGCTTGAAGGGGATTAATAGGCTCTTCTGTAGGTGTCACAGCTGAATAAGCTCCCTTTCAGCTTTAGTTAGCCTCTCCCCCCTTCCGTTTTCAACCATCACATCGTCCTCTATCCTGACTCCCCCGAGGCCCGGGAGGTATATTCCTGGCTCTATCGTGAAGGTCATGCCGTTTTCCAGGACTAATTCTCCATCCGGTCCTATGTATGGCTCCTCATGGACGTCTAAGCCCAGGCCGTGGCCGGTTCTGTGGGTGAAGTATTTGCTGTAGCCCGCCTTCGCTATGTATTCTCTCGCGGCCTTATCGACTTCCCTGGCCGTTATCCCCTCACGGACGGTCTGGAAGGCGCTCTCCTGGGCGTTCTTGACGACCTCGTAAATCTCTAGAAGCTTTTCGTCCGGCTTTCCTAACGCGATGGTTCTCGTTATGTCGGAGCAGTAGCTCTCCCACTTGGCGCCGTAGTCGAGGATAACGAGGTCTCCCTTCTTCAGCTTCCTCTCGCCGGGTGCATGGTGTGGATTAGCCCCATTCTCTCCTGATGCCACTATCGGCTCGAAGGAGATTCCATCGGAGCGCTCCCTTATCATCAGCTCGATTTTCAAAGCGAGCTCTCTCTCGCTCATACCGATTAAGTTCATGGCGAGGATTTCCTCGAAGACATCATCAACGACTTGGGCCGCCTTCTCCATGAGCCTTATCTCTTCTCTGTCCTTCCTCATTCTCAACTCGCGCATTAGACTGCTGAGCGGGTGGAGATCGTGGTCCCTGAGGAGCTTCTCGATGCCTATCAGCCAGTCGGCCCTCATAGTGTTCTCGACAAGGAGCCTGCCTGAGGTTATGTCAAGCTCCCTCAGAATTCCTCCCAGTTTCCCGTAGGGGTTCTCTCCATCACGCCAGAAGGTAACTGGGAAGTCCTCGATAACGTTCCCGTAGAGGCTTGGAGCCAGGAGGTGATATTCTCCATCGGAATTCACTGCCAGAACGGTCAGCCTCTCTCCTGCCTCATGGATGTGCAGGCCGGTCAGGTAGTAGAGGTTTGAGCCGGGGCTCACCAAAGCTCCATTAAAACCCTGCTTCTCCATGAGGGAAACGAGCTTGTCGAGGCACATTGCTATCACCGCCTAGACTACTCCGCAACTTTTAAAAACTCACTCTCCAACTTCGCTCGACTAGGCGGGGGAACCCGCGGGATGTTCCGCTAAGCGGAGAACCACAAACGAGGGAAGTGAGGTGGAAAAGATGGGAATGTATAAGTACATTAGGGAAGCCTGGAAGACTCCGAAGAAGACCTACGTCGGTCAGCTTCTCAAGGTTAGGATGATTAAGTGGCGCAGGGAGCCGAGCGTTGTTAGGGTTGAGCGCCCGACGAGGCTCGACAGGGCCAGGAGCCTCGGCTACCAGGCCAAGCAGGGCTACGTCATCGTTCGCGTTCGCGTCAGGCGCGGCGGAAGGAAGAGGCCAAGGTGGAAGGGCGGTAGGAAGCCCTCCAAGATGGGTATGGTCAAGTACAGCCCGAAGAAGAGCCTCCAGTGGATTGCCGAGGAGAAGGCTGCCCGCAAGTTCCCGAACCTTGAGGTTCTCAACAGCTACTGGGTCGGCGAGGACGGAATGTACAAGTGGTTCGAGGTCATCATGGTCGACCCGCACCACCCGGTCATAAAGAGCGACCCGAAGATCGCCTGGATTGCTGGCAAGGCCCACAAGGGCAGGGTCTTCCGCGGACTCACCAGCGCCGGCAGGAAGAGCCGTGGCTTGAGGAACAAGGGCAAGGGCGCCGAGAAGGTCAGGCCCAGTGTAAGGGCCAACAAGGGCAAGACCAAGTGATCTGCCCTTTTGTTTCTATTCCTTCAGCTTTTTGTCCCCAGCTCAGGCGAACTTTTTAAACCCTTCATCGTTTCTCTTCTCTGGTGAGAAAAATGGCGAAGATAAAGGCACATCACGTCAGGCTGACCACCTTCATCCACGCGACTGAGGATGAGGACAAGGTTCTTGAGGCGATATCAACCTTCATCCCAGAGGAGATAGACGACGATGATGTCCTCTTTGACATCGTTGAGACTCAGGGCTTCTTTGGTAATCCGATTAAGGTTGTGAACGTTGAGATAAAGAGGAGCAAGGCCGTCAGGACCTTCCTCGAATACTTCAAGGAGCTCCTGAGCGATCGGGATAAAACCTACCTCCTTGACCACCTCGACGAGAAGGTCGACGAGGAAGGCACCTTCTACGTCCGCTTCAACAAGCAGAGGGCATACCTCGGCGAGGCAGAGGTAGATGAGGGCGAGGACGTCATCCAGATAAAGATAAAGGCCAAAGCCTTCCCGATAAAAAAGGAAGCCGTCGTCAAAGCCGTTAGGGAGTGGCTGGATGAATGATTCAGGAAGTTGATGAGGAAATTTCTTTTTCCCGCGAGCACTGGATAGAGATGGATGTAAGGAGTGAAGAGGCCTACGAGCTGGCCGAGGAGTGGTTCAACGAGGTGGTCTTCACCAAGAGGCTTTTCCTCGACGATATGCCGGACTTTGAGGCACTCAAAGCCGAGATCAGGGAGCTGCGGGAGAGATACGATAAAGTTGCCCTTCTCCTCGTCACAAAGAAGCCCTCCCTAATCCGTGAAGTCAAGGGCAGAAACCTCAAGGCCCTCATCTACGTTCAGGGTGGAGATATGAAGGTGAACCGCTTTGCCCTTGAGCTTGGCGTCGATGCTCTCATAAGCCCATGGTTGGGCAGAAAAGATCCGGGCTTTGACCACATACTGGCGAGGCTTGCGGCCAAGAACAACGTGGCAATAGGTTTCTCCTTATTACCTATTCTGAGGGCCAGCCCATACGAGAGAGCTCAGATCCTGCGCTTCATGATGAAAACCTGGCAGCTTGTCGAGAAATACGGTGCCATGAGGTTTTTAACATCTTCAGCCGGGAGCAGATGGGAAGTCCGCTCGCCGAGGGATTTGATGAGCCTTGGAATAGCGCTTGGCATGGAGATCCCTCAAGCTAGGGCAAGCCTGGACTTTTATCCAAGAAGGGTTTTGGAGAGGAAAAGCTAAACCTCCCACTTCAAAGCTGGAAACTCTTCTGGCTCGTAGTCCTCAAGCTTGTCGTCGAGATAGTCCTCGTAGCCCTTGAGGTCGAGAAGGCCGTGGCCGCTGAGGTTGAACAGGATGACCTCCTCCCTGCCCTCTTCCTTCGCCTTGAGGGCCCTGTCTATTGCAGCCTTGACCGCGTGGGCGCTCTCGGGTGCTGGAACTATGCCTTCCGTCCTGGCAAAGAGCCGGGCCGCCTCGAAGACCTCTGTCTGATGATAGGCTACTGGCCTAACTATCCCGTGGTTTATCAGAATACTGAGCGTTGGAGCCAGGCCGTGGTACCTCAGGCCGCCAGCGTGTATCGGCGGGACGTAGTAGGTGTGGCCGAGGGTGTGCATCCTCATCTTCGGCGTTAGCCCTCCAGAGTCGCCGTAGTCGTAGGTGTAAACGCCGCGCGTCATGCTTGGTGCCGCCCTTGGCTCAACCGCTATGAACTCGTAGTCAGCTTTGCCGTCTAGTCTATCCTTGACGAAGGGATATGCCAAGCCGGCGAAGTTGCTTCCTCCCCCAACGCAGCCAATTATGACATCTGGATCCTCAAACTCCTTCATCTGCTCCTTGGCCTCTAGACCTATGACCGTCTGGTGCATTAAAACGTGGTTGAGCACGCTTCCGAGGGCGTAGCGCGCTTTTTCGTCCCTTAGAACGTCCTCGATAGCTTCGCTTATCGCTATTCCCAAGCCACCCGGGTGGTTTGGGTCTTCGCTCAGGAACTTCCTTCCTATTTCAGTCCTGTCGCTTGGGCTGGGGTAGATTTCGGCACCGTAGAGACGCATTATAGTCTTCCTGTAGGGCTTCTGGTAAAAGCTGGCCCTGGCCATGTAAACACGAACGTTTATCCCCATTAGTGCCCCTGCCAGAGACAGAGCAGTTCCCCACTGGCCTGCACCTGTCTCTGTTACGAGCCTTTCGATGCCCTGCTTCTTCGCGTAGTATGCCTGGGCCAATGCGGTGTTTATCTTGTGGCTGCCCGTTATGGTAGCCCCTTCGTATTTGAAGTATATCCTCGCCGGCGTTTTGAGTGCCTTTTCGAGGTTCATCGCCCTGAAGAGGGGCGTTGGACGGCCTATTTTAGCGTAGAGCTCACGAACTTTCTTTGGAATATCGATGTATCGTTCCATGGTCATTTCCTGCTTCACCAGCTCCGCTGCGAAGATGCGGAGCAGCTTCTCTGGCTCAATTGGCTCGTCCGTCTCCGGGTCGAGGGGCGGTGCCAAAGGCTCCGGCAGGTCAGGCAGAATGTTGTACCACTTCTTTGGTATCTTGGAATCCTGCAGAACGGCTTTCATTCAAACCACCTCCTGATTTTTGGAAGAAGT
Organism: Thermococcus piezophilus; assembly: GCF_001647085.1. Taxonomy (NCBI): domain Archaea; kingdom Methanobacteriati; phylum Methanobacteriota; class Thermococci; order Thermococcales; family Thermococcaceae; genus Thermococcus; species Thermococcus piezophilus. The sequence goes on from NZ_CP015520.1 coordinate 1,219,768, forward strand.
CCCAAAGGCGAGGGAATAAAGAGCATAAGAACTAACCCAAAGCAGAAAGCTCCAGCTGGGTAGGGATATAAGCCCAATCCTCTAGAACCTCCAAAAACGAGCCTCTCATCAGTCAGGCCAAAAACGATCCCGCCCTTGAGCTGTTAGGCTAACCCGAACATTCAAGGGGATATCAGAGACGCCAAAAACAATCACTCCTATTCATCATGGTGCATCAGAGTTCAAAAGATTGTAATCCTTAAATGTTTTTTTCCAAGTTGACTGGAGAAATGACGATTATTTCCACGAATATGTTGGATTTTTGACATTTTTGCAAGCTCTGGGCTACGAATGGATGTTCTGGGATACATGCCTGCCAAAACTTTTCGCCCGGATTTGGACAGGATTGCCCCGTTTGGTATTGGGGCCAAATAAATCTTGGAAGACCGTTCCATGGACGGGATGCATTTTCGCGTGAGGATCCAACCGCACTGATTGCGGCAAAGGCAATCGTAGCGGAAACGGTTATTAACATCCCCTTACCATATCATATGATGCCTAATGCTCCGGCGTGAGGTCTACTGTGATGAAACCGAGGGAGAGCAAGTTTCCGCGGTTCTCGGTAAGTGGGACGTCCAGTTCTACGTGGAAGAGATTAAGGGCAACGATAACCGCGTCCTCAAGTTCGTGGCCTTTGTCCCGGATTTCATCATAAACGACCTTGCAGCGAGCTCATGAAGGTCATTGACCTTAGAAAAGGGCACTCGGCGATAACGTGGTCACAGGTGAGTAGCAAGTCCGTCAAGTACGCCAACTCCCTCCAATCACTCAGGAAGTTCAAGCGCTGCTAGAGTCTCGCGGCTGTAGAGAAGCTCATAAAAGACGCCAACAACCAGGCGACGGTTGACCCGATTCAGCTTACCCTCGGCGCGGTCGCTTTCATAATAGCCTCCTTCGGATTGATAAACGACAGCATCGTGATGATGATCTCTGCCATGCTCCTCTCTCCTATCCTCGGCCCCCTCTACGGATTCTCTCAACGTCGTCATGGTCAAGGGGAGAGACGCCCTCAACGCCATCTATTCCATCTTCAAAGGAGTTATCTTCCTCTCCGCCGCCATCGTGACGCTCTTCCTCAAACCGGCTGGAGTTATGCCTTCTCAGCCGACCCACGGGATGGCGATCCGCGGAGATTCTGGCCTCGTTTACATCCTGCTGGCTGTTATACTCGGCTACGCGAGGGTCGTGGCTATAGTCGGCAAGGTACCGGAGATACTGGCTGGCGTTTCCATTGCTGCTGCCCTCGTTCCCCCAAAGACGGTCATTGGAATATCCCTTGTCATGGGCTGGTGGGATGTTTTCGGCGGCTCGCTGATCCTAATCCTCGAGAATGTTCTTGGCCTGCTCATCGGCTCGCTCCTCGGTCTTTACATCCTCAACGTCTCGCCGAGGAGCTATTACGAGAGGAGAGCGGCGAGACTCTACACGAAGAGAACCATGTTCGTCCTAGCGCTGATAGTTCTCCTTGAACTCATGTTTCCAGGCTAAGCAACCTCGGTCTGTTCATAGATTAGCTCACCCTTCCTGTGCCTCACGAGCAGGCTGTAGAAGAACTCCTTCATCTCGGGGCTCATGTCGTCGTCGAGCAAAATGTCCGCCTTTCCCAAATAGCTCTTCTCCGCCTTTGTCACCAGGAGCGCTATCTGGGGGGTGAGATGCTCGATGAGAATTCTCACCACCTCGGGATAGGCCTCCTCGTTTAGCTCTTCGTTGGCCTCTATGCCGAGATAAACTGTGAACCCCTTCATCTGAACTGCTAGGACGAACTCATTCTCACTCAGCTCGAAGAACGAGAAGTTGTAGCTTTTCGATTTTACCCTTGCGATCAGAACACCCTTTATTGAGAGGGTAACGGGTTCTCCCTCTATCTCAAACACCAGGTCCTTTGCGAGCTCCATCTGGGCTGTGGTGTAAAGCTCTTCCATCTGCATGGCCACTTCTTGTTTTCCGAAGGATAAAAGCATTTCGCGTCATCTTTTTAACGATGAGGCCCAAAGATATCACGGTGGTGTTATGAAGATAACGCGCTTTGGTGTATCCGTTCCCGATGAGCTGCTTGAGAAGTTCGACCGCATCATTGAGGAGAAGGGCTACGTCAACAGGAGTGAGGCAATCAGGGATTTGATGAGGGACTTTATCGTCAGACACGAGTGGGAGGAGGGAAACAAAGAGGTGGCCGGAACGATAACCATTGTCTACAATCACGACGAGGCTGACGTCGTTAAGGAACTCCTTGATTTACAGCATGACTATGTCGATGAGATTATCTCAAGCCTTCACGTTCATATGGATGAGCACAACTGCCTCGAGGTCGTCGTCGTTAAGGGCAAGGCGAGCAGGATAAAGGAGATAGCAGAGAGGCTGATAAGCCTGAAGGGCGTCAAGCACGGAAAGCTCGTGATGACGACAACGGGGAAAGAGCTTGTATGAGGTCTGTGGGGGAGAAGTTATGAGATTGCTTGGTTTTCTGTCTTCCATTGTTGTGGTCCTGTCCTTCATTCTCCCCTGGTTCAGGATACCCGTCAACGGTGGCGTGGAGGAAATCACCTTTCTTGCCATACTCGAGGAAACCCTGGGCAGCTCAAACGGTCTTGAGGGGGCCTTTTGGTGGCTCAACCCGGAAAGTGTCGGCACGATATTCCTCTTCATCGTCTTCTTCACGGGGATATCCATGATACTCGCCGGGATTCTCTTTGGTCTTCTCGGCGGCCGTACTGGGCCTGGGATTGGGGTCGTCGGAGTGTTCATCATTACTCTCGTGGCGTGGCATGTGTATGGCGAGGGATTCTTTGAGGTACTCGGTGAAGGCTACATAATAGCACTGCTAAGCTTCGTCGTCGGCTTTATTTGGGGAGGGGGAAAGGCGCTCTAAGCGCCGACCACCTCTACTATGTCACCGTTCCCCGGCGGCAGGACTGCCATGATGTCTTCTTCTCTCACCTTATAGCCCCACTTCCCGAGGATGCGTTTGATTCTCTTCACCAGTTCGCTCTTCTTCAACGAACCGGGCCTTATGACGATGTACCTATCGGTGTAGGTTCTTGTTGCATCAACCGGCGCGCAGACCACGAAGTCCTCGCCTTCATAGTTTATTACCCCAACGGCAAGCTTGAGCGGAAGCCCGTGGAACCAGTTCCTCTTGCCGTAGACCATGAAGGCTCCCTTGCCCATGTACTCACCGCTTGGGGCCTGCTTTGTCACCTGGCTTGGATACGCCCAGTATGCATCGGCGCTGTAGAGTCCCTGGCTCCAGGCCTTTGACATGCTCACTGCAAACTGGCAGGCCTCAAAGAGCGTCTTCTCCCCGGCATTCTGGCCATCCTTGATGACGACGTGAGGAGCTCCGTAAACGTCGGCGTGGCAGTAGAGGTCGTTTTCATTCATGTGCTTCTTTATGAGGTTCTCGTTCGTGCTGGCGTCTTTTCCAGCCAGGACCAAAAAGCCCTCACTCGACACAAACCAGCGGAACTTCTCGAACCACTTCTTCTTCCTGCGCTCGAGTTTCTTCACGGAGAGCTCCTTCTTCATTTCCTCCTCGATGAGCTTTTCTACCTCTTTCAGCTTCCTCTTTGTGTCCTCGTAGGCCTTAAGCGCTCCCTCGAGCTTGTGCTTGGCCTTCTTGGCCTTCTCGTAGTAGAGCTCCGCGTTTTCACCTATGCTCTTGGTGAGGTAGAGACGAATCTTCTTCCCATCAAGCTCTATCGTTACCGCCTTCTCCTTCGGGTCGATGGACTTGACCATTAGGGCCACTTTGTTGCCTGCCTTCTTCCCCTCCTCTATTCGTCGTTTGAACTCCTCCCAGCCGAGCTTTTCAACGGCCTTCCTGAACTCCGATAGGAGATTCTCAATGAGCGTGAAGTTGGCGTATATCAGATCCCCGAGTTCTTGGTTTGCCCTCGCCTGTTCTTCAAAGCCCTTCAGCATTTCCTCCTGCTTTTTGAGGGTCATTAAGAGCTGCCTTTTCTTCCCCTCAAGTTTTTTTGTCTGCTCGAGCCTGGCTTTCTCGACCGTTATCTTCCCGAAGTATTCGTCAAGTGCCTCGCTGAAGGTGCTGAAGTATTCCCTTTCATACCCCTCATACCACTTCAGCTCTATTGGCAGGACATCTATCATGGCACTGTCCTTGAAGACGATGTTTGGCTTTGGCTCCTTGTTGAAAAGAGCCTTCATAGTGTTGAAGATTAGCTTGAGCTCCTCCTCGCTCAGCTCGCTCGCTTTTTTCTTCTTGTCCATTCCCGCCCGAAGAAGAATTTCCTCCGCGTATAGGCCGCCCATGTTGAGCTTTCTAGCCAGCGCCCGGACTACCTCGGCATCTTCCTCTAGGATTAACTCCTTAAAGCGCTCCCATTCAACATCGAGCGGGTTTTCGCGGGCGGGCGGGAACTTGTATTCTGCCTTCGGCTTTATCGCCCTGTCTTTGAACTCCTCGTAGCGGAGTGCAGCGATGATTCTGTTCTCAGAGTCAACCAGTATTATGTTTCCCCTCCTGAAGAGCTCGCCAATGAGAGTGTAGTCGCCCACCTTAATTTTGACTATTCTGTCGAAGTCGTGCTGCTCTATAGCGTCTATGAAGCCGCCGCTGAGGTGCTTTCTCAAAAGCATGGTGAAGCTTGATGGCATCTTTGGTGCTTCTTTGATGTAGGTCGTGACGTGGAAGCGCTTGCCCGCCTCCAAAATCAGGTCCTGCCTTCCCTCCTTCGTGCGGAGCTTTATCCTTATCTCATTTCCATCGTGATATATCTTGTCAACGCGAGAGCCCACCAACCTCTGCAGTTCCCTCAGGATGTAGCGTATGTCAACGCTGCTCATCTCCTCCTTCATTCTCTCACCCGAAGAGATTTCGCGGTTGAGTTTAAAGGGTTGCTGGCTGATTTCGTCTCTCCAACGAAAAATCGAAGGTTAAATAGTCGAACGTACATAACACATTAGGTGATATATAGTGAAAGGATACCTAACCTTTGTTCTCCACACCCACCTCCCCTATGTGAGGAAGCACGGAAAATGGCCGTTCGGTGAGGAGTGGCTCTACGAGGCTATGAGCGAGACCTATCTGCCCCTGCTCATGGAGCTTGAGAGGCTTAAGGCTAAAGGTGTGAAGTTCGAGCTGGTCATAAACGTCACACCGGTTCTCGCCGAGCAGCTGGCCGATGACTATATCAAGCGTGGCTTTGAGGAGTACCTGGCACGCAAGCTGAAAGCAACGGAGGAAGACTTGAGGAGTGAAAAGTACGACGAGAACGCTGTAAGCTTCATGCTCGACCACTTCAGAAAAGTCCACGACTACTGGAAAGCTATCAATGGCGACATCATAGGAAAGCTCCGCGAGCTTCAGGAGGGGGGCTACATCGGGGTGATAACTTCAGCGGCGACCTACGGTTACCTGCCCCTGCTTGTCAGGGACGAGGCCATACGCTCTCAGCTCGCCAACGGCATTTTAACCTATGAGAAGCACTTCGGCAGGAAGCCTAGAGGGTATGGTTGCCCGAATGCGCCTACCAGTCCGGGGGAGAATAGCCACTGCCCGGCGGAAGGAGGGTGCAGAGACAGAGAATCGAGAAGTTCCTCGAGGAGTCGATCTGGAGTACTTCTTCGTGGAGAGCAACTTGATTGATGGGGGCCCGTAACGAAGGAGTACGGTGAGATAACGCTGGCCGAGACTGAGAAGAGCACACTCAGGCCCTACTGAGTTAAGGGAATCAACGTTGCGATCTTCGCCAGAAACCGCGAGGCTGGCCACTAGGTCTGGAGTGCCCACTTTGGCTATCCCGGTGACGTCTGGTACAGGGAGTTCCACAAGAAGGCCAAAGAGAGTGGCGACCAATACTGGCGAGTGACGGGCAAGGGCGTCGACCTCAATGATAAGGAGTTCTACGACCCTGGCAAAGCTATGGAGCGCGCTGAGGAACATGCGAGGGACTTCGTCTCGTTGATTGAGCGCCTCCTGGTGGAGCATGAGGAGAAGTTCGGCGAAAAAGGCATAATTGTCTCGCCCTACGACACAGAGCTCTTCGGTCACTGGTGGTTTGAGGGGGTTAAGTGGCTTGGAAGGGTTCTTGAGCTCATGGCAGAGTGTGAGATAAGGACGAGGACGCTTTCAGAATTTCTCGATAGCTACTCCGGCGAGAGAGACGAGATAGAACTTCCCGAGGGTTCCTGGGGCAAGAATGCGGACCACTCGACATGGTGGAACGAGGGAACGGAATGGACCTGAGAGTATGTGTATTCAGCGGAGAAAAGGATGGTGGCGCTGGCGACTAAGTACTACGGTAAGGATCGGCTCGCTGACAGAATTCTGGAGCAGCTCGCAAGGGAACTCCTCATCTTGGAGGCGAGCGACTGACAGTTCCTCATAACGACAGGTCAAGCGAAGGAGTACGGTAAGAGGAGGATTCTCCTCCACGCGAGTGACTTCCACAGGCTGGCCAACGAGCTTGAGATGTACATGAAGACCGGGCAGTTTGACTTCAAGCTCCTTGAGAAGCTCGAAGAGCGTGACAATCCGTTCAGACCCATCATCGTTGCTCACTACGTGAGCGGGAATCCTCCTGAGGTCCCGGAATACGTTGAGCCGCCTGAGAAGAAGGAGGAAAAACCCGAAGAACTCGTCAAGATGGAAGAGTAGAGAACCTATGCAAGGGAGGTTGCCAAAGCCCTCGCCCAGAAGCCCAAGACCTGAAAATGCCGGCCTTGGGGAAGCTTTCTAAGAAAAACTGGGATATCCCAAGAGAGGTTGCTGAAGTTTGTGAGACAGATTAGGTGATACTTGTTTTTGACCTTTTTCTTTGAATTTTCGAAAGCTTTTTCGGGAGTTTTTCCAAAATATCATTGTGATACCCATGAAGAAAGTTGAGGCAATTATCAGAAACGAAGACCTTGATAGGGTTAAGAGCGCCCTCAAGCAGCTTGGTATAATTCCTCTGACGGTCTATCCCGTCCAGGGGCGTGGCGTTCAGGGTGGAGTTCCTCCCTACGACTTGCTACCGAAAGTGAAGATTGAGATTGTCGCCAAAGACGAAGACCTTGAGAAAATTATAGACACCATCATTAGAAACGCAAGGCGCGGAATTCCTGGGGATGGAAAGATATTCGTTCTTCCTGTTCACGATGCCATCAGAGTAAGAACTGGAGAGAGGGGCAACGAGGCCCTCTATTAAAGGAACGCGTGCCTGTGCTTGTAAAGCATGTAGCTCGCATAGCCGAGCAGGATTAGGCTTGCCGCTCCTAGGAGGGTTATCAGTATAGCTATTCCCTGTGCGACAGCCAAGCTCTGCCCGAGAGCCTCCGCTATCCTCGTAAGCTCCCCCTCGTTGGTTAGGGCGTATATGCCATAGCGTATTGAGAACGCCCCCATGACCATCGGAATCGGCATGACGGCGAAGGAGAGCATGAGACCGAGGCTTCCCCTTTTCCTCAGGCTGAACATGGCTAACAGGGTTGGGATTATCAGGATAAGGGCCGTTACCGCGTATACTGGGCCAAAGATGCCTGAAACGACGTAGAACGGTATCATTCCGAACAGGAATGCCCTGTATGCCCTTTGGAGATCTTTCACTTTTCCGGCAAAGTCGTAGGGAGCAGCCTTTGAGTACCTGTTTATCATGCTCACCGACTTCATGTACTCCTTCTTGCCCATCTTTTCGATGAACCTGTCATTGGTGTTGTTCTTCAGCTTGACCGCCCTCTTGAGGAAGAAGTTGGCCAGCTCCTGGTTGTCGATGACAACGTTCTCCGACAGTTCCATGAAGTTCCTCCTCGCCTCCTCGAGGAGCTTTAGGGTCTTTTGTTTATTTTTATCTGAGAGCTTGGTGAGGGAGTTAACTTTTTTCTCAGTATCTTCAATTGTCTGTGCTACATCTCGCAGAATCTCCTGACTCTTCATCAAAGCACCTCCAAAAGGTAAAAGAAAAGGGAGCTTTAAGCCTTTTGCTCCTTCTCGGCTTTGAGGAGCTTGCTAATGCTCCAGTACATCAGGATAAATATCGAACCCCACGCAAATACCAGGAATGCCAGAGCACCCATGTCCATCTCGATCACCTCAGATCTTTATGATGACCTCGTTCTTTGCGAGCTCTTCGCCGTACTTCTTCTTGATGGCCAGGTAAGCCTCGATGGCGCCGATGACGAGGATTATGAGGATCACTATCCTGGCCCTGGTGATGAGGCTGATTATCTCTGGAGTGTAGTCGTATTCAAGTATCTGAGTGACATAGTACTCCGATACTGAGAAGGCTCCGTTCCTTATGTAGTCCCAGGTGTTGCCAACCAGAAGGAACAGCATAAACAGCGGCGCTATTATGGTCATTATCGGCTTGTACCACTCTGGAACGTTAATGTAAGCACCCTTGTGGAGCTCCTTCCAGAAGTTACCGGGCTTGAAGAGCCACACTGCAACTATGATGTCGAAGAGACCGAGCAGCACGAGGAAGTAGGAACCAACCCACATGTCGAGCTCGCTGAGGTACGCTAGGGTGCTGTCAAGGGCAACCGGCAGTCCAAGCAGGGACAGGAATATGAACACTAGCCAGGTGCCGACCTTCCTCTCGATGTGAATGTCCTCCTCGAGCATGGCGACGAGGTAGTTGTAGGTGGCTATAGCTGAAGTGAATCCTGCGAACCAGAGCAGGAGGAACCACATTGCACCGAATATTTGACCTGCTGGCATGTTAGCGAAGACGTTCGGAAGAGCCTTGTATGCGAGACCGACACCGCTCTTGACTGCCTTCTCCGGACCGAGATAGGCGAAGGCTATCGGTATGGCAAGCGAACCACCGAGGATGACCTCTGCGAACTCGTTGAGCGAAACCGTGGCTAGACCTGAGAGGGCAACGTCGTCCTCAGGGCCGAGGTAGGAAGCGTAGTTGTGGATGATACCCATACCGAGGGATAGGGTGAAAAATATCTGTCCCGCCGCTGCTAGGCTTATCTTGAAGAAGTTCTCCCTGAGTACTGTGAAGTCTGGCTTCCAGATGTACTCAAGACCTGCTATGGCGCTCCACTCTGGCTTAACCGGTGAACCGAGAGTAAGGGCTCTGATAACCAGGAGTATAGCGAATACATATAGAACGGGCATCATAACCTTGACCCAGCGTTCGATACCTTTACTGACGCCCTGTCCAACGGCTATTCCAAGGAAGAGCATCGTCAGTCCCCAGAAGAACAGCACTGCCTTGGTATTTGCTACATAGCTGTGGAAGAACTGAACTGTGTCCTTTCCGAAGTAAGCACCAGTGAGGCTGTAGTAGGTATAAGCTGCTGACCATCCTATGATCTGGTAGTAGTATGAGCTAAGCAGGGAAGCGACAGAGAAGGCCAGCATTCCACCGATTATACCGAAGACTAAAGCCGTTCTTGGCTTGAGGCTCTCCCTGGCCATGAGGTAGAACATTGGCCCGATTGTACCGTGTCCGTACTTACCACCGTAGCGACCAGTGGTCCATTCAATCCACATTACCGGAATTCCAAGGAACACCAGCGCTATGAAGTAAGGTATCATGAAAGCGCCGCCACCGTTGCTAGCTAGCTGGTATGGAAACCTCCAGAAGTTTCCGAGACCGATGGCATTTCCAGCCATGGCTAAAATCAAACCAATCTTTGTTGCCCATTGATCCCTCTTCTCCAAGCCTTTCACCCCCGTTCTTAAATGGACTGATAACAAACCTCCATGCACTGTTATGGGGTATTATGTATAGCATATAACATTTAACATTCTATAAAAAGCTTTCTGCTGCCTTTTTCGACAAAAGACGATGTGCTTAACCATGAAATGGTTGAAATTCAATTCTTATATATCTTTCAGTACGTTAGTGTCTCGTAATTAGAAAATGGTCATTGTGACAATGTTCCACCGGATAGTTAAAAAGGGCGACAACATCAGGCTGACCTCCCAATGGGCATTTGCGAAGGGTTAATATATGTTAGGAATACGACAACGAATGCCCGATGATTGGAACAGAGAGTGAGCTGACGGGATGATGACCGACTTCTCGCTGAGGGCATCCCGTTTCAATTTTGTTTCATTCGTTCTTATTCAACCGTGTCTCTTAATGTTCGTTAATGTATAAAAAATCTTGGATGTACAGCCTTGTTTTTGTCCCAAAATTTCGGCAGGTTTTTTCTTTTGGCCGAAAATTTCCATATATAACTTTTTGTTTGAAATTGGCCGTTCTCCTGCCTCCTTTAGCGAAAGATTTATATATGTAACCCTCGTAACCTGTATCGCAGATTACTGAAACTGAGGTGATGGAAATGGTCGAAGTCGACCCGTTTGAGATTGCCGTTAGGCAGCTCGAGAGGGCTGCCCAGTACATGGACATAAGCGAAGAGGCTCTCGAGTTCCTTAAGAGGCCTCAGAGGGTCCTTGAGGTTAGCATCCCTGTTGAGATGGATGACGGTTCTGTTAAGGTCTTCACCGGTTTTAGGGTTCAGTACAACTGGGCTCGTGGTCCAACTAAGGGTGGTATCAGGTGGCACCCTGAGGAGACCCTTGGCACCGTTAAGGCCCTCGCTGCCTGGATGACCTGGAAGACCGCCGTTATGGACCTCCCCTACGGTGGAGGTAAGGGTGGTATCATCTGCAACCCGAAGGAGCTCTCCGACAGGGAGAAGGAGAGGCTTGCTCGTGGTTACATAAGGGCTATCTACGACATCATCAGCCCGTACACTGATGTTCCCGCTCCCGACGTTTACACCAACCCGCAGATCATGGCCTGGATGATGGACGAGTACGAGGCCATCAGCAGGAGGAAGGTTCCGAGCTTCGGAATCATCACCGGCAAGCCGCCCGGAGTTGGAGGTATTGTCGCCAGGATGGACGCCACCGCCAGGGGCGCTGCCTTCACCGTCCGCGAGGCTGCGAAGGCCCTCGGATGGGACACCCTCAAGGGCAAGACCATAGCCATCCAGGGCTACGGTAACGCCGGCTACTACATGGCCAAGATAATGAGCGAGGAGTACGGTATGAAGGTCGTTGCAGTCAGCGATAGCAAGGGTGGCATTTACAATCCGGACGGCCTCAACGCCGATGAGGTCCTCAAGTGGAAGAGGGAGCACGGCTCAGTTAAGGACTTCCCAGGCACGACCAACATCACCAACGAGGAGCTCCTCGAGCTCGAGGTCGACGTCCTCGCCCCGAGCGCCATTGAGGAGGTCATCACCAAGAAGAACGCCGACAACATCAAAGCTAAGATTATCGCCGAGCTCGCCAACGGTCCGACCACCCCTGAGGCCGACGAGATCCTCTACGAGAAGGGCATCCTCATCATACCAGACTTCCTCTGTAACGCTGGTGGTGTTACCGTCAGCTACTTTGAGTGGATTCAGAACATAACCGGCGACTACTGGACCGTCGAGGAGACCAGGGCCAAGCTCGACAAGAAGATGACCAAGGCCTTCTGGGACGTCTACAACACCCACAAGGAGAAGAATATCAACATGCGTGACGCTGCCTACGTCGTCGCTGTCCAGAGGGTCTACGACGCCATGAAGTGGCGCGGATGGGTTAAGAAGTGATTTCTTGCTCCTTTCTTCTTAATTCTTTTCTTGCCGTTTGGTTATCCTCTGTTTTGAGGTCCTGATGTAGCCTTTAGGGACAATTCTTTGGCGGAAAATTAGGATAGAAGAGGGATCTAAGCTTTCGCCCAGTAGTCCTTTTCCTCCACCATCGCCCTTATCATCTCGTCTTTGTCCTTGAACATGGTTCTACGCGACGGGTTCTGCATGCCGTAAAACTCCATAAACGGACTCGGACGCCTCTCGAAGGGATAGTAGAGGTATATGGCAGCGAGCGTTCTGTAAGCTTCGGCCATTTCGCTGATAACCCCTGCAGAGACTTCCTCCGCATAGTGATACACCGCTATCGCTTTGCTGACATCTACCAAGTTGAAGTCCCTCTCCACGAGCTGTCTTCTTAGAATGTCGGTAGCCTGCTCTATGTCCTCCCTGTCGAGTTCCTCAACTTCCTCGCCGTCGAGCAGGTGCTTAATTTTAATCCTCCTTATGGATGGATCTTTAGCTACTTGGTTGTCGTACTCGGCGACCACCCACCAGTCGTCGAGGGCGCCAGGGTCGAGAACCGTGAAGTGCTCGTTCAGCTTGTCGTAGAAGTCCCTGACGCGATGGTAGTACTCCTCCTCATGACCCGTCATCGGGTAGCTGAGATAAATGAGGGGCTTCTCATTCTCCCTAAAAATCAGGTTAAGGAAGACCTCGTGTGGGTGCCTTATGCCGAACTGGAGGACGTAGCGGACTTCAAGGCCTTCCTTCTTAAGCTCGTGGACGAGGGTCTTCACGTGGTTTATGGCGTCCTCACGCCACATGACGAGGGTTGTTAGCTTTATGTTCTCGGGGTCTTTGCCGAAGCGCTCGAACCACTCGGGGTCGTTTATTATCCTCCGCCTGACGGAGAGCACGTCGTCCAGGACAACTACCACCCGGTTTGGTCTGAGGAGCTTAAGATTGCTCGTGGTGAACCCTAGAACGCTCCCACTTCCCCAGCGGAAGAGACTGGGAGTTGAGACAAGGTGGTACTTCTTGTCGCTTTCATCTATTTCATTTCTTATTCTATTGAATGCTTCGTCCCTTATCTCGTTCATCAAATCCTGATGGCTTATTGCGAAATCTAGAACGTTCTTGCGCGTGATTTTAACGCCGAGCTCCTTGCCGACTTCCCTTATGTAGTCAAAAACGTGATAGTATACGTGGCTCCCTCCTTCGGCGAGCTTGAGGGCCTCGGTTATATATTCGTCCCTGCCGTTGAGCGGCGGGCCAGTTAAGAGTATAACTTCCTTCATTCTACCACCCCACTTTTCCCTCTTTTGGGACGAAACCTTTAAATATCATTCCCCTAAACCGCACTTGTAGAGGTTCTTCTATTCTAAAAGCAGACCAACAGGGGTGTTGTAATTGGATGAAAAGCTAAAAGGAACGACTACAGTCGGCATTGTATGTAAGGACGGCGTGGTGCTGGCAGCGGACAAGAGAGCGTCCCTCGGCAACATGATACTGTCCAAGGACGTCACCAAGGTATTCCAGATAGACGATCATCTTGCCCTAGCGGGTGCAGGGAACGTTGGGGATATTCTGGCTCTGGTTAGGCTTCTCCAAGCTGAGACCAGGCTTTACATGGCCAAGGTTGGAAGGGAGATGAGCGTTAAGGCACTCGCTACCCTCACTGCGAACATCCTCCACGGGAACAGATTCATGCCGTACTTTGGATGGTTCTTAATAGCCGGCTACAATGAGGAGCCCGCGCTGTATTCTGTAGATATGGCGGGTGGTGTTACCGGGGACAAGTTCACCGCGGCTGGCTCCGGAATGGAGCTCGCCTTTGCAGTTCTCGAGAACGAGTACAAGGATGATATGACTGTTAAAGAGGGCGTTAAGCTCGCCCTCAAGGCGATAAATATCGCCACCAGGCGCGACGTTTTCACGGGTGATGGGATAACCCTCATAACCCTAACAAAGGAGGGCTACAGAGAGCTGAGCAAAGAGGAAATAAAGACTCTTCTGAAGTGAGGTGGTGGCTTTGATAAGGAGAGAGACCTTCGTTGATGACATTCTACGCGATATAAAAGCAGTAATTTCCCAGATGGTTCCTAAGGAGGCAAGGATTACGGACGTTGAGTTCGAGGGACCGGAGTTGGTTATTTACGTCAAGAATCCCGAGGCCATAATGCAGGACGGTGAGCTGATAAAGAACCTCGCCAAGGTGCTCAAGAAGAGGATAAGTGTGAGGCCTGATCCAGACGTTCTCCTCCCACCTGAGCGCGCGGAGGAGATGATAAAAGCTCTCGTCCTGCCTGAGGCCGAGATAACCAACATAAGCTTTGATCCATCCGTCGGTGAGGTTCTAATAGAGGCCAAAAAGCCGGGTCTCGTCATTGGAAAGAACGGCGAGACGCTTCGTTTAATCACTCAGAAGGTTCACTGGGCGCCGCGCGTTATACGGACACCGCCCATACAGTCCCAGACGATTTACTCAATCCGGCAGATCCTTCAGACTGAGAGCAAGGACAGGAGGAAGTTCCTCAGGCAGGTGGGCAGGAACATCTACCGCAAGCCCGAGCTCAAGAGTGAGTGGATTAGAATCACGGGCCTTGGAGGCTTTCGTGAGGTTGGCAGGAGTGCGCTGCTCGTTCAGACCAACGAGAGCTACGTGCTGGTCGATTTTGGTATCAATATAGCCGCCCTCCGTGACCCAAAGAAGGCCTTCCCACACTTCGACGCGCCCGAGTTCCGCTACGTCCTGGATGCGGGCCTTCTTGATGCCATAATCATAACCCACGCCCATCTCGACCACAGCGGTTTGCTGCCCTACCTCTTCAGGTTCAACCTTTTCGACGGGCCGATATACACGACCCCGCCGACGAGGGACCTGATGGTGCTCCTCCAGAAGGACTTCATCGAAATCCAGCAGATGAGCGGTATGGAGCCTCTCTACAGGCCGAAGGATATCAAAGAGGTCATCAAGCACACCATAACCCTTGACTACGGTGAGGTCCGTGACATTGCCCCGGACATGAGGCTTACGCTCCACAACGCCGGCCACATTCTTGGTTCGTCCATAGTTCACCTCCACATAGGCAACGGACTGCACAACATAGCCATAACAGGCGACTTCAAGTTCATCCCCACGAGGCTCTTCGAGCCAGCCGTGAGCAGGTTCCCCCGCCTGGAGACCCTAGTGATGGAATCGACTTACGGTGGAAGCAACGACTACCAGATGCCGCGTGAGGAAGCCGAGAAGCGCTTGATAGAAATCATACACCAGACCATCGGGAGGAAAGGCAAGGTCTTGATTCCGTCGATGGCCGTCGGTAGAGCCCAGGAGATAATGATGGTGCTCGAGGAGTATGCGCGCGTCGGCGGCATAGACGTGCCCATTTACCTCGATGGGATGATATGGGAGGCAACCGCAATACACACGGCCTATCCGGAGTACCTCAGCAAGCACCTCCGCGAGCAGATATTCCACGAGGGCTACAACCCGTTCCTCAACCCGATATTCAAGAGCGTCGCCAACACCAGGGAGAGGCAGGACATCATAGACAGCGACGAGCCGGCGATAATTATAGCGACATCGGGCATGCTCGTTGGTGGGCCGAGCGTTGAGTACTTCAAGCAGCTCGCTCCCGATCCGAGGAACAGCATGATATTCGTCAGCTACCAGGCAGATGGAACGCTCGGAAGGCAGGTGCAGCGCGGCCTGCGTGAGATCCCACTGGTCGGTGAGGATGGCAGGACAGAGGTCGTTCAGGTCAACATGGAGGTTTACACCATCGATGGCTTCTCCGGTCATGCAGACAGAAGGGAGCTCATGAGCTACATTGCCCGCCTCAGGCCAAGGCCAGAGAGGGTCATCACCGTCCACGGAGAGGCACACAAGTGTCTCGACCTTTCAACGAGCATCCACAAGAAGTTCGGTCTCAGCACAAGGGCTCCGAACAACCTCGACGCGATCAGGTTGAAGTGATGGAAATGCGGGTGAAGTGTCCCTCCTGTAGGAGGGTCTATTCCTCCCTTATTCCCCCTAAGTGCTCCTGTGGGGCGCCCTTGACCATAACCTACGACTACGAGTCCATAGACGTTTCCAAGTGGAGGAACCGTGTTAAGGGTGTCTGGCGCTATAGGGAGCTTCTTCCGGACGTCAAGGAAGTTGTGAGCCTGAGTGAAGGTGGGACTCCCCTTTTGAAGGCTAAATTGGGGGAGGAAATGGGCCTAAACGTCTTCATCAAGGACGAGACGAGGAACCCTACCGGTTCCTTTAGGGACAGGCTCGTTAGTGTGGCTGTTTCATACGGTCTGTCCTACGCTGAGAACGGTTTTGTCGTTGCCAGCAACGGAAATGCTGCAGCATCGCTTGCCGCATACGCCGCACGTGCCGGCAAGGAGGCCTATACAGTTGTCCCAAATCTTATAGAGAAGTGCAAGCTCACTCAGATAGCGGCCTTCGGGGCAAGGATAATACGATACGGCGAGAGCGTTGACGAGGGCATAAGTTACGCCGATGGACTGGCCGAGGGCAAGGGGCTCTACAACGTCACGCCCGAGAGGAATGTAGTGGGCCTTGAGGGGCAGAAGACAATAGCCTTTGAGCTGTGGGAGGAGCTTAGCCCTACGCATGTGATAGTTCCTACGGGGAGCGGCAGCAACCTCTACAGCATCTACAAGGGCTTTAAAGAGCTCCTCACCATCAGGGCCATCGATGAAATGCCCAGGATGATAGTGGTTCAGGCTGAAAGGTGCTCGCCCATAGCGAGTGAGGTGCTTGGCATCGAGCCGAAAGCAGAGCCGACCAAAGCACTTGGGCTGTACGTAAAGAACCCGCTCACGAAGGGGCTGGCGTTGGAGGCTATACGTGAGAGCGATGGGACAGCCGTTCTCGTGGGAGATGATGAGCTCGATCTCGGTGAGAGGTTGCTCGCGAAGGAGGGCATCTTTGCGGAGTATGCATCCGCTGTTATAGTCCCAGCTCTTCTCAAGCTTGCCGAGGAGGGCTACTTTAATAGAGACGATAGGATAGCCCTCATAGTGACGAGTTCTGGCCTTAAGGGCCATTACTCCGAGAGCAGGGAGAAATTCGCGATTGGTGGCACAAAACTGGAAATCCTTAAGCTCCTTAGCGAAAGGAGTATGTACGGCTATGAGATTTGGGAGGCCTTGGAGAAGCCCCTTAAGTATCAAGCGGTCTATCAGCATCTCAGCGAGCTGGAAAGCCTCGGTCTGATAGAGGAATCCTATCGGAAGGGGAGGCGGGTCTACTACGGCATAACCGAGAAGGGCAGGAAGTTCCTCGAGACACTCTCCGCTTAACGGAAAGGTTTTAAACCATCTTTTAAAAGCTAACCGTAGGTGAAGAACGTGGGGCTGACAGTTGAACATAAGTTTTCACTATCGGTATATCTGTGGGGACTGATAACTGGGTTAATCAGTGGAATAGCAGCGGCAAAAGTCCAATACGGCTGGCTGCTCGGCGTTGCTCTGTACTTCGTCATCGACAAGTTCGTTCTGGCATTCATAAAGGAGCTACCGTCTGAAATTGAGGACGAAAGAATGGTGCTTAAGAGAGCCTTCTGGGGATGGTTACTATTCTGGCTCTACTTCACGATGCTCAGCTACACCGTTATGATAGACTTCCAGCCGGTGTTCTACTCGAACCAGAGCCTGCTCTATCAAATCACCCACAACGGAACGGTGACGGGGTGAGCAGATGAAGGAGCTGAAAAGAGCGGTTGCTAAAGAGGCTTTGAAGTTCATTGAGGACGATATGATAGTGAGCCTTGGAACGGGCTCCACTACTGCCTACTTCCTCGAGTATCTCGGCAAGCTCATAATGGAAGAGGAACTCGAAGACGTCTATGGCGTCCCGACGTCCTATCAGGCAAGACTATTGGCACTCGAGTACGGCGTTCCAGTTGTTGGCTTGGATGAAGTTGATGCCATAGACATAGCCGTTGACGGCGCCGACGAGGTTGACCTCAACCTGAATCTGATAAAGGGCCGCGGGGCAGCGCTGACAATGGAGAAAATCGTCGAGTACCGTGCGGGAACGTTTCTCGTGCTGGTGGACGAGAGCAAGCTCGTAGAGAGGCTCGGTCAGAAGATGCCAGTGCCCATAGAGGTCATCCCAGCCGCGTGGAGGGCCATAAAAGAGGAACTTGAGGTCTTCAACGCCACCGCCGAGCTCAGGATGGCCAGTAAGAAGGACGGACCGGTGGTCACGGAGAACGGAAACTTCCTTCTCGACGCGAGGTTCCACCGCATCGACGACCCGCTCGACCTGGAGATAGAGCTCAACAACATTCCAGGCGTGGTTGAGAACGGCATATTCGCGGATATAGCTGACATAGTCCTCGTAGGCACGAGGGAAGGCGTCAAGAGGCTCGAGCGGTGAAATCAAAAGAATAGAAATTCAGAGTAAGCTGGAAACAGAGAACAGGATTTAACCTCAAAATTTTTAACTTTCCATGCTTGTAATATTTAAGAGGTGAAATTATTATGAAATTGTCTAAAAATTCCAATTATTGATCCGATATATGTACAAGAGAAGCTTCAAGAACAAGGAAAGCTAAACAGATTCTTAACTCTGGTTGATAGGCTTTTGAAAAGAAAGCCTAAGAATATTGAGGATGAGGCAAAATATAGAACTAGGATGGAAATGGAAGAGTTGCTTTTAGGTACAATTGGATTAACTAATAAGGACATAAAAGAGTTTTACGATGGACTTATCCAACTAGCAAAGTTCAGAACAGAAAAGACAAGAAAGTGAAATGCTAGGAGTATTTATATTTCCCTATATAGAGTTTGGACCATAATATTTTTAAATCTCTTAAGGACACACCTTTAGACGGGATATTAAAAGAGTTTTGGTGAGTCGTTGCTTTGTGCGGGGGTTGCCGAGCCTGGTCAAAGGCGGTGGACTCAAGATCCACTCCCGCAGGGGTTCCGGGGTTCAAATCCCCGCCCCCGCACCATTCCGTCATTAGTTATAACAAAAGACTGATAATGTATCAAACTGTATAACGAATAGTCCAATTGTATCTAGAGCAATTCTTCCATTTTATAGTTCCATACAGGATATATCATTACAGAATTCGTTAGTATAAGTATCTTCAGTTGATTTCTCTCCATTACTAAGATTCACGATAGTTTTACTGTCTTCAAATATTAAAAGTCATAAAGTTTGTTAATAACCATAGAAGATAAAGCTTCAGAACTACATCTCCATTCTTTTGAACAAGTTCAATCTTGTTAATTTGTTGGTATTACTACATAATTCTGCCTCAATTTTCATTTTAAGCACTCTCAGCATAGAATATTGGGCTATCTCATAATCTTCACAATAAATTGCATAGTTTTTTAGTTCTATTTCAAGATCTGGTTCTTTTTTCTCTGTTTTTTGACTCAACTTAAAAACCTTGACAAGTTTAAAGGTCAAATCCTTTGTACCCTCTTTATGATTATTGTTTTTGCTTCTAACTCTTTTGTAAACTCCACATTTCTCAAAGATTAACCTAGTCGAGTCTGCATTAACACTTTTTTGAGTTTATGAACAGTTGTCTTCTTTTTGTTCCATTTCATTAGCCAAGTATCCAAATTAAAACTCGGTAAGCGTTGATCCAGAATGTAGAGTTTCTCTCCAATTTTAACACCTACAGCAACATGACCAAAAATGTAATAAAGTAAATTTCAGGATAAATATTCGGCAGAGAGATGCAGTAAATCTTGCATGGTCTCTGCATACTGCTAGTTTGTACTTCAGGACTTTGTTGATGGTAGACTTGGTCGAATGATGTCTATAAAATATCCAAATAGTTTTGCTAATTTTGATAATTTCGATTTTTCATATCTTCACAAAGGTCGATAACTAATTATTAAGTATATAATCACAAAGAAAGGCAATGTGATAAACAATAAAGCTGGAATTAAACAACCACAAGAACAACGAATAATATAATCTAGATTCCTAAAACTCATGATACTATCCATCTTTCTGTCGGGTATCTTATGTTCTTGTCTTCCCATTCTAAGATATTAACTAATGTTTCTTTCTCAGAATCTCCTTTTAGTTGATTTACTAATCTCTGTATTTTTATGTTATCTATCTCTCCCAGTGTTGGACAAAATTCTCTTTTGATCTCTGTAATTTTTGAGAGTATTGACATAATCCATCACAAATCTTAATTGTCAGATGGTTAACTAAGCAATATTTCCAAAATCTGTGTTTTTATATCTCTATCCTTAGAGATATTGTCTAAAGCTTTTAATTCTACATTATATCCGTGGCTTTCGAATTTTGTTTTTAGGCTTTCAAGTATACTCTCGTACCTCTTGAGTTGCTCCTTGAAGCGTTTATGCTTATCATTGAAGCGTTTATGCTTATCATTGAAGCGTTTATGCTTATCATTGAAGCGTTTATGCTTATCATTGAAGCGTTTATGCTTACCTGATTTTACTTCGCTTATGGAGATCATAAGGTGTTTTGGAGAGAATCCGATTACCAGAATATCTAATTCAGCTTGTACTTCTTTTTCTTTTATTAATTTGGTATCTAACGCTATCAAATACCATTCAAATTTCTTCTTTGTCTATATAATGTCGTAGTATATCAAGTAGATGATACTGCTCTGCATATTCTCCTTTTTCTAGTTTGGTTTCAGGTAAACTTTCAAACTGTTTTAAATATAAGTTCAAATACTCTGAAGTAACAAAAGATGGAATCGGTAACGTGAAAGAAAATAATTGAAATATCAATTTCAACATCTTTAATGGAAATTTAAGTAGAGACTCACTAGATAAAGACAGAGGCCGTAATTTTTTCGTTGCACAAGTACTTCGTTACCAAATATTTTTCTAAAATGCGACTAGCAAGCTTAGACGACTCAAATAGCCCTTTTTCAAGGAATTTTCTTTTTAAGCTCATTTGTGAAAGTGTTCCATAAAAGCCTTTCCTCTTCTTTTATTAAAAATAACAAGAGGCAAGTACAAAATTTTAGATATCCTCAGTAAATAATATATCTTATTAAGAGGATTATCTTCTTGAATTAAGATTGGATAGATGAATATCTGATAGTCTTTACTTGCCATATTGTACAATATCGTTCATGGAATAATAAATTTAACGTAGCTCCGAAGGAAAAAGGCAGAAAGGAGAGATGTCAGACCTTACTCGGCGCTCCGAAAGCCCTGTCGCCGGCATCCCCAAGGCCCGGCAGAATGTAGCCCTTTTCGTTAAGCTCCCTGTCTATTGCCGCGACGAACATTTCGACGTCCGGATGGGCTTCCTTTATCCTGCTTATCCCCTCCGGAGCCGCAAGGACACCGACGATGACGTAGCGCTTGGCCTTCCCGTACTTCTTGACCTCGTCGAGAACCTTAATCAGCGTCGAGCCCGTCGCTATCATCGGGTCGGCTATGATGACTGTGTCTTTCTCCTTTATCTGGGGCACCTTGACGTACTTCATTTCTATTTCGAACTTCGGAGCCTTGCTGCGGGAGGCCGAGACGATGCCCACGCGGGCGTGGTCGAGAACCTTGATCAGACCCTCCATCAGTGGAATCGCGGCCCTGAGAACTGTTATTATGACAACGTTGCGTCTGTCAGTGATGAGGACTCCGTCAGTCTCCTCGAGGGGCGTGTTTATCCTGATTCTCTCTGTCTCCATCGTCTTGGTTATCTCGTAGGCCAGGTATCTGCCAAGCTTGACGAGTCCCTTTCTGAAGGCTATAGGCCCCGTCCTCTCGTCCCTGAGCTCGGTTAGGATCTCCATAATAAAGGGCGAGTCCTCAAAATGGTAAACTCCAGTCCAGCGTTCGTCCCTGATCATTCCATCACCAGGAAGGGGTTGGGAGAGGGGTTTATTAGTCTGACTCCTGATTTGATCTGCTGATTGTATTCTCTGATTCTGGACTCGGATTTCGCTTAAAATTTCCAAGAGGATTTAAAAATTCTTGGTCTTTACTCAGAACAACAGAAAATGTTTCGGAAACGTCTTGATTTATTCCACTCTTCCAATGACCCTCTGCATCCAGGTGCCCTTCATGAACCAGACTAAAGCCACTCCAGCCGTTATAAAGTTGCTCATGCCCATGCCAAAGAACACTCCCTTGCTCGTGAAGTTGAAGAGCTCGGCCAGCGGAATGTGGACGCTGACTGTGTGCCCAAGCAGGACGAAGCTGAAGGCCAGCGCTGGTATATAACCAAAGGCATAGCTCATCGGTATCCTCAGGCCCCAAAGGCGGAGTATGCTTAAGGCCATGCTCTTTTTCGTGTGACCTGCGCTCCTGAAGACGTTGGTAACTACTACGAAGATGCCGTTGAAGAATGGGACAGAAATTAGAAAGTACTTGAGAACGACTTCACTCTCGGCTATAACAGCTGGGTCATTGAGAAAGACTCGGAAAACCTCCTCTCTGAATATTCCGATCAGGAGAACCGAGAAAAAGGCTATGGCAAAGTTTACCATCATCGTCCTCTCGGCTATCCTCTTGGCCCTCTTGTACTGCTCCGCACCGACGTTCTGGGCGACCATCGTGCCCATTCCCATACTTATTCCCCTTGATATGCTAGTGAGCACGTTCACGAGGCGGGTAGTGATTATGTAGGCAGCGTAGGCGACGTCGCCGAAGCCGAAGATTATTCTCGTCAGGATGACGAACCCGAAGTTGTTGGCAGACTGGCCGATGCTCGAGGGCAGTCCGATGCGGAATATTTTACTGTAGAATTCCAAATCCGGTGTGAGGTTCTCCGGAGTGAGATGCACGCCAACCTTACCAGTGAAGAGCAAGTAGGCACCTATGAGTGAGCCAATGCTGTTAGCTGTTATCGTGGCTAGGGCGGCTCCAGTGACCCCCATTTCAGGAAAGCCGAACCATCCGAATATTAGGATGGGGTCGAGGGCTATGTTTACGGCCACCGTCAGGAGGTTGAGCTTCATCGGTGTTTTGGTGTCACCGACGGCCCTTAGGAGAAAGCTGAAATCAAAGCTGGTGAAGGCAAAGGGTATGCCGAGGAATATTATCCTCGTGTAGCTCAAAGCATATGGGTAGACACTCTCGGAAACGTGCATGAAGCGGAGTGCATAGGGCGTCGCGAAGTAGCCGAATATCCCGACAAAGGTGGCAAAGATTAGCACGAGGGAGTAGAGTGAACCCGCAGCTCTGTTCGCTTCTCTGTACCTCCCGGCCCCTACGTACTGCCCGACGAGTGCAAAGCCTGCCGTGGCAAAGCCCATGCCGAGGGCCATAAGGGTTCCTATCATAGGCCAGGCAGTTCCTGGAGCTGAGAGTTCTGCCCTTCCAAGCTTGCCGAGCCAGAATGTGTCGGTGATGTTGTACAGAACCTGCACTAAGTTATTGATTATGAGCGGGAGCGAGAGAGACAGAAGCGTCTTCTCAATGGGCCCGTGGAGAATTTCCTCGCGCGTCCTCTGAACTTTGGAGTCCCTCATATTCAATCAGACGGCAATCGAAACGCTGATATAAAAGCCTTGCTGTGGATAAAGAATCCATCCACTGTTTCAATAAACTGGAGAATACATCAAGCCAAATGATATAGAAAAGAAGGAAGCGCGGAGCGCTGCTCGAAGAGGTTCACTCGAAGAGCCTCTTCCTGGCGGCCTCGAGCATGAGCTTCTGCTCTTCCCTGGCAACGGTCTTCCTGACGAGCTCGACGGCATCCGGGTTGGCGCTGACGCTGTCGATACCCATTCTGACGAGGAGCTTGACCATCTTCGGGTCGCTGCCGGCCTGACCGCAGATGCTGGTCTCGACGCCGTACTTCTTGCAGACCTTGATGACATTCTCGATGAGCTTGAGAACGGCCGGGTGCTTCTCGTCGTAGAGCTTGAAGACGCGCTCGTTGTCCCTATCGATGGCGAGGGTGTACTGGGTGAGGTCGTTGGTACCGAAGCTTACGAAGTCAAGGCCCTCCTTGATGAGGTCCTCGATGATGAGGGCGCTGGCCGGGGTCTCGATCATGACGCCCCACTCGACGTCCTTGTGCGGAATGAGGCCAACCTCCATGGCTATCTTCTTGGCCTTCCTGATCTGCTCCGGGTGGCTGACGAGCGGGAGCATGACACCGATGTTGTCGTAGCCCTCGTCAACGAGCCTCTTGATGGCCTTGAACTCGGCCTTGAGGAGCTCCGGCTGGTCGAGACCGCGTCTGATGCCTCTCCAGCCAAGCATCGGGTTCCTCTCTTCTGGCTCGTCCTCGCCACCTGGGAGCTCGCGGAACTCGTTGGTCGGGGCGTCAAGGGTCCTGTACCAGACCCTCCTCGGGTAGAAGGCCTCGACGACCTTCCTGATACCCTCGACGAGCTTCTCGACGAGCTCCTCTTCCCTGCCCTCCTTGATGAACTTGATCGGGTGGGCACCGATGCCGAGGATCATGTGCTCGGCCCTAAGGAGGCCAACTCCGTCCGCGCCGGTGGCGGCGGCCCTCTCTGCGACCTCAGGCATCGAGACGTTGACCTTGACCTCGGTGGCGGTGATGAGCGGAGCACCGGTGACAACTACCTGACTGCCAGCGGCCTTCTCCTCTTCGTCCTTAACGAGGCTCTTGACTATGCCCTCGTAGACGACACCCCTGGTACCGTCGACGGTAACGAGCATGCCGTCCTTGAGGACCTTGGTAGCATCCTTGGTACCGACAACAGCTGGAATACCGAGCTCCCTGCTGACGATGGCGGCGTGACAGGTCCTACCGCCCTCGTCGGTGACGATAGCGCTGGCCCTCTTCATGGCCGGAACCATGTCCGGGTTGGTCATGGTGGTGACGAGGACATCGCCCTCCTTGACCTTGTCTACGTCACTCGCGTCGAAGATGACGACAACCTTACCGGCACCAATACCCGGTGAGGCTCCGAGACCCTTGAGGAGAACCTTCATCTCCTCAGTCATCTCGGCGTCTTCTGTCTTAACCTCTTCCTTAAGGGTCGTAATCGGCCTGGACTGGACAATGTAGAGCTTGCCGTCGTCCTTGTCGTAGGCCCACTCGATGTCCTGTGGCCAGCCGTAGTGCTCCTCGATCCTGGCACCGATCTTGGCGACCTCGAGTATCTGCTCGTCGGTGAGGACCTGCTTCTCGACGTACTCTGGGCCGAGGTACTCGGCAGTCTTAACGGTGACGGTTCCCTTACCGGTCTCGGGGTTCCTGACGATCATTATCTCCTTCTTGGCGATGTACTTCTCCTTGATCTTCCAGGTGCCTTTCTCGACTATGTACTCGTCCGGAGAAACGGCACCGCTGACGACGGCCTCACCGAGGCCCCAGGCAGCGTTGATCATTATCTCACTCCTATCGTTGGTGACCGGGTTGGCGGTGAACATAACACCGCTGGTCTCGCTGTTGACCATCTTCTGGACGACAGCGCTGAGGTAAACCTTACTGTGGTCGAAGCCCTGTTTGGCCCTGTAGAAGGTGGCCCTAGCTGTCCAGAGGCTGGCCCAGCAACGCTTGACCTTCTCGAGAACGTCGTCCTCGCCGTGGACGTCGAGGTAGGTCTCCTGCTGGCCGGCGAAGGAAGCCTCCGGGAGGTCCTCAGCGGTGGCAGAAGAGCGGACGGCAACATAAACGGCGTCCTTGTTGAAGCGCTGGCTGAGCTTCTTGTAAGCGTCGACAATTTCTTTGGCTATATCCTCTGGCATCTCCATGGAGATTATCTTCTCTCTTATCTTGGCGGTATTCTCCTGGAGCTGCTTGCTGTCATCAACGTTAGTCTGGGCGATTATGTCCATAATCCACTCCTGAAGGGTTCTACCGTCCTCAACGCGGATGTTCTCAACGAAGTACTTGTAGGCCTTAGCAGTAACACAAAATCCAGGTGGAACCGGAATACCAGCGTTGTTAAGTTCACCAAGGTTTGCACCCTTTCCACCAACAAGGGCAACATCCTTCTTTCCGAGCTCTTCAAACCATTTTATAAACTTGTATTCGCTCATCCAAATCCCCTCCAAAGTGGTTTACCGCAATTGCTTATTGCGAGTGATATATAGAGAGTTTATATTTAAAATTAACTATCCAAGGATGTTCGCTGGAGTACAGGAATGAAAAGAGGGGGGAATGTGTCCATTTAAGTTGTAAGGCTGACCTAATTCTCCCTCCTGGCGTATATTTTGAACTTTCCTTCGTAGAACTTTTTGATTAGTAAGTAGTTTCCGCTCTCTTCGATGTTTAGGTAAGTTTTAGGTTCTTTGTATATTATTAGGTCATAGTAACCTCTTGCTATCTTTTCTCTCGTTTTGTTGCTGTACAGGATCATTTCTACACTTGCATCAGGGTAGTAGAAACCTGCCATCGTGTACAGGTACGGTGAAACTAAAAGTTTCTCAGCTTGATAATGGTCTGCAGCGTAGTTTAAAATATCTGAATCGTACTTTCCAACGACGTTCCAGGTATCCTTTAAGTCGTACGCTCTCCTGCTTATTGGCATGAGAAACAGCAATGCAAGGGCTAATATCAGCACAGTCCGGTACCTACCTAAGGTCTTTGGTCTAAAGTGTTCGACTGCATCGATGAGTATCATTACACCCTCCTCGGTGAGTATTGCCATGGCCGGTGCAAGAAATGTTATGAAACGCGTCTCCTTATGGGTAACTGTGAGTATACCCATCAACCCCATGAAGAACCAGCTTATGATGAGCCATCCCTCGTCATTCTTCTTCAGTCTGACGAAGCCAAGTGTCGTGAGCGCCGGCAGGAGATAGCCGAGGTCTTTGAGGAGCATATTGATGTAGTCCAAAACAGAGATGGGTCTGTCCAGCGTAACGACGCGCGAGGCTACACTGAAGGGTCTGAAAATTCCCCCGTAGTAGATGTGTCCCATGTAAAGCCAGGGGGCGAGTGTGAACGCCAATAATATCAACCCAATCCAGTACTCCCTTTTCTTGACCCATTTCCAGTGGTCTGTGAGGTAGAGATACACTAAAAAGACCACCACGATGGAGAGGCCGGTGTATCGGGTGAGGATCGCTAGACCTGCAGCTATGAATGAAATGTATATTCTCAGTACGTTTCTTTTTTTTCGTCCGGTGTAGAGCAAGTAGACGGCAAGGGTATAAAAGAACGTGAATTCGCTGTGAACCAGTTCACGCGTAGCCATCGTGAATGCTAGGGGATTGCTGATGAAAAATAGACTTGCAATTATGCTCCTCCTCTCGTCCCCGAATATGTCTCTTGCGAGTAGGTAAACGAGAACTGCAGTGAACGAGAAGAAGAATGCCGAAACGAGCCTCGCAACGAGGAGATGGTACTCCTCGGGAACGAAGTGGTAGAAAAGCGAAAGGGTGTATGGATATAGTGGGGGTCTATACATCATGTAAACTTCCTGATATGTGAAGCTAGTTATGTCATTGGCCAGATTTCGGGCTATATCTAGGTAGAGCGCCCCGTCGTAGGTGAGCGTGTTCCAGGGGGGCATCGTCGCGAGGCTGACTCCCAGAGCTAGGATAAATGGAATCAACGGCATCACGCGCTCTTTCTCCATCTTTCCACCTCCACCGCAAGGTATGCAAAAAATGCCATTGCAGACAGGAAAAACGTATCAAGCCCTATGGGCACTGCAAGAGTCATGAAAGTTACCGCGAGAACCTCCGTTGTTCTCCTTCTCTCCGAATCTGCAAGTGCTATACCGAGGAAGACTGCTTCTACCAGTCCAAGAATCCCGAAATCATAAGCGGGTTGACCGAAGAGGGTGTAGGTGTACCCCACATCCCTTCTGAAAAGCGCCCCGACGTAGCCCTTCGGGTTGACTGAGAAAATTATTGCTTGCTTTCCCCAGGGCATCCCGAGCTCAAAGAGCCTCTCGTAGACTGTGTAGGTAACGCCAGGACGATATAGAAGGGTCTCAGAGAAACCAAGCTTCCATTCGGGATACGTCTGGAGAGTAGTGTAATACCTGATAATGAAGACAGCAAAGACGCTGGAAAACACGACCGCTAGAATAGCGTAGCTCCTCCAGTTCCTTTTATCCCATCTGAGTTTTCCTGTCTGGACCAGCTTCAGAAAGTATGCCAGTGCAACCGCTATCCCCACTGTTCTGAAGGTTGAAACGATGGCTATCGCTTCACCAATGAGGAACACTTTAAAATCTGGCTTTATCGCTAGTATGGCCACTGTAAAGTATCCTGCCGTCAGATAAAGAAGTCTGAGCGATGAATAACGTGTTTCAGGCTGGAGGAGAGGGATTACACCAAAGACAAGGGGTACAATGGCCAGTATTACCACCGCTGCTATCAGGATAATGCGGAGTTTCCATCTGGCATTTTCTGAGTTATCCTCGACCTTATGCCTTTCGAAGTAGATAATCACGTGAGTTGTGACGATTATGGCCAGTGCGACAAGTAACCCCCACCAGCCCAGACACGAGGGCATAAGGAGCAATACTGCTAGGTACATTGCCGATTTGTACCGGTGTTGGATTCTCTCGCTTGCGCTATATGCAAAGGCAAGAACTCCGAGAAATGCCAGGGCATAGAGCAGGGAATCCCACTCGAGCTTAGGGAGAAGTTTAGGATAGGCAAGCTTTGCAACTAGGGCGAGGAGAATGTAAGCAACCGCGGAAATCCAGAATATCACGTTGAGCCTCATTCCGCAACCCCACTACCTTCTCTCTTTGCTGCCTTCCACCCATGTATTACTATGTATGCCCCCATCGCAAAAAGCAGATACACAGGGAGATCAAGTATCCCTGTCTCAACACCGACTATACCGTAGGCGAGGGTGGAATAGTAGAGGGCTTTCGTAACGGGATGTATGGCTTTCTGAATCAGCCCGTAGTAAAGGCCAAGCAGGAAACCCTCAAGAATTGCAAATACTCCGAAGTCCAAATACATCCCGCCCAAGAGGGTGGGGGTTATTGTAACGCCGTTGTGGACGTAGAGGAACTTGGCCACAAGACCCCTGGGGGAGTAGCCCCCAATAATGTATGAGGATATCCCAGTCCACTGAAGGTAGCCATGATAAAGACCTTTCCAGCCGGCGCGCCAGACTATTATGTCGAGGACAGAGGTGGAGCTCTGAACCCTTGTCAGAAGGCCTGCAGCAGTCTCTCCACGCAGGAACGTCATTCCAAGCCCAAGAACAAGGAGTCCTACAACAAGGACCGATATGTGGAGTACCTTGAGCCTTCCGCTCTCGCGCGTTTCTTCGTAGTACGCTGCACCCACTGCAAGCAGACTAACAAGAACTGGAGTCCTGTATGCGTAGAGGGTCACTGCTATGGGGTATATCAAGGAATATTTCTTTCCCCGCAGGAACAGATAGACGCTCGAGGGAACGCCGAGGAAGTACGTCAGCGCGGTGAGCTGGGGGTTGAGGCTAGTTCTTATGGCTGGGTTAATCAGCGGGATGCTCCGAAAGTTGAGGATCTGAATGATTATTATTGCGATGGCAGCCCAGAAGGCCAAGACTATGTATTTCTCCTCGATGTCCAGCCCCACATCCTCCCACTCAACCTTCGTTCCGCGGTGGATTCCCCATAGGATCGCAATGGAAAACACCAGACCCACGGCTACTGTCTTCGGCTGAGCTAAGCCGAGGGCTATAAAGGCCATGAAGAGTACTGGGATGAGCAGGGGTAACCCTTTCATCCAGCCCTCACCTCAAGAAGCTCCAGCGGCAGGTTTCTCTCCTCCGAGTTTACGTAGAGGATGCCGTACATGTAAACCCTGCAGTCGCCAAGGTACGCCTTAAGGTATGATATGGGCACCCTGTTGGTAGTTATCATTGCACCGTTGTAGCTAATCTGGTTTATTGTTACTGAACCGTAAGTCATATAGTCTGCCTTGTACTTGAGCATGCCCAGCTCTATCGGACTTACATTACCCTCTATATAGATTACTCCGGTGAACCTCTCGGAGTAAGCTTCGACAGTGAGGGAATTTATGATGTCATCCATTTCCCCTAACTGGGGTGGCAGTTTATAGACGTAGACCTTCCCACTGTAGTCTACCCTTATGAGCTTGGCTTTGAGGTCCTCCTTGGTGGCGCTCGGTCCCCCCACGCTGAGGACAGTTCCATTAGAAACTATGGTTATTGTCGACCCTTGAACGTTCAGTAGGGTCCCTTGTACGGTCTTTCCATTGACGGTTTCCACGGTTACCGTCACGTTGAAGCCCTTAGTGAGCAGTCCAAAGGCGTGGTTGGCGGCCTCGTATATTTCGCCGCCTTGGTAGTGCTGGATATAGTGGTTAATGGCAACGCCGAGAAGGGATATGACCACAACGATGGCTGAAACTTTTCTCCAGTCCATATCATCTCACCACGCTGTCCCGCTAAATCTCGTGCAGTTTCGGTCAGTTTTATATGTTTTGGTGGACTTCTTGGCCCTCCCGGTCATAATATTATCAGAATTATCGGGCATAGTATCCTGTTGTAGGAGCGTCAACAGGTCTAAAAAGGTCTGCAGTGCCTAAAAGTAGCCATCATAGGTGTTATCTGATGATCTTGGGCTTTTAAGCTACTTCACAGAACGAAATCTTTATATCTGTGTGACCTTCACATTATAGATGAACATCAGGATTAGGAGGTGTTAGGATGAACAAAAAGGCTCTGAGCCTTTTAGTCGCGGTAGTGATGTTACTCTCTGCGATCCCAGCGACAGTATCAGTGCTAGCAGTAACGACGACTTCAGTACATCAGTCTGAGAGCCCCCAGCAGATCGAGGTGGAGAAGCCCAGCAATTTCATACCTGGGGAAGTTCTTCAGAAGGAAATCCAGAAGGTTCTGGAAAGCAGAGGTAAGACGGTGCGCCTCATAGTGGCACCGGATAGGGATCACAGGACTGAGGTTTACAACGCCCTCAAGAGCCTTGGTAAGATTGACCCCATCAGCAAACCTGAGCTGCAGTTCATAGTTGTTGAAATGCCAGTTTCCAACGTTGAAAAGCTCGCTGAAATACCCGGAATACTCCACGTCTGGAAGGACGAGATGGTCAAGCTCGAGGAGCCCGTCGCACCTGAGGCAGGGGCAGGAGATGTTTCTCCAGATGCCAGCTTCCCCACTCACCCGGACATGTTCATGAGCATCTTCACGATTCACGCTTACGACACATGGGTTAATTATGGTGTCCTCGGAGACAATGTCACCGTTGCCGTTCTTGACACTGGAATTGACGTCGGCCACCCGTTCCTCCAGGTCACCCTCGATGGAAGGCCTAAGATTGTGAACATATACGACGCCAGTGACGAGGGGCTCGCGGAGATATACTACTCCACCAACACCACGTCTAGTGGCTACATAACAGTCGATAAGAACGTCACCCTGTTCTGGGGTGTTTATGCGCAGTACTACGGCCACGATGCATATTACACGAACTACACCATGGGAACCTATTACATCGGCAACATAACAGGTGACATGTACTATATAGGACTCCTCCCGGAGAGGTACTTTGACTTGAACTTTGATGGTGATAAGAACGATGTTTACCCGATTCTCGTCGTTGACAACAATGGCACTTACACCGCATACATGGATATCAACATGAACAATAACTTTACTGATGATACTGGGGTTGGCCTCTATACTGAGACAGGGGAGTACTTCACCTTCAACACCAGCCTCGTTAACGTTGCGTTTGCCGAGTTCATGGCTCCAGACTACGCAATGTTCATGTGGGACGCTCACGGTCACGGAACTCACGTCAGCGGTACCGTTGCCGGCGTTGGCCTTCCAGACGACCCGGTTTTCAGCGGTGTGTATGGAGTTGCCCCCAACGCCCAGCTCATGGAGGTCAAGGTTCTTCCGGGTGAGTTTGGATTTGGAAGGACTAGCTGGATAATCAACGGAATGATATACGCCACCCTCAACGGTGCGGACGTCATAAGCATGTCCCTAGGTGGTGGAGGCGAGATAAACGACGGTATAGAGAGCCCGGAGAACTTCTACGTTAACCTGCTAACCGACCGGTACGGTGTTACATTTGCCATAGCCGCAGGAAACGAGGGCCCGACCACCAACACCGTCCACTCACCTGGTGACAGCGACCTCGCCATAACCGTCGGCAACTACGTAGACAACGAGAGGGAGTCATTCTGGTACGGGGTTGATATGGGCATAATCTCTGGTCCAGCTATGAGCTCCAGCAGGGGACCGAGGGACGACGGTATGCTCGACCCCGACGTCATGGCTCCGGGTACCGACATATTCTCGAGCCTGCCGATGTGGTATACTATCGTTTACAACGACTCCAACAGATACTATGGAATATGGAGCGGTACCTCAATGGCCACTCCGCATGTCAGCGGTGCCGTTGCCCTAATGATTAGCTACGCCAAGCAGCACAACCTGACCTATGATCCCATAATGATAAAGCGCGCCCTCGAACTCAGCGCCAAGCCCGTCAATGGGACCCTTATAGATCAGGGCTTCGGCCTCATACAGGTGGATAAGGCCATCGAGGAGCTTGAGAAGCTCAGCCAGGAGCCGACCACCTACATCTTCGCCGGAACCACCTACACCGGCTTCAAGAACCCGATAGGCGTTCCGATGATCCCGATATCACAGGCCTATGTGGACTTCAACGGCTACTTCCAGAACGCCTTTGGCTTCCCGTACCTTTACAGGGGAGTCTACATAAGGAACGAGTATCCGGGAAGCGTTCCGATATACTTCTCACCGCTCGTCTATGAGCCAGGTTGGGGACTCCGGTACGTCTTCGAGAACAAGACCTACAGGATAAGCACCAACGTTAATTGGATCATTCCCAACACCACAGAGGTCACGATCAACGGCGCCAGTGCTCAGAGCATAGACGACCTCATAGGACAGTTCTCAATTAACATCGACTACTCCAAGCTCCAGAAGAGTGGAACATACGTTGGACTCGTTTACATCGACGACCCCGACACTAGCTACATCGACGGTTACATAGCTGTCACCGTCGACATTCCTGTGAACCCAAACGGTGAAAGCTATGCCAGGCTCTTCGACACCGAGAATCCTGGAGAAGCCAAGCACTACTTCGTTAAGGTTCCGCGCGCACCAAGGAGCTCCGCGTCACCCTCCGCATCGCAACCGACGCCGAGGGCAACCCGATTGGCAGAACGACCCTTTTCATCGCTAGGCCACTCGGTGAGGTCGTTGCTGCCTATGTCCCAGACTACTACTACGTCGGAGCCAACTCTGCCGGAAACGTCTACGAGTACACCTGGGTCATTCCCAACCCGATCGAGGGCACCTGGGAGATAACTGCCTACTCTAGTATATTCACCAAGTACCTCAGCGGCTACGACACTTCCCAGTACGAGATTGAGGTCAGCCTGACCTCAGTTTCCATCGAGCCTGAGCTCATACTCAAGGACGTTGCCCAGTCCTCAAACGTCACTGTCAAGGCCACCGTGAGCAACGACTACGATGACTTCAACGCCAGTGCCGTCGGCTATGGTGTTGGCAGGCTGGACGAGGCAGACGCCATGATCAGGGAAGTCAACCAGAGCGACTGGGATATTGTAGGTGCAGTGGAGGTCACCAGCTCTGACTACTACATCAAGTTCGGAATCACCCAGCCAGAAGACCCGAACGCTGACCTTGATCTGTACATATTCTACTTCCCGACTTACGAGGACCTAATGAACTTCACAAACTACACCCTCTACGATGAGCAGGTAGGCCCAACCTCCGACGAGGTATTTGAGAAGTTTATGCCAGAGCCGGGCTATTACTTCATCGCGGTTTACGGCTACGACACAGTTAACTACAATCCAATCCAGTACGTCTTCTACTACCAGATACTCGGCGATAACGGCAACATCAGCGTTGATAGTACTCCGTTTACATTCACAGAAGGCACCAGCAAGACTATAAAAGCCACTGTAGAACTCAACAACTATGGAACTTACCTCGGAGTCATGGGTCTCGTCGATTCTGACACTGGTGAGGCTCTCACCTACGCGCCTATGATATTCCAAGTGGGCAGTCCAGAGATGTTTGTGGCAGTCTATTCAGAGGCCACGCTTGGCAAGCAGTCGGTGCTTAAGATTAAGCTCCTTGACCTTGCCACTATGCAGCTGATAAACGCTCCAGCCAAAGTCATCGTGAACGGCAGGGAGTACTACACTGACAACGGTGAAGTGGATGTTTACTTCGTCCCACTTAAGTTTGAAGAGACCTTCAATATATACGTCATCAGTGACTACTACATGGACTACTCCGGAACATTTACGGTCAAAGTGAATGAACTCGCTGGCAATGAGGTTTACGATGCTACCCATATAAAACCATACATCGCCACGGGACTTGGCAGTGTAACCAAGATCAATGTTTCGGACAGCGGCACGATGATAGGGATTACCGCTGAAGGCCCCAGCGGTACGATTGGATATCTCCTAGTCACCCTTCCAGGTGACACCCAGTACGTCAAGGTCGCCGGCGATCATGTGCTCGAGTACTATATCCTTGAGGGCCAGAATGCAGTCTACACTATTGTCAAGGTCAGGTACGCATCCCCAGTTACAGTCACCATCGAGTACAAGACTGCCCGCTACATCGTCAGCACCTGGAACTACGTCTGGTACATGCTCTACTGGAGGTACGACCAGAAGTTCGACCCACTCTACCAGAAGGCCGTCGAACTCGGTGTTGACAACGAGACCCTTCAAGAGGCCATGCGCTACAAGGAGCTCGCCGACGAGTACTACGCAGAGGCAAAGAAGTACATGAACCCGTACAGAGAGAACCTCGCCGTTGCGGCACTTCCGTACGTCAGGAAGGCCTATCTCAACATCTTCAAGGCCTACACACTGCTCGAGGAGGCAGTTAACGAGATTGAAGGTTCCGAGGGCTGATGCCCTCTTTCTTTCCTTAGTTTTTCCTACCCAATGCTTTTAAACTGCCGCGCTTTTCTCCAACTGGTGACGCTCATGATATACATCAAAGTTTATCGCGTTCAAGGGGAGGTTTTATTGGCTGCCTGCGACAAGGAACTCCTGGGGAAAACCTTTCGAGAGGGGAAACTCAAATTAGAGGTAAAAGAGCGCTTTTACAAGGGTGAACTCGTTGAGCTCGACACCTTAGAGGAGCTCCTTGAAGAGGCAACGATAGCCAATCTCGTCGGTGAGAGGTGCGTGGAGAAGGCCATAGAGCTGGGCTACGTCGACGAAAATCGCGTTTTGCGGATTGAAGGAGTACCCCACGCTCAGATGGCGAAGATGAAGTGGTGATGGCCATGAGTGAACGCTTCTGCTACCGCTGCGGGATAAGCGAGGAGGAGGGAGGTCCCCTCATCGAGGGCCTCTGCCAGGTATGCTTCCGGAAGGAGAATCCGGTTCTCCTCATGGAAGGAGAGATAAACACAGAGCTGTGCCAGAACTGTGGAAGCTACAAGAAAAGGGGAGTCTGGGTTGATCCAAGCATCTACGAGCTTGATGAGCTTATTTTCGAAGTTGCTGAGGGTGCTCTCCTTGAAGAGCTTGGGGATTCCCTCGATGAACGCGTGAGGAGCTTTGAAGTAGTTTCAATGGAAGAGCTCGAGGAGGTTGAAGAACTCCCGGTCGAAGGAGCCCTTGTGGCTTTCCAGCCGGTGGACTGGCACATCGAGTATTTCCCTGCTATAATAACCTACGAGGTTCGCGTTAAGGCCAGAATACACGAGCTCCAGCACGAGCTCCACGAGGAGACGAAGTACGTTACTGTCTACGTCCGCCAGACCGTCTGCCCTCGATGTCAGAAGTTCCTTGGGGGCTACTTTGAGGCGATTCTGCAGGTCAGAGCGGAGGATAGGCCTCTGACTGAAGAGGAACGCAAGATCATTGGGAAGCTCGTTGAGGAGAAGGTTGACGAGATAATGCGCAAGGACAGGATGGGTTTCATTCAGGACACACTAGAGAAGGAGGAGGGCCTCGATTTCTACATGGGCTCTACCTCAAGTGCAAGAAAACTCGCCCAGGCAATAAAGGAAAGGTTCGGGGGCACAATAAGCGAGGCCTACGAGCTCGTTGGAATGGACAGACAGACGAGCAGGGAAGTTTACCGCACGAGTGTCAGTGTGAGAATTCCGAAGTTCCAGAAGGGGGACATAGTCGAGGATAAGCATGGCAACGTTTATGAGGTCGAGAAGGTTGACAACAGAGGAATGAGCCTCAGGAACCTTTCGACCAATGAGAGCGAGCACCTGGACTGGAAGACTGTGAAGAGGGACGGCATAGACTGGGTGGATCACGAGGAGAGGGAGGCCATGGTAACTAGCATAACTCCGAACGAGGTTCAGCTGATGGATATGGAAACCTATGAGACGTATGAGCTTGACAAGCCAGGCATTGATCTGAGGGAAGGTGAGATATACCGCATGGTGGAGGTCAGGGGCAGGAAGTACTTCCTTAGGAAGAAGGAGTGATCCGCTTTTGTCCGCCAACTTTTTTAACCGTAGGTTTTGAACCTCTTTTGGTGATTCTTATGAAGAAGACAGTCGTTATCATAGGTGGTGGAGCAGCTGGAATGAGCGCTGCATCTCGCATCAAGCGCCTGAAGCCGGAATGGGACGTTAAGGTCTTTGAAGCAACAGAATGGGTCAGCCATGCTCCCTGTGGAGTTCCATACGTGGTAGAAGGAATCTCACCGAAGGAGAAGCTTATGCACTATCCACCGGAGGTTTTCATTAAGAAGCGTGGCATAGACCTTCACATGAAGGCAGAGGTAATAGAGGTCGAAGAGGGTTCTGTGAGGGTTCGCGAGGAAGACGGAGAACACACCTACGAGTGGGATTACCTCGTCTTCGCCAACGGTGCCTCTCCTCAGGTCCCGCCCATAGAGGGAACCGAGCTTGGGGGGGTTTTCACCGCAGATTTGCCACTCGATGCCGTCGCCATAAGAGAGTACCTTGAGAAGAACGACGTTAAAAACGTCGTCGTCATTGGAACTGGTTACATCGCTCTGGAGATGGCCGAGGCTTTCGTCGCCCAGGACAAGAACGTAACACTCATCGGGCGGAGCGAGAGGATTCTGAGAAAGACCTTTGACAAGGAGATAACCAACATCGTTGAGGAGAAGCTTAAGAAGCATTTAAACCTCCGCCTCCAGGAGCTGACAATACGCATAGAAGGCGATGGAAAGGTCAAGAAAGTGGTAACTGATACCGCTGAATATCCAGCGGATCTCGTAATAATTGCCACGGGCATAAAGCCAAACACCGAGCTCGCAAGGAAGCTGGGAGTGAAGATAGGTGAGGCTGGTGCCATATGGACGAATGAGAGAATGCAGACGAGCGTTGAGAACGTTTACGCTGCCGGGGATGTGGCAGAGACAAGGCACATAATAACTGGCAGGCACGTCTGGATTCCGCTCGCCCCGGCAGGAAACAAGATGGGCTACGTCGCTGGAAGCAACATAGCCGGAAAGGAGATAAGCTTCCCCGGCGTCCTGGGAACGAGCATAACCAAGTTCCTTGATCTCGAGATTGGAAAGACCGGCCTCACCGAGGCTGAGGCAATAAAAGAGGGCTATGATGTCAGGACAGCCGTCATAAAGGCCAGGACAAAGCCCCACTACTACCCCGGCGGAAGGGAGATCCACCTCAAGGGCGTTGTTGACAACGAAACCAATAGGCTGCTCGGCGTTCAGGCGGTGGGTGCAGAGATACTGCCAAGGATTGACGCTGCAGCGGCCATGATTCAGGCTGGCTTCACAACCAAAGATGTCTT
The DNA here is from genome assembly GCF_001647085.1 of Thermococcus piezophilus. Taxonomy (NCBI): domain Archaea; kingdom Methanobacteriati; phylum Methanobacteriota; class Thermococci; order Thermococcales; family Thermococcaceae; genus Thermococcus; species Thermococcus piezophilus. The sequence goes on from NZ_CP015520.1 coordinate 1,256,941, forward strand.
CTTCACAGATCTGGCCTACGCTCCACCGTTCGCCCCGGTTTGGGACCCGCTGATCGTTCTCGCAAGAGTTCTTAAGTTCTGAAGCTTCTTTTTTACAGCTCTTTTTACCTCATTAGCAGCAGCACGCTCCCACCCAAAAGGGCCACCCCGAGGCCAAAGGTCATGTCAAAGCCGAAGGCCGAGACGACATATCCGCCAAGGGCACTCCCGGCTATGTATCCTGCTGAGCTTATCACGTTGTAGGTTCCCATGGCACTTCCATTTTCCTTTTCACCGGCCTTTTCACTAACTATGGCCGTCGATGAGACGCCTATGAAGGTCCAGGAGTAGCCAGCCAGAGCGTATGAGACGAACGCCAGGGGGAGCAGTGCTGGAGAGACCAGCGCGCCGGCAGTGATTGCTACGAACGCCCCTGTCCTGAGAAGGAGGCCTTTTCTGAGCGTTCCTTCCTTGTTTTCACCCATGCTCATTCCGACGCGGGTGTAGTTGAGGGCTGCTATGGTTGAGTTGACGATCAGGGCAAGGTAGATGAGCTCCTTCGTGTAGCCGCTCTCCGTAAGGAGCACAGGAACCTGCGGGAAATACAGTCCTGCCGCTATCCAGAAGAGTAGGAACGAGATGTAGAACCTTTTCAGACCATTTGGAAGGCTGAAGTTGGTGTGGAGGATGAAGTTCGGGAAGTATCGGGCTTTTTCAATGACGTAGTTGCAAAAGGCCCGTATCGCCTTCCTGTTGACGTATATCGGGACCTCGCGTATCATCCTTTGGGCCATGAACACTGAGGGCAGGCATAGGAGGGCAAAGGCCATGAACAGCTGGGGAATCGTGAGGAACCTTGAGAGGCCAAAGCCGAGAACTAGACCGAGCATCCAGCCCCAGCCGCTTATCTCGTTGAACTTCCCTATACCGTAGTCCCAGCTGTGCTTTCTGACGCTTCTTAAAACTAGGGCTATCGGCACGGAAAGCGTCGATGCAAGGAAGAATGTGTAGGCGGTGTTTATTGCTGTGAGCTGTGCAGGAGTTCTCGCCAGTGCCATCAGCGTTAGGAAGAGTGGCACGCTCGCGAAGCCGAGCAGTATAAAGGGCTTCCTTCTCAGGGTCTTATCGCTGAGCTTTCCCCAGAATAAAGCGCCGAGCATTGAGGCTAAACTAGCAAGGGCGAAAGTTAAGCCAAGGTCGAGGCGTTCCCGCCAAGCTCAAGGAGGTAGAGGCTGACCAAGGCGGAGCCTCCACCTGTGGCTACCTTGAAGGGCACGAAGGAGTAAAACCACCGCGGCATCCTGGGGACGTAGCGGTAGCGGTTCGAGACCATTGCGTTTCTAACCGCAACCGAAACTCTCTGACTCATTTTCTCACCTTGAGGCCTTCGGGAGTCGCTTTCGGTTTAAAAAGATTTGTGACGCGGAGACGGCTATGATGTCCGGAATTGTTCATTGAATATGTGTGGAAGAAACGACAAAAGAAGAAAACCCTCAAGGTTCAACGACGTACTTCTTGCTCTCGTTGGAGAATCCCCTGAAGCAGCCAAGCTTCAGCTGGAGCACTGCCTTTTCGACGTTCACAACCTTCATCGAGGCTATGTGCGTTACCCCTGTGCCCTTAAAGAACTCTAGAAGAACCTGGCCCGTTGGATGGTCAAGCAGCATGTCGATGGTTCCGTTCAGGATGCAGGTTGCACTTGCCATTACTGCATCGACTTCTGGCAGAAGCCAGTACTTCAGCGAGTCGCTCAGTGTTTCGTTTACGGACAATTATGCCAAAAAGCTTAAATCCTCTTTCATATGTAAGATTCACTGTATGGAGCGGAAACTTATCGCGGCATTCATCCTGTGCATCCTCTTTACGGCTCTGCCCTTCGTGGTTAAATGGGGAGAGGGAAGGCTCTCGAGCACCATCTCAGTTCTTCCGTCTAATTCCTCGATAATAGCATCAAACGGAGTCATCTACGCTGGATCTGCAGTTTCTCATGAGGGTTCCGATTTGCTCTGTGTGGTTCCAGCTGAGGCCTACGTTCCTGAGCCGGGGACGGAGGTTATCCTTAATGTTACCGTGAAGTTCAAACACGCCCAGCCCTGTCCGTACTCTGATTGGGAGATAGTTACGGAGAATCCCGAAAACGTTGAGGTCATCAACGAGACTGAGACGGAGCTCCTTGATCCGTACACAGCTTTCAGGCAGTACGCCGTCAGAGTTCTCGACAACGGCACCCTTGACGTCGTATTTAAATACGGCAGTGGCTGTCCTTACGGTACTGAGGAAAGGGTAACCATCGGGTTCTACATAGGACAGCCCCCAGAGGATATCAATCTCACCGTGACGAATCCCGAGGAACTGTTCAACATCACGACTATGAACATCACCGGCATCGTCGAGGAGATCAACTTGGTCGATCGCTACTTCGTCGTGGATGGGAAGGCGATATGGGTGAGGGGCAGGTGGACGGGACCAAACGGGGTTGAATACACCTGGAAGGACATGCTTCTCCTTCTCCACGTTGGGGAGAGGGTCGAAGTCCTCGCGAGCTATGAAACTGGCGAGCTGAAGGCCGACGTCATAATCATAAACGGCCAGAGGTTTGTAAGGAGGTAGTGCTATGAGTTATAAACTGAGAATGTGGGTCTCGCTGACGCTCTTCGTCCTGTGGCTGATTACGGGGATAACTGGAATTATTCTGCTCATTGGTCCTCTTGCGGCCCAGCTTGGGTTCAACCTGCCCGTTGATCTGGCGGATACGCTTCATACTTACCTTGGCTTCGCCTTCTTCGGGCTGTCTTTTGTCCACATAGCAATCAACTGGTCGGCGATGAAGGCTTACTTCAGGAAGCTCCGCTAGTGAGCAAAGTTTATACGCTTTTAGGTTAACCTAATTCGGGTGATGACATGATAGCCTTTGGTCCTGTTCCTTCGAGACGGTTAGGAAAGAGCCTCGGAGTGAACAATATTCCAGATAAAGTCTGTTCTTATGCCTGCATCTACTGTCAGATTGGGAGAACCGTTAGGATGGAGTCGAGAGGAGGCCCTTCTACTGGCCCTCCTTCATAGTTAGAGGAGGTCCGCAAGAAGGTTGAGGCCGCCGAAGAGAGGGGCGAGAGAATCGACTATATAACCTTCGTGCCCGACGGCGAGCTGACCATCAACTCTAACCTCGGGAAGGAAATAGGGCTTTTGAAAGACCTTGGGATTCCGCTCGCGGTACTCACGAACTCGTCGCTAATATGGCGTGATGACGTAAGGGAGGAGCTGTCCCAACTCAATTTCGTTTCGTTAAAGCTCGACGCCGTGAGTGAATCCCTCTGAAGGCGCATAGACAGGCCTCACAAGAGCCTGAGCCTTGAGAAAATACTCAATGGAATGCTTGAGTTTAGGGACGGCTTCGACAGAACCCTCGTTACTGGGACCATGCTCATCAACTTCGGCTATGGAAACGAGTTTGAGAAGCTTGCCGAATTTTTGAAGGAACTTATGCCGGATAAAGCTTACATAGCCGTCCCTACGAGGCCACCGGCTGAGTCATGGGTAAGACCCGCTGATGAGGAGACAATAAACCGTGCATTCCAGGCATTCGCTGAAGTTCTCGGAGATGAACACATTGAGTATCTTATCGGCTATGAAGGGAACGCTTTTGCATTCTCTGGGAACATTGAAGAGGATCTGTTGAGCATCACTGCCGTCCATCCAATGCGCGAAGAGGCAGTTATGGAACTCCTGAGGAGGGCCAACGCCGACTGGGACACTGTTGAGAATCTTTTGAGTGCGGGACTGCTAATAGGACTGGACTACAATGGAAGGAAATTCTACATGAGTTCACTGAGGAGCAGGAGAAAACCTTAATTACTTCCCACAGCGAGTTTATCCGGGGGAATTATGTGTGAGTATACATATGAGAACAGTAGGAAGTGTAGACTAAAGGCTCTAGAAGGCTCCCAGTACTGTGCCCTCCACATACCGTACGAGGAAGGTGAGCGTTTATTTGGGGATGAAATAAGGCGCATTAAGGAGGAGACGTTTCTGAAGAGGTTAAAGTCGGGCCAGACGTATTTTGAGGGGGTCTACCTCTACGAAGTCACGATAAGCGATTTCAGGGCCAAGAAGCCGATAGTCTTCAAGAACTCTCACGTTAAGACGTTGCTCTTCGATGACGTGAGCATTCCCGGGCTGACCTTCTACAACTCTTCGGCTGGAAGAATTGTGGTCTTTGGGAGCGAAGTCGGAACGCTCCTCGTTCACGGCTCACGGATTTTCGGTCTCAACATTCTCCGCGTGAAATTTTCGAACTCGATATACATTAAGGACTCCAGCGTCCGCTACTTCATGCTGAATTCGACGGAGTACATCGGAAAGGCGGAGAAAGGTGAAGAGGAATATGGTGAGAGAAAAACAGCAACAGGAAGAATAGAACTAGCCAACCTGAGGGATGTACGGAGGATAGGTATAAACGTCAGGTATCCCCTCATGAAGCGTCTCCTCGAAGAGCACGGGATAAAGATCTCTAGTTCCGCGGAGAGAACCGTCAAAGCAACAGCCCTCGTCCTCAGGAACGTCCAGTTTGACCAGTCAGCGCGCTTTAAGAGGGAGGTCAGGCTGAGTGTGAGGCACTTCCACGGCCAGATTGTTCTCGAGAATCTCCACGTGTTCGGACACGCGGAGGTGCTCGGTGGTAGAATAAAGATTCCTGAGTTCGTCCACGTCACTGTGATGGGGAACTTCATATTCCGACGGGTTAGTTTCTACGGCGATGCAACCTGGAACGTAACCGTTCTCCCCCATCTGCCCCTTGAGCTCAACGTTGAGGGTTTTGTGGTCGTCGAGGAGTGCCGCTTCAACAACCCGAGGATGTCTGAGATATTCTACCGCATCGCCAGGACGAGCTGGGAGAGAAACGGGGACCTTGAACGCGCGGATGAATACTACTACCTTGAGATGGTCGCCAAAAGGCATGCGCGGCTAACTGCGAAGGTTAATGGTCTTAAAAAGGCCCTCCTAAAGCTGGAGGGAATATTCGAGTGGCTCTTCGCTGACCTGACGTGCAAATATGGAACGGACTGGAAGCGGCCCATACTTCTGTGGCTTGCCGCGGTGAACATTTTCTTTCCCCTTCTGTTCTTCCTGACTAAGAGCGTCCAGGGCCTCAGTGGGACGATGGGGTTCTTTGACTACGAGTACTTCAGCGTTGTCACTGCCACGACCCTCGGCTATGGTGACTACCACCCGATAGGAGTTGGTAGGGCTATTGCATCCGTTGAGGCACTATTCGGAATGTTCATGTGGGCTGTGTTCCTAACAGTCTTCGCGAGGAAGTACATGAGGTGAGCCTATGAGGATCGGTTTAATCATAAACCCTATAGCCGGAATGGGGGGCAGGATAGCCCTGAAGGGAACTGATGGAGTTGTCGAAGAGGCCGTGAGGAGGGGGGCCAAGCCGATAGCTAAAGATATCGTGAGGCTTTTTCTTGGGGAGCTGTCTCATTACGAAGAGTCCCGTTCAATTGAGTTCCTCACAGGCCCGGATGGCCTCGGTGAAGAAGTGCTGGAGGAGTTCAATTTTTCCTTTGATGTTATCAGGCATAGGGACGTTTCCTACCGTGAAATTAGTGGGCTCAAGCTCCCGGATACGACCGCAGAAGACACCCAAAAGCTCGCCAGGGGGATGCTCGGGAAAGTTGAACTTATCGTCTTTGCCGGCGGCGACGGGACGGCGAGGGACGTTTACTCCACCGTTGGAAATGAAGTCCCAATCCTCGGCATCCCGACGGGGGTGAAGATGTATTCTGGAGTATTTGCAACTTCACCAGAGAACGCAGCAAAGATTATCGTGGGGCTCATCAGAGGAAATGCTCGAATCCTCGAGAGGGAAGTTATGGACCTTGACGAAGAGGCCTACAGGCATGATGAAGTAAAGCCGAGACACTACGGCAAAGCCCTCGTTCCGTGTGTCGAGACCCTTGTGCAGGGGAGCAAGGAAGCCACCCCTCTGGATGAAGGAGAGGAGCTTGAAGCAATAGCCAAGGCATTGGCCGAGGAAATCCTCGAAAGCGATGGGATCTACTTCCTCGGTGCCGGCTCGACGATAAAACGAATCAAGGATACGATTGGCATTGATGGAACCCTCCTGGGTGTGGACGTCGTTGAAGTTAAGGACGGAAAAGCCCGGCTCCTTGTGAAGGATGCGGCTGAAAAAGACCTCCTTAAGTTCGTCGATAATAACCCCAAGATAGTTGTTACTGTCGTCGGCGGCCTCGGGTTCCTGTTCGGCAGGGGCAATCAGCAGTTCTCGGCGGAGGTGCTGAGGAGAATCCCCAAGGAGAATATAATCGTTGTGGCATTGCCCTCAAAGATACGGGACGGGATTATCAGGGTTTACACTGGTGACAGAGACGTGGACGAAAAGCTGACTGGCTACATAAAGGTGCGCGTGAGTCCGTGGATGGAGAAGATGGTGCGGGTCATAAAGAGCTGAACCAAAGACCTTTTAAATTGTGTTACTTTTTTTGCGTTTGGTGATACGAATGAAGATTCTCGTCAGCGGTAAAGGTGGCTGTGGGAAGAGCACCATAACGGCCATGCTCGGTAAATATCTGGAGGATAAGGGCTACAGGGTCCTGATAATCGACGCCGATGAATCTAACCCGGGTCTCTACAGGATGCTTGGATTGCCAAAGGTTAAGACTCTAGCTGAGCATCTAGGTGGCAGACGGGGAGCAAAGATTCTCATGGCGGCAGAGGGTAAGGGAGAGCTCGACGAGGAGCTCTTCAACTGGACCCTTGATGATATTCCAGGGAAAATACTCGCAAGGAAGGGCAACCTCGCCGTTCTGACCATAGGTAAGATAGAGGAAGCAGAAGAGGGCTGTGCCTGTCCCTACGGCTTCCTTGCCAGAAAGCTCCTTGAGGGCATAAATCTGGATGATAACGGGGTACTCATCATTGATACTGAGGCTGGAATAGAGCACTTTGGAAGGGGTATTGACCGGTACGTTGACGTCATCATAGACGTTGCCGAGCCTTCGGCCGAGTCTCTCGAACTGTCAAAGAAGATTGAGGGTCTGGCCGGGAGCCTCGGTCTCAAGCACGTCCTGGTTCTCAACAAGGCCCTGCCTGGCATAGAGGACAAGCTCCCCGTTAAGCCCGATGTCGTTATACCCTATGACCAGCGCTTTATCATAGAAAGTCTTGAAGGCAGGGAGATCAGACCTGTTTCGCAGGTGGAGGAGCTGTGGATGAAAATAAGCGGATGAAGTTATTTTTCTCTTTTAAGCCGCTTTGGCATGCATTTGCAGGGAAATAGAAAAGGGTCGGGTCACTCCCTGAGATTCCTCACGAGCTCTTCCATAACGCTCAGGAAGGTCTCGACCTCTTCAATGCTGTTGTAGACGTGGAACGATGCCCTCACCGTCCCGTTTATTCTCAGTTTCTTCATCACTGGCAGCGCACAGTGGTGGCCCGAGCGAACCATGATGTCGTGGTCGTCGAGTATGGCCGCGACGTCGTGTGGATGAAGCGGCGGCACGTTGAAGCTGACAACACCTGCGTGCTTTTTCAAATTGTGCGGCCCGTACCATGGAATCTCGAGCTCGTAGAGGCCTTCGGTGGTCCTCTTAACGAGCTTGTACTCCTGCTTTTCGATTTTGTCTAGTCTAATCCTCTCGATGTAGCGGATTCCGGCAGCCAAACCGATCGCACCACCGATGTTTGGCGTTCCGGCCTCGAAGCGCTCTGGTGGCTCGGTGAGCTTGTATCCGTCGAGCGATACGTCCTCTATCGTTCCGCCTCCAATGAAAGGCGGCTCGAAGGTCTCAAAGAACTCCTCCCTGATGTAGAGTGCGCCTATTCCAGTTGGTCCCATCGGGCCTTTGTGGCCGGAGAAGGCCAGGAAATCGGCGTGGAGCTTCTTAACGTTAACTTCCATGTGGCCGGCGCTCTGGGCGGCGTCGACTACGAATATCGCGCCTTCATCCTTGGCCATCTTCCCGAGCTCCTCGACCTCGTGGATAACACCGAGAGCGTTGGAGACGTGCTGAACTGCCACGAGCCTTGCTCCCTTGATTTTCTTCTCCGCGTCGCTCAAATCGAGGTTGCCCTCGTCGTCGCCCTCTATGAACTCCAGTTTGAGGCCGAGTTTTTTGGCTAGACGCTGCCAGGGCAGTAAATCGGAGTGGTGCTCGTAGGGTGTGGTCACGATTCTGTCTCCCTTCTTGAAGAGATGCTCAAGGCCAAGCGCAACCAGGTTCAGGCTCTCGCTCGTGTTCTTTGTAAAGACTATCTCTTCGAACTTTGCCCCGATGAAATCTGCCACGATCTTTCTGGACTCCTCGTACTTGTGGGTCGCCATCTGGGAGAGCCTGTGAACTCCCCTGTGGACGTTTGCTTTGTACTTGAGGTAGTACTCATCCATCGCCTCTATTACGGGCTTCGGCGTGAGTGAAGTCGCCGTGTTGTCGAAGTAGATAACCTCGCTCGTCAGGGGTATGTCCTTTCTAACATCGTCGGGAATCCTCACGATACCACCTCCAGAACTCCAGCACAGTCGTATATGATTCTAGCAATCTCCTCGCTTTTCTTCGAGTCTTCGAGAAGCTTGACGATTATTTTGCCGCTGGGATAAACGCTGACCTCATAGCCGTCCATCTCCAAGATCAGCATCATCCCGGGGAAGAGCCTCTTGATAGTATAGCCTCTTTCCTTTAGACATTGGGCGGTCTTGGTAATGTCCACTTCAATCTTTTTATCCCAGGAATAGCCGCTTATTACAGTCCCCTTCATAGTAACACAGGGTTTCACTATTATCATGCTCTCACCAATTGAAATCTCGAAGAAGGACGATTTATAGCTTTCCTAAACTCAAGGTTAAGGACAAAAATGGGAAAAATCAGCAGACCCTCGGAACCGGGTCTCCAGCTGGCGGTTCCAAAAACCTCTTTCCGCCTATGCCCGTCTCAACTAAGACCTTTCCGCGGTAGTCTTCAATAACCTCGCCGATTATGGCAGCGTTCCTTCCTTTCTCCGTTTTCCTCATCGCTTCAAGAGCATCCTCAGCGTGCTCTTTTGGAACTATCATCACGACCTTGCCCTCATTAGCCACATCGAAGGGGCTTATTCCGAGCATCTCACTGGCTGCCCTTACCTCCGGCTTTATAGGCACGTCTGCCTCGCGGATGAGTATGCCCACGTTGGCCTTTCTGGCCATCTCATTGAGGGCGTTGCTTAAACCACCCCTCGTCGGGTCCTTCATGGCGTGGATGTTCTCCCAGCCTATTGCGTCTGCCACAGATTTAACCACTTCCCAAACAGGTGCCACGTCACTCTTCAGCTCGGTCTCAAAGGCAATTCCCTCGCGGTGGCCCATCAGGGCTATCCCGTGGTCTCCTATCGTCCCGCTAACTAAAACAACGTCCCCCACTTTGGCCCCAGCGTCGCTTATCGGCCTCTCAGCTATTCCTATGCCTGCGGTGATGACGAAGATGCCTATGTCGTCTTCCACAACTTTGGTGTCGCCAGTAACTATTGGAACGGGCACTTCCTTTGCCGTCTCGTCCATCGAACGGAGGATTTTAATGAAGTCCTCACCGTCGAAGCCTTCCCCGATTATCATTGAGTTTGCCAAGGCTATGGGCTGGGCCCCCATAACGGCTAAATCGTTGACCGTTCCGCTGATTGCCAGGCGTCCTATATCGCCGCCAGGGAAGAATATGGGCCTAACAGTGTGGCCGTCGATAGTGAAGACGACGTGCTTATCCCCGAAGGGTATCGTTGCACCGTCGTCTAAAGCGTCCAGTCCTATTCCTCCCGCACTATTGAGGCTCAGGTTCTTCAGTATCACATCCCTCAGGAGCTCTTCCATTATTTCTCCACCGGCACCGTGCTCGAGCTTGATTTTCATTTTTTATCCCTCCAACAGGCTTTTAGTTCAAAACTAACGAGCTATGGGGAATTCTCTCCTAACAGCGGCGAGGATTTTATTCTCCTCTGTGGATTTCACGACTCGATTCCTTTTCATCCTCTCACCTTTGCAACCTATCGCCCTTTCGGCATTTAACCTTTTCACAGCATGAGGTCCTCCCCACTCAGGTATCCCTCAAGGTACAATCCCCCGAGGAAGGCTTGGCCAACGTTTATTCCGTTGTCTCCCCTTGGAACTTCGTAGGTTGAGTAGAACTTCAGACCGTTGGCCTCAACGATCTTCCTTACTGTCTTTACGATGAGTTCGTTGAATGCAACGCCACCGCTGATTCCAACGTTCTTGACCCCGAACTCTTTAGCTTTTTCCACAGCTATCTCGCCGAAAGACCTCGCGAGGGCGAGGTGAACCGAATAGGCGACATCAGCGGGTGCGGCGTTCACTTCTAGGGCCTGCCTGAACATCTCCTCGACCTTTATCAGTTCACCCTCCGCCGGAACAGTAAAGCCGAGGTCGTTCTTGCCGCGCATGGCGAAGCTCTCAAGCTTCATAGCCGGTTCACCCTCGTAGTGCCTCCTGTAGGCCACGTTAAGCAGGACGGAGAAGGCATCGAGCACCCTTCCGGTTGAGGAGGCGTAGGTAGTGTTCACTTCCTTTGCCAGCTGGGTGAGGATGACGTTGAACTCGACCCTTCTGTAGGGGAGGCTCTCTACCGCCTTCGGGCAGCACTTCTCGATAATTTCCTCAAGCTCATCTATGCCGTAAACATTACTGAGGATTCCCATTAACGCCCTGAGTGGGTAGTAACTGGCTAGATCCCCACCGGGAAGTGGATAGTAGTCAATGTGGGCCAAGCGCTCGACATCCTCGTAGCTGAGATATATCACCTCACCACCCCAGGTGTGGCCGTCAGTTCCGTAGCCGACGCCGTCGACCGCTATGCCCACTATCTCGTCGAGGTTGTGCTCGGCCATCACTGAGGCTATATGCGCGTAGTGGTGCTGAACCTGCAGGAACTCGACGCCAAGCTCGTTGGCCATCTCCATCGCGAGCTTAGTGGTGTTGTATGAGGGGTGAAGGTCCGCCACGATCAAATCCAGCTTTTTGATGCGGAGTATCTTCTTGAAGTGCTCTATGGCTTGCCGCATGAACTCCAAGACTTCAACCTTTGAGGTGTTGCCTATGTACTGGCTTGGGTAGATTTTTCCGTTCTTGGAAAAGCCGAAGGCGTTCATGAGCTCTGCTCCCATGGCTAATCCTCTGTACCCGAAGGGTATCCCTATCGAGAGCGGAACAAAGCCGCGGGAGCGCCTGATAATGGCTCTCTTGCCGTCCACAAAGCGGACTACGCTGTCGTCGGCTCTGTTAAGTATCTTCCTGTTGTGGAGCAGGAGGTAATCGGCCATCGCTTTCAGTTCCTCGAAGGCCTTTTCATTGTCCTTGACCATTGGCATTCCGGGGTAGTTGGCGGAGGTCATGACATAAACGGGGGTTTTTGAGTAGTGGAAGAGTATATAATGCGTCCCCGCGTAGGGGAGCATGACTCCGATGGTGTGGAGCCCAGGTGCGAGTATCTCCGGGAGTGGGAAGGGTTCCTTCTTGCGGAGCGTCACGATGGGCTTGCGGTAGCTCGTGAGTTCCTCCAGCTCTTCTGGACCGATAAAGGCGAACTCCTTTATCGTCTCGATGTCCTTTGCCATTATCGCGAAAGGCTTCTGGGGGCGGAGGGTCCTTTTCCTGAGCTCCTCTACGACGTCTTCTCTAGTGGCGTCGCAGGCGAGGTGAATTCCGCCGATTCCCTTGATAGCCACGATGTAACCCTTGTCTATCAGCTCGGCGGCTTTCTTCAGGGGGTCGCCGATTATCTCTTCGCCGTCGTTTGTATAGAGCCTGTAACTTGGCCCGCAGACGGGGCAGCATACCGGTTCGGCGTGATAGCGCCGGTTGAGGGGGTCTTTGTACTCACTCTCGCAGAAGTCACACATCGGGAATTCCTTCATGGTTGTGTTCTCGCGGTCGTAGGGCAGATCCTCAATTATCGTGAACCTCGGCCCGCAGTTAGTGCAGACGATGAAGGGATACATGTAGCGCTTGTTTGTGGGGTCAAAGAGCTCTCTGACGCAGTCGTCGCAGATGCTCACATCGGGGGGAATTATTGAGTCTCCTTCAGAGCCTCCAGGGGAGCTCTTTTCAATATAGAATCGGTCAAAACCTTGAACTGGAACCTCTCTTTTCTTGATCCTTTCAATTCTGGCGAGAGGGGGGAGTTTCTCCCTTAAATCGCGCAGAAAAGAGTTGATATTCTTTTCGTGGCCTTCAACTACTATTTCCACTCCTGCATCTCCGAGGTTCTTGACATAGCCCTTCAAATCATGCTCGTGAGCGATCCTGTAGACGAATGGCCTGAAACCAACGGCCTGAACGATACCCTGAACGTGAATCCGGTAAGCTTTCATTCCTCTCACCGGTTTCTCTTTAATGTTTACGGCCTTTATACGTTTCTAAAACCAAAAGTTAAAAACTAGGAGCGAGTTCTAAACCTTTGGTGTCAGAATAACGCCCCGTACTTGTAGAAGATGCTGCAGGTTCCCTCGTAGGACACCATGCATGGGCCAACTGGATGTCTCGGAGTGCACGTCTTCCCAAAGTGCGGGCACTGCGGTGGAAGTGCCAAGCCGCGCAGTATTGCCCCGCAGAGACAACCCTTCTCTAAGTCTGGTAGCTTGGGAACCTCTGGGTTATAGTAGGTTCTTATCTCCAGCTCCTTCCACTCTTTCTTCAGCTCAAGTCCGCTCTTGGGAATAACCCCCAGGGCGCGCCATTTTGCGTCCGTTACCTCAAAGAATTTCTCGGTGAGAGCCTGAGCGGTGACGTTGCCCTCATACTTGACAGCCCTCGTGTACTCGTTGATTATCTCAACTCTGCCTTCTTTGACCATCATTATCAGGAGCAGGATCGCGAGGAGCATGTCAACCGGTTCGAAGCCGGCAACAACCTGGGGAACGCCGTACTCAGTGGTTATGTATTCCCAGCCTTTCACTCCTATTATTGTGGAGACGTGGCCGGGGTCTATTAATCCGTGGAACCTCGTGCCCTGTTTCACCAGAGCCTCAACTGCTGGGGGCGTTAAGCGGTGAACGGAGTAGATTTTGAAGTTTTCAATTCCTTCTTCAACGACCGCGTTGAGCATTCCAGCGGCTGGGGCAGTGGTGGTTTCAAAGCCAGGGCTGAAGTGAACTACTGTTCTGTCGGGGTTTTCCTTGGCGAGCTTGTAGGCGTCAAAGATTGAATATACCACCCTGACGTCGTAGCCTTCGCTCTTCAGGTCGGCGAAGCTTCCTCTTGGTGTTGGTATCTTGTACATGTCGCCGAAGGTAGTGAGGATTATCTTGTCACCTTCCTCATAGGCCCGGCGCATTATCTCCTGCATCTTGACTATGTCCTCGACGGGCGTTATGCAGACGGGACAGCCAGGGCCGCTGACGATTTTGACATTCTCTGGAAGCAGTGATCGGATTCCGCTCCTCGTTACCGTGTCCTCATGGGTTCCGCAGACGTGCATGAAACGAACTTCTTCGAGGCCCTTTGCCTCTTCGTGGATTTCCCTGACTATCTTCTGAGCTAGTTCCTTGTCTCTGAACTTTTCGAGCATTTCAATCCCTCCGCGGGAGTCCTCCGCCCCGGGTTATTCTAAAGACTTCGTCCCATGCTTCGAGTATCTCCTTAGCGCGCTCCTCGTCCAGCTTTTCTATTGCGAAGCCCGTGTGCACAATCACGTAATCGCCAACCTCGACATCAGGAAGCAGGTCAAGGCGCGCTTCCCTCTTTACGCCTCCGAAATCAACAATCGCAACGTTTCCGTTGATTTCGAGAACCTTAGCTGGAACCGCCAGACACATTTCTCTCACCTGTTTCTAGGTTTGCCAGGGGCTTTTTAAATGTTGCATAAAAAAGAATTTCATGTAACTTCAACTAAAAGGATAATCTCTCCAACTGGAGATTACAGTTCCACCTCAAGACCTGATTAAACTCGCAAACTAAAAAATTCTCAAGGACTAAGGGGCTTGTCCTCCTTTAGGAGCTCTTCTTACCTCCATGATGAACACAAGTCTTCCCCGCGAATTATTTGAATTGCCGTAACTTTTTTATATAACGCCACTGACCTCGCAGTCAGTATAACGCGGGGAGTGCTGGGAATGTACACCAGAGAGAGGATACTGAAAGCTGCAGAGGAACTCTTTGCCGAGAAGGGCTACGATAAAACTACCGTTGATGAAATCGTTGAGAGGGCAGGGGTTGCTAAGGGCACTTTCTACAACTACTTTAAGAGTAAAGAGGAGCTGATAAAAATCGTCGCTCTCCAGTCCCTGCCGTACTCTGCAATAAGGGAGGAGCTTGAAAGAGAGCACGAGAGCCTTACGGAGTTTCTGCACAGTATTGCAAAGGCGTACATTGTATATTACTGCGATCCGGTCTTGCGATCCCTATTCTTCTACACGCTGGCAGTAAGAGGCAAAATAAAAGATGTCGAGGAAATCCACAGGACATTCTGCACAGAGGCGATTTCCAAGGGTGCCAAGAAAATATCTCAGCTCGCAAACGTGGATGAAAAAACTGCCCTGGTGGTTTTTAAGGCGTTTTATGGTGCCCTCTTTTCGAGAGTGGTTTTTGTTGAATATTCGTGCACCCCGGATGTGGATTACGTTTCAGAACTCATCAAGTTAATAGAGAAAAGTTTGAAAAACTAGGCGGTGCTGTGAATAATTTTTTGCATAATCCCGTTTTCTTGAGCATCTTTGTGCATTTGGGCGTTATTGTCCGGGAGTGGTAAACATAATCACTAAATGGGTCCTTTCTCATTTGGAAAATCTGTTTAACTTAAGGATGTTTTTTGTGTTCATCTCGTTATTGTAGTTCAAAGTGCAGATCCATATACGCGAATTGTTGCCCATTTTAGCATTCTCATTCCGGTCTGAATAATATAATTTTGGTGGACAACAAAATCCATACTTTTTGTTACCAATTGACCAAAGAACACAAACTTGCACTAAAAACCAACTGTGTGTACAATACAACGTTAAGGAAAACTATTTAAATGATTTATTACTCACTGCATTTGAGTAAACTGACTAGTCAGTCATAGCCGACTTGGGTGATGCATATGGCAGAGAAGTTGGTGCCAGTAGTCTGCCCGTGGTGTTCCGTTGGTTGTAGGTTCTACATAGTAAATGTGAATGGATACCCCAAGAAGATCGAGTTCGACTATGAGAATGACATCAGGAACCACGGCAAGCTCTGTCCAAAAGGTGTCGCTGCCTTCCAGTACCTCAGACATCCGGACAGACTCAAGAGACCTCTCAAGAGAGTCGGCGAGAGAGGCGAGGGCAAGTTCGTGGAGATAAGCTGGGATGAAGCAATTAAGGAGATCGCACAAAAACTAAGTGAAATCAAGGAAAAGTACGGTCCTGAGGCTCTTGCCTTCCTTGGGAGTGAGAGGTGCTCCATAGAGGAGAACTATGTTCTCCAGAAGCTGGCTAGAGCTTTAGGCACCAACAACCTTGACTACGTTTGTAGAATGTGTCAGTCAACGGCCGTTGCTGGCAAAGGAATGCTTCTTGGGCATCCTGGTCTTACGAATCCATTCGAGGACATCTTTAAGGCTAAAGTTATCGTTCTTTGGGGATACAATCCAGCCGCAACTAATCCGGTTTTCTTCGGCCAGTACATTGAGAAGGCAATTCTCGACAACAATGCCACTCTCATTGTCGTTGACCCGAGGAAAACGAAGACCGCCAAGTACGCGGACATACATCTACAACCCTATCCCGGAACTGACCTTGCCGTTGCACTGGCTATGCTCAACGTCATAATCACCGAGGAGCTCTACGATAAGGACTTCGTGGCGGAGCGCGCGGAGGGCCTTGAGGAGCTCTCCAAGACCGTCGAAAAGTACACTCCAGAATGGGCTGAGAAGGTCAGCGGCGTTCCTGCTGAGCTCATAAGGAAGGCCGCAATCACCTTTGCAACGGCCGGAACCGCGGCCCTGCTAACGAACGAGGGAGTGAACCAGCACGCCAACGGAACAAGGACAGTTATGGCCCTCACCGAGATGATGGTTCTATGTGGCTACTTCGGAAAGGAGGGCGTCATGTCTGGAGCCATACCCGGTGCTCACAACGGTATGGGTGCTGGACTCATGGGTGTAGAACCGGATGCACTGCCAGGAAAGTTCCCACTTCACGCCGAAGAGCACAGGAGGAGAATTGAGGAAGTGTGGGGCTTCAAGATTCCGGAGAAGCCTGGAATAACTTACGTTGAAATGGTTGATGCGCTCCTTAAGGGCAAGCTCAAGGCCCTCTACGTTATGGGAACCAATCCTGCAAAATCCCTTCCAAACCTTAAGAAGGTTGAGGAGGCCTTTAAGAACATTGAGTTCCTCGTTGTCCAGGACATCTTCCTCACTGAAACCGCGAGATACGCTGACATGGTCCTTCCAGCGGCCGCATGGTTTGAGAAGGATGCAACTGCTGTAAGCTTCGAGAGGAGGGTTCAGAGGAGCTTTAAGGCTGCTGATGCGCCAGGGGAGGCCAAGCCGGACTGGGAGATTATCGTAATGCTCGCGAAGGAGCTTGGACTTGGGGAGTACTTCAACTACTCCGATGTGGACGATATACTGAGGGAGATAAACAGAACTATTCCATTCCTCACCGGCGCCACACCAGAGAGACTCAAAAAGAATCTTAAAGGCTGTATGACACCGTGTCCAGACGAGAGCACCGAAACACCGAGACTCTTTGTCCAAGGCTTCCTGACGCCGAACGGAAAGGCCCAACTCATCCCTGTGGAGTATGAAGAGCCCGGAGAGGTTCCAGATGAGGAATATCCATTCTGGCTCACCAACTACAGGTTCGTTGGTCAGTTCCACACCGGAACTATGAGCCACAGGAGCAAGAGCCTGAGCAAGAGGTGGCCGGAGGAGTATGTAGAGATTAACGAAAACGATGCCAAAAGGCTTGGCATAAAGGACGGCAACCTCGTGAAGGTTGAAACAAGGAGAGCAGCGCTGGTTCTCAAGGCCAAGGTTACACCGCACATCAGGGAGGGCGTCGTTGCCGTGCCGTGGCACTGGGACTTCAACTATCTGACCACCGATGTCCTTGACGAATACGCCAAGATGCCCGAGTTGAAGACGGCCGCATGTAGAATCTCCAAGGTTGAGGGGTGATTTAAATGAGCAAGAAGATATTTATCGATTTTAAGCGCTGTATCGCTTGTAAGGCCTGTGAAGTGGCCTGTGAGATGGAGCACGGGGAGGCAAGGATTAGGGTTTTTGAGTTCCCCGACTTGACCAGCGTCGCCTTCAACTGCCGCCACTGTGAAAAGGCCCCATGCGTTGAGGTCTGCCCAACCAACGCGCTCTCCAAGGACGATGATGGCGCAGTCGTTCTCGATCCCCTCAAGTGTATCGGCTGTCTCATGTGCGGTCTGGCCTGTCCATTCGGCATTCCAAAGATAGACGAGTACAACAAGATAATGGACAAGTGTGACCTCTGCGCCCACCGCAGAGCAGAGGGTAAGCTTCCCGCATGTGTCTCAGCGTGTCCAACTGAGGCCCTCAAGTACGGCGACATAAACGATGTCCTCTGGGCCAGAGAAGGAAAGATAGTTGCCGAGTTTAAGGACATTGGTGACAGGACCAACGTCCTCGAGGCCTACCTCATCAGATGAAAGGAGGTGCCGGGATGAACGCCTCTCCCTTCATCATATCTTTTTTAATTCCCCTCATCCTTGGTCCCTTTCTGTTTAAGCTGGACGGTAGAAAAGCTGATGTGTTCATGCTCATCGCCGTTGTGTCTTCCTTCCTTGTTAACCTTGTGGGAGTCCTCGAATACCTAAAGGTCGGTGGCGCTCATCACATCGTTTACCTCGAAACTTCCTCCCTCGGTGAGGTGTACGGCGTTATAATCGACCCGATGAGTGTTCTGGTTGGTTTCATAGTTAGCCTCGCCGGCGTGCTGTTCCTTCTCTACGCGGTTGATTATATGAGCGAGAGAAACAAGCAGCACCCCGTCTACTCTGATAAGGGCAGGTTCTATGCGTGGATGGTCATCTTCGTCGGGGCAACGCTGGCATTCATATACTCCTCCACAACGCTTCAGCTGCTCATATTCTTCGAGATAATGGGGCTCGCCTGCTGGGGTGTTGTTGGATACTATAGAAGTCCAAAGGCCGAGAGAGCGGCCTATAAAGCTCTCCTCGTGCCCAACTTTGGTGCCATGATTGGCCTCTACACCACCGTTGGCATTGGCATCCTCAAACTCCACGATCTTAGTCTTTACGCTCTTCAGAACCTGAATGATGAGCTCAAGCTTTTGGTCTTTTTGGGTATAATGGTTGCTGCTTTCACCAAGAGTGCCCAGTTCCCACTCTATTCATGGCTTCCTGATGCAATGGCTGCTCCAACACCTGCTTCCGCTTTTCTCCACGGTGCTGCAATGGTTGAAATGGGAGTTTACCTGCTCGCTAGGGTCACCCAGTTCATGCAACCGATTCCGGAGACAGCTTTCTACGTTATGCTCGTCTTCGTGTCGCTAACTTTACTCATAGCAATCCTCTACTACCCGCTCCAGAAGGACGCCAAGAGACTCCTTGCTTATTCAACCATAGCAGAGGCAGGAGTGATGTACGTTGGCGTGCTCTATGCCGTGTTTGGCTCTGTCTACGGCCTCCAGGCGGCCATGTTCCAGCTGGCTAACCATGCTTTCGTCAAGGGTCTTGCCTTCCTCACCGCGGGAACCTTCAGTTACGCTTTTGGAACGCTCGACATGGAAAAGATTAGGGGCCTCGGAAAGCTCGTTCCGGTCGTTGGTGCAAGCTGGTTCCTGGCCCTTCTCGGCCTGGCTGGAGTTCCCCCGCTCGGCCTGTTCTTCAGCAAGGCGTATCTCTTCATGAACGCGTCTTCAATAACCAGCTGGGTTGGCTGGATTCCGCTCTTCCTAGTGCTGGCCGATGCCACGGTTTTCCTTGCGGTATCTCTCGGATGGATTAAGAGGATGGTGTTCAGCGAGCCCCTCCAGGAGAGTGCAGAAGTTTCCCCGCTGATGCGCTTTGTCCTCGTGGTTTTAATAATCCTGTCCATCGTTGCGCCGTTCCTAAGCGTGAAGCTCGTGACTCAGATAGGGTTCATGGGGTGATGTGGGATGATGGAAATTTCAATCGCGCTCTACTCACTCTCAGCGATTTCCGGTCTGATAAAGGATTTTAGGCGGAGCATTAAGATTTCAAGCGTCCTCTCAGCCATAGCATCCCTATCCCTTCTGGGCGTAACTGTTCATGCCCTGTCCAGGGGGCTTCCCGTTCGGGAGAGCTTTTTGGGCATTCCCCTAATCATAGACAGCCTCTCCCTCCCGTTCCTGTTCATCATAGCCCTACTCAGCCTCGTGGTTTCAGTGTACTCCATTTCATACATGGAAGTTCACAGAACTACCGGAAGACCGCTGGCATATGCACTCCTATACAGCACGTTTGTGATATCAATGATTTTCGTGGCTCTGACGTCAAACCTGCTATGGTTCGTCTTCTTCTGGGAGCTGATGACTCTAACGTCCTTCGTCTTTGTGAGCTGGAGGCAGCAGGACGCTGGAATTAAATACCTCATCACGATGCAGGTGTTTAACACGGTGCCCCTCTTCGTGGCCCTCGGCATAATCTACTCCGCCACCGGGAGCTTCAGCGTTGATTACGCCACGCTTAAGACATCTTCCCTTTCTCCGACCCAGATCAAGCTGCTCTACGCGATGTTCCTTGTAACATTTCTTGCAAAATCTGGGAGTGTTCCATTCCAGTTCTGGGTGCCCGATGCGTATCAATCTGCCCCCAGCAATATAGCCTCGCTGATGGCCGGTGCGATGGAGAAGATGGCGATTTACGGTCTGATAAGGCTCCTCTGCAACGTCCTACCATGCAGTGAAGGCATTGGTTACGTTCTCGTTATCGTTGGTATACTTACCATGACCTTCGGAACCATCTATGCCCTCAGAGAAACCCACGCGAAGAGGCTCCTCGCTTACTCAAGCGTTGGACAAATGGGCTACATCTGGTTCGCGGTAGGCATGGGCATGGTCTTCTTAGCAAAGGGCATGGAGAGCCTGGCTTACCTGGCCTTCCTCGCCGGAGTCTTCCACTCCTTCAATCACGCACTCTTCAAGGGACTACTCTTTCTCATCTCGGGCAACTTCGAGTACTCCGCCGGAACGGCTGACCTCAACGAGCTTGGTGGCTTGAGGAGGGCAATGCCGTACTCGTCGCTCTTCACCGCCATAGGTGCGCTCTCCCTCGCTGGAGTGCCCCTCTTCAGTGGCTTCCTCTCGAAGTGGATGATTTACCAGGCTGGCTACTACTCTGGAATCGGCCTCTTCGTCTTTGGCTCCGTAATGGCGGTGTTTATGAGTGCCGTAACCTTGGCGTACTCGCTCAAGCTCTACACCTCTGCCTTCGGAGGCGAACCGAACGAGAGAACTGAGAACGCCAGGGAAGTCCCGTCGGGCATGCTCCTCGGTGAGGGAATTATTGCCTTAACTTCACTTGCCGTTGGAATACTTCCGGCTATCGCTTACCCGATATTAACGATTTCATTGAATGGCAGCGACGTCACCGTTACAATGGGTTCTATATCCACTGACTTTGAGTACTTCTCGCCAATAGCCCTGCTCCTTGCGGTTTCATTTATTGCGGTTGCTTCGTACTTCGTCTTCAGGCCAAAGACGACCAACGTCAAACCATGGAACGCTGGAGCGCTTTTCCTGCCGGAAGAGAGGTATGGAGCGAAGGCCAGGGACTATTACAAACCGTATTTCACTGAGATGAGCGGTATCTACACCCTTGGAAGCGCCGCTGGCAAGGTTGGAAGGGCCCTCCTCTCTGCCCTGATGTCCATCTACCTCGTTCTCGCCAGGGGCCTCGTCTACACCGGCAGGGAGAAGAAGCGCTCCTTCACCCTTGACGAGCTTCGACAGAGTACCGTCAGGTACCTGGACGAGGCATTCTTCGCGCCGATGATGGATCTACTCAAAAACATCGCCGTGCTGGCAGCGGGCATCTCGGTGTCCATGGACGAGCTCTTCCTGGCTTCAATGCTGACCACGGTGATAATACTCGCACTCCTTGTGTTGTGAGGTGATGGTGATGGACTACGTAAGCATTATCGCTGCTCCGATCGTCCTCTTCCTCCTTCCACCGTTCCTTGATGGAATAGGGAGAAGGATAAAGGCAAGGATTCAGTACAGGAGAGGACCGCCTATAATGCAGACGTTCTACGACCTCGAAAAGCTTCTCAAGCTGCCGTCAGTGCTTCCAACTGAGAGCATAATTTTCAGACTGGCACCGTACATAGCCCTGGCATCTGCCATTGCCGGCGGCCTAATGCTTCCCTTCGGAAGCGAGTCGGTGTTGGCTTTTGGAAAGAGCCTCATAGTGTTCTTCTACGTCATGGCGATGGTCAGCGTAGTGATGATACTCGCCGCTTTCTCCGTCCAGAACGCGTTCTCTCACATAGGCGGACACAGAGAGGTCATGCTGATACTCTCGATTGAGCCAGTGCTGGCTGTCGTCTTCGGTGTCCTGGCATTCAAGCTTGGAACGCTCAACGTCGCTGAGATGCCCTTCAGCGCTAACCTCTCGCTTTCCGTTGCCCTCGCTTACATCCTGCTGGCTTATGCGGTCTACGTTGAGAGCGGATTCGTTCCATTTGACATAGCTGAGGCGGAAACCGAAGTAATCGGGGGTCCCCTTACAGAGTACAGCGGAAGGCTCCTCGGAATCTTCAAGTACGCCCTGCTGATTAAAAGGATTGTCCTGCTCTGGTTGCTGGCGTCCATGATTGTGATTCCCGCCATGAGGTCTCTCGGTATAACAAGCTCAATGGCACTGCTCGTCGCCCAGCTGGTCGCTACGTTTCTGCTTTATTCGCTTGCCGTGGCCGTTGAGGCTGCAAACGCCCGCCTGAGGATCGACCAGGCGGTTTCCCTTAACAAGAAGGTCTTCCTGATGTCCCTTGCTGTCCTGATAATAGCGCTGGTGGGGTGGTGAGATATGGAGTGCAGCGTGTGTGCGGGTGGATGCAGATCGGCTGAAGTTGAGGACGTCCTTGAGGATGGTCATCTAAAGGAATTCGTGGAGAAGTTTAGGAGATCGATTTTCGAGTGCAAGAAGCTGACGAGGAACCAGTACCTGTTCATCGTTGATAAAGATACACTTCCGGAGATGGTGCTCCACTGGCACAACCATCCCGAGCTGAAAGAAACTCACTATTCAACGAGCATCGGGACGGATGAGAGGAACATCGCCGGAAAGTTCGCCTACGCTCCGGTGATAAACGTCACCGTTGAGCCTGGAAACGGGGAGAGGAACTACTGGGTTATTCTGAAGGCCTACCTCGACGAGGACAACCCAGAGTTTCCATCAATAGCCGCAAAGCTTCCCGCGGCTTTGTGGGCGGAGAGGGAAGTCTACGACCTGCTCGGCTTCAACCCCAAAGGCCATCCGGATTTGAGAAGGCTCATACTCCCGGAGGATTGGCCCGAGGGTGTTTACCCGCTTAGGAAGGACCATGACTACAAGGCCTCGCCGATGGATACGCCAAAGTGTTACTACAAGCCCGGGCCGCCCGACACAATGACGGTTCCAATCGGCCCGTACCACCTGGCGCTCGACGAGCCGGCCCACTTCAGGATATTCGTCAAGGGAGAAACGGTGGTTGACGTTGACTACCGCGGCTTCTACTCCCACAGGGGAATTGAGAAGATAGGTGAGGGAAGACTGACCTACAACCAGGTGCTCTTCATAGCCGAGAGGGTATGTGGAATCTGTGGCTTCCAGCACTCGACGAGCTACGCCCAGGCGGTTGAAAACATAGCCGGCATTGAAATTCCCGAGAGGGCCATGTACATAAGGGCGGTAATGCTTGAGCTTGAGAGGATTCACTCCCACATGCTCTGGGCCGGTGTTGCGGCCCATTTGACGGGCTTTGACACGGGATTCATGCACGCTTGGCGCGTCAGAGAGCCCGTCATGTGGCTCGCTGAGAGGCTCACCGGCAACAGGAAGACCTACGGACTCAACATCGTCGGAGGGGTTAGGAGGGACTTCCTCGACTACCGCAAGGAGATGATAATGGAGAAGATCAAGGAGCTCAGGAGGCAGGTCGAGGAGTTCATCGAAATAGCGACCGGTACGGCAACCTTCGTCAAGAGGGCCGAGGGGGTTGGAATTCTGCCGTACAAAGTGGCCAAGGCTTATTCGGTCCTCGGTCCGAACGGTAGGGCCAGCGGGAGGAACATTGACATTAGAAGGGATCAGCCGTTCGCAGCATACAAGGATTTGGACTTTAAGGTTCCAGTCTACAAGGAGGGCGACGTCTTGGCAAGGTTCCTCATCAGGATGGACGAGGTTCTTGAGAGCATCTGGCTCATCGAGCAGGCCATTGATCAGATGCCAGGAGGAGACGTCTTCATGCCGATAGGGGAGCTCCCGGAGTATGAAGAGGCCCTTGGCTACAGTGAAGCTCCAAGGGGTGAAGTCATCCACTACGTCATGACTGACAAGAAGAACAAGGTCTACCGCTGGAAGATCAGGGCGCCGACTTACAACAACCTTCCAGCTGTTCCGGAGATGCTCAAGGGTTATAGCGTTGCCGATGCCCCGCTCATCATAGCGAGCATAGATCCGTGCTACTCCTGTACGGAGAGGGTCCAGATAGTGGACGTTGAGACCGGAAAGGCCCAGACTCTGAACGAGCAGCAGTTCAACATGCTCTCGATAGAGAAGGGCAAGGGGGTGGCCTGATGGCCCAGGCGATTTCATTCACCGACAGGCTCAAGTTCTGGAAGCGACCAGAGGAGGACGTTAAGAAGGCTCCTGTTACGACATCTTATCCTTTCGTTGACATTGAAAAGCCACCGGAGTACAGGGGTATACCTCACATAGATCCCCATCTCTGCATTGGCTGTGGTGCCTGTGTTAGGGCCTGTCCACCGGATGCCCTAACGATAGAGTGGGACTTTGAGAACGGGAGGAAGAGGATAGTCTTCAACGCCGCGCGCTGTATAAGGTGCCACCGCTGCGTCGAGGTCTGTCCAACCGGTGCGATGCAGGGCAC
Source organism: Thermococcus piezophilus (assembly GCF_001647085.1). Lineage (NCBI taxonomy): Archaea > Methanobacteriati > Methanobacteriota > Thermococci > Thermococcales > Thermococcaceae > Thermococcus > Thermococcus piezophilus. The sequence goes on from NZ_CP015520.1 coordinate 1,280,991, forward strand.
GACGAGGTTTGAAATAGCGACGCCGAACAAGGAGGACCTCATCGAGGTCGTTGACCACAAACTCTACAGGTGCCCGCGCTGCGGAAAATACGAGGAGTTCACGGAAAGACAGGTTCAGAAGATGTTTCAGATTCTGCCGAAGGAAGTCATTGACCAGCACGGCATAGCCGAGAGGGCTTTTCTCTGCAGGGAGTGCAGGATGGAGGAGAGCGCCAAGACCTTGGCGGTTCAAGGGCCCTACGCTGACAGCCTTCTCCTTTCCCTCTATCCGAGAGGCTCAAAGGTGATGGGTGAGAGGAGATGAGCGGGTTGAAGTCTGTTTGGGTATTCCACGTTGACAGCGGAAGCTGCAACGGCTGCGACATAGAGATACTTGACGTGCTCACGCCATACTATGATGTGGAGAGGCTCGGAATAAAGCTCGTGCCGAGTCCAAGACATGCCGATGCCCTCCTCGTTTCAGGCCCACTCACGAGGCAGACTTACTACGCTGTCAAAGCCGCCTACGAGGCGATGCCGCCAAAACCGAGGATAGTTGTGGCCGTAGGTACCTGCGCGTCCAGCGGGGGTATATTCTACAATGGCTATCCAATCTATAACCCGAACCCGGAGAGAGGAAGCGACAGGCTCAGGACGGGCGGAATAGAGGTTCTCCTGGCAGAATACGGGAAAAAGCCAGACATATACATTCCGGGATGCCCGCCGAGCCCGGAGGAGATACTCTATGGTTTAGCCCAGCTCCTCGGCCTGAAGGAGAAGAAGATGAAGGGCGAGTATTACTATGCAGACGAGATTGAGTTCGTCCTGCCCGACAGACCCATCGAGGAAAGGATTTACCTGACGCTCAGAGAATCCCTAAGGCGCGTCGTGGGGTACTTCGATAGGGAGAAGGTTCTCGAGGACTTCATGGCCCTCGTGGAAAAGGCCCAGGAGAGCGAGAACCCGAGGAAGAGGCTCCACGAGCTTGTTACTGGCTACTTCCTGAGGGAGAAGGACTCCCGTGTGAAGTTCGCGATAAGGTTCCTCGAAAACGAGTACTGGAGGTTGAAGGATGCCTATGAAAAGAGGCACCTGGCACTTGTTAAAGCTGGTTTACGTTAATCCACCTTACTTCTCAAAGGCGATGGCGCATTTCGCCGGCGACATGGCCGTGTTAGAGGAAATAGGAACGCTGAATGAGAAAACCGTCGAGATAATCAAGGAGAGCCTCGGGACAAAGGGAAACGAGATAGACCTGTCTATAGGCGACCTTATACTGATACCAGTTGAAAGATTGCCCGAGAACGATAGGAATCTCCTCTTAAAGGTCGCCCAGGAGCTTGAAGCGGACGCCAAGCTCAAGATAGTGAGGAGGTGAGGGTATGAGCCTTGAGTCCCAGTTCTTCCTGCTGATGAAGTTTGTGATACCGGTTTATCTGCTGGCTTTCATTATCTATGCCGTCAGAGCCTTCAAAGGTCCCACAATAGTGGATATTATCCTTGCTGTTGACTGTCTCTCTTTCGATGTGGCAGCGTTCATGGCCATCCTTGCGGTTTACTTTAAGAGCGTTTACTTAGTGAGCGGGGCTATAATACTCGCTCTTTGGGCGTACCTGCTGGATATCTACGTTGCAAAGTACTTGGTGAGCAGGGAGGTGGGAGCATGAGCGTTCTGTTTTACATAGGAGCGCTCCTGATAGTCATTGGTGGCATCTGCGACTTATTTGGTGCCCTTGGACTCTTAAAATTCCCGAACTTTTACGTTAGGTTACATGCTGCTACGGTAGGAACTATTGGAGGAGCAGTAGTGCCGTTATTCGGCGTTGCCCTGCTTGCCCTCGGTGCGGACTTCCTCCCCCACAGGTACGCCATCGCTGGTGCAAGCTTCATCACCGGCATAATAGTCCTCCTCGCAGCACCAGCGGGCGCTCACGCTTTGGCCTACGCTGCTCACAAGGCCAAGCTCGTGGAGTGGAAGCCAAAAGTCGACCACCTCAAGGAGGTGAGAGAGTGATTGAAATCCACCTGCTTATCCTCAGCCTTGCCCTCATCCTGGGATTCATAGCCAGCTATCTGGCGGTGATGGAGAGAGATCTGCTTAAGGCAGTGGGCTTTTCCTCTGTCCAAGCAATAGCCTACGCCATAGCATTCTACATCCTGATGGCGCCGGACATAGTTCTCGCCTACATAGCGATAGCCGTGGGAATATACTCTGCCCTGCTGATATTCGCCATCAGCAAGACCGAGAGGTACGAGGTGGTGTGAATGAGGGGCAAGGGCCTCATCACGGCGGTTATAATCCTGACCTTCGCCGCGCTCATGACTTACGCTGTTGTCTCCCTCCAGGTCTTCAGCGAGGGTACCGGAGTCAGACCTCTCGGCGAATTCTACTTAGAAAACAGTTATTTCGGGGATTATTCTGCTAAGAGTCCTGAGGTTGTTACCTCAATCCTCTGGGACTACCGTGGCATTGACACGCTCTTTGAGACTGCAGTGTTCTTCCTCGCAATAATTGGAAGCTTAACCATCTTCAGACTCACCAAAGAGCAGGAGAAAGAGGTCAAGAAGGTTGAAAGCGCTCCAACCGAGCTGACACCAATAGTGAAGGACGTTACTAAAGTTATCGTTGCGATGATTCTTGCCGTTTCGGCCTCGATTGCTCTACACGGTCACTTAACGCCTGGTGGTGGTTTCCAGGGTGGTTCGGCTTTGGCAGTTGCTCCATTGTTGATAATCGCAGCTTACTCCAAGTACGCCCTCGAAAAGAATGGCCTGGATAAAACGAGAGCATTAATCCTTCGTTCCATTGGTCTCCTGGGAATTGCTCTCGTAGCGTTAGTCCCCTTGCTCAGCGGTGGTTTCGTCATGCAGAACCAGCCGATATTCCCTGCTGAAATTGGAGGCCAACTTATCGGTGGTTCCCTAATCTACTACAACTTCTTCGAGTTCCTGGCCGTTGGCGCTGGATTCACGGCGGTATTCCTCCTCCTAAGCATCCCAGAAGAAAAATTCAAGAAAATCCTGGAGGTGAAGAAATGAGCACTTCAGAGTTCCTGTGGGCTTACCTCTGGGTCGTCTTACTGCTCACGCTGGCGGTATCGCTGTACGGCATAATCGCTAGGCCGAACATGCTGAAGAAAATTATATCCCTCACGATACTCGGCGATGCCGTCAACGTCATGGTCGTTCTCATAGGCTACCGCCTCACCTATCCAATCGCCCCGCCAATACTGCCATCGCTCTCAAAAGAAGCGTTGGAGGGGTTTGTGAGTTCTGCCGTTGACCCGCTTCCGCAGGCGCTCGTTATCACTGCGGTCGTCATAGGAATGGCGGTGAACATACTCCTCGCGGTGCTGGCGATACAGCTCTACCGTCTCTACGGCACGCTCGACGTGAGGGAGATAGCGAAGAGGGGTGGTGAGGAATGAGGGGGGTCATTCCAACGGCCCTGCTCGCGTTCATCACGTACATAATCTTCACTGGTTCAAGCAGTCCCTACGATCTGTTCACTGGAGCGGTTGTGGCAGTAGGAGTAGGATTGCTTATGGGTAAATACGTTGTTCAGAATGATGCCAAGGCCATAAATCCAGTGAGGTGGCTGTGGGGTGTCATTTACTTCCTCTGGTATATGCTCGTGGCAGAGACGAAGTCCCACATAGACGTCATGATTAGGACAACCACCGGCAACTACAACCCCGGAATAGTTAAGGTGCCTATTGGTGTCGAGACAAGCTACGCTAAGACCCTCGTGGCGAACTCGATAACCAACACGCCCGGAACGGTCGTGGTGGACATGGACGAGAAGTACCTCTACGTGAACTGGATTGACGTGACGACTCTGGACCCTGAGAAGGCTAAGGGAGAAATCTCGGCGGACTTTGAGAGGTTCGCGAAGAGAATATTCGAGTGAGGTGAGGGGCATGGATGTGGTTGGACTGACACCAATCATTCCAGTACTGTTTGCCTTTGGCCTTCCTCTTACGTCGATTATTATCAAGGGCAACAGGAAGATAATCCAGGCTTATGCTTTGGTGGGCACGGGATTAACTTTAATCAGTGCCTTTAAGCTCTTCCAGCTGGCCTACTCCTCGGATAAACCGCTGATTTACACCTTTGGTAAGTGGGTCGCTCCGATAGGCATAATCTACGAGGTTGACAGAACTAGCGCTCTCATAGCCCTGGTTACAGCTGCCCTGATGTTCCTGATTGCGATTTACAGTTACCGTTATTTGGAGCACGAGGAGGGCTTAGAGTGGTACTATACCCTCTACCTCGGCCTTGAGGCTGGTTTACTCGGCGTTCTCCTTACGGGTGATGCATTCAACCTCTTCGTCATGATTGAAGTAACAAGCATCGCAGCATACGCCCTCGTGGCGTTCTACAGGGGAAGGAGGGATGCCGTGCACGCTGCTCTTAAGTACGCATTCATAGGCGCCATAGGAACCACCATGTACTTCCTCGCGCTTGGAATACTCTACGGCGCCTTTGGCACGGTTAATCTTGCCGATTTGACGGCAAAGGTTCACGGAATGGACTTCCCTCTAACTGGTGCTCCAGTTGGGGATATCGTAGTTGCCTCGGGTGTTGCTTTGGCCTTGGCCACCTGGGCGTTCTTGATTAAGTCCGCCATAGTCCCGAACCACTTCTGGCTCCCAGAAGCCCACCCAGCAGCGCCGAGTTCAATCTCGGCTGTACTCTCCGGACTGGTCGTCAACGTCGGTGTTTACTCACTCATCAGGTTCCTCTACACCGTCTATGGCGGCGAACTCGCACCGGGCTTGGCGAAAGTAGTTGGTACCCTTGGAACGGTGCTCATTGCCCTTGGTGCAATCTCGGCACTCTTCGGGGCCCTTATGATGAACGCCCAGAGAGACGTGAAGAAGCTCATCGCCTACTC